>JANXSF010000066.1 GCA_025352795.1 Acidobacteriota bacterium
CGTCTTTGGCTCGCTTCAGCCAGTCTAAATTGTCTCTTTCTTCTTGGCTCATTTCGATTCGTTCCATCCTTCAGCTTTTCAGCTGTCAAGAGGAACTTTCTACTTGGCTCATTTAGGAACTTCTCACTTGGCCCCTACAAATAAACGAAGGAGTTAACGTTATGAACGCGGCGCTGTGATATATTCTAGCTCCAACTATGCGTTTGATTACTCTTCTCATTTTTCTGCTAGCTCCGTCTTTATGTCACGCCCAAACTCTGAGTAAAGGCGTATTAGTCAACGGCATTGAAAGGCTGTTGTACATTTCCACCAAGACTGGTGTGAGCATCTACGATATTAACGACGGTCACAAATTCCTGCGTAAGTTCGACGTGCCGGATACGGCGGAATACAAAGGAATATCGGCTTCTGTTTCGCTGGGGAAACTCTATCTGACGTCCAACCTGAAAGATGAGCTTCTGTGCATTGACCTGGCTTCAGAAACAATTGACTGGCGCCATCATTACGATGGCGGCTATGCCGACAGTCAAGCGATCACTCCCGACGGTAAAACCCTCTATGTTCCCATGCGCGATAGCGATAGTTGGTGGGTGATTGACGCTGTCAATGGAGACGTCAAGACCAAAATAAAAACGGAGCATGGGCAGAATTATACAGATCATCCAATCGGTGGGGTTGGGCCGCACAACACGTGGATGAACCCTTCCGGAAGCCGCGTTTATATGTCTAGCCTTACCGTGCCATGGATCTTTGTGGCCGATACCAAAACTAACCAGGTGATTGGTAAAGTGGGGCCTTTTGGAAAAGGCATTCGACCATTCGTTGTGAGTGATGACGAAAAGTATGTATATGCGAATGTAGATTGGCTGCTTGGGTTTGAAGTGGCCCAAGGCAAGACTGGCAAAGGATACGGGGGCAAGGTACTTCACCGGGTGGAATGGAAGACGCCTGCTGAACGCGTTGCTCAACTTCCCAATCTGCCTCCGCGCAAGCCCCATAGCACCATGAGCCATGGTTTAAACCTCCGCCCTGATCAAAAGGAAATTTGGTTTGTGGACGGTGTTTACGGCTATGTCTACGCGTTTGACGTTTCCCAACTTCCGCCAAAGCATGTCGCCGATATGCCGATTTTCAAGAATCCGAAAGAGACTCCTAAACCCGGTTGGGTCTCCTTCAGTCTGGATGGTAAGTATGCTTACCCTGACGGAGGCGTTGTCTACGATGCCTTCACGCACAAAGTAATCACTTACATTCCAACGAGTGAGAAGATGATCGAAATCCAATTCAGAAACGGCAAGCCTATCCAGGCAGGCCACCGATAAAGGGAGCCCAACTATGCATATTCACTTGTCGAAACTATTCTTGCCACTGTTTCTAACGCTGTCTCTGTATGCCCAATTCGAGCAAGGTTCCATTGTCGGAACAGTTACCGACCCTCAACAAGCTCCCATTGCGAATGCCAGCATTCAAGTCCGCAGTAAGTCGACAAACGTTGCCCGTGAGGTTTCCACTTCTGGCGGTGGCGAATACAATTCACTTCCATTGACCCCCGGTGCCTACGTCGTCACCATACACCAACCAGGTTTCAAGGAAAGGTCTATTGAGGTGAACGTCGGCGTAAGCCAACGCGTGCAACTGGACTTCGCACTGGAACTTGGATCAGTGATTGGCAAAGTGGTTGTTGAAGGGCATCCTGCGGCCATTGAAACAGAATCTTCAGACCTGGGCCAAGTGAAACAGGCACGGGAAATTGTTGACCTTCCATTGAACACGCGCAACTTCACTCAACTGGTTCAACTCGCCCCAGGTGTGCTTACCGGCGTAGGCGGTGCATCGGGAGTGCTGGGATACACCAGTGGCCGTGGCACAAATGGAGCAGTGATAAATGGTGCCCCGGTGGAAGACGTGACCTACCTGATTGATGGCATCAACAGTGTGGACACAGATGCGGGGGTGCTGATATTTTTTCCACCTGTCGATTCTATTTACGAGTTTCGCGTTCAAACCAGCTCTGCCCCGGCGGCTTACGGAGGTGGGCAAGGAATTATTAACGTCACTTACAAATCTGGCAGCAATGATTACCACGCCACTGCTTATGAATTCCTGCGCAACGCCCGCTTTGATGCGAAGAATTTCTTTGACTCGGCCAAGGATCCCATTCCCCCATTCAAGCTAAATCAATTCGGCTTCAACCTCAACGGGCCTATCCAAATCCCAAAAGTTTTCAACGGCAAGGACCGCCTGTTCTTCTTCTTCGATTACGAGGGAAAGCGCGTTCGTCAGGCGCAGACCTTTATCAGCTCTGTTCCCATTGCTCCGTTTCGGACCGGTGATTTTTCGGCTCTCAAAACCATTTTGGTAGACCCCCGTGCGACGCCGCGCATCCCGCTGCCGGGCAATATTCTCCCGGTGAGTGCCATTAATCCCACCTCCTTGAAAATGGTGAAACTATATCCCGATGCCAACCTTGCCGGTCAAATTACGAACTTCCTTTATAACCCGGTGCAAACTGTTGCTGTTGATCAAGCCGATGTCCGCATTGATTACCGCACAGACAAATCAACCATTTTTGGCCGCTATTCGTGGGAGGATTCTGATGCCTTTAATCCGGGCAATCTTCCCGAACCAGCTATTGGTGCAGGTCCAGGGCGACCCGGTCAGGTGGTTGTCCCAAGCAAGCAGATAGTTCTGGGCTATGGCCGCACTGTGAACGCGCACACCTACTATGAATTCCGCGTCGGCTATGCACGCATGCGACAAGGAATCTACGATTCAGGCACAAAATACGGCAATATTGCCGAAACGCTTGGTATTCGCAATGCCAATGGAGGAGGTGCTGCGCCCGGTCTTACGACGACCAACATCACTGGAATGACCGGCCTTGGCGATGGCGCAGGCAGCTTGCTTAAGGTGAACAATAACTGGGAAGTGGACAATGCTTTTAGTTGGGTTCGCAATCGGCATGAATTGAAGTTCGGGTTTGATTGGATGTCTCGTCGCTTTGCATTTTTCTCACCTGGCGCACCAACTGGCCAATACACCTTTTCCGGCGTGTACTCAAATTTCGGGCTGAGCGATTTTCTTTACGGCAATCCCATCAGCTCCCGCCTTGACGTCTCCAGCTTCTTCAACCTGCATCGCTTCTACGCAAGTTGGTTTGTCCAGGACAACTGGCGGGTCAATTCGAAACTGTCGGTGAACATGGGTCTGCGCAACGATAGCATCACGCCATGGAAAGAGCGGCATGATCGGCTGGCCGGATTCGTTCCTGAAAACGGGGGCAATCTTATCCCTGTTGGCACCGCCCCATTTACTGGACGTTCTGTATTGGCGGGCCGACCCTGGCAGTTTGGCCCACGCCTTGGCTTCGCCTATACGGTCACGCCGAAGACGGTGATTCGCGCTGGTGGCGGCGTTTTCTATAGTTTCAAAAGCGTCACATCCGGAAATTCGCTGGCCAAGAATGCTCCGTTTTCAGGAACACTGATTACTACCAACGACGCGAATAATTTCGCCGCAGCCAAATCTATCTCAGATGGTTTCCCTGCTGCAAGGCCGGAGCTATGGCCTGTAGCAGGAACGGGATTTTATTATTGGCCGCAGGATAGCAAGACTTCCACTATGTATGAATGGAACTTCAACCTGCAACGTGAACTACCTGGAAAACTGGTGCTGACGGTGGCTTATGTGGGCGGCAAGGGAACGTATGTGGACTTAGTGGGACTCAACATCAATCAAGCTACGCCGGGGCCAGGAGCAGTGGTTACTCGTCGACTTTACCCGAATCTTAGTGACGCAATTGGAGTGGTGCCGTGGGGCAACAGCAACTACAATTCGCTGCAAACTTCCTTTGACAGGCGGATGGGCGCGATCAAGCTTACCGGCGCCTGGACATGGGCACATTCGATTGACGATACAAGTGGCGAATCGAGCAACAGTCCCATACAAAACAGTCGCAATCTGAAAGCCCAGCGAGGCAGTTCTACCTTCGATGTGCGCCATAAATTGGCGATGAGTGGTACTTATGAAATCCCGGTGGGCAAGGGTAAGCGCTTTATGAACTCTGCTCCAAAGGCTGCCGAATGGGTGGTTGGCGGATGGCAAGTGAACAACATTCTTACGCTGCAATCCGGCCTACCTTTTACCTTGGTCATGCAGACTAGTAACTTGAATACTGGAACCGGATCGCAATTTCCAAATCGGATAGGATCAGGCGTGTTGCCATCGTCAGAGCAGACAATCAACCGTTGGTTCGATGTATCGGCATTCGCCGCCCCTCCGCAATTCACGTTCGGCAACGCTGGCAGAAATATTCTTTACGGCCCTGGCACAAAGCAACTGGACCTTTCCCTGTTCAAGAAATTTCCTATCTCAGAAAAACGTCGCGCGGAAATACGTGCTGAGGCGTTTAATATTACTAACACGCCGCAGTTCAACAACCCCAGCAACAGCATCGGCTTTGCGGGTGCTGCGAAGATCACTAGCGCTGGAAGCCCTACGGTGTATCAGCGAACATCGCGCCAAATTCAATTAGCGCTTAAACTATATTTCTGACCTATTTTAATGAGCTGTTGGAGAAAACTAATGGCGAGTCGAATTGGAATGTTTGTTGGTTGCGTGCTTTGCATTGGTGTTGCCAATGGTGAAGGCATCCGTTGCGAGTTGCAAGGCGATGGATGGGCTGAAGGCACAACAGCGCGGCGATGTTCTGGAAGTGAACTGACAGGGCGAACGCAAAGAAAGTCTTCGGGCGAGATTTGCAGTGGTCGAAGGGTAGCCGATGGTGCAAGAGTTGGCCGCCAAAAAACCTGGAGGAAAGTGGATCATACTGGGCCAGAAATTGACTCCAGAATTCGAGGTGACCAGCGGCGTCCGCAGGCTTTCTGAACAACAGATGGCCCCTATGCGCGAGTTAGGAATTCAGTTGACGCAAGAAGTAATGGAAAAAGAAACAGGGAATGCTTTCTGGGACGCACCGTTGATAGTCCCTGGTCGCAAAGGCACCAATGTAGATCTTCCTCGTAAGCCGGGAGAAATTAGTAAGTCGTGGGCGAAGTTTAGCGCGACCGGTTGCCAGGTGAAGACCGATGGTGCCTGGCTGGAAGTCATGTTCCCCGGTTTGGAAGTGGGTGTTTTTTCTGGCGCGCTTCAATACACCGTATATCGCGGTACGAATTTGCTGCGGCAGGAAGTGATCGGCAAAACAAATGAGCCCTCGGTAGCGTACAAATACGTTGGGGGGCTGAAAGGATTTGCGACGGGTGATAACACTCACTTGGTCTGGCGCGATGCTGCGCGGCTGGCATGTACCGGCTTGCGCAAAGGTTGAACTCAATGGTGGGGCCAAGGGCTTCGCGGTTGGGCAAATCCTTGAGTGGCATGGCTATAGCACCGTCGCTGCAGGAAACTTTGCAAGCGAACCAGTCAAGTCCCTTACGCAATCCGGTAACAGGTTCAGCAGCCCGAACTGCGCGTCCCTGACCACCATATAACGTGTCTTTGGTTTTGATGCAGTAATGCTGTGCACTACGGCATCCGCCACAGCTTCCGCAGGCAATGTGTGGGCCGACGAACGCACAGTCTCCTCTCGAACTGCAGATGTCAGGTAACCGTATAGATCTCGAAGATCTGGCGCCTCACGATTTCGATTGTCTAGCTCGGCGAGGGTTTTCTGCCAAATCCCGGTGGCAATCGCACCCGGTTGAATAAGCGCAACCCTGATCCCGAATGGTCTGAGCTCCATGCGGAGGGCGTCGCTGATACCTTCCAAGGCGAACTTGGATGAATCGTAGGCTCCCGAACCGGGAAATGCGCTCCGGCCATCAATCGAGTCTGAAAGCGCCACAGCTTTCGCAGAATGGAATTATTCATTTTGTTAATTCGGCAATGAAGCAAAAACTTCCCTATCTGGAAATCTCTTGAGGCATGGGTTGCAGAGCAATAAGTTACGTAATAGGCATAGATTAGCCACTTTCGTCGAATGGGAAAAGTGAGAGGCAAACCGCGTATCAGGATTTTGTCACAAAAGCATTTCTGAAATCCGGCCCAGCTACAAAAGAATGTCTTTGACAACTTCTCCATAAACATCGGTCAGGCGGAAATCTCTGCCTGCGTACCGATAGGTGAGCTTGGTGTGGTCGATGCCCATCTGATGCAACATCGTTGCATGTAAGTCGTGGATGGATACACTCTTCTCCACCGCCTTGAAGCCGAAGTCGTCAGTTTCGCCATAGGACATGCCACCTTTTACTCCGCCACCAGCCAGCCACATTGTGAACCCGTAAGGATTGTGGTCACGGCCATCGCCACTTTCAGAAACCGGAGTGCGACCGAATTCACCGCCCCACACAACCAGCGTTTCACCCAGCAAGCCACGTTGTCTTAAGTCTTTCACCAACGCTGCGGAGGCCTGGTCCATATCGGGACAACGTTCTGCCAGATTCTTGTTTATTTTTGAATGATCATCCCATGGCTGACCGGGACCGTAATAGACGTGCACCGTGCGGACACCCCGTTCTACTAGTCTTCGCGCCAGCAGGCACCCGTGGGCAAATGGCGTATCGCCATATTCACTGCGAACCGATTCCGGCTCTTTGTTGATATCGAACACATCGGTGGCTTCAAACTGCATGGTGAAAGCCGTTTCCATAGACTGGATTCGGCCTTCCAAATATTCGTCGTGTCCAAACTGCTGCCCATAGCCGCGATTCATCGACTGAATCAAATCCAGTTGCCGACGCTGCGCATCTTTGTTCAGCTCCTTGTTCTGCAGATAACGAATCATCTTATCGGGAGCAGTTACCGAGTCATCAAAATTCGTTCCCTGATGTTGTGACGGGAGGAAGCCCGCACGCGCTAAACCGCCGCCAGTGTTCTGACCTGGACCCAACACGACGAACCCTGGCAGATCTTTGTTTTCGCTGCCCAATCCGTAAGAAATCCACGAACCCATAGAAGGTCGAGTGGCTGCAATGTTTCCGGTATGAAACAGGCTGCGTGCAGGCACATGAGTGGGATTGAACGTATACATTGACTTGATCACGCAAATGTCGTCAATGGTTGAAGCAAGGTTTGGCAGAAGACTGCTGACATGCACGCCGCCCCGCCCATGCTGTTTGAACTCGAACGGTGATGGCAGTAAGCCGCCAGTGGTGCGTTCGGTGCGCAGTTCGACTCCAGATGGCCGCTGCCCTTGATACTTCAGCAATGCCGGTTTGTAATCGAACATATCCAACTGCGAAGGTCCGCCCACCATGAAGAGCACAATGTTGTGCTTCGCCTTAGCAGGGAAATTCGGGAATTTTGGCGCGGTGCCAATGGCCGGGGCCGCACGCAGTTGCTCCTCCGAAAGCATACCGGCCAGACCCAGAGATCCGAGTCCGCCCGACAAAGATGCGATCCAATCGCGGCGTGAAAGCTTGTCCTGTCTACTGTTGAAAGTCATGGCCAGAAAATCACCTCATTCGATGCCAGCAACGCTTGCGCGAATTGAGCTAGCGTTCCATTGTTTAGATAGGTCAACACGGTGTCCAGTTCCGTTGGCGTTGGGTCGCGACCCACAGCGGCGCGATAGACGTCGCGAATTTTTCCTGGCGAGTCTGTGTCAGCGGTTGCACGTTTTACCAGATTGACCGCTCGCTCCTGCAGGAAAGGACTGTTCATCACAAACAATTGCTGAAGGGGCGAAGTAGTGAGTTCGCGACGGGGAGCAGTCATCATTGGATCAGGAAAATCATACAGCGCCAAAACTGTATTAAGACGACTGCGGCTTACCCTGGCATACACGGTCCGCAAATGATTGTCGGGCGCGTCCAGATCAAATGAAAGTGAGGGCAGTTTGTTTTCCAGATCGCCGGAAACCTGAAGGAGATTATCGCGGTAAGCCTCAATGTCCAAGCGTCGCGGATTCATACGCCAGTAAAGCGCATTTGCCGGATCAGCGGCCATGCCAGCTTCACGCGGAAGGCTTGCTTGTCGATACACGGCAGAGAGCATAATTTCGCGATGCAGCCACTTTAGCGATTGGCCATTTGCAATGAAGCGAGCAGCCAGATCGTTCAGCAATTCCGGATGAGTGGGCTTGTCGCCTTGAACTCCGAAATCGCTTTCAGTGGCCACCAGCGGCTTGCCGAAATGCCAACCCCAGACGCGGTTCACAATGACCCTCGCCGCCAATCCACCGCTTTTTGAGAAGATGTCGTTGGCGAACTCAAGGCGGCCCGAACCCTGCTTGAAAGTTGTGTCGCCTTTGGAAAGGACAGTCAGAAATTGACGAGGAGCCAACGCCCCGGGGTTGGCCACGTTCCCATGCGGAAGAATGTTCATATCGTGCGCCATACCGGGCCGTATGTCCACCTTTGTCAAATCTGGATCGGCACCGTCAATCCAGATTCCGGCATCGAATACAGATTGCATAAAAGGAAGATCAGAAGCTCCTGGGCGACGGTTTCGTGCTGCGAAAGGTAGCGCAGGCTTTGCGTCAGGAACCACCTCAGGATCTGTTTTAAGCTTGATGCGGGGGACTTTTACCAGATTGTTCAGATAAGCCCACATCTGTGGCTGACTCTCTTGCAGGAACGACATCGAGTCACGAGTCTTTATCATCTCTGTGGTGAACTCAGCGGATTTCCTGGCCGCTTCTTCCGGCTTACTGCCCGGCTCACCATTCATCAGATTGGCCATATAGCTCAGATAAAACAGTCGCTGAGCGGTGTACATGAATTTTTCATCGGTCTCTTTCCCAAGGTCAACCAGAGGACGTGGAGCCGCTGTGATGGAAGCAAAAATTCCGGCCAGCGCGTAATAGTCTTTGGTCAGGATAGGGTCGAACTTGTGGTCGTGGCAGCGCGCGCAGGCTACCGTCATTGCCAGTAATCCACGCGATACAGAATCCACTCGCTCATCCCAGGCATCGGTAAAAATTGTTTCTGTGACCTCTTTAGAAAGCCGTAGATCGGTATGATAAATCGGTGCCGCACCCAAATATCCCAACGCTCGAAAATCATCGCGCGATGTGTTGGGCATCAGATCGGCAGCCAGTTGCAGCTTCACAAACTTGTCGTAAGGAACATCTTTATTGGTAGCTTCAATCACCCAATTACGATATCGCCATGCGAATGGGTAGGGCGGATTGGTGGCTTCAGATGTGGGATTGTCTTCCCCGTAGCGAGCTACATCCAGCCAGTAGCGTCCCCAGCGTTCCCCATAGCGCGGTGAGGCCAGCAGACGGTCGATCAGCTTGGCATAAGCGGTTGGGTCCTTGTCAGCGATGAATGCCTGAACCTCATCGTAGGAAGGACGCAGCCCTGTCAGATCAAGCGAGGCACGGTTGATGAGAGTGGCAAGGTCGGCTTGCGGGGAAGGTCGCAGCTTCTTTTGTTCCAACTTTGCCAGGATGAACCAATCGATCTTTTCTTTGGTCCAGCGCTTGGCGAACAAGGGGTCGCTGACTTTGGGTTGCGGTTGCGGTACAACCGTTTGGAACGCCCACCATTTGCGACCGCTTTCAATATCCATGCCTTTTTTGACGGTTGCAGAAGCGGCAACTTCGGGCGTTTCAGCGCGAGGGTCAGGAGCACCTGCGGCAATCCATTTTTCGAATGCGGCAATTTTGTCATTGGGCAGCTTGCCAGTAGGGGGCATACGAAGTTCCGTTTGATTGTAAGTGAGCGCTTTGAATAGACGACTGGATGCGGGATCACCTACCACCAGAACAGGACCGCCGTTGCCACCCTTTTTCAGCCCATTTTTCGTATCGAGCACCAAGCCGCCCATCGGCGATTTCGATTTCGAAGAATGGCATCCGTAGCACTTAGTTACAAGAACAGGGCGGATCTCTTTTTCAAAGAACTCAATGCCCGGCGTTTGAGCAGCAAGCGGAACCAGGAAGGCAATCAGGCACAGGCTGAAGCATTGCTGATGGCTAAAGATAGCCATGCGTTTAAAAAGTAGAAATCGCGACACTACACTATTTTGGTCACATTCGGTTTCGATTCGCATGGTTCAATTAAACCAGCCTTTCCCCGCCACTCAGCCCGACTTCACATAGTTCAGATGAACTATACGCCAGTAGTTGTTGTGGAACATTGAATGCAAGCCTGTAGAAAGATAGACTCACGTGACAATCAGGTGGTCCTCGTAGAATTTAATCGACCACCGATATATGTGAGGAGTTATATCGTGCAGCTTTTTCAATCAAGTGACTATATGAGGCAAGCGAAAGCTATCCTCCTACGACTAGTTTTGTCGATAGTTGTTGTGGCAGAGGGATGGGCGCAAAGCAGTACAAGTACTGTTCTCGGAACCGTTGTGGACGCCCAGGGTGGCGTTGTCGTAGGCGCTTCGGTGACTCTCATTAACGAAGGCACTGCGGACGAACGCGCCGTGAAGACCGATAGTACCGGCAGCTTCCTTCTTCCCAATCTGCAACCTGGTACCTACACTGCCAAAGTGGAGAGTGCGGGCTTTCACGCCTACCGTAAGCAAGGCAACATTCTTTCAGCGAGCGAAAGACTTTCACTCGGCACGATTCAGTTGAGCATAGGAGCCCTAACCGAAACCATCAGCGTCAATGCTGACGCCGCCGTGGTGCAATCGGCCAGTTCGGAGAGTTCTGCCGTTCTCACAACGCAGCAACTGGAAAGTGTTACCCAAAGGGGGAGAAACGTGGTGGGCTTCCTGCGATTACTTCCCGGTGTCAGTACATCAGGGGAATCGGAGGCACTTCACGGCGCGGGCTCCATTGGGACAACATTGCCCAATGTCGGCGGCGTGCGGGCCGGTGCCCTCACGATCGGCGTTGACGGTCAACAAGGGCAAGATAACGGTAGTTCTAATTCCTACACAACGTCTGTGAGCTTGGACGCCATCGCGGAAGTTAAAGTTCTGTTGAACAACTATCAGGCCGAGTACGGGCGCAACGGTGGCGCAGTGGTGAACGTTGTCAGCAAGAGCGGCACCAAGGAATTCCATGGATCGGCCTATTGGTACAAGCGCCATGAAATGTTCAACGCGCAGAACTTCTTCAATAATGCCGCGCTTCCCACCATCGCCAAGCCGCGGTATCGCTACATCACGGAAGGTGCCACTCTGGGCGGTCCCATCACAATCCCGAAACTGTTCAACACCTCACGTCAGAAACTTTTCTTCTTTCTCAGTCTGGAAACCAACCCAAGTTTAGAGCCGTCATCCATAACGCGGTTGACCATGCCCACGCTGCTTGAACGACAGGGAGATTTCTCGCAGTCTACTCTAAAACCGAAAGATCCCAGTACCGGCGCGCTGTACCCAAATAACATCATTCCGGCAACTCAAATTAACAAGAGCGGGCAGGCTCTGGCGAATCTTCTTACACTTCCGAACAGCTTCGATCCCAATGGGTCCTACAACTACCTGTTTCAGGACACAAAAAAGGGCTCCAGAGACCAGGAGCTTTTCAGGATCGACTACAAGGCAACCGACAAGGACTCCATTTTCTTCCGTGGTACCTTCTTCAACACCGTTAGTGAGGGTTACAATCTGACCAATTGGGATTTCATCAAGGTTCAGCAAACCTTCATCAACAAACACGCATCGCTTGGATACACTCGCATCATTACGCCATCCATCGTGAACGAACTGAACCTCGGCGTTCGCCGCCCACAAGAGAGGCTACCTTTTCCCGATGCAGCATCAGATCTTGCGAAAACCAGACGTCCAACATCAGGGTTTGTCGTCGGCCAGCTTTATCCCCTTGCCAACCCTGATCAGATCATTCCACAGGCTTCCTTTGGCGGCGTGCAGAATTCCCCCAGCTTCGGAAGTTTCTTTGCCACGCGTTTCCCCCAGTTTGAAGACGATATCAACTGGAACATCGGCAACAATGTGAGCTGGATCAAGGGTCGCCACAACTTTAAGTTTGGCATCTATGCCGAACGGGACCGTGTGACCACAGGCTTTGGATTTAACGTACCTTGGATGGGCAATTTTAATTTTGGTACTGGCGGCAACAACCCTGGCGACACTGGCAATCCCTACAGCAATGCACTCACAGGGATCTTCCAGAATTACGCGGAAGCCCAGCACCCCACCAAGCCTTCCGCTCTTGCGGCCAACATCGACTGGTTCGTTCAGGATTCCTGGAAGGCCACTAAGAACCTGACACTTGAACTCGGTTTACGGATCGCCTACTTCACACCCTGGGACCAGACAGATGGGCAGCAATCGTCCTTTGCGCTGGGCCGCTACAAGCGCTCCGACGCCCCAACCCAATACCGACCTGCGCTTGTGAACGGCGTCCGCCTTGCAGTTAACCCCCTGACGGGTGCGACCCTAAATCAGGTCTTCGTTGAAAAGTTCGTGCCCAACACCGGAAACCCCGGCAACGGCTTTGTGACCACACGCGATGGAAATTATCCAGCCGGATTCTATGAAAAGTCGCCGGAGCTTTTGCAGCCGCGGTTTGGGTTTGCATTGGACGTGTTCGGAAATGGCAAGACCGCCCTTCGTGGAGGTTTTTCCAAAACTAATCAGCTTGTTCGCTATGAACCGCAGTCCGCTGGTGCACCGATCTCATTCACTCCGACCATCTACAACGGCAACCTCAGCACCTTTCTTGGGGGTGGCGGTGTTTTGTCTCCTGGCAACGCCACCGGTCACGACCGCTTCCTGAAAGCACCCGATTATTACAATATATCCATCGGTATTCAGCAGAGTATCGGTTTTGGCACTGTTCTGGATGTGAAATACGTATCGGCACTGGGAAGAAACCTGGCCACGTCGCGCGACATCAACAGAGTGCCGTACGGGGCTCGCTTCCTGCCGCAGAACCAGGATCCTACTAAGACCTTTAATGCGGCCACGCCTGCAGCCGGTGCGCTACCCGATAGCTTCTTCCGGCCATACCCCGGCTATGGCGGAATCACTTACCGCGAATCGAGCGGCAGTTCGAATTACCATTCCCTGCAGGCCACCGCCAACCGCCGCTATTCGCATGGGCTGCAGTTGGGCGTCGCCTATACGTTCTCCAAGGTCATGGATTATGCAAATCTACCAACTTATCGTTCCTTCCGTGAATGGAGCTATGGCAAGGCCGATTTCGATCAGACCCATGTCTTTGTCGCTAACTATAGTTACGACCTGCCTAAGTTCAGCAAGCTGATTTCAAACCGCGTCACCAGAGTAGCTCTGGACAGTTGGCAGATCTCCGGCATCACTACGCTGGCAAGCGGGACACCGCAAACGGTTAGTCAATCAACCACCACAGGCGTGGATCTGACTGGCGGCGGCGACGGCCAACGCATCAATGTCACAGGGGATCCCAGACTGGCCCACGGTGATCGAACCGTTGACCACCTGTTCAACACCTCGGTCTTTGTGATGGCGGGCCTCAACGATGCAGGCAATGCAGCGCGTGATATGTATCGCGGCCCGGGCCTGATTGTCTCTGACATGACTTTGTTCAAGAAGCTTCCAATCGGGGGCGAGAAGCGCACTCTTCAGCTTCGTTGGGAGGTTTACAACATCTTCAACCACACCAACTTCTCATCTGTAGACAATACGGCCCGATTCAATCCTGCGAATCTGGCCCAAACAAATGCCACTTTCGGAAGGGCAACTGCGGCTCGCAACCCGCGATTGATGCAAGTGTCATTACGCTTCAGCTTTTGAGTTGCGGTGTCCACACCCACAACTAGCGCTTGTTTGGCGGCATGTCGTTCCTAATCACTTTGCCGCCTTTCATCACAAACTTCACCCGTTGCAATTCCGTGATGTCCGCCAACGGGTCGCCAGAGACCGCGATCAGGTCGGCGTACTTACCCTTGTCGATTGAACCGATCTGATCCTGCCACCCAAGCACTTCAGCATTGATCGTAGTGCCGGCCTGAATCGCCCGAGCTGGACTCAGGCCCGCACGCTTCACTAAGGCTTCAAAATCGAGAGCCTGCGTGCCGTGCGCATAAGTCGAACCATCCGCACCGCTGCCCATCATGATTTTCATCCCCTTGGTTTTGCCTGCCAGGGTAACCGCCTTTTCAAAAATGGGGATCATGCGGTATGTGCCGCCGGTGTTCCTGGCATCCACATCGTCCATGTAGGGTTCGATGTAGCGGACCAGCGTGGGATCGTAATAAAGGCCCTTTTTAACCATCGTATCCGCCTGTTCCTGGTTCAACCCGTAGGCATGCTCAATCGTGTCGCAGCCCGCCAGGATGGCGTTCTTTTGCCCATCACCTCCGAAAACGTGACATGCCGCTTTCTTCCCTAGCCGATGCGTTTCATCGATCAATGCTTGTAATATTGGCATGGGATAGGTAAGCACGTACTGCGGTTCCCCGGTTGCGTTGAACGAATAGGCGCCCGTTGGGTAGAGTTTGATCCAGTCCGCTCCACGGCTGATCTGCTCGCGAACCTCGGCGCGCGCTTCCACAACGGAGCGAACTAGAGCGCCCGCCAATGGATTGTCGGGAAGTGCCGGATTTGCTGGTGTGGCTCCCCAAGCAATACCGCGAGTCGATATTTGATAACGGGGTCCATCGATTCGCCCCTGGTTAATGGCGTCACGAATTGCCACATCGGCGTAGCCGTTCCCGTGGGAACTCATATCGCGCGCAGCAGTAAAGCCCGCACGTAAGTCTGCTTGCGCGTTTTGAACTGCAATCAAAACAGCGCTCTCCGTTGTCGTATTTGGCTTGCGCGTGTTGAACATATGGGTGTGCGCGTCAATCAGCCCCGGAAGTACCGTTGCGTGCCTGAGGTCGATCACTTGCGCTCCTGCCGCTATTTTTACCTTAGACTGCGGTCCCACTTCCGTGATGTACTCACCTTGAAGAATCACCACCTGCCCGGTTAATATGCGGCCAGTCTTGCTATCGAACAGGCGTCCAGCTCGAACGGCGATTGTCTGAGCCGCCGGTGGGCACTCAGAGATGCCTCCGTCGGTCCCCCAACACGGAGCAGAACCCGCCCCTCGCCACGGAGCCGGTGGCGGCTGAACCTGCGCCAGAGCCGCACCGATCAACATGGCAAATGCTGTTGTCAACATCAATTTATATTGCATGATTTACTCTCCAAGACGTTTCATTAGCTTACTGGTTTTACGTACAATTTGGGAAAGTGTCTGGCATTGAGTCTCTAGTCCATCTGAACCATGCGGCTATCGGCTATAAATAGATACAGTGCATTGTTGTGCGTAAGGGAGGTCTCGTCGGCTGATGTCTGGTAAGACTACACGCGCTTCGGTATGGACAATTGGTGTGCTGTGCCTCATAGTGCTGGCCGTTGGCACTCATTGGATTCAATCGCGTCGTGCGCCCACAATTCCCTCTATTGCCTTTATTCCTCAAACCGCAGGAGCAATGCTTTGGGAAGTGGAGCATTTGGGCGCAACCCTAGCTGCGGATAAACTGAAGTGCCACCTTTATTGGAACGCACCTACATCGGAAACCGATGTGGCGGGGCAGATTTCCTTGATTGACAAGGTTGCCCGAGGCACCTACCAGGGCCTTGTCCTGGCTCCAAACCACCCTCTTTCCATCCTTACGCCTCTGCGCCGCGCCCTGGCTTCAGGCCTTCCCGTGGTGATCGTTTCGGCCCCGCTCGACCTTCCCGCTAACGACAAGCTCGGTTACATTGTGAACGATGACGAAAAAATGGGTGAACTTGCGGCTGCCGAAGTTGCAAGAATCATAGGCGGAAAAGGCTCCATCGCACTGGTTGGGTTTGCGCGCTATGCGCCGGGGGTGAAGTCCAGGGTTCGCGGGGCCGAGCGTTTTCTGGTTAGCCGATTTCCCAAAATCCACATTGTGCGCCGGTCCGCCGGAGCGTATAGTGCTTCGCGCTCGGAAGAGGTTACCAATAGTACAGTGGATGCACATCCAGAATTGAAAGCAATTTTGAGTTTTACGGCTACTTCCACGCGAGGAGTCTATACGGTTCTTAAAAGCCGGTCGCTTCAACAAGCGATTCAACTAGTGGGCTGTGAGCAGGATTCGGATTTGATGGATTATCTCAGCAAGGGAGAGATTGCGGCCATTGTGGCGGAAAATACGTATCGCATGGGCTATCAAGCTGTTGAACTCATCGCGGCCTCAATGGCAGGAAAGCCATTGCCAACACTATCTGTAGTTCCTCCAATGTTGCTCACCAAAGGGAATATTAACTCGGCCGAAGCGAGTTTGTTTACAGGCGTTCCAAAGTGACGCACTTATGAAGCAGAATTCCAGGCGCAAGTTGATTCTTTCTACAACCGTGTTGTCCATCCTGGCTACGGGAATCCTGGGCACGAGACAGTTGTACGTAAGCCGTCCCGACTATGGCCTTCCTTACTATGCACGGTTCACACAGGCGGAGGACCGTTGGACAGCACTCGGCGGTACTTGGGAAGTTGCCGAAGGCTACATGCGCAATGATTCCAATGATCGAGGTGCAAAGCTATTAACTGGTCTGCCGAACTGGAAGGACTATGTTTTAGAAGGAGATTTCCAACTTCTTGGCGAGGGTAGCGCAGGGGTATTGGCACGTGTGACTGAGGCCGAAGTTGGCGAGAATTCTTTTAAAGGCTATTACGTCGGTATCCGAACGATTGACAACAGTTTGGACCTAGGGGCTTTCGACTTCGCCTATCACGAAGCAGCTAAAGTAACTTTGCCTGAACCAGTTCGTCTGTTTCGTTGGTACCACGTCAAACTAAAAGTTGAGGGTTGCCGAATCACGGCATCGGCATGGGCCGAGGGAATGCGTGAAGTCAAAACCGCACCGTTGAACGACCCGGATTGCTTTCGATCTGGCAGCATTGGCTTAAGGTCTAACGGCACGGGTGGTGTTTGGCGGAATGTCTCGGTGACGTCTATTAAATTGGCCGAGGATGCTGAGAACCGCCCGGCTCAAAACCTGCCTTCATCCGATGGGGCTGCACGCCAACGCGTCGTGCTGCAAACAGGAATAAACCGCAGTGGAACGAAACCGGCTGGTGAAGGAGGCCTATTCATGCTGACGACGCAGACTGTGCTTTCCTTGCAGTTTCTGCCTCCGTTTGGGGCACCAATGGCGTCGGTTCGCGGATCCGTGGTTCTTACCAGACCGGCGATCTACGTTCAGGACTCCACCGGCGGCGTCGAGGTTCAATCGGACAGTGCCACGCCGCTGAAGATTGGCGACGAGGTGGAGGTCACAGGAGAAGTCAACCTCGATAAATCCAGTCCAGTGATTCGAAAGGCGCGGTTCCGAATTCTGAGAGAAACGGTGCCCATATCCCCGGCGGTTGCTACAGCAAACCAAATCGCCGATGGAAACTTGGATGGAAGATTCGTTCAGGTGGAAGGTTATCTCAGAACGATCTCCGCAGGCACAGACGACACCATCACTTTGGAGCTCGATGCCGGGACACAATCGTTTCACGCTATCCTTCCTCCGGGACGCAGTGGCTCGCACTTGCGGGGTGTGGCGCTTGAAAGTCGGCTGCGCCTTAGAGGAATTTCCGTAGTGGACCCACGGTTCAAGAACGCAACCGATCCGTTCGTAATCCTTGTACGATCTGCCGAAGACTTTGAGGTTGTTGCCGGACCCCCCTGGTGGCGACCGTCTACCCTGATACTGGCGAGTCTAGTGGCTCTTGGTCTGATCTTCGCGTTCAATTATCTGTACCTTTTGGCGAAACATTGGCGTTTGCGTGCGGTTGCGGACGAGCGCGAACGCCTGGCCCATGAAATTCACGATACGCTGGCCCAGAGCTTCGCCGGAATCGGCTTTCAACTTCAGGCGATCCGCAATAGCGTGCCAGGTGGCGCAGGAGCCCTCGAAGATCAAGTTGACCTGGCCATGTTGATGGCGCGCTCCAGCCACCAGGAGGCGCGTCGCCACATCGCCAGTCTGCGACCGGAATCGTTGGGCCACATTGGGCTGTTACCAGCGCTCCGTGAGTGCGCCGAACGAATGGTGAAGAACGGTAGCGTAACAGTGGAGACCTATGGCGAGGATAGCGGTCGCAGCGTTCCACCACGTGTCAAAGACACGCTTTACCGCATTGGGCAGGAGGCAATTGCAAATTCCATTCGACACGCCCAGCCCGGTACCATCCGAATCCGTCTTCAGCGGACGCGTGCATCCATCTGCCTGTCCGTTGAGGATGACGGAGAAGGTTTTATAGCGGACAGCAACCGCGCAGGATTCGGATTATTGGGAATGCGCAAAAGGGCGGAAAGTATTTCCGGCACTCTGACGGTCAAAAGCACGCCGCGCACGGGAACGCTGGTTGAAGTGAAGGCAACTGTCGGATCGCGATTTCTGTACTGGCCATGGCGCCGCGCAGGGCTTTTCCCAAGGGATATATGACGAGCACTAAGAGCATTCGTATCATGATCATTGACGACCACCCCGTGGTGCGCGTCGGGCTGGCCAGTATGCTGAGTACCCAGCCGGACATACAAGTGGTGGGCAGTGCCTCGAGTGGCCTGGAAGCTCTTACCCTACTTGATGCCATTACGCCGGACGTAGTTCTGATGGATCTGCGGATGTCTGGTATGAGCGGCCTGGAGACAATACGGGCCATCAATTTACGAAATGATCCACCGCGGATTATTGTCTTAACTAGTTTTGACACCGATGAGGATATCTACCAGTCTGTTGGTGCGGGCGCGCAAGGCTACGTCCTGAAAGATACTCCCCAAGACCGGTTGCTGGAAGCTATCCATCTTGTCCACGCGAAAAAACGTTATTTCCCGGCTGATATTGCCGCACGGCTTACGGAACGAATGGCGCGATCCAATTTAACGCCGCGTGAGCATCAGGTATTGCAACTAGTGGCAAAGGGCCTTACCAATAAAGAGATAGGGCGAGTCTTTGGGATTAGTGATAACACGGCGCGAAATCATGTAAACAGCATCATTGACAAATTAGAAGTTTCGGATCGCACTGAAGCCGCCACAATCGCCATGCGGCAGGGTCTGGTTTCGATGACTGATTGATTTCGAAACGGCCAGTGCGATTGCGGTCCGAAGGAGTTGATGAGAAGCTGATGACTGTGCGATATTTCCTGCCGTTTTGGTTGTTAGCGAATAATGTGCTCACCCCACCTGCATTTGTCGATGCTACGGAGGCGTCAAAGATCAACTTTGTGTTTGACGCCAGCAAGACACAGGCCAAGTACTTGATTGAAGCCATGGGAGGCGGCGTGGCGATGATTGACGCCGACGGCGACGGCAAGCTTGATCTTTTCTTCGTAAATGGCGCAGCGTTGAAGAGTGGCATGGGCGCGAAGGACCGGGCGGACAAAACCGCTGCCAGGTATTGGAACCGGCTTTACCACAATAATGGCGATGGGACTTTCACGGATGTAACAGAAAAGGCCGGGCTGCGCGGCAATGGTTATGGGGAGGGAGTGGCCGTTGGCGATTGCGATAACGACGGTCGCGCGGACTTGTTTGTAACCTCCCTGGGCGGCAATGTTTTGTACCACAATCAAGGCGGCGGCTTGTTTGAGGACGTAACGGCGAAAGCCGGAGTGGCGGGGGGCGGATGGTCTACCAGTGCGGGCTTTATTGACTATGATCGAGACGGCATTTTGGATTTGTTTGTCGTGCGTTATTTGGATTGGGATTTCGGCAAGAATAAGCGCTGTGGCGGCGAAGGCTTAGCATTGCAGGCGTACTGCCACCCCAATGAATTCCCGCCCCAGACGCACTTACTGTATCGTGGCTTGGGCGGATGCCGTTTCGAAGATGTAAGCGCGAAAGCGGGCATAGCAAAGTTTCCGGGCAAGGGCTTAGGTGTGGCGTTTCAGGATGTGGACGGAGATGGATGGCCGGATATTTTTGTGGCCAACGACAGCTTTCCCCAACAACTGTTTCGCAACAAGCGGGACGGGACCTTTGAAGAGGTAGCATTGGCGATGGGCGCGGCCTACGATGAGGATGGCAAGGTGTTTGCGGGCATGGGAGTGGACATTGCCGACTACGACAATGACGGATTGCCAGACGTGTTTGTGGATGCGCTGGCGAACCAGGGCTATGGATTGTTCCGGAATCGCAAATACATCTTCGAATATGTTTCGGGGCCCGACGGTTTGGCCGCGGCCAGCAAGATGCATTCCGGTTGGGGCGCTAGATTTTTCGATTATGACAACGATGGCTGGAAGGATATCTTTGTTGCGCAAGGACATGTGATGGACAACATCGAACTCACTCAACCGGGGATTCGCTATCGCGAAACGCCGTTGCTGTTGCGCAATGTGGGCGGGAAGTTCTCAGATGTTTCGGCAAAGTCCGGCACGCCGTTTTTGACTGGAATGGCAGGACGTGGAGCAGCTTTTGGCGATCTCAATAACGATGGTGCGGTGGATGTGGTGGTGTCGTCCAATAGCGGTGCTCCACGGGTGTTTTTGAATCGCGCCACGGAAAATCACTGGCTGTTGATCAATACTGTAGGGACGAAGAGTAATCGCGATGGCATGGGGGCTTCAGTCCGGATTGTGATGGCTTCAGGTCGCCAGCAATTTGGCTTCGTTTCCACCGCCGGTAGTTATTTATCGGCGCACGACAAGCGTGTGCATTTTGGGCTGGGCCGTGAGCGTGAGGTAAAGCTGCTGGAGATTCGCTGGCCCAGCGGCGTTGTGCAGACGTGGCAGAACATTGCTGCCAATCAGATTTTTGTGGCCAGGGAATCGGCCCAATGAGGGCACTGTTGCTGATCGCACTGACTGCTTCGGCGGCTACTACACCCTTCTTTGTGGATGAAGCATTGCGGGCAGGCTTGAAGGATATCTTCGTTTGTGGGGATGCGCATCAGAAGAATTACATTGTGGAGACGCTGGGTACGGGCGTGGCCTTTCTGGATTTCGACAACGATGGCCTGTTGGATATTTTCGCAGTGACGGCGTCGAAACTGAATGGCTTTGCCCCAGGTACGGAACCCGTCAATCGACTCTATCGCAACAAAGGCGACGGTACGTTTGAGGACGTCAGTAAGAAGGCTGGTGTAGCCCGTGCCGGTTGGGGCCAAGGCGTTTGTACGGGCGACATCGACAACGACGGCTTGGTGGATCTCTACGTCACTTACTGGGGCGCCGATGTGATGTACCGCAACCGTGGCGATGGGACTTTTGAGGATGTTACACCGCCAGGCATGGGCTCACACTGGGGCACCGGCTGCGCCTTTCTAGATTACGACCGCGACGGCAAGCTGGACTTGATGGTGGCGAATTACGTGGATTTCGATTTGAAGAACACGCCGCGGCCGGATGGGCCGAAGCCTTGCCACTGGAAAAACGAAAAAGTGATGTGCGGTCCGCAGGGCTTGAAACCAGGATTAAATCGGCTATGGCATAACGAGTCGACGCCTGGGAAAATTCGCTTTGTGGATGTGTCAAAGAAAGCTGGCATTGAAGCACCGGGTCCGCGATTTGGGCTTTCGGTGACCACCTTGGATTATGACCGCGATGGTTGGCCAGACATTTATGTGGCAGTCGATTCTCAGGCTAGTCTGCTCTATCACAACAAGCATGATGGTACTTTTGAGGAGACAGCATTGGAAAGTGGAGTTTCGCTGAGTGAAGACGGCCGCGAGCAAGCCGGCATGGGTACGGCGGTGGCCGACTACGACGGCGACGGCTGGCCGGACTTGGTGAAGACAAACTTTGTTGACGACCTGCCGAATCTCTATCGCAACAATCGCGACCGGAGTTTTTCCGAAAGTACAGTGCAGGCGGGCTTGGGCAATTACTCGCAGTTTATGGGTTGGGGCGTGGGCTTTGTCGATTACGACAACGACGGTTGGCCAGACATCTTCATGGTGAACGGCCACGTGTATCCAGACGTGAAGTCGGGCGAGTATCGCCAGCGTCGCATTCTGTATCGCAATGGCGGCAGCACAGGCAAGTTTATCGATGTCTCGCTTGCAGCAGGGGCTGCCGTGATGGAGAAGTCTTCGGCCCGAGGACTAGCGGTAGGCGATTATGACAATGACGGGCGGCCCGACCTATTAATTAGTAATATGAACGAAAGGTTGAGCCTGTTGCGCAATACCCTGGCCGCTGGCAATTCGATCACGTTGAAGCTGGTAGGACAGAAGACGAACCGCAGTGGTATTGGCAGCGTCGCACGGTTAATGGTCGGCAAGAGAAGGCTAACGGGCGAAGTACGGTCGGGCTCCACATTTATGTCGCAAAGCGACTTCCGGCTACAATTCGGTTTGGGCACGGCGGCGGGAGCGGACACCGTAGAAGTGCAATGGCTGGGCGGGGCTTTGGAAAAACTCGGCGCTTTGCGCGGCGGGCAGATCCTCACGATCACAGAAGGAAGGGGCGTGACTTCCACCACGCCGTACGCCAGATGAGTGCACTGCTATTGGCGTTGGCATTGGCCCAAGCTCCGAACCAGGCTGCTGTTTCCGATTGCAGCAAGGCCTTCGCCGATGGATTTAAGGAATACCAGCGCAAGGATCTAAGCCAGGCGCTGATCGCTTTTCGTGCGGCAGTGCAGTGTGACCCGAAACTGGTGGACGCTCACTTGGCGATTGCCGATATTTATGCAGAACGCGGCAATGATGGCGCGGCGTTGGCAGCGCTGCTACAGGCTTTGCGGATTGAGCCGAAGAATGTGTTGGCGTTGCGCGCAGCTTCCAATTTGTACTTGAAAAATGCTCTGCACAACAAGGCGTTGCCGCTTCTCGAAACGCTGGTTTTGGCGGCGCCAACTTCCACCGATGCCCATGCGGACCTGGCGGCGGTATATGCGGCAAGCGGCAATCGCAAGGGCGCGGAAAAAGAGTTTCGACGCGCATTGGAATTGCAAGCGGATTACTTCCCCGCACTGGCCGGTCTAGGTAATTTGCTGGCGCGGGCGGGCGAGGATGGAGTTGCCATGCCGCTATTGCATAAGGCTATTCGGTTGCAGCCGAAGTCTTATGAGGGGCACTTCCTGCTTGGTTCAGCGCTGAATCGTTTGGGGCAATTTGAAGAGGCCCGGACTGAGTTGGAGGAAGCGGCAAAGATCGGCGGGGAAAACGAGCCACAGGTTTTTTATCAACTGGCGCGGGCCTGGGGTGGCCTGGGTAAGGCGGCGGAGCGCAGGGCGGCCTTGTCCAGATTTTCCGAATTGACCAGGAAGGAAAAAGAAGACACCGAATTACAACGAAAAGCAGCGGCTTGGATAGACGAAGCGCGCGTCCTGTTGCAGGCGGGCGACTTGGAGCAGGCCGCCTCGCGTTTAGAGTTGGCAAGAGAAGCAAAGCCTGGTGACGCCACTTTGCTGTTTCGCTTAGCGGGTTTGAACTTCGACTTGCAACGCTACGATGTGGCGCGGGAGTATGTACAAGCCGCCATCAGCATCAGCCCGGCGACGTGGCTCTATCACTACCTGTTGGGTTTAGTTGAGCGAGGTGCGAATCATCTGGCCGATTCCAGAACGAGCTTGGAAATGGCGATCAAATTACAGCCAACCGAAGCGCCAGCGTTCAATGCCTTGGGGGAAGTGCTGTTGGAGCAGGGCGAGCATCAAGCGGCGATTGCGGCTTTTGAAAAGGCAGTCAAACTCGCCCCTGGCGACGCAACTTTCCAGCGCAACCTAGCCTCAGCTAAGCAATGATCTGTTCGATTGGCCCGTGACCCTCTTCCACTAAATGAAAATTACGGCCCAGGGCGCGGAACTGCATTTTCTTGTGATCAAGGCCCATCTGCTTCAGGATGGTCGCATGAAGATCGCTGTAGTAGTGCGGGTTCTCTACGGCCTTGTAACCAAACTCGTCAGTCGCCCCATGTACTGTGCCGCCCTTGATGCCGCCACCGGCGAACCAGGCGCTGTAGCCCTTCGGATTGTGGTCGCGACCGGTTGTATTTTGGGACCAGGGGCTGCGCCCAAACTCGCTGGTAAACACCACCAGCGTGCGTTGCAACATGCCGCGCTGCTTCAGATCCTGGATCAAACCAGCGATGGGCTTATCCACCGCGCGGCACAGTGGCTCATGGGTTTTCATGTCGCCGTGGGCGTCCCAACTGCCGTTGCCACCGCCAGCGTGGCAGATCTGTACGAAGCGGACGCCGTTTTCGACTAAGCGACGGGCCATTAACAACTGGCGACCGAACTCATCGGTGGGCTTCTCACCAATGCCATAGAGTTCCTGAACCTGCGGCGGTTCCTTTGAAAGATCCACGATGCCTGGGGCGCTAAGCTGCATGCGTCCTGCAAGTTCGTAGGAGCCGATACGGGCGGCGATGTCGGTGTTGAGTTCATGCCGTTCGCGAAATTCTCGGTTCAAGCGTGCCAGGGTTTGCATCTGCTGATCACGCTCAGTGGCGTTGCTGCTTGCCGGGGGCTTCAGGTTGGGGATGGGCACCGGCCCAGCCTGGAAAGGCGTAGCGGCGTAGCTAGCACCGAGGAAGCCGCCGGTTAGCTGAACTGGCGACGAAGCGCGGCCGACATTGACATAGGTGGGCAGGTTTTTGTTTCCAGAGCCGAGTGCGTAAGACACCCAACCGCCGAAGGACGGATTATCGAAGGCGCGGCCACGATGGCCAGTCTGCGTTTCGATCACCGCCGGAAAGTGGTTGCCTTCCTGACACCATAGGGAGCGCACTACCGCTATGTCGTCTATCACACCGCCGACATTGGGGAACCAATCAGAGACTGGCGTACCGGATCGCCCGTAATTCTTGAAGGTACGCAGACAAGGGATTACCGGACGTCTCATCGCTGCGACGTTATCGCCGAAGCCGATGGCGTCAATCAATTTGCCGGCATACTTGTTGCCCTTGGGGTCGAAGGTGTCTATGTGGCTGACACCGCCGCACATGAAAAGGAAGATGACCGCATCGGCCTTTTTGTCACCCGGCAGACGGGCATCCAGCTTGCCGTCTTCCGCCCAGAGCGCACCAACGGCACCGCCCAGCAGGGCGCCAATGGATTGTCTAAATATATGGCGACGCGATATCTGCCCGCACGGAAATGGATTCTGATCAGACATATTATTGGATGTAAACAAACTCGT
>JANXSF010000067.1 GCA_025352795.1 Acidobacteriota bacterium
TCCGTCGCATCGGCTTTGGGCTCCTCTCCAGGCGCGACCCCGGTGAGGTTGTGCCAACATAGCATGAGGGTCTTCTATATACCCGCAAAACCGGAACGTTCTACTTGGCTGGCTGTAGGAACTTTCTACTTGGCTCCAACATTCGAGCAGGCCAACACGAGCCGTATGACCTCCAGTAATATACCAAAGACGAGAGCCATCAGGACTCCAATCACTGGGGGTGCCGCAATTCTCGCAAATCTTTCGCGGTATCCCTTCAGTAAAAGACTCCATGAATATTGGCTGAATGTTTGGCGTCGATACTCGATAAACAGCAGATTGCCCATCCGGGGAAATCAGCGCGTGGCTGGTAGACTCTTTAATGGCAACAGCCAATTGCTGTTGTTTTCCCCCACCCAAATCATGTAACCAAATCTGATCGGGGAAACCGGGCCGTCTTTTTTCCCACACCATGGTGCGGCCATTTGGATCCACCGACGGACGCAAATTTATGCCTGTCTCCGAAGTAAGTTGGCGCAAGTCCTGGGAGTGTTGCGGCGCAGTTGGCAGCACGAGACTGTATAGATTGTAAGAAGTCTCGCTGTCCACATAGATAAGTCCGCCCGTCGTCGGCCGAGGCTCTGTTGCCGCAGTTGAGCTTAGTGTTAACTTCTGCGGTTCACCGGATACTTTTCCTAAAGCAATATCCATGCGAATCCTGTAAAGGTCAACCGCATCCCTGGAAGGAATTGTGAAATAAAGCCATCCGGCCTGCCAACCTCCGATTTCGATGAGCGACCGTTCTGTCAACCTGGAATAAAACTTGCCCGCCAACAACTTTGGAAACAACCCGGTCTTAACCGGCAAACCTTTGGAATACAGACCATTTAGCGTGATTATCCAGGCATCGTATTCTTTCTCTGGAGTTTGGGAATGCCAAGTGCCTAAGGCCACCAAATGTTCTGACTGATCCAGCCAAATCGGACGCGAAGCATGGGCAAACTCTCCAAACAACCGCACAGGAAAAGACCCGGGATCGGCAAGGTCCCGGATGAAGATGCTGCCATAGTCGCGCGTTTCTTCATCGCGGGCAATCCAATAGACTAACCGCTTTCCGCGAGAGGCAAAACGGGGATCTCGAGCCCGAGATGAACTTTTTAATAGTTCAGGGGCTTTCCCAGGCTCCAAGGTAAATAAGACGCCGCCGCCCTCGCCACTACGATAGACGACCATGCCTGCTTCACTAATCGTCGGAGCAGAGTGATTCCAATTGGAATTGGTAAGGCGCTGAGCAACGCCACCGCCCAACGATTGCTTCCAGAGATTTAGAACCCCAACAGAATCGCGATCAGACGAGTACACCATGAATTGACTATCCGGTGAAACGGCAGCGTCGGTGCTAAATGTGCCGTTTTCAGTAAGACGGGTAATCTGCAAAGTTCCAGGCTTGAGCTCTGCGGAACGCCCAAATTGCGGTGGCCTGGACCACATCAATACAACCGCAGCTATGACTAGGGCGAGTATGCAGGCAGAGAACCAGTGCACGCCCTTTCCTGGAACAGCGGACGATTCTGTCAATTCGATATTTGCGGTGTAAGCACCTTTTGGAATTGTGATCCGGATCGGCTGATGCGCGCCTTCACTTTCGTAATATTGCGCAAGGCGCAGTCGAAGCTTTGAGGCCTCAACCCGAACAGTCGCATCCTGCCGAGGATCATACCCCGGCTGTTTTCCATACACCTCAACGCCAACGGTTATTTCTTTTATTTCGCTGTTTGTTCCCTGAATCCAATGCTCAACGACGAATCGTAAAAAGGTTTGTAACCGTGGAGCATTCCGAAAGCCAATTGAATCCACAATATGCAATAGGTGGTTATGAATGCCAGGTTCGTTCGCCGATGCTTTATCTCGAGGCTTCCGTTTTGGAAACATAGGAGGGTCGCAGATTCAAGCCTAAATGTTGCACCCTCATTATAGCGCAGACTATTTAATAATAGCGTTTGTAAAGCGGGAGCTACGACGCAGTTCACAGGCAATTCAATTATGAATTAATTGAGATTCTTGCGATTTTTCCCAACGTACTGAATCACTTTTTAACCCCAGCAATCGGGTAACCCTGCCACACATATTCCAGAGCCTCTGGCAGTGTCTGAGCCTTCACTGCTCGATCTGTATGCCCGGCATTGCGCGCAAATACAAACTGATAGTTGTAGCCCTTGGCCGCCAGCACATGGGCCATCCGCTCATTGGCCAAAACCCAATCATGGAAATCATCACGCGTTTGCAGGTTGTCGCGATCGCTGACATGCATCCAAAGGCGAATCGGCTTTTTAGGGCTGTTGGGAATCAGGTTTTCATGAAACTCCCAGGCGCCGTGTGGAAGCTTGGGGTCCGTTGGCCATTGCTGGTTCACGTAGGTGCCCGAGTAAGTCAGCACACGATGGTAAAGCTCCGGGTGATACCAAGCCATAATCAACGCCGCTGAACCGCCGGAGCTGCCACCCATAGTCGCCCGACCCTCAGGATCTTTGGTCAGTTTCACCTTGGCATTCTTCTCCACTAAAGGCAGAACTTCTTTCTCAACAAACTCGGCGTAAAGGCCAGACATGGTGTCATATTCCAAACCGCGTTGGCTTCCCTGGGCATCGCCACTGCCATTGCCAATGGAGATGCCAATCATCACCGGCACCCGTTTCTGAGAAATCAAATTGTCCAGCGCCGTGAACAATCCCTTGTCAATTCCATCTGCGCCAACAATGAACGGAGCATCCGTTCCAGCGACGTATTGTTTCGGAACGTACACGGCCACTTTGCGAGTGTAGGGAGCAGGATGGCTCTTTACCAACAGCTTGTTAGGATTCGCCGGATCTGGTGTACCAAAGGTGCCAGCTTCCCGTGCGATACCAGGATAAAACTTGCTATCTGTCGATTCCATTGTGAAGTTGAAAACCTCACCTTGCGGAACGCCTTCCTGCACGTTCATTTCTGGCGCCGGCTTATAGGTGGGACCGATGATGAAGTTACCGTCTTCTTTCGGAGAAGGGACGGTCCCATCGGCTAAATCTTTCGCCTTTACATAACCGGGCGTGTTGGGATCTCGTGTCGGTGCCGGGGGGCGCGCAGGGCGTGCTGTTGGGGAAGGTGACGTAGCGGGTGCAGGCGCTTGGGCCATTGCCAGATTTAGGCTAACCGTCAGACTGATCAGAAACGTAGTGCTTAGATGACGGGACATTAGAACTCCTTGGTTTTAGCAATGTTATCCCGCCGAAACGGTCGGTTAGGCGCGGGCGAATTACGGCAAAGCAATTCGGGGAAATCACCATCAATCTTATCTCAACAGAATGCTGTTCGCTGAGCGCAAATCCAGTCAAGCCGCAAACTCGAAGCAATATGCTAACGTTCAATATGCGTCCACACTTCTACCTATTTGCAGCTTCGGCAGGGTTAATGTGGGGCCAGCAACCATTTCTGACGGATGACGCCGACGTGTCCCCGGTCGTCCACTTTCACTTAGAACTTATTAGCAAATTTTGACCGGTTGCAATTTACCTCTTATCCAACGCTTCGTCAAAGTACTACCCGGTTCCAGTTGACTTATGGGCTGCGGGAAAACTTAGAAATCGGGTTGGATGCACCCCTGATCGCCATCTACAATGCCTCGCAGTCAGGCACCCCCAATACTTCCGGGTTTGGTGATTTCGACGTACAAATGAAGTACCGGCTGCGGAAAGAGCACGACGGATCGAAGATGCCCGCTGTGGCCGTCGGCTTTTATGTTGAAACTCCAACCGGGAATGTACAAAAGCAGCTTGGGTCTGGAATTGCGGATTACTGGATAAGCGGTATTTTGCAAAAGCACGTTACCACGCGGACGGTGTTCCGGTTAAATTCCGGCATATTGTTTTCGGGCAATACACTAACAGGAGCCATCGGAATTCGATCCGCGCATGGCAAGATATTCACCGGTGCGTCATCGGTCACCTACCAATTGAATGATCGTCTACTAGTTGGTGCGGAGATTGCAGGAGCCTTTACGCAGCAGTTCGACCTGGGAAAGGCGCAGGTGCAATCCCTATTTGGTGTGAAGTACGCACTGACTAAATCGTTGGGTCTCGATTTTGCCGTGACAGGCGGAAAATATGAAGGAAGTCCCTGGTTGGGTGGTGCTTTTGGTTTCTCCTTCGATTTCTGATCTTGATTTAATACCGTGCCAAAGTAAGCTTGGAAAAAGAGGACAATGAAGTCTTGGAGTTCTAATAGAAGCAGCCGCCCGACTTACCTCCAACAGCATCGTCCCGCATCACCCTACAAGCAGCCGCATTGACCGCAACGCTCGTCGGGGCCGGTGGTTCGCTCGGTTTCATGCTGTACACAGGCCGTCGCAACGAGTCCAGATTGCTCCTTTTCCTCTTTGCGGTTTGGGTTCTCGCCCCTTTCGTGGGTCTCTTGTTGGCATTCGCGATTTCAAAACGCAGGCCGGTTCCTACCCAAGCAATGATCTATTGGTTGATGCTGATTCTCAGTCAAGCTTCATTGGCAATCTATGGGTATGTTGCCTTTGGGCCTCCAAGGGCGCAACCCGCTTTCGCGTTCCTGGTTGTTCCGTTGGCGTCCTGGTTGCTAATTGCAATCGTTGTTTTCCTGTCCGCGCGAAAAGTGAAGTTATTCGCGGATCCTACCGGTAAAACGGCTTCCAGGTGATCCAACGGGGACCGTAATGCGGTTCCGGTTTCCCTAACTCAATCGCACCCAGATCAGGAGCTCTCCCCGTGAAATCGTCGTTGATGGTAGGCAACACCATACCCGCGTCAATCGCCTTGGAGTTCGCCTTCAGTCGGAAGTTGAGATCCATGGAATGATACACGCGATAGCGCTGCGCGGGGTCTGGCGGTGCAAGGTTCTCGAAAATATCGAAATTTACTTCAACCCCGTGGGACTCCTGCCCCACTGCCTTCTGAAACTCGGCAAGTGTGGCAAAGCTCAACACGCCGGAATCCTTCGCTGTCTTGCCCGGCGTGGGCGCCAGCCAAGTGTACTGCTGGCTGACGTTACGATTGGGGCGGTAACCGTTATAATCGCTGCTGTAATTATTGGTGGCGTTGGCCCAGGTCATCACCCCGCGATTCGGCGTATCACGACCCATAAATAAGTTATTGCGAAAGTGCGCGTTGGAGTAGGGTTCGCGCGCAGTCTGCTCACCAATAAGTGTGTTGTGGTAAATCAGAATACCCGCCGGTGCAGCACCCATTTTGAACGCCCCGCCAGCGGGAACATGATAAAGCAGGTTGCGGAAAAAGTAGACCGGCCCTCCAAAGATAGGCTGGGAACTGTAGCCGTTATGAGCGGCGTTCACCCCGCGATTTTGAAAGACACGTATGTTGTGAGCTCCTCCGTCGGCTTCAATAAAATCGTCGTTGGTAAGGTGAATGTCGTTGTTGTAAATGTCGATTGATGAGGCGCGCTTTTCAGGATCAGCATCGGGCGGACCATAAGTTGAGATACAAATGGCGTCGTGAAAATAGGCGATGGCATTGTGCGCAATCACGTGTCCTGGCCCATAGACTTTGATCGCAAAAAAACTGCGTAGCTGATGCGAAGGGTAGATGCCCGCAACTCGCGAGCCCACCTGGTTCCAACCGATCAGCCGCATCTGGTCTTCGCGACCAAGGAAGAGATTATCGGACAGGACAAAGTCGCGCGATTCATCGCTTTCCGTCCACACGCCCACGCCGATATCCTCGAAACGGCAGTTGCGAACGGTAAGGGCCACGGCTCCCATTACTTCCTTTTCGCCTGCAAATAGGGCAATTTCGGTATTGCGGAAGGTGAGCCCTTCAAAAATGTGGTGTTGCGTCGCCATCACGTCGAACAGCTTATGGTTGCCCGCGCCGTCAAAAATCGCTTCGCCATCACCGGCTCCTTTAATAGTGATGGGCTTTTCCGCCGTGCCCTTCAAGGAAAGAGACCACGTACCGGTGAATGGCGCGCTCAGCGGGTCAACGTAGTTCAAACGTTCCGGTCGGTAAAGACCCGCATGAACCAAAATAGTGTCGCCCGGCTGAGCTTTCTTCATGCGAACAGCGGTCCAATCCCCGCGACCTTCGCCGTAGTAAGCCGCCTTAAGGCCGATGAAAGCGGGTTCAATTCGAGGGCCCTCATGATCAGCAGGATAGACGTGCAGTGTGCGTCCGCCCACGTAGGATTTCGGTTCAGCGCGGGTAGCCACCGTGACGCGTTGTTGAGCCTGACCAGTGACTCCATCGGAATCAAGAAGCGTGAATTCGCATTCGTAATTGGTGGCTGGTTCTAAATTAAGAATGCTGCCAGCAAAGCCTTCGGGCACGGTGTAAGTCATACTCTCACGGTCGCGAAACACCCGTTCCCCACCGATGCGCAGCATTGGCATCGCCGGACGCCAAGCAGCAGAACCCACCTTGCGAAAGCGGACTTCGACCGTAGCGTTGCGGTTGGCGTCCCCTTCAATAAGCCATTCAAATCCAAGATTCAGCAGCGTGGAATGTTCCACGTGGAAACGACCGGATCGGGTAGCGTTCTGTGCCTGCAGAGTGCAGGCAACGAGGAGAAGCAGGGCAGCGGGACGCATGATTTAGGAACTTGATCATACTACATCAAGAGAACGACATAGGATCTTTTGAAACTTCGACGCGATGACCCTCAATGCACGGAGGCAATTCATCAAACGGTAGCTCCACCTTGGCAAATGCGTTTTCGAACAAGGTCACCCGTAACTCTTGAATGACTTTATCGTCTGGTTTCCAGTACTTGTCAGTAAGCTTCCCAACTGCACTGAAAGACGTGTTTTTTGATTTTTGGAGAGCGTCGTTTTTTCCATTAAATAAATCAGTCCGCTCTCTGGTCTCTTTATTGATAAGCAAAGTTATCTCTCCGTACATGGCGGAGGTGAAATCCACATTCGATGTTCCGAACTCTTGACACATCGAATCTAGACTGTTGTTTATAAGCAGCACGGAAGGAATACCCTGGTTTGCTCTGTATTGTACTTGCTTTTTCGAGCTGCCGATTAAGCGGCGAACATGTTCGCCGACCTTACAGGTGGAGGCGATTCCTTCCTGCTTAAAACTGTCATCTTCAGTCAACTCTTTCACTTCGAACATTACTTGACTCTTGCCAACCTCCACCAAATAGTCTGGTCTACGCGCTCCTTTCACCAGAACTTCTTCAATTTTCTGAAACGACAGATTGTTAAGGTTGAGGAAAGTTTCAAATAATTCTTCCGATTTTGTCTTCATAAGAAACCCCACTGCATTACTGAATTAAGGATATACATGGATAGTTATCGGCCACACAGCCACCCGTTGGCCGACCCGACTGCCTCATGCGGACCTCCATGGGTTAAGGACTGCTATTTCCAAATTCTTGAAATCACTCACATTTCTGGAAACCAGGGTCAGATTGTTCTGGAGGGCAGTAGCGGCGATAATTGCATCAATGATTGGCATGGGCTTGCCCTTCCGCTTCAAATCGCCAGTCAGCATGCCCCATCGATCAGCAACAGCAGCGTCAACCGGTAAAATTCGATCAGCGAAACGTTTGCGTAAATCAATCTCCAGCCACGCTTCCAACTGTGTCCGTCGTTTGCCATCGACTAGAGCCACTATGCCTTTGCGGACTTCACCCAAGGTGAGAGTGCTTAAGTAGAGCGTCCGCTCGTCAACCTGATTCAACCACGTCAAAACGTTGACGTCAGGCTTAAGGCTGACAACTTCGGATATGCAGTTTGTATCGAGCAGAAAACCGCTCAAAGGGCAATATCGCGTCCCATGTCTTGGTCCCTTTCAAAATTAAGCTCGAGACCAACAAGGGGAGATTCACGAAAAAATTGGACAAGACTTTTTTGCGCGTTCTTTTCGCGCAGTGCCTCAACCCCTGCTTTGATTAGCTCGTCCACGGAACCAAAATGACCACTGCTGATTTCTTCGCGAACCAAGCGTTCCGTTTCGGGGGCGACTTCGATGTGCATGGTATGGGTCTCCTGCTCTCTTTTCAGAGTAAATCATCTAGGCTACAACTTACGCGCGCCCTGTAAATTCCCGCGTCTCCGTCGAAATCTTTACCTTCTCGCCTTCTTTAATAAACAGAGGAACGCGGATTTCCATACCAGTCTCCAGCTTGGCTAGCTTGCTCCCGCTGCCGGTTGAAGTATCGCCGCGCACGCCTGGCTCCGCCGATGTTACTACCAATTCAACAAACGTTGGCAACTGTAAACCGATGGGATTCCCATTGTACTTGTGCATCTGGAGCAATGTGCCTTCAATCAGTAAATCTAAGGAATTGCCAATGACTTCTTCGGACAGAGTCAGAGTTTCAAAGTTCTCCTGGTCAAGAAAGTGGGAGCCTTCGTTGTCGCTATATAAATAGGAGACATGAACTAACTGCAGGTCCGGTTCCTTAAACTTATCTTCCGCCTTGAAGGTCTTCTCAAAAACCGCGTTGGTGAGAAGGTTACGAATCTTCAAGCGCACCAGCGTCTGCCCACCACGGGCAGTAGGGGTGCTTATTTCTGAGTCCATACAGCAGAACGGAATGTTTTCAAACTCAAACAAAGTCCTACGCTTGACGTTGATAGCATTAATTAATACAGCCATAGTTTCCTTGAAGGCAGGTCATACCAGTTTTCATTTCCTTACAAGTATAAGGGATCGCCGCCAAGCAGATTGTTCTGGATCGAATCAATCACGGCGAGTTGCCAAGGTTTGATGTCATCGAAAGTTGCAACAAAACGGCTGACTTAATTTCACATTCAGCTTTCACGACAGCGTAGCTTAGTACGGCAGCAAATCCCATCTTTGAATACCCAACTGACAGCGTTAAGTCAAATATTGCGGGTACAAGCGCAGTAGTTCAGCACAGAGATCTTCAGGCGGGCGTTCGTCGTCTGGACCGCACCCAATAAGTTCGTGCGCCGCCTCTATGTGGCAAGAGTAGTCTTCCAAAATGTCCATATTCCTCAAATCATCGACGAGTTGCTTCAAACATGCGAGATCCCGTCGATGTGCCAACGCGCATATCGCCTCCGCCCGGATTTGGAATTCTGGATCACGTAGTCGAGCCCTCAAAAATTGTCGAATCTCAGTGGAATCCACATCGGAGATTCTAAATTTAAATGTTGCCCAATCCCTAACACCACCCCAATCATCTGAGATTAATGTGCAGAGTGCCGTAACCGCAGCGTCTCCCCACTTTGGATCAATTGACATAGCCACGGCTCGTCGCACCTCCCTATTGGGATGTACGATTAACGAGACGAACTTTCCATGAATCCTTTGGTCGTGCAGATGCGAAATCGAGTAAATTAACGACGTAAGCGTTCGCTCATCATTTTCAACCTCCAATGCGGCTGAAAGCGCATCGAACCGAAGCGGCGTTGATGCAAATTTAAATTGCCCCAGGATATGAGCGCCACGAGCTCTATGCCAAGGATCATGGGATAGAAGAAGGCACTTCGCCGACTTGAAGACCTTGTCACTTGGATATTCATGCAGAGTGCAGATTGCTTCCCAAGATGCCCAGGACTGAGTGTTTCCTACTTCATCTTCCGATTCAAAAGAAGAATCAAGACAACGCCGAATGAGCTCTTCCACTGACGGCTTCTCATTTTCAAGCATATGTTTAGAATGTTATCAGCAAAGGTATTTAGTTTCACCTTATAGCAACATCGAAGAAGTATTGTACTGAACGAAAGTTGCTGAGGCCGTAGCCTGCTATCCGAGATCGTCCGTACCATGTTCGGGAATGATCATTTCAGCTTGGCAGGTCATTTCTTCGTCAAAGTGATCCCCAACATGATGGAACAGGTCCCGGATGTCGCCAGTTTTTCCGCCCTGGTCCCTAACCGAAAGTGCTGCGTCCAGGAACGGCCTATCGGCGAGGGCGCTCAAGAATATAATCGCGTCCAGGAGGTTCGATTTGCCTACGCCGTTCGCCCCGGCGATGCAGGTAAATGGGCCGAAACTAATGTCGAAATCGACTAAATTTTTAAAGCCGGATACACGCAATCTAGTCAGCATGACAACCTCATTTCCAAAACTCCACAAAGTCAGGACTATGAATCATGCAGCCACCCTACCCTACCAGCCGTAACCGCCCCACCTGATCCAGAATCCACCCAGCCACTTCCCGCTTCGACGCTCGCGCAACCTCCACCACTTCACCCGTCCGCAGCACCAGCGTCACTGCGTTCTCATCCGCCCCAAAACCCGTGCCTGCCTGATTCACAACATTCCCCACCACCATGTCGCAATTCTTGGCCAGCATCTTGCGCTTTGCCTCGGCCACCATATTCTCTGTCTCCGCCGCAAAGCCAATCAGAATACGATCACCCTTCATCGCCCCAATCTCGGCCAGGATATCGGGGTTCGGTTCCAGTTCCAGCGTCAACCGCGCCGCTGTCTTTTTAATCTTCTGAGTCGAAGCATTCAGCACACGATAGTCAGCCACCGCCGCCGCCTTGATCACGATATTGGCCGCGCCCAGCTTTTCCATCACAGCGGAGTGCATTTCCGCAGCCGACCCAACTCTGATAAATTCCAAGCCTACCGGTGCCGCAATGTTCGTTGGCCCGGAAATCAAAATCACCCTGGCCCCGCGTCGCAACGCAGCTTCGGCAATGGCGTAACCCATCTTGCCGCTGGAACGATTGCCGATGAACCTCACCGGATCAATCGGCTCTTCCGTGGGACCCGCCGTCACCAGCACTACATCGCCTTCCAAATCCTTGGGACCAAAAAGTTCCCTGGACACTTCCTGCGCAATCATCGCCGGTTCAGCCAGCCGACCCGGTCCAGTAGTCCCGCAAGCCAGCAGCCCTTCACCGGGCTCCACAATCACATGACCACGCGCCCGCAGCGTCTCCACGTTGTTGCGCACCGCCACGTGATTCCACATGTTGGTATTCATGGCAGGGGCAATCACCACCGGACCCGTAAATGCCAAATACAGAGTGGAAAGAAAATCATCAGCTTGGCCCAAAGCCATTTTGGCGATCAGGTCAGCAGTAGCCGGGGCAATCACCAGCAGTTGATTATCCTGGGCCACGCGGATGTGCTCCACGGCGCTGGAAAGCACTTCGTCCCCACCGCGATCTGAAAACAGATCAGTGATTACCTTGCGGTTGGTTAGGGCTGCAAATGTAAGGGGAGTGATAAATTTCTGGGCTGACACGGTCATTACCACTTGTACGGTAATGCCCCGTTCCTGAAGCAGGCGGGAAAGTTCAGCTGCTTTGTAGGCTGCAATCCCTCCCCCGACGCCCAGAACAACGTTCATGGAATAAAAAACCTATTCGCCAGCAGCTTCTAACCGCAGACGTTCCGCATTGGCAGCTAAAGCAGCATCGCGAATGGGATCTTCGTACTTCACTAATCCGCGCTTTACTTCTTCCAGAGCTGTCACCGTTGGTTTCTTCGAAGTTGTAGGGAGGAACGATCGGGCTCCTGCCTGCAGTTGACGCGCGCGCTTGGCGGCCACGATGATGTAGCGGTAGGTGCTCGCTTCCGGGTCATCGGGAATCGCGAAATTCACATTGCGGGGCAATCCATCAGCCATAACTAATTACTCCTTGTACAACCTAACTTTCAAAATTTTCAAGCAAACGTCTTCAAAATTGCGCCCACTTTGGCATCCATCCGCTGGCGTCTTACTCGTTCCGCCCTGATGATAGATCGCAAGTCCCGCGCGCTTTCTTCCACGCGTTCGTTCACAATCACATAATCATAGGCGCTGTAGTTGCGGATTTCCGCTGCGGCCTCTTCCAGTCGTCGCTCAATCACTTTGCCGGAATCTTCCGACCGTGCTCGCAAACGCTGCTCAAGTTCAGACCGGCTTGGCGCGAGAATAAAAATACTCACCGCACCCGCAATCTTCTCTTTTAATTGTCGCGCACCCTGCACGTCTATGTCGAGCACCAAGTCCTTGCCCGCCGATTCCGCCCTGGCCAGTTCCCGACGACTCGTCCCGTAATAGTGATCGAACACCTTCGCCCATTCCAGAAATTCACCGTCGGCAATGCGAGCCTCAAACTCCTCGCGCGAAATAAAATAATACTCCTTGCCGTCCTCTTCCTGGCCTCTTGGATTTCGCGTGGTGCATGAAATCGAAAACTCCAGATTCGATTCCTTGGCCATCAACTGGCTCACCAGCGTAGTTTTTCCCGATCCTGACGGAGCGGAAATAATGTAAAAGTTGCTCATTCCAAATTCAGGGACTGTTCGCGAATGCGCTCGATTTCCGATTTCACGCTCAGCGCAAGTTCAGTAATCGTCAACCCCAATTCCCCTATGCCATTTGTCTTGGAAAGAATCGTATTGGTTTCCCGGTTCATTTCCTGAAGCAGAAAATCCATCTTCTTCCCTACTTCCCCACCCGTGCTCAACAGCAATCCCAACTGATGGGAATGAATCCCCAGCCGGGTGATCTCTTCCCCAATGTCGCTACGGTCAGCCAGCATCGCCGCTTCCTGCGCCAGCCTTTGTGGTTCCACATTGGCCCCGTTCAACAACTCGCCCAAGCGTTCCCGCAATCGCTCCTGATACAGCGGCGTGGCCCGCGCACGAATGTCGGCAATTTTCTTCGAAGCCTCTTGAATAGCAGCGTTGCGCTCCACCAGTGACGCCAACGTCTCCATCCCTTCGCGTTCCCGAAACTGGTTCAACTCATCCAGCGCTTCGGTCATCATGGCCGCCAGTGTACCTTCTGTTTCAGCCGGCAAATCTGTCTGCCGATCCCCTTCAAACATCCCCGGAATCCGAAATGCCGTTCCTAAATCAGGATGCATTTCCACACCAGCACCAATTCCGGCAATGGCAGCCGCCTTCCGATAAGCGCTCAGATAGGATGCAAATAACGAACGGTTCAATGTGGGACCGCCACCCTCCCCGCCTGCCCGCGCCAGGAAAAGACGAATATCCAAGTGACCGCGTGAAACCATTTTCTTCGCCACGCCACGCAGCGCCCCCTCATAAGGGTCAAATTCCGAGGACATATGGAAGTGCAAATCCAAGCCCCTGTGGTTGACGGATTTCACACTCAACGTAAGTTCGCCATCGCCCATACTGCGGCGCACGCGGGCAAAACCCGTCATTGATCTGATCTTCATTGTTCCATTTCGCCTTCCAGATACTGCAATTCATGCAGCCTCTGATAAATGCCACCACCGGAAACTAATTCTTCGTGCGATCCAATTTCGGAAATCCGTCCCCGATCCAGAACTACTATCTTATCCGCACGGCGAATCGTAGACAGGCGATGGGCAATCACAATCACCGTGCGATTCTCCATCAAATTCGCCAGCGCCTTCTGCACCAACATTTCTGATTCCGTGTCCAAGTGCGAAGTAGCTTCATCCAAAATCAGAATCGGGGCATTCTTCAATAACGCTCGCGCAATGGCCAACCGTTGCCGCTGCCCACCGCTAAGCCTGGTGCCACGTTCCCCAATAATCGTCTCAAACCCTTGTGGCAGTTCGTTGATGAACTCTTCCGCGAGCGCGTTGCGTGCAGCAGCTTTCACCTGGTCCATTGGTGCATCAAAGTGCCCGTACCGGATGTTATTGGTCACCGTATCGTTGAACAGGAAAGTATCCTGCGCCACAATGCCAATTGTTTTCCGTAAAGAGCGTAGCGTCAAATCCCGAATGTCCGTTCCATCAATCCGCACCGCACCTGCAGAAACATCGTAGAACCGCGGCAGCAAGTTGGCCAGCGTCGTCTTCCCTGCCCCGCTCGGGCCCACCAATGCCACAATTTCCCCCGCCTTCACTGTCAATTGCACGGCTTGCAGAATCGGTGAGTTGGAAGAGCTGTAAGAAAACGCAACGTCGCGCCACTCAACAGAATCGGAGAATTTTTCCAGATTGCGGGCGTTGGGCTTTTCTTCAATCAGCCGATGCTGATCCAAATATTCAAATACTTTTTGCGACGCCCCCAACCCTTGCTGGAAAATGTTGAAAATCCCCACCAGCCGTTTAGCTGGCTCATACAGCAACAACAGTGCCATTAGAAAACTGATGAATTCCCCTGCTGTCATGGCATGGTTCTGAATCTGAAGGCGCGCATAGGTCAGCAGAGCCACAATAGTCACCGCGCCAAAAAACTCAATCAAAGGGGAAGCAATGGATTGCTGCGCCACGTACTTCAAACTGCTATTGCGTAACCGGTCAGCAGCCGCAAGGAACTTAGCTGATTCGTGCTGTTCACCCGCAAAGCTTTTCACCACCTGCAACCCGCTTAAAGCTTCCTGCATGATCTGATTCAGATCCGCTGTGTGATCTTGCGCCCTGCGCGTGGACCTACGAATTCTGCGTCCCAGTTTCACCGTAGGGATCACAACAATGGGCAGCACCGTCAGGCTGAACACGGCCATTTTCCAATCCTGACTGAACACCACAAAAAGCAGGGCGATGGCCGCAAACATTTGGCGGAACCAATCGGCAAGAATATGAGCTGAGGCCACTTGAATTTTGTCAATGTCGTTGAGGATGGAACTCATCAACTGGCCGGTGGTGTTTTGTTCAAAGAAGGCTGTGTCCTGATGCAGAACATGGTCGAACACCTGCGCCCGAATGTCCGTTACCACCCGCAGGCCAATGCGATTGATCAGGTAATTTCCTAGGTAATCGGAAATCCCCCGCACCAGAAAGGCCAGCAAAATCGCTACCGCCACCATGCTCCAGACTTCAGTCAGGTGGAATGGCAAAATATCGTTTAGGAAGATTTTGTGACCAGCGAACTCAAAAATCTTTACCGCAACATCGGCCTGGTTAGGGTTCAAAACATGGTCAATTACCGGACGTCCCAGGGTAACTATTAGCCCAAACGTGGCCCCGGCCAGTGCCATCAATAGCACGCTGATAGACAGCAGAGGCAAATAGCGAATGGAATAGCTGAGCAGCCTTTTCAATTGCTATTCCTCAACTGTTCCACAGCGCACCAAACACGCTCAACTGAAATCTGAGCCAGCCCGTTAGGAGAATGAATCACTTCCGCTTTGGTTCGCCAGGGCGCCCAAATACAGGGGTTGGAGGGTCCAAAAAGTACTACCGAAGGTACACCAAAAGCAGCCGCCACATGGGCTGGACCACTGTCATTGCCCACGAACAACGAAGCTGATTTCATTAATGAAAAAATCGTATCCAGCGGCGCTCCACTGTGACACTCAAACGCGGAGAAGGCAGACAGATCCTCTCCCGGTCCACCTATGAACACAGGGTCTAAACCTACCAGCCGTTTGGCGATTTGTAGAAATCGTTCCGCTGGCCACGCCTTCGATGCAACTGATGCCATGGGGTGAAAAATTGCATAGGGGGACCGGGCAGGCAGGTCCTTGCAAAACAATTTCGCCTGGGGGATCTCTTTGCAAGGCACACCTAAATAAAACATAGCTGATGCCATGTGCTCAGCAGTGTGCACAATTCGTTCCTGACAAAATACTTGCTGCGCGCGAGGCACAGGAACGTTGTAAATCCAACTGCCAGTATGGTGCGCAAAGCCCGCTCGCAACCTTGCCAGGGAGAAACAGGTAATCCATTGGCTGCGCGTGCCACCATGAAAATTAATGGTCAGATGAGGGCGAAACGGCGTCAGCGCGCAGACGCCGTCAGCAAGCGTCTGCAGAATGTCGGGGCTCTGTTCAAACACCCGTCGAAAGCGATCCTCCACGGCCACTGCAATGTTCAAATCGGGCCGATACTCCTTCAACAGAGCCAGAGCAGGTGTGGTTAAAACACAATCGCCCAGGGATCGCAGCCGAATCACTGCAACACGGGCACCATGCGGCAGGCGGTCTAAGACACTAGCCATCCACTCGCGCTTCGTCAATCAACATTACTGGAATGTCGTCGCGAATGGGATAAACCCTTCGACACTGGGAACACTTCAGCCCGTTTTCATCGGCTTTCAATTCCACTGGTGCTTTGCACAGTGGGCAAACCAGTATGTCCAATAGTTCTTTACTGATGGCCATTTAAGCTCCTTGTTGCATTTCTGCCCGCGCCTTGGCCACAGCAGCCAGGTATTGTCGGGCACGTTCTTCAAAAACTTCAAAGCGGCCTTCCTTGATTGTTTTTGCATCAATCAATTCACCGCCCACAGCTACTGCTGAAGCGCCTGCTTTCAAAAACTCGCCCACCGTTTCCAGATTCACACCACCAGTGGGAATCATATCGATTTGTGGAAACGGCCCTTTTAGAGCCTTGATATACTTCGGCCCGCCCATGTTGCCGCAAGGGAAAACTTTCACAAAGTCCGCACCAGCTTCCCATGCCGTCAAAATTTCAGTAGGGGTCAGCGCCCCTGGGCAAATCACAATGGAATAGCGTTGAGCCAATTCAATGGTGGCCAGCTTCAATGCCGGGGTCACCAGAAATTGCGCGCCGGCCAGAATACAAATCCGCGCAGTTTCCGGATCAAGCACCGTGCCTGCGCCTAAAATCATCTTGTCGCCAAAGGCATCGGCCAGTTTTTCCAAAGCTTTGATTGCCCCCGGAACGGTCATCGTGATCTCTGCCGAACGAATGCCGCCGTTGTAAACAGCTTCCATGGACCGAATCGCGTTTTCAGCGGAATCGGTACGCACAATCGGAACAATACCAATATCCAGGATGGCCGCAACAATTTTCTGTTTCTTCATGTAAACAGTCATTTTAGAACATTAGAAGCTCCGGCACATCGGAAATCCTAACTGAACTAGGGTCTTTCCTTACTTGACCCACTGCGGTGAAACGCTCAGAATCAAAGCAGTATGGTACGCAATAGTTTTCTTTCCCTCAGCCTACTGGCTTGCACCTTCTCTGCAAACGCCCAAATCTCACCCGATGCCTCTCCAATAAATCCCAAGGCGATAGCGGTGGACACCGCTATGTTTGGAAAGGACCCAAAAGCAGTAGCGGTTCAACTGCCCGCTGGCACTGATAAATGGCGCTTCGCCCATCAAAATGCTGCGGCCCTGGGTCACGTGAACATCAAGGCCCTGCGGGAATCTCCATTGTGGGCCGAAATGATGAAGGAGGCTTCCGGAGGCATGCCAGTAAGACTTCTGGATGAAATTGATGAAATCTGGATGTCGGCACCTGCTGTTCCTCAAGTAAAACTCGTTGCTAGTGCTGCTCCACCCAAGCCGCCGCAGCCGCTGATCCTAATGACTGGAAAATTCCAGAATCCAGAATGGAAAAACATCTTCAAGAATCAGCCTGGCATTGCCGGAGCCAACGCGTTGTTAGTAGGTGACCTCCCTGTGGTGGCACTTGCCAAGCGGCGAATGCTTCTGCCAACCGCCCCAGCCAATGCATTGCGAAAACGGGCGAATGAATTGGGTGCAACAAACGATGTTTTCTTCGTCATGAATAGTTCAGTCATGCCTTCAGAGACTTCGGTTGGTATGGCAGGAATGTTTGGACAGGTGAAAGGCATGGAACTGGCATTCAGTTTGCGCCAGGATTTTCAATCGGAAATTCGACTGTTAGCGGGCAAGGAAACGATTGATTCGGTGATGGGGATGTTTGAAATGATGCGCGGCCAAATGGGCCAAGGTCCTGATGCCCAAAAGCAGTTGGCCGATATGGCTAAGAACATTCAAGTGGACCGTATAGCGGAAGGCGTCAGCTTCAGATTCAAGATGTCCACCGCAGAGATTCGGGAAGCTATGGCCAAGCAGAAAGATCCTCGGCCTTCGGTCAAACTGGATGAGACCACCAACATCAAAGTTTCCGAACCAGCCGTGATTCCTCAGCCCGTGAAGCCCGGTAAAATCAGGATTCAAGGATTGGAAGATGGTCCCAAAGAAATTCCTTACATCAAGAAGTAGTCCCTACATTGTCAGCAATGCGGCCATGGTCTCAATGCCATCCCACAGGTTTTGCAACCGGATGTTTTCGTTGTGACCATGCTGATTGTTGTCATGATTGGCGATGGGCACAATGATCAGCGGTGTTGCCAGCTCTTGTTCAAACACAGACATGGGGACGCTGCCCCCAGACATGGGTAATCTTAAAACTTTGCCCCGTGACGCCTCAATCGCCGAAACTACTTTGAGTGCCATTGGATGGTCCATTGCAATTCGTGCGGCATTGTAGCCGTCACTTAACGCAAACTTCACCACCCGGCTATGAGTTTTACGCTCTTCTTCGGTGGGTTCGCGATTCTCTGCGACAAAGAATCCCTGGCCTCGGATATGAGCCAGAACCCTGGCCGTGGTAACTTTTGTATCCATCCCTTTCACCAAACGAATGTCCAGTGATGCGGTTGCAGTTACCGGAATCACGTTGCGCGATTCAGTTCCAACACTTGCACTTTCCAAGCCCCGTAGGTTCAGTGCCGGAAGCCCGATGCGTTCTTCTAACCTGCTCCCACCCTCAGTGGAATTCAGCCAAAGCTCGTCTTTTAGCGCCTGCTCTAAATTCGGGAATTCAGCAATTGCCTTCTTTTCCAAAGGTCCATAAGATTCCACGTTTTTGTAGAAATCCTGGATCAAAACCTTGCCCTCAATATCCTTCATTGATGCCAATAAGTGGGTCAACGTCCAGGCTGGATTCGGAGCCCAGTTCCCATAATGACCGCTGTGCAGTTCGCGCTTGGGGCCATAAACGGTGAGGTTGATTCCCATGGATCCTCGTGCGCCAAAAACGATTTGTTGCTGCCGATTTTGGTGAACTGGGCCATCGCAAAATAGCCATAAATCAGCACCCAGAAGGTTCTTGTACTTGCGAAGAATCTCAGCGACGTGAGTGGAACCGGCCTCTTCTTCCCCTTCGTAGAAGAACTTATAGTTACTTTTTAGCGCGATTTTTTCGTTTTTAAGGGCATCTAAGGCCACTATTTGTGACATTATTGCTGCTTTATCGTCACTACTGGAGCGCGCCCAAATGCGATTTTCTCGTATCGCGGGTTGAAACGGAGGGCTCACCCATTGCTTTGCATCCACCGGTTGCCCATCGTAATGGGCATAAAATACGAACGTCTGGGTGGCCCCAGGGGTGTTGATTTCACCATAAACAACAGGAGGGGCGTTGGGGATGCGCAGCAGTTGCGTGGCAACTCCACGACGTTCCAACATGGACTTTATCAGCTCTGCGTTCCGTTCGATATTAGGCAGATCACGGGCAATATTGGGGATTTCGAGGAGTTTTGAGAACTCTGCGAGGATAGCCGGTTCGTGCTTTTCCCGCCAACTGCGGGCAGCCCGACTGGCCTCTGTTTGACCGTAACAACAAAGCGCCAGACTAAAGCTGGCGGCGATTTTCCAAAGATTTCGACATAGTAACTTCATCGGCATACTCCAAATCACTCCCAACCGGGATGCCCATGGCGATGCGAGTCACCAGTAACCCCAATGGTTTCAACAATATAGAAATGTAGGCAGCGGTGGCTTCCCCTTCCACTGTGGGATTGGTGGCCAGAATGACTTCCTTCACTTCCCCGGAATGCATCCGTTCCACCAGACTCTTAATCCGCAACTGCTCCGGCCCAATTCCCCTTAAGGGTGATATAGATCCGTGCAAAATATGATACAAACCTTCAAATGTCCGAGTGCTTTCAATGGGCCAAATGTTCGGTGGCTCTTCCACAACGCAAATCACCGATTGATCCCGATTCGGATTGCGACAAATGTTACATTGTTCGCCGTCGCTGATGTTGTTGCAGATGTTGCACATACCCAACTTATCTTTAACATCCATAAGGGCTTTAGCAAGGCGTTCGGCATCCTCTCTGGAAGATCGCAAAACAGAAAACGCCACCCGTTGCGCCGATTTTTGCCCAATACCGGGTAGGCGCCGCAACTCTTCAATTAACCGCGATAGGGGCTCGGCGAAATCGGGCATGGTCTAGAACATTCCGGGAGGCAGGCCTAAGCCGCCCATCATGCCAGACATCTTCGCCTGCGATTGATCGTCCACCTTTTTGGCAGCTTCGTTCACGGCAGCCATCACCATATCCTGCAGCATTTCCACATCGGAGGCCGCTTCAGGGTCAATCTTCACGCCTAGGACGTGCTTTTGCCCATCCATTTTGACTGTGACCATGCCACCGCCTGAGGAGGCTTCCACTTTGATGGCAGCGATCTCTTTCTGCATCTGTTCCTGCATTTTTTGGGCCTGTTGCATCATGGCCTGCATGTTTCCAGGTAGTTTCACTTTTGCTACTCCTTCAAATCTCTAACTTGGCGAACTTCTGCTTCGGGAAATGCTTTTTGAAACCGTTGTACTTCAGGGTGAGCCAAGGCTCTTTGCGATACTTCGTCGTCCAATTTTGGGCCGCTATCCTGTTTTGGTGCGGCGACCGCCGGGGCAGCACCAACCACGCCAGTTACAATTTTAATCCGCCGGGCACCCATGCCAATTTCCGATAAGCCTTTGCGGAGATCAGCTTCACTAAGCGCCAACTTCCATTCAATAGGGGCGGTAAATGTGATCTCACTGCCTGTTTCGGTGATGGTGGAATTTTCTACGGCGTCGGCCGTAAAGGTCATGTTCATTTCCATCAACTGGGCATGCAGTTTAGCTTGCAGGCTACCTTCGGTGACTTGCGGCTTCGGCGCAGAGGGAGGAGGTGGCGGTGCCTGTTGCGGACGCGCTGCTGCTGGGGCAATGGATCGCGCTGAGGCTGAAGTTGCAACGGAACTGGGCGCTACTCGCGCGGCAGTGGACGGACCCAAATTCGCAATCGCTTCTTCAATTTTTTGCAGCTTCCCAGCATGCACCAACCGCAGTAAACCCAATTCCATATGCAGCCTTGGTTGAAGTGAATACTGTAATTGACGGAACAGATCTAAAGTCAGGTTCAGGTAACGCGTTAGATCCTCTTCAGAGAAGGTAGCGGACAATGACGCCATTTGCGCTTGTTCACTGGACGAAGCAGCAACCAGACGAGTCCCCGCGCCAGTGATTTTCACCACCAGCAGATTCCTAAAATGTCGACCCAATTCACGACAGAAATGTTGCAGACTGGCACCGTTGCGTTCCAGTTCGCCAACAATTTCCAGCATTGCCTGGGACGTACCGGCTTTGATAGCACCAGTCACTTGACCCATCATATCCAGCGAGAAAAGCCCCAACAATCCGCGAACTTCGGTTGCGGAAAGCGTATTGCCGCAACAGGCAATGGCTTGGTCTAATGCCGAAAGCGAATCGCGAACACTGCCTTCACCGGCGTGGGCCAGCAATGACAACGACTCTTCATCGGCAGTGATTCCTTCCTGCTCGCAAATCCACTTCATGCGGGTCACAAGATCCTGAAAATCGACGGATCGGAAGCTGAACTGTTGGCATCGGGATCCGATGGTCACGGGGATTTTATGCGATTCCGTAGTGCACAGGATAAACACGGCCCATTCTGGTGGCTCTTCCAACGTCTTCAGCAGAGCATTGAACGCTTCGCTGGTGATCTGGTGAGCTTCATCGATGATAAAGACTTTGAACCGATCCCGCGCCGGGCGATAGCGGACGCCCTCACGCAGCTCGCGCATTTCATTGATGCCACGGTTGGATGCAGCGTCAATTTCAATGACGTCCACAGAATTGCCAGCAGTAACTTCACGGCAACTGGCGCAATTATCGCAAGGCTTGTTGGTAGGGCCTTCAATGCAATTCAGGCATCGGGCCATAATGCGGGCGACGGTGGTTTTCCCGGTGCCACGCTGGCCGGAAAAAATATAGCCATGAGCGATGCGAGAGGCATTGATGGCATTTTCAAGTGTCGTCCGCACGTGTTCCTGGCTGACGAGTTCTTCAAATGCCTGGGGGCGATACTTGCGGGCGATAACTTGATACATGCCGATGATTTTTATCAGACCCCGGGTGATCCGCGGCACACAGGAATCACCACTACCGTTGCTTCCTTCCGGACCTGGCGGGGTTCGCAGCTACCCATTGCACGAAGCCCGGAGCCTGACCCTTCATGGTAGCATTAACGGCGGAAAATCCGGCATCCGAGTGAACGGGGTTTCGGCAATATAAAGAGCCCCTGCACCCGGTGCGATCGCTCGCGTTGCAGCTGGCATTCCTTCCACTGCGGTAGTAAACAATAGCATCACTTTCCCATCCAATTCCACGAATTCCGGGCAAGTGACACGAGGCGAACCTGGAATCTCC
>JANXSF010000069.1 GCA_025352795.1 Acidobacteriota bacterium
TCCGTCGCATCGGCTTTGGGCTCCTCTCCAGGCGCGACCCCGGTGAGGTTGTGCCAACATAGCATGAGGGTCTTCTATATACCCGCAAAACCGGAACGTTCTACTTGGCTGGCTGTAGGAACTTTCTACTTGGCTCCAACAAACTCCTTCGTTTATTTGTCCCATTAGAGTTGCCGAAACCCTCCATTGCATTGTGATACGATGCAGCCACAGTAGGGTTCTGAATTAAGGAGTTTCTGATTATGTTTCACAAAAGCTTGGTTACCTCGTATGTAGCTTGGTTGGTTCTTCCCGTCACACTGATTGCCCAAGATCGAGGGACCATTCGTGGGTTCGTATCGGACAGTACTGGTGGCATTGTTCCAGGCGCTACCGTCAGCGTCAAGAATGTCGACACAGGTCTGAAGCAGACTGTCCAAACCGCCGCTGATGGCGGCTATACCGTTCTATATCTTCCTTCCGGTAGTTACAGAGTTACAACCGAAAAGGCCGGGTTCCGTAAGTCTGAAGCCACTGGAGTTCAAGTTCAAGTGGCCACCGTGACCAGTGTTGATGTTGTGCTGACCGTTGGTACGTTGGAGCAAACCGTTGAGGTTACCGCAGCCGCCCCTCTGCTGGATGCCCAAGGTACTAATCTGGGCAAGGTGATTCCCAAGAACGCTATCAAAGATCTTCCTCTATTCATTAGTGGCGGATTGCGTTCAAATTTAGCATTCGTGATCCTCACCCCAGGTGTGATTGGACCTGCGAATAACCCAAGGATTGGCGGCGGTTTACTGGATGGTCAAAGTGAGCAACTGGACGGTGCCGAATCGCAGAGTGAGCGGCGCAATGATCCCGCAATGAATGGCGTCAGCGTAGAAGGAATGGAAGAGTTCAAAGTGCAAAGCTCATCGTTTTCAGCCGAATATGGGCGCACCTCCAACGGCGTGATCAATTGGGTGACCAAGTCCGGCACCAATCAGGTTCACGGCAGCGCATTTGTTTTTAATCGCAACGAAGTTTTCAATGCACGGGGATTCACAATTGCTCCATCAAAGCGTCCCATCGTCAGGCAGTGGAACCCTGGCGGAAGTTTCGGCGGACCCATTTTTATCCCCAAGTTATTTGATGGTCGTAACAAGGCGTTCTTCTTTTTCGCCTATGAAAGAGCCTCCACGCGCAATGGGCAATCGACAGGTCTGATCAATGCGCCGCTTGATGAGTTCCGCAATGGCGACTTCCGACGCAACATTGATTCGTCCGGCAAAACGATTCCCTTATACGATCCATTTGATACCAACGGCAACATCATTCCCAATTCCGTGGATCGTCCGCGGATGCAATGCAACGGTGTGTTGGATGTAATTTGTGCCAGCCGCATTGATGCAACCGCGAAGATTCTTCTGGCACTGTTGCCGCATCCAGATGATCCGTCAAAGCTTACTGCAAACTACCGGTCACGCTCCTATTCCACATCCAGATCGGTGCTGCCTTCAATCAAAGGCGATTATGTGTTTAGTGAAAAGCATCGAGCCAATTATCTTTTCAGCCACTTCCTGAGCCCTGCAACACCAAGTATTAACCAGTTTGAAGGACTTCCTGGAAGTGGATTCCCTTCAGAATCGCTGACCGAGTATCACCGCTTCAACGATGATTACGTAATCACACCGAACTTACTCAATCACTTTACCGTTGGCTTCAACTATCGACACGTGACAGAAGCTCCTGACTATGTGAATACTTACCCGGCGAGCATTGCCAATCAGATTTTCTTGAAGGGCAATCCCAATCCATTGATACCTGGCGTGTCCACTGTTTATGGTGCAGGCGGGGCCACCTGGGGCAACAGCGTCTTTACCGAATCCAGGCAACGCACGACCAATGTTAAGGAACAAATTGCTTGGATCCATGGTAGCCATAGCGTGAAGTTTGGCATGGAGTATCTATCGGGCATTTACCGACGCATATCCAACAACAATACCTGGGGCAACGTAGGTTTTAGCAGTGCCGGCACTGGCAACCAGAGCGTGGCGAATAGTGGAAATGATTTTGCTTCGTTCCTGTTGGGTACGGCTAGCGGCGGCAGTTTTCGATATCCTGACGACACCGCCTTCCAGTGGCCATACTATGCCTGGTACGCGCAGGACGATTTCAAAGTGACCCGCAAACTTACTTTGAACATTGGGCTGCGCTATGAGCTTCCAATTCCCAAGAAAGAACGCAATGGCCACAACAGCAATTTCTGTCCAACCTGCCCAGCCACGGCATTTGGCGGAATCCCAGGGGCGATGGTGTATGCCAATGTCGGTGGGCAACCGGACCGTTTCGGCGAAACCAGAAAGAATGCTTTTGGCCCACGGCTGGGCATTGCTTACCAACTAAATTCCAAGACTTTGATTCGTTCCGGCGGCTCCATTTTCTATCAGCCTTCGCGCGAAGACGGGAATGCGGATAACGGCATTCAGGGCTTTGGTGGAACGTTTAGCGCTACTGGAAACTTTCTTTCCAACGGGATTTCGTATCAGGTAAAAAACGGGCTTCAGGCCTTCTCCACGCAAATCAAGAATCTGACGCCGCCAATCGCTGATCCGCAAACATTGACGGCAAACCTTTTGCAACAGAGTCCATTTTTCTATAATCCCCAAGCCGGTCGCGCTCCTTATTTTGGAGATTGGCAGTTCACTGTGGAACGGACCATTACAGCCAGTTCCTTGCTGCGCCTAACCTACCATGGCGTCGTCGGTGTTAAATTACTTTCGAGACAGCAGGCGCAAAATCAGTTGGATCCTAAATATTGGGGCATTTACGGAAGTCTGTTGGGCAACACCATCAGTTCGGTGATCAGCAATCCGATTGTTGTCGCTGCCGGATTCAAATTACCGTATCCCAGCTATCCTACAAATCTGCAATTGCAACAAGCACTGCGACCCTTTCCGCAATATTCGGGAGTTGGTAGCGATGCGGGTGGCCAGAACGATGGTCATTCTACTTTCCATGCGTTGGAAGCAAGTTTCGACCATCGTTTTTCGAAAGGTCTCTTTATGCTGGTATCCTATACGTTCGCTAAGTTGATCTCCACGTCGAATGGTGAAGATGCCAATCGTACAAGTTTGGGACAAGTGCAGAACCAGTACAATCGGCGTTTGGATAAAGCGGTGGCCAGCCAGGATACGCCGCATAATCTTCGCATCAGTTACATCTACGATCTACCCATTGGGCATGGCCGAAAATTCCTCGGTAACATGCCAGGGGTGGCCCAGGCGATATTGGGGAACTGGAAAGTTTCGGCATTGCACACCTATGTATCGGGCAGTCCGTTGGCCGTCAGTTGCAGTCAGAATTTGTTCGGCGCGGGTCAAAGTCAGCGATGTAATTTTGCAGTAGGAGTTTCCACTGGACAAATTTCGTTGATCAATCCAGCTTGGACTTGGAGCCACGATAACATTGGAACCAGTGCTTTGGGACGGATTCCTTATTTGAATCCCGCAGCATTCGTTCTGCCAGCGAACATGACGTATGGAGATACGCCACGGCAAATGTCGTACCTGCGCAGCCCTTGGTCAGTGAATGAAGATCTGGCCGTGCTGAAGAACTTTGCCATTCGTGAAAAGATCAATTTGGAAATTCGCGCATCCGCTTCCAACGCCTTCAACCGCGTTGTGTTCGGTGGCCCCAATACATCCCAAAACAGTCCTGATTTCGGCAGAATCACCGGCCAAGGCAACGGCCCACGCAATGTCCAGCTAGGTGCTAGGGTATCGTTCTGATGCCGTTCTCTTTAACATTCGTTCCTGGTACAATTTCAATGCCATGAACGCAAACCCCCTCTGCGCAGTATTGTGCCTAATGCTAACCTTGCCGGCAACAGCCAAGCTCCGGCATGAAGCCGGTAAGGATGGCCAACTGCCTCAAGGTCTGCGTCTGGTTGATTGGACACAGATCCAAGCCGAGTATCAGCGGCACCGACATGCAGCTTTCCCTGACGCCAGTGGTTTTCATGCACGCAGCTTTGAACAACAATGGCTAAGCCATTTCGATGGTCGCGGCTTTACGGTGACCCCGGATAGCGCAACTTGGCGTTGGGGTTTGGAACTGAGCGGGGTAGTGGGCAAGGCGCATGTTTCCACGCTGGTTAACCGCATCAATTACCAGTGGTCCACTGAACTTGACGAATGGTATGTGAACGACACTCGCGGGCTGGAACACGGGTTCACCCTACGTGCCCCGCGATCAGAGATCCGACTAAATGTTCGAGGCGGATTGCGAGCCCAGACCGCAGGGACAGGTTTAGAGTTTGTTGACGATAGCGGTACGCCGCGCATGATATATACGGGGTTGGCCGCTTGGGATGCCGATGGCAAGAAGCTGCCCGCACTGATGACGGTGGATAGTGGGCAAGTAGTGGTAACCGTCAATGATCGCGGCGCGCACTACCCGGTAACCATTGACCCGATTGCCCAGCAGGCATATCTTAAAGCTTCCAACACCGGCAATTATGATTATTTTGGCCGTTCCGTGGCAATATCGGCCGATACGGTGGTGGTGGGCGCTGACGGTGAAAGTAGCAGTGCAACGGGCGTGAATGGCGACCAGAGTGACAACAGTGCGCTATCCAGTGGCGCGGCCTATGTGTTCGTTCGCAACGGGTCCACTTGGACGCAACAGGCTTACCTCAAGGCGTCCAATACCGGGGTGAACGATAGATTTGGAACCTCTGTAGCAGTATCTGGGGACACTGTGGTTGTCGGAGCTTATTTTGAAGATAGTAACGCCACAGGCGTGAACGGTGACGGCAATGACAACGGTACCTTGGATAGCGGCGCAGCATATGTCTTTGTACGAACTGGTGCAACTTGGACTCAGCAGTCCTATCTAAAAGCCTCTAACACCCATGCCAACGACAAATTTGGCAGTAGCGTAACTGTATCCGGGGATACCATCGTCGTCGGGGCTTATTCTGAGGACAGCAACACAACTGGAGTGAATGGAAGTCAGAGCAACAGTGGAGCCCTCGACAGCGGTGCGGCATATATATTTACGCGCATTGGGATCAGATGGAGTCAGCAGGCCTATCTGAAAGCTTCCAACACAGGGCAAAACGACGCCTTTGGTTGGCGGGTTGCAATATCGGGAGACACCGTTGTGGTGGGCGCATATGCCGAAGCCAGCAGCGCAACCGGCATAAATGGCGATGGCACCAACAACAGCGCTATAAATAGCGGCGCAGCGTACGTGTTTGTGCGCAATGGACTGATCTGGAGCCAACAGGCATATTTGAAGGCTTCTAACACCGAGGCCTACGACTACTTTGGATTATCCGTATCTGTTTCTGGAGATACCGTGGTAGTGGGGGCATATGGCGAATCGAGCAACGCCACCGGTGTGAACGGCGACGGTACCAACAACAGCATTTCATATAGTGGCGCAGCGTATGTGTTTGTTCGTAATGGACAGACTTGGACCCAACAAGCCTATTTGAAGGCCTCTAATACTGGGGCTTCGGACAACTTTGGGTCATCGGTAGCAATATCTGGGGATATTATTGTTGTAGGGGCAAGCGGCGAATCGAGCAACGCAACTGGTGTAAACGGGGACCAGAGCAACAACAGTGAGACCAGCAGCGGCGCAGCCTATGTGTTTGTGCGCAATGGAACCAGGTGGGCTCAACAGGCTTATTTAAAGGCGTCTAATCCTCATCATTATGACTTTTTGGGTACTACTGTAGCGGTGTCAGGGGATACAGCCCTGGCCGGCGCATTCCAGGAAGCCAGCAGCGCTACTGGTGTGAACGGAGACCAAAGCAACAGCAACGCAAATGCTAGCGGTGCGGCCTACATTTTGGTTGAACCACCTCTTGCTATTAATGTTGCCGTGACCCCTGCGGTCTCCTCCGGCGCAGGCCAAATCTACTCATTTCAGTTCACTCATACCCGCGGCTACCAGTCACTGGGTGTCGTCAACATCCTCATCAATACCACCCTCGACGGCAGGCAGGCTTGCTACTTCGCTTATTCACTGCCAACCAACACACTCTACATCGTGGCCGATAATGGCGATGCAAACCAGATATCCGGTAGAGTGATGAACGGCAGCGGCACTGTAGCCAATAGTCAATGTTCCGTCAATCTGCAGAACAGTTCGGCAACTGGCAGTGGCGATGTGCTCACCTTAACTCTCGACATGAGTTTTTTCCCGGCATTTGGCGGAAACAAGGTTGTCTATATTGCTGCTCGCGACCAAGCAACACTCAATACCGGTTGGCAAACTATGGGTACTCTAGCCGTGCCCCCATTGACTGCCACGTTTCCAAAACCAGTAGGAATCAGCCCGTCGTTCAGTAGTCTATCCAGCCAAATAGTTTCGCTCACCTTTCAGGACCAGTTCGCTGCCAGTAACCTGCAAACCGCCTGGATGCTGATCAACACTGCCATCGACGGTCGTGCGGCGTGTTATGTGGCCTATTATCGACCCGGCAACCAGATCTACTTGTATCCCGATAACGGCGACGGTGCGCAGGCCGCCAGCACGATACTTACCGGGACGAATAGCCTGAGTAACAGTCAATGCACTATATCTGCACTAGGCAGCAGTGTGGTGTTGAACGGAAGCCAGTTGGTGGTCACCTTCACCGTGACATTTAAACCGGCTTTCACCGGAAACAAGGGCGTATGGTTGGCCGTGCAAACCCTTGGTGGGGCGCAGACCAGCGCCTGGCAGGCTGTGGGTGCTCGGTCGGTTCCGTAGCTTTTTAATTCCTGAGATAGCAACTTGCTTACGATAGAATCGGACTTAGGAATTAATTTTGGATTTCACCGCTAGCATTTTCAAACGCCTTATGATTGATGGTTTAGAGAACTTCAAAAAGTCCACAGATCAAAAATCCGATTTCTCAGATCTACTGCACATCAACGGTGACGTTGAGTTTGTAGCCGAAGCCTATCGTCGAATTTTGCATCGTGAAGCTGACCCTGGGGGTCTTTCGCATTACTCTATCCGCGTTCGCGATGGATATTCCCGTGTTGCCATGTTGCAGCAACTTACTCAGTCTGAAGAGGCTCTTTTGAAAGGTAGAAGCAGTACCAATCTTACGAAGAGCAAACCTGCGCAATCCAGTTCGTTGAACAATTTGAAGATGTGGGTCTTCAGACGTTTGTTGCCGCTACAAGAGTTTACGTTGCGGGCGTTGCGGATTGAACGGATAGAGCTAAAGCTCGACTATGCCGCTGCGGAAATGGTTGCCCAGGCAAATCGCCAGTCGGCCAAGCTGGATAGTGCGCTGGTCACAATCTCAAAGAAACTGGATCGCTACATCGTGGACTCGAACGCAAACCATCTTCAAATTGCAGAAGCCGTTCCCGGAAGCAATGCGGAGCATCGTAAATATCAATGCGAACAGATGGAACCGATGAACCTTCGCCTGGATCAAATTGAGGCAAGGATTGAGACTCTTGTAAAGGCTCAGCGGCCTCCTGTTTTTTTAGCCGGGGATAACATTGTTGCTACGGAAGTGGATGGCTTCATTCTAGGTATTCCAGCCGATGAATGGCGTCTTGCCGCCTACTATGCGTTACGCGGCGTGCCCGAACCTGGCATGGTGAAAGTGTTTCGGGAAATGGTGAAGCCAGGAATGACTGTCGTCGATGTAGGTGCCCACATTGGACTCTACAGTCTGTATGCACTTCGCTGTTTGAAGGGCGTCGGCAAAGTATTTTCCTTCGAACCTTCACCGCGTACTTTTGCCATTTTGAAAGACAACATACAAGTGAATGGCTTTCGTGAATCGGGGGTATCGCATCTGCTTCCTGTTGCGGTCTCCTTCCAAAGTGGTAACGCCGAATTGACGATTGTGCGTCACAATTCGGGTCATAACACGCTGTTTGGGGACGATTTGACAGCAGAAAAGATACAAATAACCACCGTATCGCTGGACGAAGCATTAACTAATGAGCCGAGAGTGGACGTTGTTAAAATTGACACCGAAGGAGCAGAAACTTTTATTTTAAAAGGAATGGCCAGTCTGCGGATCAAAAATCCTCAGTTGTGCATTTTTCTCGAATTTGCTCCAGAGCATTTAAGCAGGGCAGGGGTCAATCCGCTAAAATGGGCAAGGGAAATCCTTTCCACTGGGTTTGTGCATCGAATAGAGGATGTGTCTGGAGAGCTGCTTTCAGTAACTGCTGAAGATTTGGCTGGGTGCATCAGTTGGAATTTGTTATTGTCTCCGAAACTACCTTAGAATGAAGCATTTCAACACTACTGCGGTCGCTACCCGGAAGATACCCATTGCTTGCCCGCAATTTCGAGGCAATGAATTGAAGTACGTGAAAGAGTGTCTGGAAACCACCTGGATCTCCTCCATTGGTCGTTTTATACCGCAATTTGAGCACGAATTTGCTCGTTTTTGCGACTCAAACCACGCTATTTCTGCCAACAGCGGTACCAGTGCGCTGCATCTGGCTCTTCTTGGAATGGGAGTTCAGCCAGATGATGAAATCCTAATTCCAACCCTGACCTTTGTGGCGACGGCGAATGCAGTGAAGTATTGCGGAGCTCGTCCAGTCTTAATCGACGTTGAGCCACGGACGATGAACATTGACCCGCAGCGAATTGAAGAAAAGATTACTCCCCGCACTCGCGGAATGATTGTTGTCCATTTGTACGGACATCCCGCCAACATGGATCCAATTTTGGAGATTGCAAAACGTCGTGGACTTTTTGTTATTGAAGATGCGGCGGAAGCTCACGGGGCGCTCTACAAAGGGCGTAAAGTGGGTGGGCTAGCTGACATTGGGACCTTCAGCTTCTTTGGCAATAAGATCATGACCACCGGTGAAGGTGGAATGGTGACTGTTGGCAATGAAGATCTGCGAGACCGAATTCAACTTTTTCGAGGGCAGGGAATGGATCCCAACCGGCGCTACTGGTTCCCGCAAGTGGGCTATAACTACCGGATGACAAACATTCAGGCAGCCATCGGTTTGGCCCAGCTTGAACAAATTGACAGTCACCTGGCTTGTTACAGGCAAGTAGCTGAATGGTACAGGCGCTATTTGGCACCTCTAGCGGATTTTATTACGCTTCCGTTTGTGGAGCCTTGGGCGCACCATGTGTACTGGATGTTCAATGTTATTCTGCGACTGAAAGTTCGCATTGAACGCGACCAGTTCATGGCAATGCTCAGTGAACAAGGCATTGAAACGCGACCCGTATTTTATCCAATGCATGTAATGCCTCCGTTTCGCGATACGCAATCCAGCTACCCAGTGGCCGATGCGTTGGCGCAAAATGGAATCAGTTTGCCCACACATGTTGCACTGACAGAGGAAGACGTGTCCTACATCGCCGATAGAATTCGTAGCCTGTGTAATTTTTAAGACTGGCGGGATGAAGATAGCCTGGTTTACTCCGTTGTCCAACAAAAGCGCCATCGGCAGAGCGAGTGTCTTGATCGTGCGCGAGTTGGCGAAATTGGCTGATGTGGAAGTGTGGCACTCAGAATCCGGGCCGATTCATAGCGTCAATGCCACGACGACATTCTTCCGCAACGCCGAGGATCCCATGCTGGAAAGGCTGGCCAAGTTCGATCTGATTTTCTATAACTTCGGCAACCATCTTTCCTTTCATCGCGACATATTTCTGACAGCATCGAAGTACCCTGGAGTGGCCATTCTGCACGATTTTGTGATGCACCACTTCTTTGCGTCCTACTATCTTGAAGAGTTACATGACCCTGCACAATATCTGGCGGAGATGGAACGTATTTACGGTACGGAGGGCCTGGCGCTGACTCAGCAGAGTTTATTGCGGGAACGCATTTGGGAGACGGATCAAGTGGTGGAGTTCCCCATGTTTGAAACGGCCATGCGAGGTGCTCTTGGGGTAATTACGCACTCCGATTTTTTTCTTGAAAAAGTCTCAGCGCTGCGCACAGGGCTTGTGTGCAAGATTCCATTACCTTATGAACTCCCCCGCTCTGAAATAAAGACCACGCGCGAGAGTTTGGGGATCCCGAAAGATCAATTGATTGTCTTGACGGTTGGTCATTCGAATCCGAATAAGCGATTGGAAACGACTATCAAGGTGATTGGTTCGGATAACCAACTACGTTCTAAATTACACTTCCTGATAGCGGGGCCATGTGACCCGAAATATCAGAAACAGCTTGAGGCGATCAGCAAAAAATACGGTATGCAAGATCGTGTTCAATTTCTGGGCTACGTCAGCGATGAGCATTTGCAATTGTGCCTGACGCATGCAGACATCTGCGTGAACCTGCGCTATCCGGCGTTTGAAGGGGCTTCAGCATCTGTGATTGAGGAGATGTACTACGGAAAGCCTGTGGTGGTGAGCGATACAGGGTTTTATAAAGAGTTGCCCTCAGACTGTGTGCGGAAGATTCGGCCGCACGAAGAGCAACAGGACTTACGTGCGGCGCTTCTGGAACTACTGGATAATACCAATCGCACGAGCCTGGGGGGCAGCGCGCGCCAATTTGCTACGGCAACTTTCCAGGCGGAACAGTACGCCAGGGAAGTGGTTCGCTTTGCCTGGGATGTGCGCAGTGCAAGGCCGGTTTATAGTTTGGCGGACCGGGTGGCCAGTGAGTTTGGGCGGATGGGGGTTGCGTCTAGGATGGAGTTGCCAGACACTGTTTCCGACGCGTGTGCGGAATTGTTCTTTAAGGTTAAACCTTCGGCAAATAATTAGTGTCATGTACTTAGGCCAGGACAATCCCTGCTACGAGTATGCTGCAATGAAACAATAGTGACGATATAGAAAGATCTTTGTACATCCTGCATTTGTGTTGGTGAATGATTGTGCCAATGAATGGAATTCGACTTTGTACCCTAATCCTGTTGATTGAGGCGGTAACCGCACAGTCCCTGCGCGGGCAATCGTCTGCGCTAAAAGCTTCTCAAATCAGCGCCTTCAACGGCGAACTGATTCAGCTTGCGGACTCTCCCGATGCGCCTAAAATCCTGACTGCGCAACTGGCTCGGCTTCGCTTTCATGCGTTGTCTGAACTTCTTGCCACAGATCCGAAAGAAGCTCTGCGGCTGGCACTTCCGGAATCCACACTTTTACGGTTGCGAAGGCTGGCACCTGCGCTGGGCAATTCACTGGAAGAGTGGGGGGAGTGGTCAGGCCCTGCAGAGGTCACCTTTGAGGACGATTTCGTGCACGGTACCAGCCGCACTCACACTTCCCTGACACACGAAGGTGCAAAGTTCCAAATCAGTTTTGCCAATCCTGGTCCCGCAATCAGCAGTGGAACAATTATCAGCATAAAAGGTCTGCGTGTCGGCGAAATGCTGGGCTCAAGGGACCTCACAATATTGGCACCAGCCGGTGGAACTTGCTCAACAATTGGGCAACAGAAGATAGCAGTGCTGCTGGTTAACTTTTCTACCTCGCAGATTCCTTCAACGGTGAACAGCTCTTATTTGAACAGTATGCTGTTTGGATCTGGCACTCCTGCCCTAAATACATATTGGGCTGAGGCTTCATCCGGGAAAGTATCGGCAACTGGGGATGTGTTTGGGCCTTTCAATTTGGGGAAGGATTATACGTCCAGTCAGTACGACCAGATCCGGGATGACGCAATTACTGCCGCAGCCTCCTCCGTAACTTTTGCGAATTACAATTACGTAATCATCATCATGCCGCCGGGCTTTCCTATTGGTGGCGGCTTAGGGACTCTTGGATGCACAGAGCTAGGTTATGCTTCCACTGGTTCCTTTCGAGCTGGAGTATCGTGGTTGCGTTCAGATTTTGTAACTCCTAGTGACTTGGGTGTATGCGCGACGGCGCATGAAAACGGCCATAATCTCGGTTTAAATCATGCCAGTACGGAATCGTATGGGTCCATTCCTGTGGGTTCATTCGGCAGCACTCCAGTGATTGACGAATACGGCGACCGATTTTCACTTATGGGGTTATGTTACAACTTTAACTCATCCAATCTGTTGGGCCATTACGCCGCGCCGCATAAGGTAGCTTTAGGATGGATGACTGGTAGTAACTATCAAAGCGTAAGCTCCAGTGGGTCATTTACGCTAGCGCCAACGGAAAACAATACCAGCGGATTGCAGGCGCTCAGGGTGGAGCGTGGCGTTGGGAATAATCGCTGGCTTTGGATAGAGTACCGTCAATCCTTAGGCTACGATGCAATCTTCGGAAGTTCAGGATTCAGCAATCAAGTGTATGCAGGGGCGGTAATCCACTACGAAGATCCTTCCAAATCGAGTCGATTGGGGTACACTCACTTACTGAACTATTTAGCCCCCTCCAGGGCGAACGACTTCACACAACCAGCCCTGCCTTTAAATACGACCTGGTCTGACCCTTACTCCCTGTTGACTCTCAACATCAACAGTGGAAATAGTGCCGGATTAAATGTAGCCGTCACCTACGATACGCCGTGCGCAACTCTTACCCCCAATAGCCGGACTTATAGTTCGGCGGGCGCAGTGGCATCGGATACTATTGCAGTAAGTGGAGCATCATCCTGTTCCTGGACTGCAGTTAGTAACAATAGTTGGATTAGCATAACTGGCGGAGCAAGTGGAAGTGGGGCAGGAACGGTGACTTACTCACTAACAGCGAATCCAGATGTTATGACGCGCACGGGCAGCGTTACCATTGGTCGCCATAACGTCACGCTAATCCAGGCAAGCAGCAACCCTCAACCTATTCCAGTATCCAGCTCTCCAGCTAGCGGAAGTGCGGCGGCAGGCGTGCGCCAAATGTTCACATTCGTATTTTCTGATGGCGATGGTGCAACAGATATTGTACAAGCAGGTGCGCTGTTCAACTCCAGTACCAACCCGGTGGCAAGTTGCAATTTCGGCTACTATGCTTCAGACAACGGCATTCGGCTTTATAACGACACTGGCCTTGACCAATGGACTTATGGCCCTGCGGGACTCAATGCAACGCTCTCCAATAGTCAATGCCTTATCGACCTGAGAGTATCCACATTAACCCGGTCCCCGAATAATCTGACCCTCACTGTTGGTGTTACTTTTCTAAGTCAGTTCACAGGGTTAAAGAACATCTACCTGCAAGCGAAGGATACGAAAGGGGCGGGCAGCGGATTACTCGCCTTTGGCTCCTGGACGGTCAATAACAATACGCCGCAACTGAGCATTTCTAAAAGTCATTCAGGTAACTTAACCCAAGGTCAGATTAGTGCTACTTACAACGTAACGGTATCGAACCAAACAGGAGCGGCAGCAAGCAGCGGAACGGTCACAGTCATCGAAACAATTCCGGCTGGCCTCTCCCTCGTCTCAATGTCTGGAACTGGGTGGAACTGTGCATCGAACACCTGCACACGTAGCGATGCGCTTGCCGCTGCTACCAGCTATCCTCCCATTATTGTCACTGTAAACGTTGCCTCAAACGCGGCGTCTCAGGTCACCAACCAGGTAAGTGTTTCTGGGGGCGGTTCCGCAGCAGGCAGCGCGAGTGACCTGACTACGATCAATGTAGCTCTACCCCAAGCATCTGTTCTGACCATTCCCGTCAATGGAACAACGGGGGTGGTGCTAACTCCGTCGCTGAATTGGAACGCATCCCTTGGCGCAGTCACTTACGATGTGTATTTGGGCACCGCTCTGTCTCCACCACTTGTAACAAATCAAACTTCCAGTACTTACAACCCGGTGACATTAAATCCCGGGACAACTTACTACTGGAAAATCGTCGCGAAGAACAGCACTGGGTCTACTTCGTCGGCTATATGGTCATTTACAACTAGTGCAGCCCCTCCAGCTTTTCCGCTGGTTAACTCAATCAGCCCGGCGGTCAGCTCTGGAGCCACTCAGCAATACACGGTTCAGTTTTCTCATGCCAACGGTTATCAATCTCTAGGTGTGGTGAACTTACTCATCAATAACTTCCTGGATGGCAGGCAAGCCTGTTACTTGGCATACTCCGTTTCTGCTAACGTGCTGTACATTGTCCCTGACAACGGCGACGGGGCTCAGATTTCAGGGAAAGTGATGAACGGCACGGGCACCATCGCTAACAGCCAATGTTCCGTCAATTTGGTGAGTAGCACAGCCATCGGCAGTGGCAATGTTCTTACTTTAAATTTGACGATGAGTTTCTTTCCATCTTTTGGAGGAAACAAGGTGTTCTACATGGCTGCCCGCGATACTGGGACTGGAAATTCAGGCTGGCTGACCATGGGGACGCATGGGGTCCCGCCGCTACCTTCGACGTTACCCAATCCGGCTGGGATGAGCCCCTCTTCAGGCAATACGACGAGCCAGGCATTTACGATCACGTTTCAGGATGCAACGAGTGCAACAAATTTGCAGACGGGATGGATGCTGGTCAACACGGCAATCGACGGTCGTGGGGCTTGTTATGTTGCGTATTACCGGCCCGGTAATCAGATTTACTTGTATCCCGATAACGGGGACGGGTCGCAGGCGATGAGTGCGACACTTACTGGAACGAATAGTGTTAGTAACAGTCAATGCACAATTTCGGCACTGGGGAGTAGCGTGGTTGTAAGTGGAGGTCAGTTACAGGTGACGTTGAATGTAACATTCAAGAGTGCCTTTACGGGGCGTAAAGGAGTTTGGATGGCGGTTCAGACAACTGGTGGAGCACAGACCAGTGCATGGCAAGCGGTGGGGGCTTGGGCGGTTCCTTAGGGTTACGGGAATAGACCAGCAGTTAAGGCGCTTACTGCACAGTGAATGCATTGACCGCCTGCCATCCAGAATTGCCACCAGTGGTCGTCTGCGTCGCAGCGTATATGAGGCCTCGAAAAGCTGGTTGGAAAAATATCTGCACATTCAATGTGTAGTCCTTAAGATTTGGTGAAACATAGCTGCCCTGCGCATAGATGATGCATTGGGAATTCTGCTGCGTTCCAGTGCCCACCCCTGGAGTAATGGCTGGGAACAGGGTAGTCCCAGCATCGTCCAAAAGGAACAACCGGTTATTGACGTGGTCATAGCCCATGTAGCAGGCATTGCGACCGTCCAACGCGTCATTAATCAGAATCTGTGACGGGGAAAGGTTCGTATTGGAAATCGCGTCCCGGTAGGTGACGGAAATATTTGTAAAGGAGTTATAATTACCACCAACTGACCCTGCCACCACAGAAGGGAAAGTGGCAGTTGCTGGAACATTCCAAACGCCAGAGGTCAACCGGAGTTTAGACCCTCCTTGTCCCGTGCGGCAAAGTAGATAACTTTATTGCCCCCAAAGGATGCCATAAAAGTTAAACCGATATTGAGTGTGGCCTGTGTTCCATAACTCTGGACACTTGTCTTAGTCCCGTCCACGGAACATTGACTATTGGTGAGGACTCCCGAACCGCGACCTTGAGAATCGAAAGGCATTCCTGTGATAGTTGTTCCTGCGTCGTTCACAAGATACAGAATTTTACTCTGGTGATCGAAAGCCAGGTAACAGGCTGATCGCCCGTCCAGGGCATTGTTAATCAGCATGTTGGTGATGGTAAGGTCGGAAACGCCGTCATCGTCCCTTGTCACAAACTGGAATGTCTGGGACAGACCAGAATTTGCGTTGCAACAGTAGTTTCCATAGCTGACCGTGGGTTTTGTGAATGCTTGGGTGATCGTAAAAATAGCCCCACCAGCCGTTATGGTGCCTGTTCTGCTGCTAGTTCCCGTGTTCGGGCTCACTGAATAGTAGATTTGGTTTGGTCCTGAGTTGGGGTAAGAGTTTGGTGAAATCCATGATACGTTTGAGGTTGGCGTCCAGGGGCATCCGCCCTGCGTGTTCATCGTCAAGTAACCTGAGTTGCCCGCCTGCCCAAAAGTAGTGGCAGACTGCCCGAAGGAATATACGCAGGTTTGGTTGTCTAAATTAGCCGTAAAGGTTGTTGCGGCTGTGGGCGTTGTCACGATTTGAGACCTGGAGTCGCCGTTTGACCAGGAAAGAAAGCTGCTGACATTAAGACCAGGGGTGATTTGTGGGCTTAAGACATCGATTGCATGGGTCACGCTGGGAGCCCATTGGAAGGTTTTGGGAGTGGTGACGGTTAACCCATCCACTGTCACTTTGAGGCCTGCCGGAACGGTTGCAAACGTGATGGGAATGGAAATAATTGCGCCAGTCAGTTTCACCACGAACGGCGAATCAGTATATCGAGTGCCAGTGGTAGGGAAGTCATTAGACGAAGTAGTGCCTGCAATATAGGTGTTACCAGCACTGTCCAGTGCGACGCTGGACGCCGAATCATTACCGTTCCCACCAAGGAAACTACTGAAAAGAACAGTGCCAGTAGCGTTGAACTTGGCAACGAATCCCTCATAATATCCAGACGATCTAAGTGCGGCCACGGTTGGAAAATCATTGGAGCTGGTATTGCCGACAACGGTGGCACCGCCGCTTGCGTCTACCCGTACAGCGTTGCCAATATCCGCGTTAGACCCGCCCCAATAAGTTGAATAGACTTGCACCGTTCCATCAGCACTCAATTTTGTGAGAAATCCGTCAATGTTGCCCCCAAAACTACCCTGGGCTGCATTTTTTACGGGGAAGCCATTATATGTAGAACCCGTGATGTAGGCAGATCCAAGCGCATCAACATCAATGCCGAAAACTTGAGAGTACACCGATGTACCGCTAACCAATGTGGAATAGACCAAACTAGCCCCAGAGGCGGCGAATCGAGTGACAAATGCGGCCTTGTTGCCAGAACCGGGATGGGTAGTCTGGAATGCGCTCAACGTCGGAAAATCCGCAGAAGCCGTCCCGCCAGCAACGTAGATGCTGCCATCCGATCCTAATAAGAGCGTTCACTGCATCGTTGTTGGTACCGCCCAAATAGGTGGAAAAAAGAAGTGACGCACCATCGGCTGCGATCTTGGTAAGGAACCCGTCAGAAGAACCTTTGAGTGTGGTTTGATATGGACTTATTTTAGGGAAGTCGGTTGAGAAGGTCTGCCCTGCCACGAAGATGTTACCCACGGAATCCACGGCCACGGCACTGATAAAGTCTGAACCAGTGCCCCCAAGGTATGAGCCATATAGAAACGTGCCAGTAGGACCAAATTTGGCCACAAATCCATCCTGTTGACCGCCTCGAAAAGCAGCTTGATATGCAAGTTTAGTGCTTAGATCAGCACTGCTTGTGTTTCCGACGATGATCACATTGCCAGAACTATCAACCGCCATTGCGGTTGCAATATCTCCGGAAGAGCCACCGAAATAAGTGGAGAATAAAACAGTGTCAAGGCAAAATAGAAATGTCCTATTCCCAGCAAAGTAGAAATGTCCGGTTTTGACTATTGATCCTGAACATGGGTGTTAGTGTGAATACGTCCGCCAGGGGTCGCGCCCGAACGGATACCCAAGGCCGATGCGACG
>JANXSF010000082.1 GCA_025352795.1 Acidobacteriota bacterium
TCTCGGCCTCGATCCCTCTGTCGAAGCGTCCTGGCGGATCGAAGCTGCTTGAGTGGATGAACAACGGCGTCGGCCACGTCGTCTGCTTGAAGCTCGACCGCCTCTTCCGTGACGCCGAAGACGCCCTGCGCCAAACGAAAGCCTGGGACAAGGCGGGAGTCTCGTTGCATTTGGTGGACATGGGCGGTCAGTCGTTGAGTACGGGTTCAGCGATGGGCCGCATGTTTCTCACGCTCATGGCCGGATGCGCCGAGTTGGAACGTAATCTCGTGGCCGAGAGAACGGCGTCGGTCCTGGCCCACAAGAAGCAACAGGGCAAGGTCTACAACCACACGCCCTTCGGCTTCGAGCGTGCCGGGGATCGCTTGATTGTCGCCGCCGCTGAGATGGCGATGGTGCGTCTGATGCAAGAGCGCCGGGATGACGGCTGGAGTCTCGCCATGATCGCCGACGCCTTCAACGCCGATCACATCCCCGGCAAGAACGGCGGCAAGTGGTATGGCCGCACCGTCAAGAACATCCTGGAAAATTCCGTGTATCAGATCGTCGCCGGGAAAGAAGCGGCATGAAACTTCCGCCAGTTCGCAATGGCTTCTTCCGCTTCCTCGCCGTGCAGGTAAAGCGGGAGTTGGTCTTCGTCGGTAAAGACGATGGTGATGGCGGCACGCTTTTCGTCAGTCTTTGGCTGGCAGTGAAGGCGGCATACCGCCTCCGGGTTGATGTAGTCGTTCTCGGTGAGTTGGATCGGGATCATGGTTGTTTCCTCCTCTGCATTTAGCCGCAGGAAACTTTCGGCCCTGGCGCATCACCGTTTCGCATCTGCCGCTCCCTCCCGAGCAGTACATCCCCACCCCGGCTTTCGCCGCTTTCCGTCACCTGCCGCCGTTCCGGTCTATCCCGGCCCCAAAATATTTTCACTTTTCTGACCACAAAATATTGTGTCTATCACTGATATGCACAAGCTGTTGTGGTTGCGGACGCCTCTTCAGCACCGCCCAAAGAATCGCTGCTTCTACATATCAACGTGGACTTCGGTTCATGTCCTCCACGGTCGGGAGCAATCGACGGCAGCGTGGATCAAGGGCGGCTCTACTGTGGGACGTAGACGAAGAGCCGGGGCGCTGCTAAATCGGGATGCCCAAGTCTGCCGCTGGCTGAGACCTCCAGCGTTAAGTAGCCGAGACCTCTGACGACTCAGACGATCAGAGGAGAGCGATGGGCCAGTACGCATGACCTTTCGAGTCTCTATGCCGAGTTCCTTGAGGACTCGTGTTCCTGCATAGAGACTCTAAACCAACCGCATGATGATGAACAATGAGACTGCCGAAGGCGTCGTGAACGAAGTGAACGACTACTTCAAGAACGACGTTGCTTCGCACCGTCATGCTTCGCATGGTTCCTCTTTTGCGTACCTGGAATGGTAAATAGCAACAGGAACCATCATGAACTCTTTGCTCACCCAACTCGCCGACGAACTCCTCGTCCAAGACATCACCGAACCAAGCGCCGTTCTCGGCTCTCTTTCCGGCAACGAACTCCAGGTTTTCTATAACGCCGTACTCGATCAGTTCGCCCTGGCCTTGCTGATCGGCGCTCACGAAAATTCCGAGTGGTCCAACGGGAAGTTGGTGATCGCTGGCAACAGAGGCAACATTCACCTTCTGCAAGCTGCCTTCTACGCAGTGAAGCTCGAAGTTCGGCGACGGGGCGCTGTGGCTATTGCGCAGTAACCGATGGGTTCTGTTTCGTCCGCACCCAATCAACCCACCGAACCACATCCGACACAGTTTCAAGCGGCCCATTCCACTCCTGCAAACTGCCACTGTGCGGCATCTCGAAGCCGAGGCGTTGAAGTATCTCTTTCAGGTTCTCTTCAACATCCTCGTCCACCGTCTTGTACGTCTTTTCGAGGGTATCAGCGGGACTCGGCATAAACCCCTTCCAGGTGCCGAGTTTCTGGAATTGATCATAGACCGCTCCTGCGACTGCCGCAGCAACTCCGGTCGATTGGAACTGCGCAACGAACTCGTCACGAGTCATCCCAACGTGTTCCTTGAGCCGTTTGAGATGGAGCGCCCAAGCTATTCCAGTGGCCCCTACGATTCCGCCGATGATCACAAGGATGGCATTCATAGGAAGCTCCTCACTGAGAGAGGCAAGCGTTCAAAGAATATGCACCGTAGGCTATTCCCGCTGCGCCTACGAATGGTGCCCATCGTCCGAGCACGACGCCAAGCCGATTGCTCCCCTGCATACTGAATGCCCTTCCAGTTCCAGGCCCACCAACTGGTGTGGGAACTTGGGACGGCAGCTTTTGCGGCAAGGCATCCCGAAGAGCGCCGGAAAGAGTCGAACTCCCCGCTGACGCTCCTCCGCTGGCAAAGGGTTTGCTGCCACCAACCAACCTGCCCGATACTGGCGACCTGAATCCGGCGTTCGGCTGGCCGCTAACGAATAAGGCTCCTCCGGCATCGCCAGCCGCAAATCCCATCCCGGCACATCCGAGGTCATGTGCCGTCCGGTAGTAAGCGACCGTGAGGACTTTCCGGGCGTTATCAGGAAGGGGCTTATCGTTTGGCACATAGCGTGGAACGCCGGAAGCCATGATCAGATCAAGTATTGAACCCTGCTTATCATTGACGTTGCTGACTTGCGCCTTATCGCCCTCGGTCACCTTCTCGTCACCGGGACTGGCGCAATCACCCTCGAATCCATCTTTGGTCTTCTTGCACTTGCCACCCGAAAGATCAAAGAAGCTCAGCGGGTTGTTGCGTACAAATCCAAACAGGTTCCAACTCTGAGGGTCTCCTGGGTCCTGATCGAGGAAGGGTTTGTCAGGACTCGTGAACCGACCCTGCGCCCCGCTGTAGTAGCGAAGCATCACCGACTCGTTCTTCGTAACGGGATCGACCTCTGGTCCGCTGAATAAGTCCAACCCAGTTACAGCATCCCGTTCCTTGCCGGTGAACTGTTTCATTTTGAAGCGTTGCACCACCAGTTTGCGAGTTCACTGGCCGCCGACCGAAGCGGTTCATGTCCTCCTATCCATTCGAAAACCCAGCAGGCTCCAACGACAACCACGTGCTCCATCAGGTCGCGTCCAGTAAGAACCCAAAAGGCCCAACCTGTGGTCATTCGAAGGAAAACCCCGCGCGACACCAGCGAAAGGCAAAATATTGAGCCGCCGAGCCAAGCAACAAAGTCCGCCCGGCATGCGTAGCCAGTGGCCGCAGTGCCGCTCGAGAGTTCCGGTCGGCCGACCATCGCGGAATATGAAAACGCTTGTTCAAGCCAAATCGGTATCGTAGCTAAAGCCGTCAGTGCTGCAACTACGGCTAGCACCAAAAACGGAACATCATGGATGCTCAGCCATCTTGGATGCGCTTGATGCCTTTCGGTCATTCGCATGTTTTGCTCTTCGTACCAGTAGCGCTATCGCTGACTGCAACGCATCCCTTGGGCTCGCTCGATTGGCTGTTCTTGTAGAGCGTGAACATCAACCAGTACGGATCAACGCCGGGAACGCGGGGATTCCCAAAGTCTCGGTTCGCCTGATAGGGCACGACTTGCGGAACCGTACTCCAATGGCCTGTGAACACGAACTTTGTGTAAGCCGCCCCCCAGACGTCGTATGGCAAATAGCCAGCGTTGAGTCCGATTCCGATTTCCTCGAGCACTGTCTGACAGAGCGTCGTGCAGGTCGTACCCGTAACTTCAAGACGGTCAAGTCGAGCCGACAGATCGTAGTTGGGAACGTTCTTAGTCAATTTATCGATCTCATTGATGACCTTTTGTGCGGCCTCAGGAGTCGTCTGAATTGTGATGCTCCCGTGTTCCCGAAGGCGTTCAAGTGTCATGTTCCCGTTGATCTCACCCTTAGGCCACTGCCCCTCCTTTTGGTAGAAATCTAGAAACCTGACCTGCCCGGTACTTTGATTCATCGCGCCGATGAAGATGTGTCCGAAGTCTTTCGTGAAGAGTCCTTTGGACGCTCGGTAGTAGATGGTAACGTCGAGTCCGTCGGGGTCAACATACTTCAAAGGGTTGTTGGCGGCGTAGGCGTACTTGTTGAGAGTGCTCGATGGGCTCAACATTCTGGCTCTCGTAACGTTAAGAACGTCTGGACTCGTCCACCTGCCCTGCGCGCCGGAGAAGTACCTCGCCCCAAAGTAATCGAGACCCGTCTCGGCATCACGTTCCTTGGAGGTGAACGCCTGGGCCATGGGTGGTGCACTCTCATGCTCCGCCGTTCTCCCGTTTACTTGGAGCGGTAAAAATTGATTTTTCAAACTAATTTCTTCGCCAAAAGGAAGGTAGTCATAGCGCTTCTTCACATTACCATTGGCATCGGCAACTAGTCGAGTACTCCCCAAATGATCCGCAAACATATAGCAAGTAGTGCAACCCGATGGAGGTACCTCCGAATATTCAGCGGCCAGTTTGCCCGAAGCATCATAAACGTAGTGGGTCTTTTTACTGTTATTGACGTCCAGCTTTTTTACCCTGCGGCCTTCGCCGTCGTAAAAGTATTGGGTGGTGTAGGTTGTACCGTTTATGGGCTGTGCATTGGATTTGAGCCGACCTTCTGCATCCCAAGCCAGGTTGTTTGATCCGCGAGTCAGCATGTAGCCCGCCGTATCGTACGTTGAATTGTAATTTAGCCGGTTCGTGATGGGATCAAACTGGGAAATTAAAGTTGGCGTGTATGCTGAAACGTTGACGCCTGAAGAAAGCCAATGGTTGCCCCAACGGTCATGATCGTAATTCTGGCTCCAGCCTCCACCAGTCACAGCCGCAGCTTCGCTTGCGCTGGTCAGACGATTCAGTTTGTCGTAACCGAAAGTCTGGTTGAATGTGTAGCCATTGAAATGCTGGATTTGCTGCTTCATAAGGTTGCCGTTATTGGCTGCACAATCGAGCTGCAAAGTGTCGGTAGAGCAATAAAAATTGGTAAGTTGCATATAGCTCACAACTGGGATCACCGGCTTGGTAACCAGAATAGTCTGCACGTCCAAATGGCTGTTGTAGCTGCGAGCCTCTCGCAGACCATTGCCGAAATCAAGCTGTTTTAGGCCGCCAAACGCTTCATACTGCGCGCCACTGGCGTAGGTCTTGGTTGTGCCTGCCACTGTAGCACTGACGGAAAGGAGTTTATTGCCAGAATCGAAACAGTTCTTAATGTTTTTACCGGAAGGGAGCTGGGTGGTTTCAACGCCACTGGCAGCATTGTAGGTATAGGACAATGAATAAATTGTGCCGTCAACCGTTTGTTTCGATTGGCCGGGCCTCCCCTTGGCGTCATAAAAATCGAACTCAGTTGAGAATGCCCCTGCCGTAATTTTTCGAAGGAGACCCTTGCACTCCTGAGTATTTGTGCAGAGAGAATCACTGCCGCTATCCCAATAAGTATAGGAAACAGATGGCGCAAGGTTTGATCCAGTTTCACCGGCGTAGACTTTGCCGCTAATGCGGTTTGCCGCATCGTAGGAGAAGGTTGTGGACACATTTCGGGCATCGGTTTTCTTGGTTACGTTGCCGTTATTATCGTATTCGTAGAGTGTGTCTCCGCTTTCCGGGTTGGTCGCCTTCACCAACCGGCTGAAAGTATCGTAGTAAAATTGGCGCAGTTGCTGGGTAGATGGGGTAGCCTGGGTCACTTGTTTTAAGTTGTCAAGGACACTGTAACCATAGGTCGTGATGAAGTTTTTTCCACCTGGATCTTCAATCACTTGAGTCAGCCTACCAAAGGCATCGTAAGTAGACTTTCTAACTTTGTCAATTATGCCTGCTGCCGAGTACATTTCTGTCATGGTGACATCGGCTCCAGAATAATCGTATTTTGTGACTGTACTGGACGGGTCCGTTACCGTAAGTAAACGGCCTAAGTCGTCGTAAGTATTTGTTGTCCATAGGGCTGTTCCTGAAAAACTGGGCCTTGATACTGCTGACACCCTTCCAAGGCCGTCGTATTGAGTTTCAACAGATGAGGTACCCTGTCCCTGAATGCTTTGAACTTTGACTTGGCGGCCGAGGCCGTCGAAATACTTGGTTCCTTGCAAGGAGTTTCCGTTCGCACATGAGTTTTGATAGGCCGATGTGGAGATGGTTCTGGCTGTGTCGTTGTAGGTAATTGCGGTGGCCCCACCAATTGTGGGAGTTATGCTGTTCAACCGGTCCAGCCCTGATTCATATCCGTAAGTAATGCCGAATCCTGTAGGGCCGGTGAAGGAGGACAGTAAACCTGTGTTGGTATCGTACGATCTTGAAGCTAGGTGACCAAGGGGGTTCTTGAAATTCGTGGGATAAGCGTAGCCAAAGGTGTCGCTGTAAGCTGCGCTGTACTGGCCAACGGGCATGGTCATCCGGGTCAAATTGCCTACTTGATCATATTCCAAAGCGGTGGTGTCCACGTTGGAAGTGGTGTTGGTGACAGGGTTTTTTAACAATTTTTTCACCTTAGTCAGGTTCCCACGTGAAATCCGTCCGGGGTCGTCCCAGTTGGTAAGTCCTGTGTAAGTTGCTGTGGTCCAAGTAGTAGTGTTGGGATTGTAATTTACGGTATTGTGATCGTACGTGTAAGTGACCTGGGATTCTATAACGTTGGATGAGTTGTAAACCGTGGTGTCACTGGGCAGGTTGCGTTGATGGTAAATTCCGTCTTCGCCGTTTAGAGTCTTAAGACTCCCGTTTGAGTCAACAATGTTAATTAGATCACGACTCAGATAATTCTGAGTGGCATAAGTGGATTTTGTTTGGCGAGTGTAGCCCGCTGGAACTGGTGTATTGTTCGGTAGTTGGCAATAGGTTGCCAATGTTGGGGCGGAGCCGAAATCATATTCATAAACATCTGTTTTGTTGGAAAACCCATCAAAGCAGAAGACTTGGCTGGAGGTTTGACTGTCGGTTGTTGTGGTAATTTGCGTAATATGGGGATCTTGCTGACGATCAGTCAAATTGCTTGAACCAGACTGCGCCCAGTTCATTTGGGTGGATCTAATCGATGTGGAGCTGCTTCCTGCAAACTCTTCCATCGAATATTCTTTGCCTTCCGACCATTCAGGATATCCTGTAGGCGAAACGGAAACACTGGAGATCGGAAAGGAATGAAAGGTGTGATTCTCCTTGGCCAATTGAATATTGGCGGCATCTTTCCTAACAACTGTTGTCGCAAATGGAGTAGTGAGAAGGGGACTACCTGTGATGGTCTCGGTCAACAACAGTGTTGCATTTTCGTCGTAGGTCTTTTTGTCTTTTACTCGGCGGTACACCATTAAGGAGTAAACGCCCCCTAAATCACCACCTTGCGGATCCGTAGAATAACCGCGTCCATGCGTGTATTCAAAGTAGCCTCCTGTCGGCAGGGTTAGTTTTGCCACTTCGCCATAGGAGTTATAAAGGAAGCTATATTGTTTGCCGTTTGGAAGCCTCACCGATGAGACAACACGGGGATTAAAGGGAACTGTCTGGACTGCGCTGCTATCTGGAAATAGCTGCGTTGTAGTTTGCACCAAGAAACCCGATTTCAATGCTTGATCAAGAGATTTATGGCAGACTTTGGCAACGCGTTGCTGAAAGGATTGAAATCCATCGTAGGTCAGATAATCACAGACTTCTGCCGTCACAAGATCGGAGATGTCGTAGACTATGTTGACATTGCGTCCGAGGGAATCGCTAATGGTTTTAAGGGCATGTGTATTGTAGTCAATAGCGGCACCTAAAGTACTTGGATTTTCGTAAGCAAATGTTGTTTTATTCCCATGGCGGTCCCAAATTCCCGAAACTAAACCGCCCAGGATCTGGTATCGGGTCCCGTCTTTGAAAAAGAGCAAACCGGAGACTGTGCCTTCCGAGGATGGACTGCCGATGGCTGCAGTATCTTTAAAATCGGAAAGGCTGGTGTCAGAAAGGAAAGTAGCGGCGCTTCCGTCGGTTGAAGTAAAGATTCTACCTCTATCCCCACCGGAGAAAGTACAGCTTGGGGCAGAAGAGTTGACAAGAGCCGCGCCATTATTTAGCTTATCTATAAACGGAATTTCCGAACCATCGGTACCGATAAAAGTAAGTCTCGTTAACGTGTAGTCGGCAACAATACAATTGGATGGCTGCTGTAAACTTAACGAGCGGGCTGTGCGATAGGCCATTTTTCCAGGACTGTAAAACGGCGCAGTATCCCAATTGTTGGATTCGATGTATGCTACCGGACAACCTTCAGTCGCGCAAGTCGGCGGATAGTAGTCAACAACTCGCCATTGGGATTGAATATGAATCGGGGCAGTAAAGGCGACTTCCCCCCTCCCTTTGACAGTAACTAGGGGTAGCCGAAAATTGAGTTTACCGCTGAAGTAGTCGATGGTGTCGAAGCCACTCAACGGATAGGATCCGCTGGGCGTGCCCGCGCCTAGACCCGGGGGTGTGAAGCCATCGGTTATGGTTTGATGAGCAGGAGAGTTTTGCCCAATGAGAGGCAATGAGGCAATGAGTGTAAGAATCGCTGCGTGTTTTCTCATATTAATTCACCGTCACCGTAAGTTTTGTCTTCCAATTCGGGTGATTCGCTTCGGTAATAACATAAATACCTGGCAGCATTGTAACGATCTGGCCCGTGGTTAGATTGCCTTGTTTCGTTGGCAAGTCCTGCACCTTGGCGGTTACCGCATTGGGTATGTCCTGGTTAATCAGCATAGAGATATTCCTTGCGCCTGATTTATTGTCAAGGACAAGGTAGACATCACCTTTCGGAATGCTCAGGGTTTTCGGCTCCAAGCCATACGGTTTAAGATAAATCACAACCACTGGAATCTTCAAGCGCGGTTTTTGCGTGATAGGCCTTGCTGGAGACTGCGCCGCGAGTGGGAAAATTAAAAAACTAGCGATTATTAGAAGCCGATGGAATTTGGTTTGCCTTTGCATATTCTTCCTATTACTACTGCGTTGCTTGAATCGTACCCCTCGTCTACAATTTGTCAAGAATTCTTTTAGTTATTTAATGTCAATTGGTTTTCTTTGAATGAAAAGCAGCTCCCTAGTACTAAATCTGGATAGGTACTACCTCTTTCTCTACCATCGTTTCAAAAGCTTTTATTCCACCCGCGTCTAGAGGGTCGTTCACAATTTTGGGTGATTTGCCAATCACTGGACGACATCCCGAACAAACGAATACGTATCTGGCAACTAGGCGCGAAATCGACTACGACTTTTGTTAAATTAAAGGATAAGTTCAAGCTGACCGGGTTTTTACTGACCCTTCCAGCCATTCTAGCGGTCTGGGCGCGAGTCACGGTCCACTCGCCGGACAAATCGATACATCGCGAAGCACGCTGAACATAGCACGCCGGATACAATCGCGCCGGGCAGAGCTGTCTCTCTGTGCCCTGCGAGAACCGCATCCAACGTAGCTGAGAGCAGCCAGATTTGAACCACCAACAGGATGACAATCAGGGCGGTGATGGCGTCAATCGCGGTCAGGCCGCGGCGCTGCTGGGGAATCTTTCGCGAGCTGGAATACTGGCCCACGTTCAAACCTCGGGTTCCATTTTGATCGCGATTAACTCCTCACCATTGCGCTCGAGAATGACGCGCGGCAAGGGACGGGTGGGCGGCCCCTGCAAGACCGATCCGTCCTTCACGGAAAAATAACCCTGATGACAAGGGCACTCCAACCGATCGCGCACCCTCGAGTACAAGACGGCGCACGAGAGGTGAGTGCATTTTTGACTGTACGCGACATAGGCGTCTTCCGCAGTCCGGATCAGGATGCATTGTTCGCCCGGCCTCGGATACTGGAACAACTTCACGCCTCCGACGGGGATCTCGCCGACTTTTGCGACCGCGCTGCGTTGGTAAACCTGTGCCTTCCGCAACCAGCTGCTTACGAGAATCCAGGAATTTCCCGCAAACATCCCGAGGCTTCCCAAAGTAAGGAATTTGGCAAGCTGCCTTCGGTTGACGTAACGCTCGTCGGCCTTGGAGATAGAAAACTCTTCTCGCCAGAGCGGTTCTTGCTCCTTTACCCTGTCAGTCATTGGCTGTCTCCCACATAAACTCAGTGATGTCGAGCGTCACGGACTCGGTTCCCGGCGGGGTCATCATGTAAACCTGTGTCGTGATCGTCTGATTCCCGAAGTGAAAAACATTGGAGGGCTTTTCGCGCCGAGCGGCGATTTCTTCCGGCCGCAGGTAAGCGAGCGCTTGACTGGGGCAAACCGTCGCGCACATAGGGCGCTTGCCGACCGATGTCCGGTCATAGCACATGTCGCATTTCATCATGAGTTCGTATTCCGGAATGATCTTGGGAATTCCGAACGGGCAGGCCAGCACGCAGTTTTCGCAGGCGATACAGCGTGGTTTCAGCGCCGACATCACCACGCCGTCCTCGCCCACCTTGATCGCCTCGGCGGGACAGACCTGCGCGCAGGTAGGGTCGTCGCAATGCCAGCACACGTAAGCGGCGGTTGCAATGGTCTCTGCCCGATCAACGAAATCGAAGTTAATCATTGAGTGCCCGCGATGAGTGTCGCACTCTTCACAGGCTTTCACACAAGCTTGGCAGCCAATGCAGCGCGATGGATCCACATAGAATTCGTAGCCGTACATTTACTTCACGGCTCCTGTCGGGCTAATCTTCACGAGGTCTTCCGCCGTGGCCCAGGACGGCGGCCCTTCGGCCCTGCGAATCGTACATGCAGAGACCTTGAACTCGGGTATCTTGCTGCGGGGATCAAGCGTTCGATGCGTCAGCATGTTGGCGCTCTTGTTGTCGGGCCAATGATAAGGAATAAAGACCGTGTCCGGCCGGATCGTTCGCACAACGCTTGCCCGTATAGTAATCGCCGACCGGCGTGTGGTCACAGTAACCCAGTCTTTGTCAACTATGCCGTGCTGCTCAGCCATTCTCGGGTGGATCTCGACGCTTGGCTCAGGATAGATGTCAACCAGTCCGCCGATGCGCCGGGTCTGCGTGCCCGAAAGGTATTGACTGACCACGCGGCCCGTGGTTAGGTAGATCGGAAAGCTTTCATCAACGGGATCGCCGCTCTCGCGCCACTCCGCCAATTGGAACCGGCATTTCCCGTCGGGAAAGAACGACACGCCGCCCTGCATCAAATGCGGCGTACCGGGATGATCCAGGCTGGGGCAAGGCCAAAACACACCCATCTGTGCGTCAATTTTCTCGTAAGTGATGCCGTAGTAATCGGCGTGCCCCCCGCGAGAGGCTTCGCGCAGTTCGTCAAAGATTTCTCGAGGCGTCTCAAACGGGAAGAATTTACCCTTACCGAGGCGTCGCGCCAAATCACAGATGATTTCCGAATCGCGCCGGGCATTCGCGGGTGGGTCGACAGCGCGTTGAATATGAATGACACGGCCTTCCGCGCTGCACGTAACGCCTTCCTCTTCCTCCTGAAGGCTACCGGCGAGAACTACATCGGCGTATCGCGCCGTTTCGGACAAGAAGAAGTCGCAGACCGCGAAGAATTCGAGCTTCTCCAACGCTTCCCGTGTGAATTCCGCATTCGGAAGAGAAACCGCTGGATTAAAGCAGATCGAGAACAGCGCTTTGATCTCTCCCGAGTGAATCGCGTTCATGATCTCTTGAGCGGAGTAGCCTGGTTGCGGTAGTTCGTCGGGCGAGATCCCCCAAACCCCAGCAACGTGTTCGCGGGCCTTCGGATCGAGTAAAGAACGTTGACCCGGCAACTGATCGCATTTCTGACCGTGCTCACGGCCACCTTGTCCATTGCCTTGGCCGGTGATCATGGTGCATCCACACCCTTCGCGTCCCAGATGGCCAGTGGCCAGCGTCAGATTGATCAGCGCCGAGCAATTCTCCACACCTTTGGACTGATGTTCCAGTCCGCGCGCGTGCATCGCGATCGCACGGTCAGCCTTGGCAAACATGTGCGCGGCTTTCTCGATCGCTTCGGGTGGAACGCCAGTCATCTCCGCAGTTGTCCGCGGGTCGAATCGCGCTACGGATGCTTTTACAGCCTCGAATCCGCTGGTGTGCTGTTCGATAAAATCGTCATCCTGCAGGTTATCCCGCAGCACGATATGGAGCATTCCGTTGAGCAAGGCGAGATCGGTACCGGGTCGCAAGGGCAGGAAAAGATCTGCATTGCGTGAGATCGGCGTCATTCTCGGATCGGCAACGATCAACTTGCCGCCATTGTCGCGGCAGCGCCAGATGTAGTCCGTGGTGATTGGCGCACATTCACCTACATTCGCGCCAATCGCGAATATCACCTGAGCCTTGGGGATTTCAGACCATGGAATCGGGCTGCGATCAACGTCGAATGCCAGCTTGTAGGCGACTCCGGCTGAAACCATGCACAGGCGTCCGTTGTAGTCGATGTGTCTCGTTCCAAGCGCCACACGAGCGAATTTTCCCAGCAGGTACGACTTCTCCGTCGTAAGGGACGCGCCCCCATATACGGCCACCGCATCCTTCCCATACCGGTCCTGCACCTCCCTTAGTCGGCGCGCGGTGAGCGCCATCGCATCATCCCAGCTCGCCTTAACGAAACCGCTGTCGGTGCGGAGCAGAGGATCGAGCAGCCGATCCTGATGATTGGATTGCAAATAGCGTTTGACGCCCTTCGGGCACAACATCCCGCGATTGAACGGAAAGTCCTCCCATGGCTCGAAGCCGATGAGTTGATTTCCGCGTACTTTTAGCTGGATACCGCACTGTTGTCCGCAGAAACAACAGTGTGTCTTTACCAGCCGGTCGGGGGTAGTCCTTGCTTCCTTGCTCCAGCCGCCATCCGGAGTGTAGTTGAGATGCGGTCCATAAAGGTCGCGAAGCTGTTCCAGCGTTCCAGCCGATTTAGCCATTAGCAGCCTCTTGCGCTGCGGATCTCAATTTGAGTTGCGAAAGCGAGAGCATCTTGCGCTTGCATGGGGGGCAAAGATCCTGCCACGTGAAACCAGTCTCCGGGATAGTGTAGTCGAAGCCGAGCTGAGGCAGAACCGCCCTGAGATCACGGACGTGCATTGCGGAAGCAAATCGCTCCTTACACTTTGGACAAATCGCGCCCGGCCCTTCTTCGCCGACGATCTGATAGAGTTTTACACCTAACTGTGCCGGCCGTTGAAAGATGTGGAAGAATTTTCCGAAGGGCAGGAAGAGTAATGCTGCAATAACTATGATCGCGTGAATGATGGCGAGGAAACTGTATGCCGTTCCCCTTAGCCACTCCTGTGAAACCGTGAGCGCGATACCTGTTACGGAAATCGCGAACAACAGGATGACCGGAAAGAAATCCATCGCGAAGCTCTGCAGCGTTTGCGCACCCTTGTCGCGGAGCCTTCTCCAAAGCGAAAGGAAGACGCCGACGATCACCAGCACGGCCGAGATGTCCAGGCCATGAAAGAGCAACGAAGCAACCGCGGAATTAATTGGAAAGGTGCCCACAGGAAATCCGAACAGGTAGGTCACATACGTCGATTGGTCGTTCGGTAAAGATTTGAAGGCGATCCATCCAAAGACAAGTGGAAAGGTGATTGCCACCGCGAGAATGCAGCCCCAGAAGAGGCATTGGTGCATCCACCAGCGGAGGCGTGATCGTTTCGCGATAAACGTTTGCGCAACAAGATTCCGGCCGACCGGTCTTAGCAGCGTGAGGGTCGTCCGAATCATTCCCCGGCTGCGGAACAGCTCCCACCCTCTCCGCCAGTACATGCGCGTTGGGGGTTTGTCGAGCCACACATTGTAGTGATAAACAACTCCCCAGGTTGCAAAGATGATCGCGAACGTGTAAATCACAAGTGCGGGATCGAAGTTCTCCAGATTGCGCGATCCTACAACGATGGCAGCAACCAGCAGAAGTGTGAATAGCGTTGCCCAGGCAGCGGAGCGAACACGATCCGCCGTGCGGATGAGATGCGCGGGAAGGGAGAGGTCCAGCGCATCCTGACGTGGGATAAACACCCGCGCGTTGATGCGCCACATCACTAGCGAAACCAGCGCCAGCAGCACGAATGCCGGCCAGACCGCGCCCATCCGGTCACGAAAAATGCCGAGGAGAAGAGGCGGGAAAAAACCTCCGAGGCCACCCATCGCTCCCACAAGCCCGGTTACGGTCCCTGTCTCGCCGGGAAAATATTGCGGCACCAGCTTGAAAACCGCACCATTGCCCAATCCCATCATGGCCGCGCAGCCCAAAGCGCCAATCGTAAAAGGCAGCATAGAAGGCCACGCAAGCAACAGAGCAAAGGGCACAACGATCGAGAAGACTGCGGATAGCACGCGCGCGCCGCCAATTCGGTCCGCAAGCCATCCGCCGACCGGTCGCATTAGAGTGGCCACAACCACGAATCCCGCCGTTCGAAACCCCGCGTCGGCGGGTTGGAGGTGAAACTGATCGCTTAAGAGGCTTGGCAGGTAAATTGAGAAGGCGACGAAACCGCCGAACGTCAGGAAATAGAATGCGGAGAGTGCCCATGAGAGACGTTCGCGTGCAAGCAATCGAACCATCTCGCCGATTGATTTTGGACGGACCATCACCGGGGCGTTTCGCGCGAACAGCCAAAATACGATTGCCCATATGGCCAGCATCGCGGCCACACCTCGGAAAACATTTTGCCAGCCGAGGGAGACTGCGAGCAGCGGTCCGAGGAAGACGGCGGCGGATTGACCGATGTTCCCTAATCCGTAAACACCCAGCGCGCTGCCTTGCTTTTCTGCGCTAAACCAGCGCGAGATAAATCCGACACCGACGGCGAAAGAAGAGCCCGCCAATCCAAGAAAGAAACCTCCGACTAGCAACTGCGGATACGTCTCCGCCATCGGAGTCAGGAAGGCAGGCACTGCGCACAACAGCATGAGTAACGAAAAAACCAATCGCCCGCCAAACCGGTCCGCGAGCATGCCAACAGGAAGTCGAGCGAGTGATCCAAGCAATACTGGCACGGCAACCATCAGCGCAGCTTGCGTAGCAGAGAGGTGAAAAGTATCGCGAAAGCGCGGAGCGAATGCAGCAATCAAGCCCCAAGCCGCAAAACATACGGCGAACGAAGTAGTCCCGAGCGTTAACGGAAGCAGACTGTTTCGCGCTGCTGATCTTGGTGAACTCATTAACGATCCATAGAAGTCCCTTTTACTATAGTTGATAATTTCCGGCGGAAGTTCTCTGCCTCGGGGACCAGTGGAGATCCGGCATATGTTGTGCGTCTTAAACGTTGCATATCAGCCACGTCTTCTATCATTCCCAATCGGCATTTCCATTCTTCACCACCACCCAGGTTCTCAGCCGACACTGGGCGAGAGAAATAGTGGTTCTGCAAAGGGTTTCCAGTACACCGCCGTCCCGCATTCAGGTAAGGGTTTAAGAAGATGGCAGGCGAAACCGGCCAATGCCACTTAGTTTTCCCGCATCCCTGTAGAATCTCCAACCTTCGTTGGGAGAACCTGTGGCTCCCTGGCTTAAATTGGTGTTATCAGCGTCCATCAGCGTCCCAGATTAATGGCCCGCTGATGGACGCCGATGCACGCTGATAACACAATCGCGGGAAAACTAAGTGACATTACCCGAAACCGCCTGATCCACCCAATGTGAACCCAATCTCCAATCGGACAGCTTCAAGTGTTAGAGCGGAGCGTATCAGACCTTTGAAAAACTGCTCCCTTGCGGTCACGGCTCTGTAACGCACTGAACGCTCATCTAACGGGCTGCGCGTAAGCTGATTTCTACTGCGAATCCGTTGGGTTTCAAATTACGTGCTTTCACCGTTCCCTTCATTGCATCAATGGCGCTTCTGACAATTGCCAAGCCAAGACCAGTGCCGCCGCTTTTGCGATCTCTTGCGGTTTCCAAACGATAGAATGGCTTGAAGATTTCTTCCAATGCATTCTCTGGCACACCCATGCCCTGGTCTGCCACCACAACGTGAATCGTGTTTCCTTGTCTTTTGGCGGTGACTGTCACGGGACCGTCGCTGCCCGCGTAACGAAACGCATTGCGCAAAAGATTGGCCACCGCACGAAACAGATAATCGCCGTCACCTAGTGCCTGTAACTCGTGACTTACTTCTACTCTTACTTGAAAGGGACTAACTGCCTCCAGCGCCACTGCCCGCTCAATCACTTCAGCTACGTCCACCGCCACCAATGGCAAAGGTTCACCACGCATGCTGGATTTTGTGAATAACAGCAGCTCATCCACTAATCCGCGCAAGTGTTCCACGTCTTCGCGCAAATCGGTCAACTGCTGCTGTTGCCCTTGGGAAGCTCCGCGACCCAACAGTTCCACTTCCAATTCCATACGCGCCAGCGGAGAACGAAGTTCATGCGCCACACCTGCCAGAAATAGCTTTTGACCTTCCACCATACCCTTCAACTTACTGGCCATTTGGTTGATGGACGTCCCCAAGGTACCAATTTCATCGGATCGCGATTCGCTTACATTCACATCAAAGTGCCCACTTGCAATTTGTCCGGTGGCCTTCTGCATTTGCCGCACGGAACTGGTCAAGCCATGAATTAACGGCAACCAACACAAGGCTGAAATTGCCAATGCTGCAAATACAAAGCCCAGTGCCGGGGCGAGGGACAGGAAAAATCCGTGACGCCATAACGAGTCCGTGGCCAGGATCAGAGTGCCACGAATGGCGGGTTCGTCATCTTCTTCCGACCGAGCCGACCGAATGGGAATGCGAGATCCAATCCAGTAGAAATTTGGTGAACCACCTTCCGCCAAAAACATACTATTGGGCAAGCCACCGCCTGTGCGAAGTGGACGAGGGGGTGGGCCTCCATCCGGTGGAGGACCGCGACGTCTGCCTGGCGGAGGTGGCGGCTGGTCCATCCTTGGACGTCGACCATCACCTGGTGGACCATCATCGGGAGGAGGCCGCATTCCGTCACGCGGGCCTTCCACTAATTTTTTATAAACCTGAGAAGGTAAGACCACAGCAGGCCCACCCAACTGAGTTCCATTGTTATTGAACAGGTATAAGTCTATCCCCAGCCTGGCGCGATATTTTCCCAACAGGGCAGTGCGCTGCTCTGGTTCCGCTTCGTCCAGTTCCAATGCCAGTTCATGAGTCACTGCCATGACCCGTTCATGCACGGGACCCATCCATATGGATTCAAAATTCCCTCGCATGGGGAACAGTACGAGCGCTGCCAATAAGGTGAGGTTCAACAGGGCTAACAGCAGAATTTTGGATCGAAGCGATCTTATAGCCAAGGTTCATCCCCCGGCTTGCGCATTCGATACCCAGAGCCTCGCACAGTTTCTATGAATCGCGGTGACTTTGGATCATCGGCAAGTTTGCGGCGCAGGGAAGAAATGTGAACGTCAATGGCCCGGTCGAAGCTTTCAAAATCACGTTCGGCAACTTCCAGCAACAGTTGTTCCCGAGTCCTTACCCGGCCCGACGCTCTGGCCAACGACAACAAAATATCGTACTCTGCCGGAGTCAGCACCAACACTTGTTCATCTAGCGTAACGGTATGCGCTTCGGTGTCGATTACTAAACCGCCGTTACTGATAGGTGCATCGCCCTTGCTGGCTGCTGCGGTGTGCACGGATCGGCGTAAAACTGCCCGTAGCCGAGCGAGAAGTTCGCGGGTTGAAAACGTCTTGGGCAGATAATCATCGGCACCAGTTTCCAGGCCTGCAATACGATCTGTCTCATCACCCAAAGCGGTCAACATCAGCACTGGAACGGTGGATTTACGGCGCAATCCTTGTAGAACTTCAAAGCCGCTCATGCCCGGCAGCATGACGTCTAAAATCACCGCCTGATACGGTTCGGCCAGGGCCCGGACCAATCCATCAGGACCATTGTGAACTGCGTCCAACGCGTAGCCGAAAGGCTCCAAATAGCTGCGCACCAGGCGACACAACTTTTCGTCGTCGTCAATCATTAACAGTCGGGTTGGCGAATGCAATTCCATCGTTCTGATCCTAATGATAGCTGGAGTGGATGAAAGATAAGCAACCTTTACCCAACCTTTACAATTGGGGTTCCCAGAGGATGGCAAACAGAAGTCACCAGCGGATTTTTGCCCGATTTTGATATGAAAACCAATAACTTAGCGAATTGCATGGAACAGTGATTGCACTGTGCCATGGTAGGTTTTCATGCAGCATGCACAAACTTGCCACGGGCTTATTCTTAGTTGTACTCACAGGTTGTTCCCGCCAGATTCGCGGACCTGCGGTTCCCCGGATCCTCTCCACCCCCATTTACAGTGATGCTCAATTTGCCAGTGATTTGCAGAGTTATCGCAACAGCTCAACTGACCCGGCCAGGGCCACTGACATCCGCAATCGGGTGATCTACGGGTTGCTGGCCGATATTGAATATCACTACCGAAACTATGAAGGGAACCTGTTCATGGATAGTGGGAAATTCAACGTCGGGAGTGACATTGTGGAGCTGGGTTTGGCCACTGCGGCAACACTCAGCAAAGTTAGTTTTACGAAAACAATTCTGGCCACGCTGCTGAGTGCGGGTGCGGGGACGCGCCTGTCTGCTGATAAGAATTTCTTTCGACAGAAAGCGGTGGAATCAGTGATTAATAGCATGCAGGCGCGACGGAATCGGCTGGAGGCAACTATTTTGATTCAGTTGACCAGGCCAGTGGAAGATTACCCGCTGGAGATGGGCATTAAGGATGTTCGTGAGTTCTTCTTCGCGGGCACTTTGGAGGGCGGATTAACGGAAATGAGCCAACAATCGGCAGCCACTGCCCAGAGTAACCAGAGTTACCTGGATAAAATGAAGTCAGGTCGTTGAAGTTCCTGCAACCGCCAGATGATTGAGACGTCTTATGTGTAATATGTACTTGCTGGTAATTTTTTGTGCTGTTTCGATTTGCCTGCGGGCTGCAACACCCGATGCACGCTCCATTGTGGAAGCCGCGTTGGCCAAGGACGACCGCAATAGTCAACTTCGTCGGGACTACATCTACCTTCAGACGGAAACCGAGCGGGAATTAGATTCCAATAATAAGGTGACCAACTCCACATCGAAACAGCATGAAGTCCGCTACATTTATGGGGCTCAGTATAAAAAGTTAACGCAGAAAAATGGCGCTCCGTTGCTGGAAAAAGAGCAGCTTTCGGAAAATCAGAAGTTGGACAAGTTTGCCAGTAAACAGGCCAAACTTTCTGAGGCGGAACGTACCAGAATCTTCAAGGATCAGGAAGACAAACGGCAGAAGAATCGTGACTTTGTAAAGGAAGTGCCCAATGCTTTCAACTTTTCGATTGTGGGGGAAGAAACCATTGATGGCAAACCTGCCTGGGTGATTCAGGCCGACCCCAAACTTGGCTTCAAGCCAAACAGTTTTCAAGCCCGGATGTTGCCCAACTTGCGCGGTAAGTTTTGGATTGATAAGCAGGGAATGCAGATTATGCGCCTTGAAGCAGAGGTGCTAGATACCATATCTATTGGCCTGTTCCTGGCGAGGTTGTCCAAAGGTACGCGGTTCAGTGTGGAATTAGGGTTGATTAACAATGAATTGTGGGTTCCAATGAAGCTACGAATGGATTTGGATGCCCGTTTAGCGCTGCTAAAGCACTTGCATGGTTCCAATGAAATTATATTTAGCGGGTATAGAAAGTTTTCCACCGATTCCAAAATCGTTGCCACTTCTGAAGTTCAGTGATTTGGGGTGCGTGCTGTCCCACAAACGGGGGTATTGCCGCCTCACGTGTAGGGTAACCATTACAAAACAATAGAGTTCTATTACTTTAGTTCTCGATTTTATTTCCCGTTAGTGATAATATCTCAAAAGGAAGAGTGCTAACAGAATGAATAGAATTGTAAAACAGATGATCCTGGGCATCGGCCTGAACATTGGATTGATACCTGCTGGTTTTGGTGCCGTGATTCCAGGGTTGTTCAATACCGGAACAGACTCGTCGAATTTGGCGCTGGTTGGCGGCGCTGGAACTGTAGACGGTCATTACACCATTGTGGGTGTTGGTTCGGCAGTGACGTATGTGCATCCAGGTTATCTGCCTGATGATGCCAATTCGCGCTGGCTTTCTGAATCTTCTACGGGAAGCTTCAACGCTGGGACACGGACTTTTCGACTTACCTTCAATATGACTGGTTTGAACATCAATACGGCTTTACTTACTGGAAATTGGGGCGGCGATAATTGCGGCGTTGTGCAACTGAACGGCGGACCGACATCAGGAACTCTGCCTGGCACCGGTGGTACCTGCGTGGACCCTTTGGCTTACACAGTTCTTACCGCTTTTTCGTTTAATAGCGGATTTTTGAGCGGGGTAAACAATTTGGATTTCATTGTGACCGATACTAGCGCACCAGGAGCCGTTCGCGTGGCTGGTATTAGTGGCCAAGCCAGTTTGGGGAATGCTACTCCGGAACCTGCTACTTTGATGTTACTCGGCGCGGGATTGGCCTGTATTGGGATTGTCCGCCGAAAGTCTTAGTTTTCGCAAGGACACTTCATTGCTTTGAACCAGGCCTCAAAACGGCCTGGCCAATTCTCAGATGTCTTTCCTGACTTCCTGATTCCAAACCCATGCCCACCTTCGCTGAAGATGTGTAACTCAGCAGGCACTTTGGCAATGCGTAACGCCTGGTAGAAATGGATGCTGGTGTCTGTTGCAACAGAAGGATCGTCGCTGGCGTGAGCTAAGAATGTTTGTGGGGTGTCTTTGGTCACATTCAAATTTCCGGGAATTGCGCCGTAAATCAGCGCCAGGAAATTGGGGCGGGCCTCTTCTGCCTGCACTCCCATTAATGCAGCCAGATGACCGCCAGCGGAAAAGCCCATCATCCCGATACGATCCTTATCCACATTCCATTTGGCGGCATTGATCCGAATGATTTTCATGGCTTCTGTGGCATCTTCCAGACTGACCCGAACGGTTTTCGTTGCCGTTTGGGCATCGCTATAAACGGCCTTACGCTCAGTGGCATTTGTCGGCATTTCAGGAAGTCGATACTTCAAAACAATGCCTGCAATGCCGATGCTGTTCAGCCACAACGCCACGTCGATTCCTTCTTTGTCATAAGCAAGACGCGCATATCCACCGCCGGGGGCGATCAAAACAGCGGCACCATTGCGCACCTGCGGTGATGGAAGATAGACGGTGATGATGGGGTCAATAACGTTCATCACCGCGCGATCTTTAACTCCGTCCTTGCCCCGTTCTTCAATCTTTTCTCCACCAGCGGGAGGCGTCCAATTTGCGGCTCCCTTTGGCCAGAGGTGGATGATTTGTGGATCGGCTGCAAGGCAAGTGGATAGGAAGAGGATCGTGGCAATAAGGGATTTCATCACGCCTATCATACATAGTCGACTTAGTCATAAGCCACTAGGGCTTAGCTATTTCAACGGCGAATACGTGGGTGGGCCCAAGCATATTGGATCGAAACACAACCCACTTCATGTCTGGGGAAAAGGTCACATTGGGCTCTAACCGGTAATTGTGTTTGGCCAGATTCACAAGGCGCTCTGCCTTGAAGTAGCCAATGTCGATCAAATCCTTTTTGTCGCGGAAGGAACTGGCATTCACCATGGAAGGACGGTATAAATAAATCCATTGGCCGTTGCCAGGCGGGTTCAGCGTTTCCCCATCGGGTGCGCGGGCGGCAACACTGCTGGGTCCGCCGCCATCGCCAGCAAACAGCTTTCCATCAGCCGAAACATTGTAGTGGACTGACCATTCTTTGCGATCCAGGTTGTACCAGGTGCGATGCCCCGTGGCAAGATTCACCCCAGCAACCCAGAAGACCGTGCTCTTGGGAGTTTGCAGATCGTACCAGACAGTTTTGCCATCGGCGGAGAAAAATTCATGACCGGAGATTTCCATATTCATGGTCCGTTCGTGCATCAGTCGAAGCCCTGTTCCATCGGTGTGAATGGTCCAGACACGGTCGTTATAGTGCCAGGGACCTTCGTGGCAAAACATGATTAGATTGGGATCAGTTGGCGACATCTGAAGGTGATTCGTCCAATCATTTTCGGTGTAAATTTTGCGAAACGTTCCGGTTTTAATGTCGATGGTGTAGAGCATTTTGGGCGTCCCGGATGCCCAATTCTTTTCTAAGCTTCCACCCATGCCGTTGGGAGGCGGAGTGCGCGGAACCGTTTTCCCGTCGGGGTCCACAGCGACGCCAACCAGCATGGTTTCGTCAGCATTGACGGCAACAGCACCGCCGCGGCCCGCTTGCGTGGGCATCTTGGCAACTTCGAGGGTGGCTTTGGTATCCAGATCGGTTGAAAAGATGGTGCCGTCTTTGGTGTAGTAAATTCGGCCTGTTTTGTGTCCAGTAACCAGGATATTTACGCGACCCTCCACTACCTGCTCAATCTGGCGTGTGGCAAGGTTGATGGTGGCAATGCCGTGCGAGTTGGTGACAACTAACTTCTTCCCGTCTGCCGAGTAAGCGTTCTGATGAAAGTAGAGCGATGCGGTGCCGGGTTCGCGCGATAGGCGAATCACACGATGGCCAGTATCGGGATCGACCCATTCGGCTGGCAGCGCATCTTGGGCGGCTGCCAAGCGGGAGACAACAATAATTAAGAACAAGACTTTATACATGATTTACCTTTCGTGTCTATGAAGTATACATGTCCACAGACTTGGAAGGCAGTTCCGGGCCGATGTACTAGTGTGTGATTAGAGGTTGCAGTGCTTTGGCCTGCTCCACCCAACTGGTTACCATTTCCAAAGTCGGCACACTGCGGGCCAGATTTTTTTCCGCATTCACTTCAGACATCTTCGTATGGAGATTCTCTGGAATTCGATGCTTGATTTCCTTTACCGTATCTACACCGGATGCTTCCAGTAACTCTGTCCAATCTGGAGTAACACCCAATAGACGTAACAAATCGGCCATGTTCACCCATGTAAGTAGAAGAGTTTCATTGATGCCTGTTTGCTGGGCAACTTCAACCCGACCCAACTTACTGGCACAGCGATCCAGGTATGTCTTAATCCAGGCAATGCCAACCCCACGCAACTTGTCCCCGTAGGAGCGACCAATGCCTTCAATATCCTCAATATCACCGGGGATCACGGCAGATTTCTTCAACTTTTCGATTTCAGATTCAAGCGCTGTAATGAGCAGCGTGCTGGCGCCGATACTGGCGGTTGAGGCGCCAAAGCGGCTGCGGAAATCGTCACGTTCTTTCTCAAGCACTATCCAACGAGATTTCCAGTTAGCTTCAGCGGCCGCATGCTTGGCTTGATTCTCCTGATCCTGCTTGGGTTTCGATTCCAGAATTGTCTTAAGATCGTCTCGTTCTTTTTCAAGCAGCAACCAGCGGGACTTCCATTCGGCTTCCGTTGTGCCCAGTTTGGCCTGCGCTTCTTGTAACTGTGCAGCCAGCTTTTTGGAATCATTACCCAACGTGACACGGGTCGCTTCCGCTACGGCCAAGGCAGCAGCCCCGGCGGCTAACTTGGAGCTGAGTGAAGAATGATCTTCCCTGACTGAGGCGGTCGTTTTTTCAAGATCGCTAATTTTCAGCTTCCAGGTGCTTAATTCTTTTTCTGCGGCGATTGATTTTGCGCCGCAAGTTTCCAGGTCTGCGACCAGCTTTTTCCTTTCGACATCGAGAGAATTCCACTTCCCTTTCCAATCGGCTTCAAGTGCGATATTTTTCTTTTCCCAAGCTGATAGGGAGAGTTGTAACTTGTCACGATCAGCAGTCAAGGTGGAGTATTTGGAGGTCCAATCGGTTTCCAATTTCTTCGCTTCCCCAGTAAGATCGGAAACACTGGTGCGCAGCTTATCGCGTTCACTTTCCACGCCGACGAACCTGGATTTCCAGCTTACCTCTAACTCTGCCAACTTACTGCCGAAACCGAGTTGCTTCAGCAACCAGCCCAGCAAAAAACCGAGCGCGCCCGCCAGTAACAGGCAAAGCCACATTTGTGAGACCAAGTAACTCATGGTGGTTATATTCCTTCTACGTTGAACTCAATACGGCGATTTTTTTGCATTCCAATGGGGGTATCGTTGCCAGCAAGCGGCTTGTTGAAGCCGAAGCCTACTGCTGTTAACCGGGCGGCGGCAATTCCCTTTTGCTTAAGATAAGCAACCACGGAAGCAGCACGACGCTCACTTAAATTCTGGTTGTAAGCTGCCGGACCTTGATTATCTGTATGGCCGGCAATTTGCACGCGGGCTTCAGGACATTCTTTGGCAACCTCAACCAGGCTATCCAAAAGCTTGTGGCTCGTGGTGTTGATCTGGGCATTGTCTGAGAGGAATTCGATTTTTTGCCCAGCCAATAACTCGTTGAATTTTGCCTGACAGGATTTGGCTGCGGCCTGCACCGGTGTAATCACTTTGGCTTGTTCCACAATGAGGCGATTGTCAACCGAATTGACTCCCCAAGTGGCCAAGGCAATTTCCCCGACACGAGTTTTTACTTCTTGAGAAGGAACTGTTCCGGCCAGAATGATATCGCGTCCATCGGTCTGGACTTTGGCGTCCAACCCGGCTTGCCGCAAGGCGGAAGCAGTGCGGTCGTTCACGTCGGATTGAATGTGGTGGTTCTGCGGATAAACGCAAAAATAACCGAAGATGGCGAACGCTATCAGCCCCAATAGCCACAGCAAGGTTTTGCTCAAGCGAGCCTCCTTCTCTTGGGTATGCATTCAGCGATGCGGCCAAGTGATCGTTGTCACTGTTGCATATCGTTTTATAGAGAGTCAATAGGGTGGTGTAAGTGGGAAACCGCGAGCTATGAAATTGCTGGAGATATTTTCCCTCACTGGCCAGTTATAAGTCAGCACCTGAAGTGGTTAGAGTCAGTTGGCCGTGCTTCACTCCTTTGGTGGAAATTAGGGCGTCGGCCACGGTTTGTACATCCTTCGCTTTGCCTTTCACCACCAACACTTCCAGACAGTTATCATGATCCAAATGCACGTGTAACGTGGAAAGCACATTGTGGAAATGATCATGTTGAATGTTAGTCAACTTTTCATTCAGCATCCGCACATGATGGTCATAAACCAAAGTGACTGTGCCCACCACTTGTCGATCAGGATTCTCCCAATTCTTCTGCACTAACTCTTCACGAATGAGGTCGCGAAATGCTTCTGACCGGTTGGTATATCCACGTCCGGCGATGAGGACGTCGAATTTTTCCAGCAGTTCTGAATCTATCGCGACGCCAATTCGGCTTAATTGTCCCATGCGTGTCATTGTATCGCCGGGCCAGGGTGCTGCTGTCCGTGTTACTTTAATAAAGTTCGTATGCATATTCCTGATGGGTTTCTGAAGACCGAAGTTTGGGCCACCTTTGACCTGATAAGCGTGCCAACTATCGGCTATCTTTCGCATCGGGCGAAGGGTGCTGGTAGTGATCGGCAGGTGCCGTTATTAGGGGTGATGGGAGCTTTTGTCTTTGCTGCACAAATGATTAATTTTCCTGTAGGATTGGGCACTACGGGTCATTTATTGGGAAGCACTTTGTTGGCGATTACGGTTGGGCCGGTGCCAGCGGCGCTGGTTTTGGCGGTTATTTTGGGCATCCAAGCTCTTGTATTTCAAGATGGTGGATTGCTGGCCTGGGGAGCCAATACTTTTAACATGGCACTGTGCGGAGTGGCTGCTGGTTACTTGCCATACTATTTGCTGGGCTCAGGAAGGCTGCGCAGCGTGTCGATTTTTCTGGGCGGATTACTTTCAGTTGTGACCGGTGCGATGCTGGCACTACTGATGCTGAAAGTATCTGGGGCGCCACTCACTGCAACCATTTTCATGGGGTCGCTGACGATGTTTGTTGTAACCGGACTTTTGGAAGGGGCGATTACAGTTACTGTGGTGCAGGCTATTGAAAGGTTGAATCCGGCCTTTGTGAAAGCCCCTGGAACTAACCTTCCATCGCTGAAAAAGTTAGTTTTAGCGGCAGCCTGTGCGTTGGTGATTGTGGGCATCTTGTTTGCATCTTCGTTGCCCGATGGATTGGAAAAAGTAGCTGTTAGTATGGGCATGGAAAAGCATAAGTGGGTTCTGATGCAGGCTCCACTGGCTAACTATGAAATGCCGGTTTTGGGGTCAAGTTACTTGCGTAAGTCCACAGCCGGGTTAATTGGGATCGGCCTGGTTTACGCAGCGTGTCTTTTGTTGGCGCGTCTGATTCGGCGGCAGCGAATGTTTGGTGGAAACTCCTAAGTGCGTCATAACGCCATTGAACAATGGGCGCGCGAACCCGGACCTTTACACAGCATGGATGCGCGTGTGAAGTTATTGGTGACGGTAGCATTCCTCATCGCCGTCTCCACAACCCCGTCGCACGGATGGGTGGCTTACATCGGGTTCGGAACCAACGTCATGATTGCGTTGGTGCGAAGTGAGTTGCCTATGCGGCGATTGTTGCTTCGTGCAGCGCTTACCCTTCCATTTGCACTATGTTTCGCAATGATTTCCTACTTGTCTAATGATGATGCCGGAAGCGCTTTAGCACTGATTGCGCGCAGTCAACTGTGTGTGTTGGCTACGCTGCTGATGGTGGCCACAACTCCGCTGCCGTTGATCCTTGCGGCATTGGAGTCTTTCTGGATACCAGCCAGGATGTTAGAAATAGCACAGTTTTTATACCGCTACTTGTTTGTTATCGCCGACCAAGGTCAACGGATGCGCTGGGCCGCCGCTTCACGCGATGCAGGTCGGCTGACAAGATCTAACAGACAAAGCTTACTGGACCGGGCAGGTGGGGCATTGGCAGTGTTATTCGCGTGTGCTTACAATCGAGCAGAAGGAATTCACCGGGCAACACTTTCAAGAGGTGGGGGCCGCAGCGGTTTTCCGGTTCTAAACAAGCCAACGCTGGGAAGACGTGACTTATTCATCGCTGTAGGTTCATTGTTACTTTTCATTGGAGTACGCATTGCTTCCGTTAGTTGATGTGCGTGGATTGAAGTATCGGTATGCAGATGGAACCACCGCGCTGGCAGGCGTGGATTTTCAACTTATGCCAGGGGAGACGGTTGCGTTATTTGGGGCGAATGGTTCTGGAAAAACCACTTTCATTCTGCATTTGAATGGGTTACTGGAAAGTGAAGGAGTAGTAACCATCTGCGGTCTGCCACTATGTGAAAAGAACTTAGTGGAGATCAGGAGTAAGGTGGGCATGGTATTTCAGGATTCTGATGAACAGTTATTCATGCCCAGTGTGCTGGAAGATGTAGCTTTTGGTCCTCTGCATCAAGGGTTGAATTCGGAAGAAGCGAAGCGAGTTGCTTTAGCTGCACTAAGTAGTGTTGAAATGGATCATTTGTCAATGAAAGCTCCTTACCATTTAAGTGCAGGTGAGAAGAAGCGGGTGGCGATCGCAGGCGTGCTGGCTATGAATCCAGAGATTTTGATTCTGGATGAACCAACAACCTTCTTAGATCCACCTGGTCAAAGGGGATTAGTGGAATTACTACGATCCTTGCCACAAGCTAAGTTGATTGTTACGCATGATACTCATTTTGCTCAACAACTGGCAAGCCGGGCGGTGTTTTTTGAGAAGGGAAAAATCAAGGGCGCTGGTGGGGTTGAACAGATGATGAATGAGTTCAACTGGCGCCCTTGTTAAGGAAAAGTTAGCTCTTCTTGCGGAATTCAGCCCAACGCTTTTTCTGCGCTGCTGCGATGCGCGCTCTTGCGGCGGCGCTAAGTTCCCGCTTTTTACGAGGCTTTTTGGCGGTTGTTGCGGCACTTGCTTCAGGAGTTGCCTTAGCGCCTCCGGCATGACGTGCCAGTAATGCACGGACTACGCGAATCTCTTCTTCCAGACGATTCTTTTCCTGCTCCAGCCCTTTCAAAGCCGCTACATAATAGGCGGCTAGACTGCTTGTTCCTTGCTTCATGTCCTGTGGTTACCTCTTGCTCCCAGAATTAGTAACTAGTACTACGTTACTGAGGCACAGTGTATCACAGAGTTTTTGAATCGGATACTAAAGTTACTGGGCCATCATTAATTAAATGTACTTTCATGGACGCTCTGAATACTCCAGTTTGTACTTGTAACCCACGTAACTTGGCTGTTTCAACGAAATAGTCATACAAGATTTGAGCTTTTTCAGGCGCAGCAGCTTCATCAAAGCTTGGTCTTCTACTGCGGCTGATGTTTCCATACAGAGTAAATTGAGAAATAATAAGCAAGGAGCCACCCACTTGCTCTATGTTGAGATTCATTTTCCCGTTGCTGTCATTGAAAATTCGTAGGTTGGTAATTTTATCTACTAACATGGTGGCATCTTGTTCGCTGTCATCTTTACCCACTCCCACAAAGACTACCAGCCCGTGCGGGATCTGACCGGTTATGACGCCATCCACTTCCACCCGCGCTTCTTTTGCGCGTTGCAGCACAATTCGCATATCTTCAATAGTATGGTGGATAGATGCGAGTCTGTGTGAAGAAATAAGACTAAGCAAGGGAGACAAGTATGATTGAAACATACGCGTACGCGCGGGCAGGTTTTCTTGGCAATCCCAGCGATGGTTACTATGGGAAAACGATTGCTCTGCTTGTAAGAAACTTTCGGGCGCGGGTGTTGCTTCACTCCAGTGCGCGACTGGAAATTAAGCCGGCCAAGGCGGACATGCCGATCTTTGAAAACTTGGATGACCTTTATCAAACCACACGCTGGCGCGGTTACTATGGCGGCATTCGAATTATTCAGGCGTTGATTGTACGGTTTATGGATTACTGCAGGGAGCATGAAATTGAACTGCCTGACCGTAACTTTACCTTAGAGTATGAATCCACAGTTCCCTTGCGGCTGGGCATGGGTGGTTCATCGGCAATTGTCACCGCAGCGCTGCGGGCAATTTGCAAATATTATGACATTTCGCTGCCACTGCCCGTGTTAGCCAATATCGCTTTAGAGACCGAAACCGTTGAACTAGGTGTTAATGCGGGGCTGCAGGATAGGGTCATTCAATCTTATGAAGGCTTGGTCTATATGGATTTTGACAAAGACCTTATGCAACAACAAGGTTACGGTAGATATGAAGTGCTTGACCCGCAATTGATGAAGGGTGTTTATCTGGCTTATCGTCGCAGTTTGAGCGAAGGTACAGAAGTGTTTCATAACAACATTCGGGAACGTTGGAACCGTAAGGAACCTGCAATTGTGAATGCCATGAGCCAATGGGCAGGTTACGCTGAACAAGGCCGCTTAGCACTACTGGCCGGGGACCGTGCTCAGTTACATCAATTGGTAAACTCTAACTTTGACTTACGCGCCACTTTGTACAACATCAATCAAGGTAACTTGGAGATGATTCAAACTGCCCGCAGCGTGGGTGCCAGTTCCAATTTTGCTGGTTCCGGAGGAGCAGTGGTGGGACTTTTTGAAGGGGATGACATGTTTAATGCACTTACAAGAGAAATGGCAAAATTGAACGTGGCCGTGATCCGACCACAAATTGAGGCTAAATGAAACCACTGTTCCGTATTGTAATTATTCTTTCGCTTATGACTGTTACCTTCGCCGCAGGCAAACGTGTGATCACTCACGAAGATGTTTGGATGATGAAACGCGTGGGTGACCCTGTGGTTAGTCCAAACGGGCAACAAGTGATTTTCTCAGTAACTGAGCCGGATTATGATCCTGCTAAAACTGTTGCTGATTTGTGGATCACGTCCACAGATGGAACCGTGCCATCGCGCAGGCTCACCGCTACACGGGGCGGGGAATCAGGAGCCGTGTTCAGTCCAGATGGGACTCGAATTGCCTTTTCCGCCAAACGCGAAGGGGATGAAGCCGCCCAGATCTACATTCTTCCATTACAAGGTGGCGAAGCAGAACGGCTAACTAACATGGCAGCAGGAGCTCGCAATCCGCAATGGCGACCCGATGGCAAAGCGATCTTGTTTGAAAGTAATGTGGAGAGTAACAAGCAGTTGGCTGCTGAGCGCAAGAGTCGTAAATACAATGCCCGCGTTTACGATACCTTTCCCATCCGTTTTTGGAATGCCTGGCTTGACCAAACAGCGGTGCATCTCTTTGTTCAGGAAGTTGTTCAGGAAGTAAGTGAGAACGCAAAGGTCCGCGATTTACTAGAAGGAACAAAACTTGCGGCCATGCCTGGATTCAGTGGCCTATTTGTTGGATCGTCCGAACAGAACCTTCAGCCGGTTTGGGCAGCAGATGGTCAATCCATCGTATTTGCGGCCATAGTGAATCGCGATGAAACGATGTCTGCCAAAGTGGAATCGAAGTTGTTTCAACTGTCAGTTACGGGAGGCGAACCTAACCTGTTAACTCCTGCTGGCGGCAGTTACTCCAATCCGCGTTTCAGTCCGAACGGAAAAACGCTCTATGCCTTGGCCGCGCGAAGCCCATCGGAAAAGCGACTCTATTCCATCACTCGTCTGGTGCGTGTGGAAGGCAGTAAAGTGGTAGAACTAACTGCAAGCTGGGATCGATCTGTAACATCGTTTACGCCCACCGCTGATGGTCAGACTCTGTATCTGGAAGCTGAAGATGATGGGTTCGATAAAATATTCACCATCCCAGCGCAGGGTGGCGCAGTGAAGGAGTTCGCCAAAGGATATAACAAACCTAACGCCACAACGAATGGTTTGATTGCCCTGTACGGCAGTTCTGTGCAACCTACGCAGGTGGTGCTATTGGACGCAGTTCGCGGCACTCATAAGTTACTGACTAATTTTGACGCGGCGCGGATTGCGGAAATCGACATGCGGCCAGTGGAGCATTTTTGGTTTACTGCGAAGAACGGCAAAAAGATCCACAACATACTCACTTACCCTCCTAACTTTGACCCAACTAAGAAATATCCACTGCTGATTTTTCCGCATGGTGGTCCAAACGCCATGTCCAAAGATGCGTTTTCTATTCGGTGGAATTATCATTTGCTGGTATCGCGTGGATACGTGATGCTGCAAACCAACTATACGGGTTCCACTGGGTTTGGGGAGAAGTTTGCCGATGATATTGAACGCGATGTGCTGCGTGGGCCAGCGGAGGAGATTCTGGAAGCAATCGACGTGGCGGCTGGCAAGTATCCGTTCATTGACAAATCACGTCAAGCTGCGGCAGGGGCGAGTTACGGTGGCTATTTGATGAATTGGTTCAATGGCCATACCAACCAGTTTCGCTGCATTGTGAACCATGCAGGGGCCATCAATAACGAATCGCAATATGGCACCAACGATGGTGGTCTGGATCGCGAGTCACGCATGGGCGGGCCCATTTGGGAGGCTGGTGGTCAGTGGAATGACCAGAGTCCGCTGCGTTACTCGGGTAAGTTCAAAACTCCAACTTTGATTACCCAAGGTGAGCTGGATTTTCGCGTGCCGATGTCTGAAAGCATGACAACGTTTAAAATACTGCAGCGTCGTAAAGTGCCCACAAGGTTACTGTTGTTTCCTGACGAAGGCCACTGGATATTGAAGGGCGAAAATAGTCGCAAGCACATGGAAGAGGTTCTGGGATGGCTGCAAAAGTATCTGGAACCGTAACTGGCATCAACTATCCCTGGCTGAATTACGGTTGGGATTTTGGGAATCCTCCAGAAGGTTGGACGGGCGGCTTGGGTCGGGAAGAATTTCGAGCTGCGCAACACGAAATGCTGTTGCAGGACTTATTGGATTTGCGTGCATCGGGCATGGAAGTCGTGCGATGGTTTGTACTGGCAGATGGCTTGGCCTACGGCACCGGGGCAAGCGCGCCGCAAGCCGATGGCAGCTTCCTTGTTTTGCCGCCGGGCGACGTGGCCTTTAGTAACATTGTTGCCGACTTCAGTGCAGTACTTGCCTTGTGTGCCAAGGCAGATGTGAAGTTATTGCCATCGTTGATTGATTTTCATTGGAACTTTCCAATGGTCAATGTGAGTGAAGGCTATGTGAAATGTGGCCGGTCAACTGTATTGCGCGATGAGATTCAACGTCGCATCTTTTTGGATAGTGTTCTGGAACCTTTACTGGAAGCCTCCCGAGCCTATCCCCATGCCATTTACGCCTGGGAACCAATCAACGAACCAGAATGGTGCACTGGTGGATCGCAGTGGAAGTTTTGGGAGCCACTAGACGAGAAAAAGACTGTGCCGCTTGACGCCATGATCGCTTATATTTCTGAGGCGGTGCAGCGCATCAACAGGAGCGGTTTTCTAACCACCGTTGGCTTTGCCCATTGGAACACCATCGCGGAATGGGGCGCGGAAGATTTAGGGATTAGTCTGCAACAGTTCCACTATTACGCGCAAGGCGGATCTGAATTGCCAGCGGCCAATGAGGTTACCAGTCAACCTTGTCTGGTGGGGGAATTTGCATCGGCACCGGCCATGTGTTGGCCGTGCGAAACGCAAACGCTAGATGCACGGCTCCAAAAGGTGAAGCAACTGGGATACGCCGGTTCGTTGATTTGGTCCATGCGTGCTGCGGATGAAGCAACCCTGTGGAACAAAGATCAGTGTCTATTGCTGGCGAACTATCACAGCAAGTGACCTTACTGATCTTATTTCGTCATAACCCCACCAAAGGCTATTGGCGCAGTCAAACCACTCTGCGCCCTTGGATAAGGTTGATTACCATCATGACCAGTGCGACTACCAGCAATATGTGAATCAAACCGCCCATGGTGTAGGATGTAACTAAACCCAGCGCCCACAGCACCAGCAGAATTAAACAAATAGTCCAAAGCATTTTCCCATTCTCCTTTTAATGACTCGTACAGCTTTTTATAATGCAAGCGAAGGTCCAAACAGGAGTCAGTCGTTTATTTTGGGTATATGGAAACAGTCTTCAACTGCTGTAACTGATCCCGTAGCTTAGGTGATACTGAAGGACTTTGATCCTTGTAGAAATCCAAAATATTCTGGCGGAGTTCCACCGGCACTGCAGTGAATTGCTTATCCGCAAGTTTACTCAGCAGCTTGGCATAGGCTTCGTCAGTGCCTTTGTAGTGACCGGCAACGCTGGGTCCGCCAGTGTCGAAATTCTGATTTGCCAATTGCAACTTACCAGTTTCAGTTTTTGCAAGCATCGCTCGATAGCCGTCCAGCGTCGCATTGAAACTGGCCATGAATAGTTGTTCCACTTCTTGAGTTGGAGTGGGGACCTTAAGGGATTTGAACGGACCAAACTTGGGAAGAATACGAAATAAGAAAGTTAGCAAAGTAGTGCCTGGGCGGGGTTTGGCATACTCTTTACCCCACTCTTTTTCGTAACTGGCCCGCGAGATATTGTAGAGAAACTTCTTCCGTGTGATGCCCGGAATCTCTTTCCGCAATTGGTCCTTTTTAAGATTCCAGGCGACCCGAGTCATGCTCGGAATGATTGAGCTGACGGTACGTCGGTAGGATCCCAAGGCGAGGGACACGTTTCCGAAAACGTCTTTGATTTCCAAGCCATACGTTTTAAGAAAGGCCCGCTCCAACACTGGCCGCGACACTTCAAAGCCAATGAATTTACGATATCCGTCTGGCGCATATCTTCCCAAAGCCACTTGAATCACGTCGAACCCAAATTCTGTTTGCACGTGCGCTGCGGGATTGTCCCAATAGGAAACCGTATTTCCAAATTTCCGCCGCAGCTCAGGATATAGAATCGGCACTGCGCGATTGGTGGCAATGCGGTGCCCCTCCGTATCAGCCGCATAATGTTCCAGAGCACCCAGCGCAAAGGCGTATTCATTGAGGTTCTGCGATTCGCGAAGCAGCTCTTCAATAAAATCACCGCTGCGAACATAGTGGGTGAGGTCGCTAAATAAGTGGCTGCCAAATGGATAGTAGCCCATGTCCTGAATAATGCAACCGCCATACGTGTAAGCATGCGCCTGCAATAATTCTTCTGCAGTGGAACTGGGAAATCGTTTCAGTAGTAGCTTCTTGATTGAGGTATCCCAAACCGAATCGATGATGGCTTCATGCGTGAGGACCGAATAGCCGTGCAGCAGCGATGTGGAAATGAATACTGCAAGAAGCAAGCGTATCTTCATTGTTTGAGTAGACTCACTTTTCCAAGTAGATCATTCCTTGGTTTTGAAAGCTAGTATTAGTTACGGGAGTCCCCACTGGTAAACTGGCAGGGATGCCGATGTCATGTAATTGTTTTGAAATTGGAATGAAAACTTCGCTCGCAAGCGAGCGGACAGGTGGAATCGCCCAATACCGCATAGTTTTCCTGGAATCGGACAACTTCAAGTGTGAAGCGAAGCTATCAGGTTTTTGAAAAACCGCTCCCTGTCCGTTTCCGAGCCGTGACCGCGAGGGAGCGGTCTTTTCACCATAAGTTATCCCAACAACGGTTGGAGCTTGTATATGTCTGCAGGGAAAACTATGCGGCAAATAATTAAGCATTAGCAGATTTCTATTGCTTGCCCAACCACGGTTTCAACCAGCCTTGTTCCATGCCGTGACGGAAAATGAATCGTGCCATTGGCTTGGGATCCTCATTAGACCGCAACGTTCCTGGGTCCACATCGGCTTGGGCAATAGCCACTGCGAATTCCTGCGCGATAACGTCCACCTTGTCTTTATGAGCAAGAACCAGGTCGCGAATTAACTGCCGTTGTTCCACGGTACCGGGCTTGCCGGGGAGTTCATGCACTTGAATGGGAAGCTTGGTGTTTTCATCCCATTGGATAGAGGAAAAAAAGCGTTCGTTGAAATTGATGGTGCCAGCAAGGTTGGTGCCTCTTAGATCCGCGTGCGATAAATCGGCAGCCGTCAAATCTGCTTCGCTCATTTCAGCTTCACGCAAATCGGTATAGCTCATGTCCGCGGCCTTGCAATCAGCGCGAATCAAACGGGCTCGATGCAAATTTGCACCACTCAAGCAGGATTCAGAAAATAAGCACTCCGTAAGATTTCGTCCGCGCAGGTTGGCTCCCAGTAAGTTGGCGCGATGGAAACGGGCACGGCTTAAAACAGCTTCTGATAGGTCTGTGCCGCTAAGATCGGCCCCGGCCAATTGAGCCCCCCGCAAATCGCAGCGGGCGAATAAAGTGCTGTTGAAACTTGAGGAGCTGAGGTTGGATTCGCGTGCGTCAGCGTCTCTGAAATCGGCGCAATGGAATGACGTGGCGCGCAAATAACTACGGAATAAATTCGCCCCACTCAGGTTCAAGCGGGCCAATTCCACTGCTGGACTTTCATCAGGAACGTCGTCCTGACTGGCCAGTTGAAACCAATGGAACAGCGCCGATGGATCGCTGAGGCGGAAGTATTGAAGGTCAGGAATCGCGCTGGGGTGGCCGGAACGAAATTCATTCCATGCCGATACGCCAGACTGCAGCAATCGAGGCCAGTCAATGGTTGGCTCTGCCGGGCCAAAGCCAAAACTCAGACTCAATTGTTCTTGCATCTATCTTTTGCGAGCTCTTGGATTGGAGGCAATGATAACAGCATGTCCGCGCACCACGGGAACCAGGGAATTGTTTTGCACCTTCACATCTACAGGGGTTCGATTGGCAAGTTCAGAATTAAGGCTGGCCACAAATTCTTCAATCTGCCGTTGCATGGCTTCCATTTTTTCACGCATGTTGAGAATAATCTCGACGCCTGCCAGGTTGACACCTAATTCCCGAGTCAACTTCAAAATCACTTCTAATCGTTCGATATCTTCATCGGTATAAAGCCTCGTGTTGCCGTCGCTACGCGATGGTTTCAGCAGCCCTTCACGCTCATACATCCGCAATGTTTGCGGATGTACTTCGTACTGTTCGGCAATGGCCGAAATCATGTACCCAGCTTTGGAGCGTTTAGCCATGAAAGGAACTACTTCTATTCTAAACTGTGCAACACCATCTGGCGATCACCACCCATTCCTAACTCCTAAGTGATTCGATTTAATATTAAAACCAATTCAAAATCGTGAGTGACTCGCGGTACCGATGTTAAGGTGTTTGCAACAGGAGGACATTCATGTCAAGAGTATTGTTAGCGAGGGGAGCATCTGGCGATATTGTGCGTGCGGTGCAGTCGCAACTAGGTTTTACGGGGGCTTCTCTCAGCGGCGTTTACAACACCGAGACATTTGCTGCCGTTTCTAAATTCCAAAAATCCCAGAACATTCCTCAGATCGGTGCAGTGGATTCTGAAACTTGGAAGCTGCTTATGACGATCGCAGCACCCACCGTGGAAGCGCGCATTCTACAGTTGACAGGCAGCTTTGAAGGTCATGGTTTCACACTGGCGCAAGGGAACTACGATGGTGCTGGGATCACCTGGGGCATTATCGGGTTCACGCTGAAGGGTGGCGAACTGGGCGGGATCATCCAGGAAATTCACCAACAGAATCCCGACTTAGTACAGCAGGCTTTTGGCACGAACACACTTCAGTTGATGGACATATTAGCAATGCCCTGGAAGAAGCAGGAAGAGTTCGCCAATGCCCAAAGCTTAGGGGCAAACAAAGTACGATTAGCCTTACCCTGGCGCACTGCTTTTCGCGTTTTTGGTGAATTTCCAGAGGTGCAGGTAGCGCAACTTGCCCGGTCCAACAAAAATTACTATCAACCAGCGCTAGCCGCAGCCAAGACGCGAGGTCTGAAAACTGAGTTGGGAATTGCTCTGATGTTCGACATCCATGTGCAAAACGGAGGAATTTCAGCAGCCGCGCAAAAGCGCATCGACGACAGTGTTGCAGCACATCCGATAGCCAGCGAACAGGATCTACGAATTTTGATTGCCCATGCAGTGGCCGATTCCGCACGAGTGCAATATCGTGATGATGTGTTGAGCAGAAAGCTGACCATGGCTACCGGTACCGGTAAAGTTCACGGGGGCATGTATATGTTGAGTAACTGGGGTTTGGATGAGTTTGTGGCGTAGATGTGAAAGCGGCTTACTTCCACATTGGTAAGCTTTGGGCAAGAAAATATTGCTTAAATCACACTTTCGACAAACAATTCAAGGTCTACTAGAAGAGTGGATCTAACAGCACCCCCGTCGGCGAAAGGTAAACGGCTTGACCATTTCCTGCAGGAGAGCATTCCTCAATACAGTCGGTCCCGTTTAACCGATTGGATCAAGACTGACTTAGTGCTGGTCGATGGCCAAACTTTGCGGGCATCGCATTTACTTCGAGGCGGCGAATGCATCCATGTCACCCCTGCCAACCTGACTCCGCTTCGCGCTGAGGCTGAAGATATCCCTTTGGAAATTCTCTATGAAGATGCTGCCGTCATCGCCGTGAACAAGCCTTCCGGTATGGTGGTCCATGCCGGGGCAGGGAATCATACCGGAACCTTGGTTAACGCTTTGGTCCACCGCTTCGGACAACTATCTGAAGTGGGGGGCGACCTTCGTCCGGGGATTGTGCATCGGCTGGACAAAGAAACCAGTGGCGTACTGCTGGTGGCGCGCACTGATGAGGCGCATCGTAAACTGGCGTTGCAGTTTTCCACTCGCACGGTGGAAAAATATTACCTGACACTGGTGCACGGCAGCGTCCGCTTAAATTCTGGTCAAGTGGATTCACCCATTACTCGCGATCCGGTTCGCCGCACACGAATGACCACTAAGTTGGAATCGGGCAGACAGGCGCTGACTTACTACACTGTCTTGGATCGGTTTGACAAATTTACATACCTGAAGATCCGCATTGGCACCGGACGTACTCATCAAATTCGGGTCCATATGGCGTCGTTGGGACATCCGGTTGTGGGCGATAAGTTGTATGGGGCACCTGCCCAGCCGCCCGATACCATACTGGCAGGACGGTTCTTTCTACACGCTTGGAAGATCAAGTTTGATAGCCCGGCCAGCGGAAAGAATTTAACTGTGGAATCTCCATTGCCGCAACCCCTGGCCGCTATAATTGAGGCTAGGAAATTATGAAACATTGGATTGCAGCCGCGCTGTTTGCCACGCTCGCTGGGGCGCAACAAAAACCTCCTCCCACTGAAGTAGTCGACCGGCCAATTACGGTTGACGTGGAACGTGTAAATTTGCTGTATACCGTTACCGACAAAAAGGGGCGCTTTGTCACCGATCTGAAGAAGGAAGATTTCAGCGTCCTGGAGCGTAAGAAAGAACAACAGATCATGGAGTTTACAGCGGAATCCGATTTGCCGCTGCGCTTGGCGATCCTAATCGACACATCCAATTCCGTGCGTGACCGGTTCAAGTTTCAACAAGAAGCGGCCCTTGAGTTCATCCGCAATGTCCTTCGCCCCAAACAAGACAAGGCGACGGTGATTGGATTTGATACAGCTTCGGAGTTGATTTCCGATCTTACCGATGACGTGGAGAAGTTGGAAAAAGGCATCCGCAGTTTGCGTCCCGGCGGTGGAACTGCGTTGTATGATGCTGTGTTCTTCGCTGCCCGCGATAAGTTAATGCAGGAAGCACCCCTACACAAATTTAGACGAGCGATGATTATTGTGGGTGATGGCGATGATAACAACAGCCGTTATAGCCGCGATCAATCTTTGGAGATGGCTCAAAAAGCTGACACTGTAATCTACACAATTTCCACGAATATCACCCGTCAGGAATCGGACGGCGACAAGATCCTTAAATACCTTGCTGGGGAAACCGGGGGCTTGAGTTTTTTTCCTTTCAAGGTAACCGATTTGACGCAATCCTTCGAAAATATTTCCAACGAATTGCGCCATCAGTATAGCCTGCTGTATAAGCCTGAACCCTTTCAGCGTGATGGATTGTTCCATCCTGTGGAACTGAAGTTGAAATCGCGCAAGAACCTAATTGTTAGGGCTCGCCGTGGTTACTTCGCACCGAAAATGTAAGTTTGGTTACTTGATCACAATCGTTTTAGGATCATTTTCCATCTTGGGAAATTTCAAGTTCATCGATTCCAATGTTTCTGTGATAATGCTGCTAACGGCCAGATTTCTGTACCATTTTTTATTGGCTGGAATGCAATACCAGGGCGCATAGGGTGTGCTGCATTGGGTAAGTGCATCTTCAAACGCGGCCATATAATCTTCCCAACGTTCCCGCTCTTTCAAATCTCCCATAGAGAATTTCCAGTTCTTGGTGGGATCAGCTAAGCGCTCTTCAAAACGTTTCTTCTGTTCCTCTTTTGAGATGTATAAAAAGAACTTCAGAACAGTAGTTCCTGAATCGGTCAACATTCTTTCAAAGTCATTGATGTGACCGTAACGCTTCTTCCATGTCTCTTTGGAAACCAGATCATGCACCCGCACAATCAGAACATCTTCATAGTGCGAACGGTTGAAAATGCCGATTTGCCCCTGCTCTGGAAGCACTTTGTGGATGCGCCATAAGTAATCATGGCGACGCTCTGCACCATCGGGAGCCTTAAACGCAGTCACCACAGTGGACAATGGATTGAACGCTTCCATCACGTGGCGAATGGTTCCATCTTTGCCTCCGGCATCAATGCCTTGAAGAACAATTAATAGGGTTCGCTTGGCCTCAGCATACAGGCGATATTGCAAGTCACCCATAAGGGTCAAGTTTTTTGCTGTACGCTTCAGCGCCTCTTCTTTATCTTTGGCACCCTGACTAGCGGAGGCGTCCACACTACCAATTCGAAATTTCTTACCTGGCTGAACAATCAGTTCCTGGGAGATCTTCTGCATAAAGTTACACTAGCAGAGATAATAGAGAGCCACCATGAAACTCCTTCTAATTGTCCTGCTATGCGCCGGTGTCTACGCTGAAGATTATGTGCTTGGGCCTGATTCCCAACCGCAGGTGGGCGTCCCCAAAGGAACTGTCACCAAATTCAAATTGGAACCAGGCAAGTTTTACCCTGGCACACCGCACAACTATGCAATCTACGTCCCCGCACAATATGATGCCGCGGCCAAGCCTGTGCCCGTAATGATTTTCTTAGATGGCAGCGGATCCCTGGGGAACGGCCAGCGTGTTCCTGTAGTGTTCGATAACCTGATCGCCAAGCACGAACTGCCACCGATGATCGGCATCTTTGTCGACCCCGGCGTCTTACCCGCGCTATCCGATCAAGCGCAGAGCCGTTATGAACGTGTGTTTGAATATGATTCGCTCAGTGACCGTTACTCCAGGTTCCTGCTGGAAGAACTGATTCCTGAAGTTGCCAAGAAATATAATTTGTCCAAAGATCCGAATCATCGCGCGTTGGCAGGCGTTAGCACAGGTGCGGTAGGAGCGTTCGCTGCAGCTTGGAATCGACCAGATCAGTTTCACCGTGTGCTGAGTTTCATTGGTACGTTTGTGGCCATGAAAGGTGCTGATGCGATTCCTGCCTTAATCCGACGAACGGAGCCCAAGCCCATCCGCATTTTCCTGCAAGCGGGCAAAAACGATCATATTCTGCCCACACAACTGTACGGCACATTCTTCGCGGGCAGTTGGCCGGTGAACAATCAGGTGATGCTGGAAGCATTGGAATCGGCTGGTTACGATGCGAAATTGGTGCTGGGTGACGAAGGTCATAACATGAAGCATGGCGCGGCCATCCTTCCCGATGCCCTGCGCTGGTTATGGCGTGATTATCCAGCTCCCATCCTAGTGAAGGAACCCGCCGGTATGAGTCGTGAAGGTTGGGATTCGCGGAGCAAAGTGTATTCGCAATTTTCCGCCGATAAAACTTGGCAGAAAGTTGGTGGCACTTACAAATCGGTAGTAACTCCTGTGAGTGGGATGAATGGTAGCATCTACTTTTCTGACACCGTTGCTAATCACATTTACAAAGCCGATGCCACTGGTACCGTATCATTATTCAAAGAGGGCGCGGGTGCACTTGCATTTGGACCGGCAGGGCGGCTTTATGTATCTCAACCAGGGCGCAAGCGTATTGTATCGTACGGAACAAGTGGGGACGAAAAGACCGTGGCACTGGGTGTTGAAGCAGTCAGTATTGCGGTTGCTGCCAACGGAGTAACTTACTTCGCAGGGCCTGGAATTGGCTATGTGGACGTATCCGGTAAGGTGCATATGGTGAATACTCTGGGTGAATTGGCGCAACCCTCAGCCGTAGCGATTTCACCAGATCAAGCGATGCTGATTGTAGCCGACAAGCAATCCCGATTCAGTTGGTCTTTTCAGATTGCCAAAGATGGCGCACCTGTAAATGGGGAGCCTTTCTTTCGTTTGGAGATGCCTGAATCTGGATGGATGAGTGGCGCAATGGGAGTTACTGAGGATTCCATTGGGCAAGTTTATTTCGCCACCGCTTTAGGTGTTCAAGTTTGCGAAGCAAACGGACGCACGGCAATGATCCTGAATGCGCCAGAGCAATTCGGCGCAGTTTCAAGCGTTGCCTTCGGCGGTAAAGATTTTGATTGGCTGCTGGTGGCACAAGGTGGAAAGCTGTTTCGGCGTCCGGTGAAGATTAATGGCGTTGCGCCATGGACTGCGGCCAAGTTACCTCGACCCCAATTGTAGAATCGAGTCGTTACTTAACCCAAGCGCAGACGACTCCACCTTTATCCTCACAAAGGAAAGCGCGGAATTCTTTTGGTTTGTGAAGGGCCGTCCAACGACGTCCCAAAATGTAATATGGCTTGGCCCAGGCTTCACTATCAATGCAGCGCGGTGTAACTACCGAAACGGAATACATTCCTTGCGATGGGTAGCCAGTACGTGGATCCATAATGTGGCTATACGTTTTTCGGCCAACGCGGAAAAATTTTTCGTAGTTACCGGAAGTGGACATGGACTGATCTTTCAAAGTAACTTTGGCCACCACAATATTGCGATCTTTGGGATGTCGAATCACAACTTCCCAACCAGTTTTGCCCGGCGGAGTCCCAATGGCATAAATGCTTGATCCGCCCGCAGTGACTAGTGCCGATTGAATTCCTTCCTGCTTCAAAATCTCAACCATACGATCCACTGCGTAGCCCTTGCCAATGCCGCCAGGGTCCATTTCAACACCTGGTTTGCGGAATCGTACCGTGCGGTTTCCTGCTTTCAGAATAATGTTTTTATAGCCGACGCGACCCATTGCGCTGCGCACTTCTGCACCATGCGGTAAGTGCCCGGAACCTTTATAGAATCCCCAAACACGCATCAGAGGGCCCACCGTGATATCGAAACTGCCCTCACTCTGGCCGCTGTAGTTGACACAGGCAGCAATCAGATCGAATAACTCCTGACTAACTTGCACATCGCGTTCCGCGGCGAAACGATTTACCCGACTCCATTCACTTTCAGGACGGTAGTTAGACAGCAGATGGTCAAGCCGTTGCGCTTCTTCAAGTGCTGCTTCAACACCGGCTTGCAGTTGTTCTTTTTGGAAATGATAGGCGGCAATGGTGTAAGTGGTGCCCATCGCATCAATGCTGGATTCATATCGAAGAGGCTCCTGTGCGATGGCCAGAAGCGGGACAACCAAACAAATTACCGAAACTTGTTTCACGACTCCGTGTCGCGCGGTCGACCTTTTTGGATGCGCTTCAGCAGGCTGGCCACCTTACTGGAATCAACTTCCTTGTCTGATTCAAAACTTAGTTCGGGTGTGGCACGCATTTGTAGGTTCATCGCCAACTGTTTTCGCAGATAACCTTTTGCACCAGCGAGTGCTTCCAACGCGCCTACTTCCATTTTGGGGTCCAGAAGATTGACGCGGACGCGTGCTCGGTGGAGATCTGGACTAACCAGCACTTCTGTGACAACCACATCGGCCACGCGGGGGTCAGTCATTTCGTAGGCGATGAGTTCAGAAATTTCCTCTCGGATGGCTTCTGCAACGCGCTGGAATCGAATTTCGTCCATGGTGGAATCCTTTTATTCAAGGATAGCATTGGCCACCAAGGGCTTCTGATTCATTCATGCTAGCGTCGACGATCCCCGGCAATTAAAACAGCGCGCATCAACCCCGGCGCCACTTTCGTCAACTGCGCAATTATCTTCATCCTCAACGATGAATCGTAGTGTGCCACTGCCACCATTAAGTTAGCTTTGGCACTTTCATAGTTACCATCGCGCAAGTCCTGTTTTGCCTGGTAGAGCCCCAGTTTTCCGATCAAATGTTGATGATGCTCGTCAAAAACCTGACACTGTTCCGGCGTTAGTGATGGTGCCCAGGCACGAACCGCTTTCAACGCAGCAAGGTTTGAATTAATCATCCCAATGTCATTGGCCGACATACTTGTGTGATGCCGACGGTACCGCACCAAGGGCTTGTCTGTATAGTGGAACAACTTACCTTGTAGTGTTAACTTCAACCACATGGAGTAATCATCCGACCCTTGAATTTCGCGCAATGGGAAGAACAGTCCAGCCTTCTCAAATACCGCTGTACGGGCAGTTACCGCAACAAAAACGTGTACTCGCTCATGCACTACATTTGCGAAATTGATTTCCCCATTGGAGAGGCACACTTGGCTGAACAACTTACCTTCCATGGTCTTGTCGCCGAAATAGGTAGCGTCGCAGCAAGCTACATCCACTTGCGGATTGGCGTCGAGCACGGCCAATTGGGTGGCCAGATAGTCGGGCTCAAATAGATCGTCGGAATCGAGGAGCGCTATGACGGGTGCCTGAGATGCTCGAATGGCAAGGTTGCGTGCAGCACCCAGTCCGCCATTTTGCTGTGTCAAATAGACAATCCGGTGGCGGTATGGAGCCAAAACACGTTCCAGGTTTTCTGTATCGGGGCAGCCGTCATTGGCCACTATAATTTCAAAGTTTTGAAACGTTTGTGCAAAAATACTTTCTAATGTTTCGGCAATATAAGCGGTGGTTTTGTAGGCTGGAACAATAACGCTGCAGGCAGGCGGACTTCCGTTCATTCATTCTCCTGTGCAGACAAAACCTTTGAATCTGTCTCCCCTAAAACATTTTAACTATATTATGATGCAACGTCTTTACCCAGAAACACAAGCTGGCATGGGCTGCTTTCGCTGGACTGCCTAGCGGCACCATAGCCATCGGGATGCACGACATAGATGTGGTGGCCAAGGAGTATCCGATACCGAGCCGACCGCCAGGAGCCACCAACAACCCTGCACAGCTCCCGTGGCGACCACTTCGACGAACATGTCATTGAAATATTCGCAATGAACCCGCCGATTGCCTTCAACGTCATTGCGCCCATCGGAAAATGTGCCGGCTCAGTCTGTCCTGGTCTTCCAATGCCAAAGTAAGGTAGGGCACTACCAAGTAGAAGTTGCAACGAGGAATTGAAAGGCACTGCTCTCAGCTATGCCGCTGGTTCCACCATAAGTCAACTTTGTAAGTAACTCGGTAGATATCCGCGACGTACTTACGCTTTGATATTAACCGAAGTGCTGCGAATCTTCCATTTCATTTTAATAGGACACTTTGGTTTCACCCGGTGAATCTCTCCTGGGACAAGAATGGCACAGGTGTTTCAGTGTGTGGATTATTGAAAGGAATGGGAATGTTATTGCGGATGGCAAAAAAACTCGGTCAGCCTGATCTTACACCTTTTCATCCTGCCGATACTGTAGCAGTCCGCCCTGTCCCCTTTTCGGCTTTCCCCACATCCTTCTTCGGACGACCAGGCTTCCTCCATTGACGTCCAAATCTTTCCTCTATTTCCGCCACGAAACCCTCGGAACCCAACGGAGATCCGGCGTATGTTGCGCGTCTTAAACTTTGCACATCGCGCACGTCTTCTGTCATTTCCAATCGGCGTTTCCATTCTTCACCTCCACCCAGGCTACTCCAATAAGTCCAATCTAATAAAGGAATTCGCTCGGCACCGGGGCCAATCAAGTGCGCCGCTTCGCTCGACCATTTGTACTCCTCCGGTCTATCCACCATGGCTGCTCGCACCGGATTCCACTCCGTGTAGCGCAATACAATTTCCTCCTTCTCCGCCGCCACCGGGCAAGAGAAATAGCGGTTCTGCCACAGGTGTCCGGTACGCCGCCGTCCAGCATTCAGGTACTGCGCATACCTCCCGTTTACTCTACGGAATAGTACTGCAAGGGAATCTTCCTGTTCCGGCACCACCACCCAATGTACGTGATTGGTCATCAGGCACCAACCCAATATACGCACTCCGGCATCTTTGCGTTGATCCTGCACCAGAGTCAGGTAAGTTTCCCGATCCCGATGAGAATAACAGACATCTTCGCGGTTGACTCCGCGTTGTGTTACGTGATGCGCCACTCCGGGCAGCACGCAACGAGGGTTTCTTGGCATTACTTATAGAGTGCCTTTTCATCGACAACATTCGCTCTAATTGTGCCAAGGCGCTCAGCCTCCGTTTCACATCATGGTTAAAGGGTAAGTTCAGGCTGACCGGGTTTTCCGGGTTTTTGGGTTTTTGTGTTTACTAAAGCAAATCCTGTGTTTAAGCGAAGCGTATCTGGCTTTGAAAAGACCGCTCCCTTGCGGTCACGGCTCGGTAACGCACTCATTCTACAGAGCCGTGACCGCGAGGGAGCGGTCTTTTAACCACGATTTATCCCAACAAAAACGTTGGAGATTTTACTGGGGTGCAGGCAAACTAAGTGGCATTGGGTAGAGCCCAACCGAAGTAAGCGATGAACTGCAATTCCCAGTGAATATTCATTATGTAGACAGATTCTATGGAACAAATTCCCCCTTAGATAAGTATGCTTTGATGTGAACTCCACGACTGGCGAAGCGACTCCTCTTAACCCGCTGCGATTGTGGCCTGGCGTTGTAGTTGTGATGCTGCAATGGATATTCCGATTTGGTGTCCCCATTGTCTTTCCTGACACCCTGCTTTTCCCAGTCTTTGGTGGACTCTTTGGTGGGTTGGCTATCGTCGTCTGGTGGGCTTTTTTCAGCCGGGCGCCTCGCCTTGATCGATGGGGTGCCATTGTCCTGATGATCGTCGCGCTGGGTGTGACGTCGCGCTTCCTCCACCCATCCATTGCCGGAGGAATGATGGGGATGATGTTCCCCATCTTCGCCGTACCAGTGTTGAGCCTCGCCTTCGTCCTGTGGGCGGTGGTCAGTCGGGGCCTTTCTGAAAAACTTCGACGCGCATCAATGGTTGCCACCATCCTGCTTGCCTGTGGAGTTTGGACACTGTTCCGAACCAATGGCATTACTGGCGGTGCCACTTCCGACTTCGCCTGGCGTTGGTCGCCGACTGCCGAACAGCGGCTACTTTCCCACGCAAACAATACGCTGGCTCTGGCACTTGAGAAGGCTCCCGAGGCAAAGCTTCCGACTCAAGTTGACGACAAACCGACAGTGCTTCCCTCGACTCCGTCTCTGCCAATCGCGAGGTCAACAGTCGACTGGCCTGGCTTTCGTGGACTCCACCGCAACGGTGTCGTCCATGGCACACCCATTGAAACCAACTGGTCCAAATCGCCACCTGTTGAGTTATGGCGGCGACCGATTGGACCGGGCTGGTCATCTTTCGCCGTCCGTGGCGATCTTCTTTACACCCAAGAGCAGCGCGGTGATGACGAGGTGGTTGCCTGCTACAAGGTGTCCACTGGCGAACCGGTTTGGCGACACACCGATGCCGCCCGGTTCTGGGAATCGAATGGAGGTGCCGGGCCGCGGGCCACGCCGACCCTCAGCAATGGTCGCGTATACACATTCGGTGCCACTGGAATCCTGAACGCTCTTGACGCTGGTAACGGCACCTTGGTGTGGTCACGCAAGGTGGCGTCCGATAGCGGAATAAAGGTGCCTGGTTGGGGTTTCGCGAGTTCGCCGTTGGTGGTGGATGGTGTGGTAATTGTGGCCGCTGCCGGAATGCTTGCGGCATACGACGTGGCCACTAGTGATCAACGATGGCTTGGCCCGAACGGTGGCGTTGGTTATAGCTCACCACACTTAGTGACGATTGACGGAGTTCAACACGTCCTGCTGATGAGCGGAAATGGGGTGATCGGCGTGGCACCGGCCGACGGCAACAAGCTCTGGGAATATCCTTTGCCGCCAGGTGCCCGTATTGTGCAACCAGCGCTGATCGCGGACGGCGATATCCTGATCAGCGATGACGAAGCACGAGGCGTACGTCGCATCACGGTGGTGCATGGACCCGCAGGATGGTCGGTTGAAGAGCGCTGGATTTCGCCGGGGTTGAAACCCTATTTCAATGACTTTGTCGTGCATAAGGGTCATGCCTTCGGCTTCGATGGCAGTATTCTGTCTTGCATAGACATCAAGGATGGCAAGCGTCAGTGGAAGGGCGGTCGCTACGGCCACGGCCAGTTGATCCTGTTAGCCGATCAGGATTTATTAGTGGTGCTTTCGGAGGAAGGAGAGCTGGCACTGGTTGCCGCCGCCCCCGATCAGTTCAAGGAACTGGCGCGGTTTCCGGCGCTGGAGGGCAAGACTTGGAACCATCCTGTATTGGTGGGTGACGTTCTGTTGATTCGCAATGGTCAGGAGATGGTGGCGTTCCGGCTGACACTCGCTCGCGTGTAGTTGTGCGATCACTTTTGCGTGAAGGTCGCCGAAGGGGGACACGCTGGGCTGGCGACTCGCTGATCGAAATTGTGCCCTTTTGGAGAGAATTCGGTTGCTTGGACCAGACCAGAATGTCCCCGTTCGGCTCAGGCAGGGGTGGCGGCGCGGACTTCGGCATCGGACGGTTCGTAATGGTGGGTGATTATTTGAGGGCAGCGGAAGCAGGCCGGTTTCCCTTCCTGAACATACCAGCGGCAATTGGCTCGTAACTGGCAAGGAGGCAAGGCGTCCACCACGGCTGGCAGGATCTGCACAATGCGTGTGGCAAGCTGGCAATCGTGCCCATCAAAGTGCGTGCAGCTTGACTCCTGGCAGGACGATGCGATGCGGAAGACGCGTTGGGGGTCCACGTCGCCGGTCATCGCCAGTAATTCTGCGGTTAACGGAATTGGTGTTTCAAGCCACGCCACCTTGACGTCGCCGGGTTGGGCGTTGACAATTCCGAAGACTTGGGCATCTGGAAAACCCGGATGGCCGCTAGGGCATTGCATCACTTTGGCGTGGCTCTGGGTCATATTTCGATGGCCTTTGCGCGTGCGATAAATCCGATCAGAACGGAGCCATCGCCTAATTTTGTTGCTGACGGTTTCAGACTGAAATTTGCGACCGATCCGCCCACGGACTTGACCACTTGCTTTGCGGCAACGTCGGCATCCAGCCCTTGTAGAAGTTCTGGTTTGATGATGAGGCCGATGGTGATCGGTCCTTTCCATCGTGGTGGAAGCTTGTTGATTTCCAAGGCGGCCAGCACTGCTGCATTGAGTTCAGCAAGTTTGACTACCTTAGGAATTTTAAGAGGTACAGGGGGCATAATTCTCCTTAGTTACTTACCCAGACTTCTTTTTAGATAAGTGGTTTTGGATGAAGAGTGTATTTCAATGACGTAGCGTTTCAATGGGAAGGAAGTTTAATGATGATTCGTTGAAGAAATGGGCGACCAAACAGGTGTGGTAGCCTTCAGAAGACTTAACGCATGTTGTCTTGGGAGGATCGGGAGATGGTGTTCAGCCGCCTAAAAGTAGTAGCCGCTATTGCATTGCTTACCGCTGAATTGGGGCAATCGCAAACCCCTGACAAAACGCTGGGTAGGTTCCGCGAGACTTACAAAGAGCTGGTTGAAACCAATACGACTTTTTCCGCAGGTGATTGCACTTTGGCCGCCAAGCGCATGGCCGCGCGGCTTACTAAGGTGGGCTATCCAGCCGCGGACGTGCGCGTATTCATTCCTGACGGTCACGCCAAAGAGGGCGGTCTGTTGGCGGTGCTGCATGGAACCGACCCGCGATCAAAGGCAATCCTGCTGTTGGCCCATATCGACGTGGTGGTGGCCAAGCGCGAAGATTGGACGCGCGACCCGTTCACAATGTTTGAGGAAAACGGCTATTTCTACGGTCGCGGTACGAATGACATGAAAGCCCAGGCCGCCATCCGCAGTGGTGCCGCCTGTCAGGGAAATGGATGTGGAACCCGACGTGGCAGTGAGGGTGCCGCCACAGCTATTACTCAAGGAATTTGGACTTGCGACGACCAATCCCGCTGGTAGGTTGTCTGTGAAAGCCACGCCGGTTTGACTGCTTCCTGTGCTGATAAAGAACCTCAGGACAGTTGTGCCGTTCAGAACAATAGAGGTCGTGTCGAAGCCTTTACTGATGACCGGCGGGGCGGCCAAGGCGAACTGCGCGCTGAGGGCGAGGGTAGACAAAAGGAACGCGCTGGAAGTGACAAGCCGTCTCATGGGAACTCTTTTCGAACGGGAATGGGTCGGCAGAGTCCAACCTGTTATAGCGAGTGTGGTGTCAAAACACTTGTTCGGCAACCCCCCGGTTGGCGTAATCCAAATGGATGGTGTATGACTACCAGACCCTAGCGACCATTGGAGTTTCATTGAGTTAGGGCAACCAATCACCGCGCAAGGGGAATCAGTACTAGAACTTTGTCTCGGCAACATCATCACTTCGTGTTTTCAATATAAACAGCTAACTCATCACCGAAAGATATGCAGCCCAGGGACCTACTTCTTGTCTGTAGCGTTTGGCCATTACGCGGCTCACTTGCAGGATGTGCCCCAGGTCGTGCGCTGTCCAGGTGGCCAATAGTTGCCTAACCGTCACTACACCCAAGGCCGGATGCATCCCTGTCAATTCAAGTTGTGAAGGTTGCAGATTGAGTTTTCGTAAGTGCACCAAATTATCGCGACGCAAAGACGCGAATTCGTCCAGCAAAGTGGGCAGAAGCTTTCCGTTACTCGCACCGAATTGCGCTTCACGATCAAACGAATCAAAAGGTCGGCTGATGCCCTGATCCAGAATGATCGACAGGCGTGGTATCCAATCGCTTTGTTCCCCGTGGATCAAATGTCCAATCACATCGTAAGGACTCCACGTGCCGGAACCTTCCGTTGCGGTCGTCCATGCTTGCGGCAAGTCGCGGAGTAGCGCGTCCAGCGTTGCCGGGGTTCGGGTCAAAACAGACAATGATTCTTCAAGAAAACGTTCAGTCATAGACCCATCATACTTACCGATTGCGGGTATATGATGAGGTGGAACTGGAATTTTTATGAAAGCAAAACCACACGGCATCGACAGCTTGGTGGCGGTAAAGTTGCTGCATACCGCCATTTGGTTTTTCTTCGCAAGCTGCATCGTGGCGATTCCTATAGCTGGTGCCCGGCGTCATTTTCTATGCGCCGCAGTTATGAGTGGATTGGTTTTGGTTGAGTGTGCAGTCCTCTTCGTGAACGGTGGCCGTTGTCCGCTGACCGATGTTGCAGGTCAATATACAAAACAGCGTGAGGATAATTTCGACATCTACCTACCGCTTTGGCTAGCCCGTTGGAACAAGACAATATTTGGCATTCTCTTTGTGATTGGCGAGTTGTTTGTACTTGGGCTGTGGTGGAACGGCAATTCGCTGTAGACTAACTTTAAGTCATGCGCACAATTCCAATTACCCTGTTGCTACTGGGAGCCCTTGTCGCTCCAGCCGCCGATGTAAAGACCAGCCCTGTTGCCAAGAACGTTACGGAATGGACAGTCAGGAGCGAAGCTCTTGGCGAAGATCGTCAAGTTCACGTGATTCTTCCAACCGATTACGAAACTTCCACCCGCCGTTATCCGGTGCTTTACTTGCTCCACGGACTGGGTGACGATCATAAGGCTTGGGTCTATATGACCAATGTTTCCGGCTATGCCGCGAAGTATCAGATGATCATCGTCATGCCCGATGCCGGTCGTAGTTGGTACGTCAATAACGCCAGCAATCCGAAAGAAAAGTTTGAAGACTTCATTGTCAAAGACCTGGTAACGCTGGCCGATTCCAGGTTGCGCACCATCCCGCTGCCCCGTGCGCGCGCTGTTGCCGGACTCTCTATGGGTGGTTATGGGGCATCCCTCATCGGCTTCAAACATTACAAGAAGTTCACGGCATTGGCGTCGTTCAGCGGTGCCGTTGGTTTTGCCCGAACCATGCCCCCAAGTGCCCCCGGTTCTGATGATGCGGCCATGCGCCAACGTGCTGCTCCTTTTGACAAGCTGTTCGGCGAACCTGGATCGAAGGAACGTGCTGACCGCGACCCTTTCGCTTTGCTTGAAAAAATTCCCGCTGCAGAAATGCCGATGATTTACCTTGCGTGCGGCGGTCAGGATTTTCTTATTCAACAGAATCGTGATTTGGTGAAGCTGCTGGGCGAAAAGAAAATCCCATACGAATATCGCGAAGTTTCCCCAGCCGGGCATACGTGGGATTTTTGGGATGACCACATTAAAATATTCCTCGGCATGCTGGCTCACAAGAAAGGATTCGGCGAGTAATTCACCATGCTCATCCAACTTTCGTGGATTGATTTTCTGCTGTTGGCCATCTACGCAGTCTTCACGTTAGGTGTGGGCTTTGCGTTGAAACGCTCGATCAACTCCAGTGATGACTTCTTTCTGTCGGGCCGCTCCATACCTGCATGGATAACTGGTTTGGCGTTCCTATCGGCAAATTTAGGGGCACAGGAAGTAATCGGAATGGCCGCGTCTGGTGCCAAGTACGGCATGATGACCAGCCATTTTTATTGGGTGGGCGCGGTGCCGGCCATGGTGTTTGTGGGCGTGTTTATGATCCCGTTTTACTACGGTTCCAAGGCACGCTCAGTACCTGAGTACTTGAAAATGCGGTTCGATGAAAAGACGCGCGGTCTGAACGCCGTCAGCTTCGCGGTGATGACAATTTTCTCATCGGGCATCAGCATGTATGCCATGGGACTGCTGCTGGAAAGCCTGCTCGGTTGGAACCACCATTTCAGCATCTGGTTTTCCGGCGCGTTCGTGCTGGCTTACATATTATTAGGCGGCCTGACTTCGGCCATTTACAACGAGGTGTTGCAGTTCTTTCTGATCGTCGCCGGTTTCATTCCGCTAGTGTTTCTGGGCTTGCGTGACGTGGGCGGATGGGCTGGTTTAACAGCACGTCTGGAAAAAGTTTCGACGTCCAACGGATACGGTCCCGGTGCTTACACCAAGGCTTGGGCCTACATGGGCTCTGCCGATCAGAACCCGATGGGCGTGGAATGGTTCGGCCTGGTGATGGGCTTGGGCTTTGTACTTTCGTTCGGCTACTGGTGCACCGACTTCCTGGTTGTGCAACGGGCCATGGCCGCCAACTCCATGTCTGCCGCACGACGCACGCCGCTGATTGCCGCTGTGCCAAAAATGCTGTTTCCTTTTCTAGTGATTTTGCCCGGCATGATCGCCATTGCACTTACGTATCAAAGTGGTTCCAGTAGCTTTGCCCTTCCTAAGAAGTTAGATGGCACATTCAATTACGATCTGGCCATTCCCATGATGATGGTGCAATATTTCCCATCGGGCATGTTGGGCTTGGGACTTACTGCCTTGCTCGCTTCATTCATGTCAGGCATGGCGGGTAATGTTACAGCGTTCAACACCGTTTGGACTTACGACATTTACCAGGCGTACATCAAGAAAGATGGTGACGATAAACATTACTTGAACGTGGGGCGTCAAGCCACTGTGTTCGGCATTGTTGCATCGGTGGGTGCAGCCTACCTGGCGGCTAGTTTCAACAACATTATGGACATGCTGCAACTGGTGTTCGCGTTTGTCAACGCCCCGCTATTCGCGACTTTCATGTTGGGCATGTTCTGGAAACGAGCCACTGGTCATGGAGCTTTTACTGGCCTTCTGTCAGGAACCATCGCCGCAGCCATTCATCATGGTTTGACGTTGCCCGGTCATGCTGTGGTGGGAATCAAAGGCGGTTGGTTGGGTGCAATAAAAATGTATCCCAGCGAAATGGCCCAAAACTTCTGGACCGCTATCTGGGCGTGGAGCACTTGCTTCGTAGTTACTATTATTGTGAGCTTACTTACTAAGCCCAAACCCGGTTCCGAATTGAAGGGTCTGGTATATTCACTTACACCGAAGCAGAGTGAAGAGGGTCTGTCCTGGTATCAGAAGCCAGGAATAGTAGGGATCGGCGTGCTGGTGTTGATCGTTATTTTGAACTTGATCTTTTTATAAGCACTAGCTGCAATTCTATTCGCAGATGACGCAGATGCGCGCAGATAAAAACCACACAATCAAATCGTCTTCGTTTTATCTGCGCTTATCTGCGTCATCTGCGAATAGAATTGTAGACATGGAATTCGATATCCGTTTGCCCATTGGGTTGATGATCTTTTTATAAACACTTGGCGGTGAAGCGACCCTCTGCTTTCTCCGACGATTCGCAATCGTTTATAGTAGAGATGTTGTGATCAACCAGTACATCTCACTATGAGTTACTTGAGAACAGCGAAGGCTTCTACGGGTCAATTCCCGAGTTAACAGGAGTTTGGGCTCAGGCACAGACCTTGGAAGAATGCCGGGAAGAATTGAAATCGGCCCTTGAAGATTGGTTGCTGTTTAGCCTCTCCAGGCATTATCCGATTCCAGTCATGGGAGACGTCGACTTGGCGATCCGCGAAGTCGCTTGAGCATCTCCGTGGCTAACAAGTTGACTCCAATCAAGCGCGGAGTTCTAATTGCAAGATTAAAACGATTCGACTTCGAAGGCCCGTTTTCTGGGGGCAGGCGGGAGTCACTCGCGACGATTGGGACGGAGTGGCTTGAATGAAATTCACCAAAATGCCGATTGCGAAAAAAACAGCGGTTGGAACTGACCTAATCGAAGGAATGCAACAGGTGCTGGCGCACGAGAGAGGCAAGATCAAACTGGAACAGGTTTGGCCTAAGCCCATCGAAGTGAAGGCCTCACATTAGTTCAGCGTTGGTATCTTCTTTATGCTGTCCACCACCAGCACCTGAACGTTAACCTTGCCAGACTTCAGATGCAGCCCAAGCTGATTCACAGCAGCGAATATTCTCGACTGTGGATCCTTATCATCGGGATCTAGTGGAGGTGGGATATCAATGACAACGTCATACTTTTCTTTCAACCCTGTACGATCCTCCACGGTGGATTGCAGAAGTTGCGCCAGCGTTTCCGCTACGTGGTTCATGTTGCTACGCTTCAATTCTCTGCGCATGCTACCTGGAAGTCCGGGCTTTGGAATTCTCCCCATCAGGCTCTCCACGTTGGGTGGCTCTGAACCGCTTGGGGGATTTTGGGAAGACACCTTCAGGTGTGGCCCACCGTTTCCAACTGTCAGCACATACCCTGTTTGTTCCCGAGTGCTGGGATGCGCCCGGAGTGCAAATCGTTCCTGAAGCAGTGTCTGCAGCATCTCGTTCGCCTGGTCATTCGACGCTTCTGTCGGGATAAGCGCCTCTACATCAAATCTCTTTCCAGAAAGCCATGTCGGGCCAATCAATTGTCGTGTCCGGATGCGGAACGCAACGCAAACTAATTGCTCTAATGTATAGCCCCGCATCTCCACCCGTTTCCCGCGAATTGTGACGCCGCCAATTACAGGCAACGCCGTCCGCATATAGTCCATCCTCTGCGCGAGTTGTTCATCATGCACCTCCGCAGGTTTCACTGTGGCCACTTCGAATTTCGCGGGCGCATTCATCATGCCCACGGCGATCGGAGCAATCAGCGACGCAATCCCGGCAATTGCTATCGCTGCGTTCTTTCCAAAGTGGCAATGTGGATGGCTGTACATGTTAGGTAATCTACTACGACCACTGGTTCCACGCAATCCTATCCGCAGATGACGCAGATGCGGCGGTTTCGTTTTATCTGCGCCTATCTGCGTCATCTGCGGATAGAATTGTAGACATGGAATTCGATATCCGTTTGCCCATTGGGTTGATGTTCGCCATCTTCGGAACAGTCCTTGCAACCTATGGTCTGCTTTCCGACCCGTCAATTTACCAGCGCTCACTGGGCATCAACATGAATTTGAATTGGGGTGCCGTGTTGCTGATCAGCGGATTTGTGCTGCTGTACTTTGGTCGACGGGCAGGGGCTAAGAGTTGAAATTTCGTGCGCCTGGCCGAGTGAATCTCATCGGCGAACATACCGACTACAACGGGGGCTTCGTCTTGCCAGCGGCCATTCACCTTTCCACCATTGCTGAAGCGTCGGCCCGTGACGATAACAAGCTGGTACTTCACTCCGCTAACTTTTCGAGTACTCATGAGTTTGATTGCGACGACCAAACGCCACGCGGCAATTGGACTGATTATCCTCGTGGAGTGTACCTTCAACTTCGACTTTCCGGAGTGAAACTACGTGGTGTTGACCTTTCTGTAACAGGTGAAATTCCGCTTGGTGCAGGGTTGAGTTCATCGGCATCGGTGGAGGTTGCCACCGCTGCGGCGCTGCTGCATGTTGCGGGCGAAACCAAGGATCAGAAAGCGCTCGCGTTATTGTGCCAGCGTGCGGAAAACGAATTCACAGGGGCACGTTGCGGCATTATGGATCAGTTCATTGCAGTGCATGGCGCGGAAGGATGCGCGGTGCTGCTGGATTGTGAAACGTTGGCGCATCAAGTGGTGCCGGTGCCCGCAGGCTTGAGTTTGGTGATTGCCAACACCATGGTGAAACACGCCATTGCTGGCGGCGAATACAATCAACGTCGTGCTGAGTGTGAGAACACCGCGCTATTAATGGGGGTTCCGTCGTTACGCCATGCCACACCCGCACTACTCGCGGCAACGGAGCCCCACCTGACCACTGCCGAATTTCGTCGCGCCCGCCATAACATCAGTGAGAATGCCCGAGTGCTGCAATTTATCGACGCGGCCCGTAGCAACGATCTGAGAACGTTAGGGGAATTGATGGCCGCCAGTCATGCCAGCCTTCGTGATGATTTCGAAGTGAGTTGCGCCGAGCTCGATTCTATGGTTGAAGCCGCGCAAGACCTGCCTGGGTTTATTGGTGGGCGCATGACCGGCGGCGGTTTTGGCGGGTGCACTGTTAACCTTGTAGAGGAAACGCATGCCCCTGAATTCACCGCCAAGTTACACACCGCCTATGAACGGCGCACCGGCATTGCTCCGCAAATCATCCTTACTCACGCTTCACTTGGAGTGCACGCTTGCTTGATTTAAAGGAACATTCGCACCGTCGTTGGAATCCGTTGCGCAGGGAGTGGGTGCTGGTTTCGCCGCATCGTGCAACGCGGCCCTGGCAGGGTCAAACGGAAATGCCGACTGTGATTGAGCAGCCTCGTTACGACCCCCACTGTTACCTTTGTCCAGGTAATGAACGGGCTGCCGGGCATCGTAACCCGCCCTACGAAACAACATTCGTTTTCGACAACGACTTCGCTGCACTGCAGCCGGATTCCCCCGCCGGGCACTTTCAACAAGGGGAACTATTGGTGGCCGAAGGAGCTCCGGGCTATTGCCGCGTCATCTGTTTTTCGGCTCGTCATGATTTGACTCTGGCCAATATGAGCCTGTCTGAAATTGGGCGTGTGGTGGATTTGTGGGTGGATCAATACGTGGAATTGGGCAGCAAGCCCGGTGTGCAATCGGTACAGATTTTTGAAAATCGTGGCGAGATGATGGGTGCCAGCAACCCGCATCCGCACTGTCAGATTTGGGCCGATGACCGGGTGCCTAATGAGCTGGCGGTGGAGGTGGCAGCGTTCGATGATTACTGGCATCGGATAGGTCGTTCGCTGTTGGCTGATTATGCTGCGGTGGAAGATGAGCGGGTGGTTTTTGAGAACGATCATTTCTGGACAGTGGTTCCATTCTGGGCGGTGTGGCCGTTTGAGACGATGATCATCCCCAAAGTTCACATGACCGGCATGGACCAGATGAGCAACGATGAACGTCAGGGTTTAGCCGAATGCCTGCAACGGCTGACCCGCCGGTATGATGCGTTGTTCGGAGTGCCATTCCCGTATTCGATGGGGTTCCATCAGCGACCGACGGATGGGGAAGCGCATGAGGGATTCCATTGGCACGCCCACTTTTATCCGCCGTTATTAAGGTCGGCCACAGTGCGGAAATTCCTGGTTGGGTATGAAATGTTAGGGATGCCGCAGCGCGATTTCACACCAGAAATGGCTGCGGCAAGGTTACGATATACTGAGGAAGTAATGGGCGGCTAGCTCAGTTGGGAGAGCGCCACGTTCGCAACGTGGAGGTCGTGGGTTCGATCCCCACGCCGTCCACCATTACGCTACTGTTTCGACCACCATAGGTAGCTGATCGGCAAACCTGTCTTGTTGTAAAACTCCACAACAACCAAATGACTACCTGCTGTCAAAGTGGTAGAAGCGGTGTATAAACTTGGTGATTGGTCGAACCACTTATCCAACACCTTTGCCCCATCAATGAATACTCGTATTCCATCAGATGTGACAGTAGTGAAGTTGTAAGTACCAGTGGAAAAGGTAAAGTTGCCCTGCCAGCGAACTGAAAAATTTGTCTGAGGCGCAGGTCGCCCAACGTAAGCGTTCGACCAATCGAACATTATTTGAGGGTCCGAGGTGGTTTTGGTTGGGTTGCCAGAAAGCGTTGTGTTTCCGAAGTAGCAGCCAGCGAAGGTATTGTTTAAAGCTGCAGGGCACGCTGAAGTGCTCACAGGGGTAGGGGCAGGTGTAGTGGCTGACAGGCTATTGCTGGATGCCGAATAATTCCCCGCTGCGTCGTCCGCTTTAATCAAGTAGGTGTAAGTTGTGCTGGCGACCACCGAAGTGTCGGAATAGCTCAGAGTTGTTCCAGAGACATTTCCTTGAACAAAACCGTTACGGATGACTTGGTAGGCGGCTACGCCCACATTGTCTATGCTGGCACCCCAAGATAAGTCTACTTGCGTTGGACTCTTTGGAACCGCTGTCATGAGTACCGGAGGAGTAGGCGGTTGAGTGTCAAAAGAGTTCACCGTGACGGTAGTCTTCGCCGTTGTCGACCCACCGCTATTCGTGGCGGTAAGTGTGTAGGTAGTCGTTTTGGTTGGCGTAACTGCCTTGAAACCTTGGTAGGAGACATCGCCTAACCCATTGTCGAGGGTTACGGTAGTAGCATTACTGAGATTCCAAGCTAATGTAGTGGAGCTTCCGGCGTTTATGGTGGATGGGACTGAGGTAAAGTTGGAAATCACCGGAGGTGGAGCTGAGGTCGGGCTGATAGTTTGATCCTTGAAGGTGCCCATGTCAATCGTCCACGACCATTTCGTACTTGTATTTGCGTTGTACCCCCTTCCGATTCCAACCACTGTATATCCTGGTTCCCGCATAAAGTTCTGATACAGGTAAGAACACCCTCCGATCGAATTCGGGAAGCAAGTAGTCATCCACTGGTTAAATAGATCCTGTGCGTTTGCCAATCCTTCAGCAATTCCTTCCTCTGCGCTGTAGCTATAACCGAAAGCACGAAACCTCGCGTCAGAAAAGCGGCGAAGCGAATCTCTGCTTGAAAAATAATTATTGGTTGCCATGTCGGTCGCCATCCACTGGGAGGCATTTTGAAGGGTTACGGAAACTTGGAGTGGAGCAACTCCATACCTGGCCCGAAGGTTATTCATAAGAGTTAACATAGCCCACTGCTCACTATCCAGCGTTGGGGTTTGCGCCTGCAAAATAGGCTGCATCAAAGCAGCCAAAGAAAGAACCAAACCCGGTACGAACGTTTTCAATACTCTGTGCGACATAGTTATATATGATTCCTCAACAGTAAATTTGACACTTTAGTACTTCGGAATGAATCGATCTAAAACTTTAGTTCGGGCACTAAAATGCCTAATCTTGCGCCGGAATCGTCTTAGTCTTCTTCAATCAGTGGGGTGAGGGTTAGGACGGGGTTACGTCTTTCTATCTCCATGTCAGTATAGTGTGCGGGATGGTCCAAAACTCTCAATACGAGCAAAGTTTAATGGCGAAATGATGCGGGGAGCGCATACCTACATTTGCGCTCCCCCGTGGACTCCACCTCAACTGTGCCCACAAGCTTTTATCTATTTTCAGGCAAACCCGCAATCCCGATAGGTGCAAATCCACCTGTTCGACAACTGCGGCAGATCCCGAATCCACTCCCGTTGCCGATGTTGTTCGCGCAACGATTGGTGATGCTCGCTAATTCCTGATCACTTAAACTGGCCTTGATGAATGGAGTCTCCGTGGTTGTATAGCTTAGCGTCGGAGTTTGATGAATGGTTGTACCCCATGCATTCATCCCCGGTGCCAGGTTCATCATGTTCGGCAAGGCCGCATTGCATACGGGACCAACGGGTTGACTTGCCAACAGCTTGATGACTACAGAATTAGGCTGAAGGCCGGTTAGCGTATTGCTGACCAGATCCAGTTTGACCGAGAGAGAATTCAGTCCGTTCGGCGTCACCAGGCAAGAACAGCAGGATATCAACTGTTCATCTGGAGAGAATACATAAGCATTGACGCATATGTTGCCAACAGGATATCCGAATCCAGGTCCAGCATACGGTGCTCCGTTCGCCCCGTTATTGGTCAGATTGATGTAAGAATCACCCTGGTCCAAATGTGCGGCATAGCGGATCTGGAATGCATCAGGCGGCGCAATCGGTTTGTCTCCCACAGTGATGCAAGTGGTAGCAGGATTGCCATCCGGTGGTGCTCCAGACCATGTAACCGTAGACGTCGTGTTGCAAATGTATACCGGAGGAACAATGTTCGGCGCAGTAACATTTAACGTTAGCGTGCAGGATGCTCCAGGCAGCATAGTCACGCCGGTTAGGCTGATGTTAGGAGTTGTTGGAGTTGCCACAGCTACCCCACCGCATGTGTTGACGAGTCCATTCGGATTGGTAACCAGGAACCCTCCAGGTAGTACATCTGTAAATCCGACGTTCGTGATTTGGTCAGAACTAGGATTCGATAGAGTAAACGTTAACGCTATGACTGCTCCTGGTAGTACGAACTTCGTAGCGAAGGCCTTTATAAGAACTGGGGGCTTATTGGTGGTGATTATGTTGAGCGTGTCAGTAGACATGTTCCCGTCACCGGTAAGCGGCGCGTTTACGGTCACTTTGTTGATGTAGGCACCCGGTGCCGAACCCGTAACCACAACGGAGAAGGAGCAGGTTTGGTTAGCTGGCAAGTTTAGTGAGCTCAGTGAGAGTAAGTTGCCGGGATTGATTAGGGTTCCACCATTAGCACCACAAACAGGAGTTAGAGGTAATGGTGGGGTCACAATGGTCAATACTGGGCTTGACGCAGGTGATGGCCCTGGAAGAATGTCACTGAAGTTAATATTATTCAGCGGTGTATTGTTGGGATTGGTAATTGTAAAAGTAAGGGTCGAGTTGGCTCCAAGCAGAATTGTTTTTGGACTGAAACTCTTCACTATGGATGGGGGACAGAATACGCTTAAAGTGGCGGTGGCCTTTCCGCCAGCTCCACCTTCAATGGATTTGACGTTATCAGTGAGGTTGATAAAGTTCCCGCAACTTGTCGTTTTCACACCGACGGTTACTGTGCATGAGGTCCCTCCAGTAAGGGTTACTCCAGTAACTTTGACACCGTTTGGACCTCCACTCAAGACTCCTCCGATGCACGTAGTGGTGGCAGGTGTAGATACAGTCATTCCTGCAGGGAAGGTATCATTCAGCTCAATTCCAGTCAAAGTACTTGTGTTTGGGTTACTGATGGTTAGCGTGATGATCGACTCTTGGCCAAGTCCAACTGGATTTCCCAAGAACGACTTTAGGACTGTTGGGGGAAGAACAACCGTAAGGGTGTCGCATGACTGAGCCCCTTGCCCGCCGTTACTTGATATTGCTGTGACGCAATTCAATTTCGGATTAGGAGTGGGAGCGATTGGCCTAACTACGGCAGTAAATGTACAACTTGCGCCGGGTCCAAGGATTGGTATGTTGAAAGTCAGCTTAGGCGCGGGGCCAATAATCGGGATAGTCGCGGCTCCACAAGTATTGCTAACGCTGACAACTTCAAGCCCAATAGCACCGAGGTCGTCAAAATTTGATCCACCAAATTTCACGTTGTTTAGTTCGGTTCCTACGCCGAGGTTCGGGTTCGTGACCAAGAATGAAACGGTGGAGGTTCCATCGTAGGCGATGGTTGTGGGAGAAAATGTCTTAACGATGGTTGGGGGTAGCAACACACAAGCTGTGGCTGTGGCAGCGACACCAGTGCCACCTTCTAGGGAGTTGACTAGACTCGTAATGTTGTTGTAGCATCCCGTCGCACTGGTTGCCAATAGCGTCGCCGATAGATTGCAAGAACTTAGGGCTGTTAAAGTGCCGCCCGTGAAGGTCAATAAATTACCCACATGACCAAATGTTCCCGTTGGTGGTCCACCACCAAAGTCACACGAGGTTGTTGTAGAAACAACAGTGAAACCGACAATACTGATAAGATCTGTAAAACTCACATTCGTCAGTGTGGCTCCGGGATCAGTATTGGTGTTGTCGAGTTGAAAAGTTAGGACTGTGTTGGCTCCAGGTTTTACCGCCGCTGGATTAAAAGATTTGATGAGGGAAGGTGGCCCAACAACCAAGATCGGAGCTGAAGCAAGCGCACCACCGGCATTGAAGGTGGTAAGACTCGCATTATTTATGAATTTTCCTTTTTGCATTCCATCCACGTCAAGCCCAAAGGTGCAAGTGGCACCTTGAGCCAAACTGGCGATGTTAAAAGACACGTTACCGCTGCCTAGCGTAACGGATGTGGTCGCACATCCTGCGGGGTTGGCTAATACACCAGTGGGACTATGTACCAATAGGGTTGGCCCGAAATTGTCTTGCACTGTCAGGCTCGTAATTGGTCCGGTACCAACCGGGTTATTGTTTGTGACACTGAAGGACAAGGTGGTCTTGGCGCCCAGTGGAATCGCTGTGGGCAAAAAGGATTTGGTGAAAGCCGGCGGATCTAGCACATCCAAAATTGCCGGGCCGAATCTTGCCGGATCGCTTGTTGTCGCAGAGGTTATCGGACCCGCAGTAAACGAACTGTGGCCTGCTGGGGTTCCCCTTATGACGAAAGTAATGCTGCAAGATCCGCCGGGCAACAAAGTGAGACCACTAATACCGACATGGTCGGAACCGCCTCCCGAAGATACAGGCAATCCGCCTGCAACTGCACAACCGTTAGTACCGAGCGAATCGACCTTTAGGCCCACGGGTAAGACGTTATCAAAACTGATATTTGTTAGGGTGACGAGCGACCCAGGATTCTTGATGGTAAATAGAAGGAAGGTTGTGGTGTTGACAGGAATACTCCCTACACCAAAAGATACGTTGGTCAGGGTGGGCTGCGCTTCCGCTACCCCTCCAGCCCCCAGCATCATCATCCCGGCCATCCCTACCATCAAACGAAATTTACTTAGTATGTTCATACGCTCCACCCCTTTTCAGCCGATAATATAAATGCTGGTGCCGTTCCAGTACGGCTTTGTGTAAGTACTTGGCTATGTGTACCGTATCTTATGTACCAGTTAACCTCGACTACTACAATCCTCTTAATTAACTAACCCAAACGAATTAGCACATATAGTACTTATTGCGTAATGTCAGTACTGAAGTACCAGCTAAATTGTATTAACCAAATGGGTTAGTCATCTAGCGATAGTTCACTCGGGTTAGTTCCCACACTTTTTTCCCGCTTTTCCGACACGAAAATAAATGAAAATGATTTTAGAATTGTTGGTGATCGGACCTTTTCCTCAGCCCAAATGGGGTTTCACGTGCCAAAATTCGGCTTTTTAGCCCCCACGCGGAGGCCGCATTGACTCGGACACTGTGTAAGTTAAAGAAAAGGAATCGCTTAGTGCAATATCAGGCGGGATTCATTTGACAAGGTGCAACCTAGTTGCATACTCTAGAAGGTAGGTATGCCGGCGTAGCTCAGTCGGTTAGAGCGACGGTCTCATAATCCGTAGGTCGGAGGTTCGAGTCCCCCCGCCGGCACCATCGGTAATTTAACAAACGCGGACAGGCAGGGATGCCTGTCCCACTCCGTTCCCTGCATCCCTGGGATAGCGGTGGTTACTAGACCGCTCCCTTGCGGTCACGGCTCAGTAAGGTATTGATTCTGTTGAAGTTAGAAGAACGCCTAGCCCTTCAACGCGGCATTCGAACTTTCCACTTGGGCCAGCACTTCGCAATCGCATTCGCCGCCGTAATCGCGTAGCCATTCCAGCAACGCTTCTTCATCCAACTCATTGGTGCGGGCGTACTGCAATGTGAATCTGTGCGTGTGGTCGCACGGGGTTGCATCTAACTTCTTTTCCAGCCACTCGAACATGGCTCGCAGAACTGGTAGCGGGGCGGGCAGTTCGGCCTCTGCTTTCTCCCGCTCTTCCTTTCGGTTACTCTTCGTTAGATCCTTTGTCTTGGCCACGTCATGAAGCATAGCAGAGCTTGCACTACAGTGGGGCTTCTCCAACAATCAAAGTGTAAATGCGATCTAAATCATCTGCGGAAAAGTAGTCGATCTCAATTCTGCCCCGGTTCGCGCTCTTCTCCACAATGCGCACCTTGGTGCCCAACGCATGAATCAATTCCTGGATGGCAGCCTTCACATTAGGATCCACCGGTTTGGGTTCCTCTGGTTTCGATTCCGGTGTTTTGCTCAACTTCTGCACCGTCTGCTCCACCTGCCGAACTGACATGGCCTGGGTCACTGCCTTTTCACCCAGCTCGCAAATCATTTCGTCGGTTGGTAAACCCAGTAACGCTCGGGCATGCCCCATGCTCAGTTTTTGTTCTGCCATCAGAAGTTGGATAGACGATGGCAATCGCAGCAGCCGCAGCATATTGGTCACCGTGCTGCGTTCCTTACCCGTGCGCTGGCCAATTTCCTCATGGCTCAAACCATGGTCGTGCGTCAACCGTTCAAATGCCTGGGCCACTTCCATGGGATTTAAATCTTCCCGCTGAATGTTTTCGATCAGCGCCACTTCCAGCAAACGACTTTCAGCCAATTCCTGGACCACCACCGGAACTGTTTCAAGACCAGCCAATTTCGCCGCGCGCCAGCGGCGTTCCCCGGCGATCAGTTGGTACCTGCCGCCCGCCGCCTTGCGCACCACCAACGGCTGAATAATTCCATTCGATTTGATGGATTGCGCAAGTTCCGCCAACTTTTCCTGCTGGAAAACCGTGCGAGGGTTGATTGGATTGGGCTCAATCTTCCCGATGGGCAAATTCAGAATGGAATTATGACCTGGTTCGGCGGGGGGCACCGGCACCGCTGGTTGCACCGCCAACAGCGCGATATTGGGAGGGGGCGGTCCCGTGGGGCTTACTGGGGGATTAATGGGACGCCCTGGGAGCAGGGCAGAGATGCCTCTACCCAGCGCTTTGCGCTGATTGTCGTTTCCGCTGCTCATTGGTGATCATCTCCTTTGCCAATTTCATATAGCTTTCAGCACCCTTGGAGCGCATATCGTAAAGCAATATCGGCTTACCGTGGCTGGGGGCTTCGGCTAAGCGGACATTGCGAGGAATAACGGTCTCAAACACTTCGCCCTGGAAGAATTCCTTCAAATTCTGAGCCACCTGACGAGTGAGGCTGGTACGGTCGTCGTACATGGTAAGAACAATGCCTTCAATGGTCAGGCTGTGTTCAAACGATTCTTTGATGCGCTCCACCGTATCTAAAAGCTGGGAAATTCCCTCCAGAGCAAAGAATTCGCACTGAATGGGAATCAACAACGAATTTGCGGCAACCAGCGCGTTCAGCGTGAGAAGGTCTAACGCAGGGGGACAATCGATGAGAATGTAGTCGTAGTGATCCTTCAATGGCTCTACCGCCATCCTCAGCCGGTATTCGCGTTGTTCCCACCCCACCATTTCAATATTGGCACCCACCAGGTTCCTATCGGCTGGTAGAATGTGCAAGCCATCGCAAGCTGTGGTTACAATCACTTCGGCAGCAGTCTTTTCCCCAACCAGTACATGGTATATGGTGGGATTATCGGGATCTTTGGCAATTCCCAATCCTGTTGTCGAATTACCTTGAGGGTCAATGTCGATCAGGAGCACTTTCAACTCATTCGCCGCCAGTGAGGCAGCAAGGTTGATGGCCGTAGTGGTCTTGCCGACGCCCCCTTTCTGGTTGGCTATTGCGATTACCTTTCCCAATTGTGATGGTCTCCTAGATTTTGAAATGGGAGGGGAAGCTTCCCAGCTTATCCGCTCAGTTCACACCCTGTTAGTGTGCCACAGGATTGTTCCACGTGGAACGTGAAAGGGCTAGTATTCGCTTTGTCAGGATGTTCCACGTGGAACACTACGCCAGAAAACACCGTCGCAACACTACGCAAGATTCAAATACACGTCTAAAACAGCGATGGCTGCCGGTGTGACGCCAGGAATCCGCGCTGCTTGCCCCAACGTTGTGGGTCGGACACGTTCCAATTTATCTTGAACTTCGTTCGATAAACCCGGAATCCCCCGATACGCAAAGGTCAACGGGATGGTCCGCCGTTCTGATTCCTTCAAGCGCACCACCTGCCGATCCTGCTGGCCGATGTAACCGGCATACTTCGTTTCCGTTTCCACAGTAGTCAAAAGGCCGGTTTCGGGCGGTTCACCCAAGTGCGATTCAATCAGAGAAGTAATTTTGGTTAGGGATGATTCCGTTCGCTTCAACCACACGCCAAGAAATGGACGGTCGTCCGCGGCCAGAGCCAGATCTGGTGTGATCCTGACCGTATTCAATAATTCCAGCAATCGCACTTTCTGCCGCTGCTTTCTTTCAAAACGAAGCCAACGTTCGTCACTGACCAGCCCGACGCGTCTGCCGATGGGGGTCAGCCGTTCATCGGCATTGTCGATCCGCAAGTGCAGGCGGAACTCAGCGCGCGAAGTGAACATGCGGTACGGCTCATCGGCACCCTTGGAAATCAAATCGTCAATCAGAATGCCGGTGTACGCATCACTGCGACCCAAAATTACGGGTTCAATGCCTTTCACCTTGCATGCGGCATTCAAACCAGCAATTAAGCCCTGACAACCTGCCTCTTCGTATCCCGACGTGCCGTTGATTTGACCGGCCAGGAACAGGCCTTCCAGCTTTTTCACTTCCAGAGTATGATCCAGCTCACGCGGGTCAATGGCGTCGTATTCAATGGCATAACCGGGGCGGATCATTTCAGCATCTTCCAGTCCGGGTACGGAAGCCACCATGGCAGTCTGCACATCGATGGGCATGCTGGTGGACATACCGTTTACGTAGACTTCGTTGGTGTCCCGCCCTTCCGGCTCAAGGAAAATCTGATGGCGCAGTTTATCTGGGAATTTGACGATCTTATCTTCAATCGACGGGCAGTAACGCGGGCCCACCCCTTCAATCTGCCCGCTGTACAGGGGAGATCGGGCAATGCTCTCTCGTAAAATGCGATGCGTCTCATCGCTGGTGAAGGCGATGTGGCATTGGATTTGTTCTCGTTCAATCTTGTCGGTTAAGAAGCTGAACGGAGTGGGAATCTTGTCGCCATCCTGCGCCTCAAAACGATCCCAATGAATGCTACGCCCATCCAGCCGCGGAGGGGTGCCGGTTTTAAGGCGGGTCCATTGCAGGTTCAGGGTGCGGAACTGATCGGCCAGCATGTTCGATGGAGCTTCGCCATTGCGACCGCAACTGTAGGTCTGTTCCCCGACATGGGCCAAACCATTCAAGAACGTCCCGGTGGTGATTACCACGGCACCAGCTTCGGCAGATCGGCCATCGCGCAAGTGAACGCCGCGCACCCGATCCCGCCCATTGGGTTGGGGTTCAATGATCAGCGATGAAACTTCCGCTTGCAGAATCCGCAGATTCGGTTCCTGTTCCAGCAGCGCTTTCATGTGAATGCGATATTGCTTCTTATCGCACTGGGCACGGGGAGACCAGACGGCAGGGCCTCGGCTGGTGTTTAGCAGACGGAACTGAATGCCCACTTCATCGGTAGCCTGCCCCATAATGCCGCCTAAGGCGTCAATCTCGCGGACCAGGTGTCCTTTGGCGATGCCGCCAATAGCGGGGTTGCAAGACATTTGGGCGATCAGGTCAATATTCATGGTGACCATAGCCGTCTTCAAACCCAGCCGGGCGCAAGCCCGCGATCCTTCCACACCGGCATGACCGGCACCAACAATGATCACGTCATATTGCAGAAATCGCACTGGTCCTAGTTTACCAGCCATCGCCTAAGGGGCAACGCTGGATTTTGGGGAACACCCTATCCAGGGGGAAGGGCATTTGAAACTACATGCAAATTAGTTAATCTATACAAATACTAATGTGCAGGTATAGTACTAATAAAACTAAGTACCGTACTACCGTAAGGCTCGAAGCGACTTCGCCAATTCCACCACTCCAATGGCTTCTGCCAAGTCGTCCAAAGGAAATCGCTCTGTTCCGGGATATACTACAAAACGCTTTTCAGGCCTTAGATCGGCACATGCCGAGTGAAATCCACGTTCGGTCTTGGGTGCGGAACTGCGCTTTACTTCAATGGCCCACAATTGCCCACCGGGTAGGGTTAAGACCAGATCCACCTCAGTCCCGTTTGAAGTGCGATAGTAATTCGCTTCGGTGCCATCAGGGGCGGCGGTGATTAGTGTTTCCATAACGAAGCTTTCCCAAGTCTGCCCCACTATGGGATGACCAAACAGCGCTTCCATGTCGCGGATGCCCAGCAGCGCATGGGTAAGGCCGCTATCGCGCACGTACACTTTGGGTGATTTCACCAGCCGCTTGCCCACATTGCGGTGCCATGCGGGCAATCGTCGAACCAGCAGAAGATCGACTAGTAAATCAAGATAGCTGGCGATAGTCTTGCCATCCACACCCAAACTACGAGCCAGAATAGCGGCATTGAACATTTGCGATTGATTGTGGGCCAGCATAGTCCAGAAGCGCCGTAGTGTCTCCGCAGGGATTCGCGAACCAAACTGTGGAACGTCGCGTTCCAGGTAAGTCCGAATAAAGTTGCGTCGCCAGTCCATGCTCAGATCGTCAGTTTCGGCCAGGAAGCTACGGGGAAATCCGCCCCTGATCCAGAGTGTCTCAATGGAGAGAGGGTCAATCTCTAGAGCGTCGAATGGACCCAGTTCCAAATATGAAATACGACCGGCCAGACTTTCGCCAGACTGTTGCAACAAGTCCATAGCGGCTGATCCCAAAAGCAGAAAGCGGCCATTGGCTTTTCCGTGTCGCCTTCCCTTGTCAATGATTCCGCGCAAGGGTTGAAAGAGTTCCGGGACCCGTTGCACTTCGTCAAGGATCACCAACTTATCTTCATGTCCTTCCAGGTAGCGGGCCGGGTTAGCGAGCTTCGCCCGATCCTCATCGTTTTCCAAATCAAGGTAGATGGATGGCTGCTGGTCGCCAATTTCCAATGCAAGGGTAGTCTTTCCCACTTGTCGAGGTCCTAACAAAACCACTGCAGGCGAATGTTTCAAGGAATAGATTATGCGGGTCCCAAGGATCCTAGAGAGCATGTATGTAATTATAGAGCCTACCTCCATATTTACATACTTAAATCAATAGACGGTTTTGGAGTCGCTATAATTTGGCAGGGCGTAATGGAGCGGGAGACCGGATTCGAACCGGCGACATCAACCTTGGCAAGGTTGCACTCTACCAACTGAGTTACTCCCGCTCATGAGGAGGGAACTGTTGGCAGTCAACTCTATTCTCTCCCGAAATGGCTTTGGTGTCAAATTGAAAGGTACTGCCGGTTTGCAAAAACACCATGGCACAGACCTGCGCCTACTTGTTTCAACGCTTCCGGGGGATTACCTCATTGGCTACTGGAACCGGGCAAGCGTATGTCATTGGATCTTAACAAGCACCGTGGTGCACCAAGCAAAACATGTGGAAACAAATTGTATAGAAAATGTTATATAATTGAAAACACAACACTTATAGTTGAACAAAAGGCTTGTAACCAACACCGTCTAATGTGTTAGACTGAACCTCGCACTGCTTTTTGAGGGTTAGGTAGTAGAACCCCTTCAGAGCACGATCAACAACTGGTATCCCTTAAACAGGTTAGCCGTCGGCCTACGTTTTCCACAGGTTGAGGAAAACATGTGGGAATTTTTTGCTCACTCGTGAAAACATGAATAGCTGGGATCAAATCAAACAAGAAATCGCTACAAGTATTAGCCTGGAAAGCTTCCAGAATTGGATTGCCGATACCACTTTCAGCCGCGAAGAATCGGACCGGCTATGTGTGAAAGTTCCCGATGAATCCACCCGATCCTGGATGGAACGGGAATATTCTGAACGCGTTTCCCAAGCGATTCTCAAACTCCGCTTGCCCATTCGTACCGTCCGCTATGAAGTCTCGGCGCAACACTTGGACGTTCAACCCAAACCCATTGCTATTTCCCCAGGACCAGGCGGCGATTTACCGTTCCAGGCACCCATCTCGCAAATGAACTCCAAGTTCACGTTTGATAACTTCGTGGTCGGATCCTGCAACCAGTTTGCCCATGCGGCGGCGCGGGCAGTGGCCACACGGCCATCCCAAAGTTACAATCCGCTTTTCATTTACGGTGGCGTGGGCATGGGCAAGACGCATTTGATGCACGCCATTGGCCGTGCCCTTATCCAAAACTTCAGCCAGATGAAAGTTGTCTATACCTCCAGCGAACGTTTTATGAATGAGATGATTCAGTGCATCCGGACAGATCGTATGCGTGAATTTCATCAACACTACCGCACTGCCGACGCCCTACTTGTGGACGATGTGCAAATTTTAGGCGGTAAAGAGCGCACGCAGGAAGAGTTTTTCCACACTTTTAACGAACTCTACGACCATCAAAAGCAGATTGTGCTATCCAGTGATTCCACACCAAAGCAGACTCCAGGCTTGCTGGAACGCTTGCGCAGTCGCTTTGAATGGGGGCTACTTGTCGATGTCCAACCACCAGATCTGGAAACGAAGATGGCAATTCTGGACCGTAAAGCGATAGATCAGGGAATAGACCTGCCCGAAGATGTTCGTGTTTTCATCGCCACCAAAACCAAAAGCAACATGCGGGAACTGGAAGGCGCGTTAATCAAACTGGGTGCCTATTCCTCAGTCACCAGCAGCCCCATCAGCCTGGCCATGGCCCAGCAGGTTTTGAAGCACATTGTAGCTGGCCAGGACCGCCGTATTTCCATTGAATCCATTATCAAGGCCGTGGGTGAGCACTTCCAGTTATCGCCAGCCCAGATCAAGCAGAAGAGCAATGCCCGCAACATCAGCTATCCGCGGCAGGTGGCCATGTATTTGGCGAAGGATTTGACGCCCGCATCGCTGCCAGAGATCGGCAAAGCGTTCGGCGGAAAGCACCATACAACGGTGCTACACTCTATTTCTAAGATTGAGGCGCTGCGCCAAAATGATGTAGATTTGAACAAGTTAATACACAGGCTATCTGATTCAATCAGTTAGACTTGTTGAGATATCCACAATTTGCCTTTTGTGGAGCCTTTGGAAATCGGTGGAAGAAGTGGCTGCCCAAGTTTTCCACCCCTTGTCCAAGAAGTTATCCAAGGGTTACAGTGACAGCAAGGCCTTGGTTTTATTATAATTTAGAGAGAAATCAACTTTTCCACAGCGCCTACGGTTCTTATACTTGTATAAATAATCATTTTATAGACAAGTTATAGCTACTTGAAGGCCGTCGGTGAAAGTCGGAAGAGAGAGGAAGCCAGCATGGAGTTCGCAATCAACAAAGCGGATCTGGTCCGCGAGTTGAACTTGTCGCAAGGGGTTGTCGAAAAAAAGACGACGATTCCGATTTTGTCGAACGTGCTCATTGAAGCTGACGGGGACCGGATTGTCTTAACAGCAACCGACCTGGAGCTGGGCGTGCGTTGTTCCGCCCCGGCAATCGTAAAAAAGGGCGGGTCTGGAACCATTCCCGCAAAGAAGCTGCTGGATTACGTGCGGCTGCTTCCTGATGGCGAAATCAACATCAAGTTTGCCGATAACCAATGGGCCACCATCACCTGCGGTCGTAGCAAAACGCGCATTGCCGGTATGAGCCGCGAAAGTTTCCCGGAACTGCCGCACTTGCCTGAAGTGCTGGCAGAAATTCCGGTGAAGACACTGGCCATGATGATTTCAAAAACTATCTTTGCCATTTCTGCTGAGGAATCCCGCTTCACGCTGAACGGGGCACTGCTCATTGTGCGGGCTGACGGCATGGTGATGGTTGCCACCGATAGCCATCGACTGGCTTTGGTGGAACAGAAAGTACAGTTAGGAAATCTGAAGGCACCGTATCGGGCATTGCTTCCACGCAAAGCGATGAACGAAATTCTGAAGCTGGCTGCCGACGCTGAGCCAGACGCTAAGCTGATGTTTTCCGGTGACGATAATCATCTGTTTTTCACCCTTGGTCAGCGTTTGCTGATTAGCCGTAAACTCACCGGGAACTTCCCGGAATTTGAGCGCGTGCTGCCCAAAGAACATGCACATGCTGTGTCCATGGATCGTGATGAGTTGAAGGGCGCTTTGGAACGCGTCATGCAGTTCGCTGATGAACGGTCCAGGGCCATTAAGTTGACTGCCGCGGCCAATGAATTCAGGTTGCACTCTTCGCTATCGGAGACCGGAGAGAGCGAAGAAACGCTTACCGTTTCCTACGACGGGCCGCCGGTTCAGATCGGCTTTAACGCGCAGTATATTGTGGATTTCTTGCGCGCTACTGCTGAAACGGAAGTAGTGTTCCACTTCAAAGATGGCGGGGCAGCCGGGGAAATGAGACCTGGCGGAGACGCCGCGTACACTTACCGCTACATCATCATGCCCATGCGCATTTGACGCAGTTTGCAGTAACTAAAATTTTTGAGATTTGTTTTTGTTTCAAAGGAAAGTCAACTTGGCTACACCGACTGGGAATTACGATTCGACAAGCATTAAAGTTTTAGAAGGCCTGGAAGCAGTTCGTTTGCGACCAGCCATGTACATCGGCTCCACATCGGAACAGGGTTTGCATCACTTGGTTTGGGAAGTGGTGGACAACTCCGTGGATGAAGCGCTGGCCGGTTATTGCGACACCGTCATTGTAAAAATCTTGAGCGACAATTCCATTTCTGTGGAAGACAATGGTCGCGGCATTCCCGTGGACATGCACGCTGAAGAAGGCGTTTCCGCTGCGCAGGTGGTGTTGACCAAACTGCACGCAGGCGGCAAGTTTGATTCCAACACCTACAAAGTATCTGGCGGATTGCATGGCGTGGGCGTAAGCTGCGTCAACGCACTTTCCGAAAAGTTCGATCTGGAAATCTGGCGCGATAATTACACCTGGACGCAAGAGTATTCCAAAGGCGCTCCACTAGCGCCGCTGGTGCGTGCCGGTAAAAGCAAGAAGCATGGCACGCTGATCACGTTCAAGCCCGACACCACCATTTTCACGGTTACTGAATACAACTTCGATACCCTGGCCAATCGTCTGCGCCAGTTGGCTTTTTTGAACAAAGGCCTAACCATCCAGTTGTATGACGACCGCGTGGATCCACCGAATCATCACGAGTTTCATTATTCGGGCGGCATCTCGGAATTCATCAAGCATCTGAATAAATCGAAATCCGTGCTGCATGAAAAGCCCATTTACTTTGAAGGCGAACGGGACATGCCCACTGGTGGCAAAATCTCAATTGAAGTGGCGCTGCAGTACAACGACGGCTATACCGATACGGTTTTCAGTTTTGCGAACAACATCAACACCGTTGACGGCGGCACGCACTTAAGCGGCTTCCGCAGCGCGCTCACCCGTACGATCAATGCCCATGGCCAATCTGGCGGCATGTTCAAAGACGTCAAAGAAAATCTGAGTGGCGATGACGTGCGTGAAGGGCTGACGGCGGTGGTGTCCGTCAAATTGCCTCAGCCGCAATTCGAAGGTCAAACCAAGGGCAAGCTGAACAGCGATATTCAGGGTCAAGTGGTGCAGTTGGTGAACGAAAAACTGGGCGAGTTTTTCGAGAAGAACCAGGCTGTGATGAAAAAAATCGTGGGCAAGGCCATTGACGCAGCTCGCGCTAGAGAAGCTGCCCGCAAGGCTCGCGATCTGACTCGTCGTAAGGGTGCTCTCGATTCCGGTGGACTGCCCGGGAAACTTTCCGATTGCCAGGAAAAAGATCCATCCCGTTGCGAGATTTACTTAGTGGAAGGCGAATCGGCAGGAGGCACGGCGAAGTCCGGACGCGATCGTAAATTTCAGGCGATCCTTCCTTTGAAGGGAAAGATCCTCAACGTAGAAAAAGCGCGTTATGACAAAATGCTGGGGCACGACGAAATTCGGCACATGATCACGGCCATTGGCACGGGCATTGGTCACAACGATTTCGACATGACGCGCCTGCGCTATCACAAGATCATCATCATGACCGACGCAGACGTGGACGGTAGCCACATCCGTACTTTGCTGCTTACGTTTTTCTTCCGTCACATGCAGGAACTGATTACGCGCGGCCACGTGTTTGTAGCGCAACCGCCGCTTTATCGCATGAAGAAGGGTAAGAAGGAAGATTACATCAAAGACGATAAGGAATTCACTAAGGAAATCCTGAAGCGCGCCACCGATAATTTAGTGGTGGAATATGGAACTCCTGCGGCAGCGAAACTGGAAGGTGCTGAACTGCGCACGTTCCTGAATGGTTTGGACGAATTCCAGATTATCTATCGCAAAGTGGAAAAGCGTCTGCGTGATTTACGCGTAGTGGAACTGCTGACCAACGTGGAATTGAAGATCGATTCCAAAGTGGACTTCACCGATCAAGCCAACGTCCAACCGCTGCTTGAAGCAATGAAAGCGGCTAAAGTGGAAGCGGAATTGGTGCAGGATGAAGAGCACGGCGCATGGACCATCGTTTACATTGATCCGACGAATGCCCGGCGCACCATCAACATTGAATTCGCCACGGGCCCCGATTTCCGCAAGCTGCGCTCACTGGCAAAGTCGCTGAGCAAGCATAATCATCCTCCGTTCACGGCGAAAAAAGGCGAGACCGGTCAGCCGCAAGTGTTGTCCAACTGGCGCGACCTTTTAGCGTTCGCCAGAGAAGAAGGCATGAAAGACGTAAACATTCAGCGCTACAAAGGGCTGGGTGAAATGAATGCGGAACAGTTGTGGGAAACAACTATGAATCCAGAAAAGCGCACGCTGTTACGTGTCGATTTGAAGGATTTGGTGGAGAGCGATCAGATCTTCTCGACGCTGATGGGAGAAGATGTAGAGCAGCGCCGGAAGTTCATTGAGGATAACGCGCTGGATGTGCGGAACCTGGATATCTAGTTTGGTCGTAGCGCTTCGTAATTGTTAGAAACATTATGGGGCGCAGAAATTATCTTCCGCTAAAGCAGTCTGAGCTTATTGCCATTATTGAAGCACTCGGATTTCGATTATAAGCACTCAGTCGGATCCCATGCCCAATACGAGCGGCCTGCGACGATTTTGATGCTTAAGCGAGTGGTGACAATAGATTTAGCAATCCGCGAATTCGCTGACCGACTCTTACGCAGCATGGTTAGTCAGTCTGGATTTACATGCGACCAATTTTATGGTGCGACCCCAAAAGACGGCAAAAAAAGCTTCCGTACCACTATATCTTGTGCCATTTGAAGATGAAGCCCAACTAACCGATCCTTCGCAGTTGAGCACTTTTAGTCCTCGAAAGTCCTTTAGTTTCAGTAAAGGCATACCAAAGGTCTCCACTACATTTTTAGTTTGGGAAGGGTGTAGTCGATGCGGCAACGGTGATGCGCGGACAGGGTTG
>JANXSF010000124.1 GCA_025352795.1 Acidobacteriota bacterium
TGTCTCGGGCTCGCTTTAACCAATCCAGCCAGTCCCGTTCTTGTTGACTCATTGCAATTCGTTCCATCCTTCAGCCTTACGGCTGTCAATAGGAACTTTCTACTTTGCCCAAATAGGAACTTTTCACTTTGCCGCGACACAGCAATCCGTGCCCTACCGCCACACACGCCGGGCGTTGATATAATCCGGCTGTTGGTTGGGGTATCCATCGTTTTGAGTATACCCGCAAGCAGCATATTTAGCCTCTAAGACTATAGATAGTTAGTTGATCTGACTTTAGTATCAAGTCAGGCCACCGCTAGAACCGATGCCCGTTGGGATCGGAATATCGGTGCTCTGAAGGAAAACTCTTGCTGTCTGCACGTATTGTGCATACAATTGAAGCAGTGGGATTTGAATGGGACGAGCAAAGTAAAGCCGGAATCAACTTTCAAAGGCACGGGGTCCGCATGCCTGAAGCGATCCCAGTTTTCGAGGATACTTACCCTATTACAGTAGCTGATGACGAGTCGAATCCGAATGAGCGGCGATTCATCACTCTCGGTCTAGGTGCAATGGGACGTCTGTTGGTAGTTGTCTACACATGGCGCGGCGAAAACGTGAGGATCATCTCCGTACGTCCAGCCGAACCACGCGAACACGAAGAATACGAGGCACAACAATGAAGAGTCATTACGATTTCAGCAAGGGTAAACGGGGACGCGTTCTTCCGCCTGAATCTGAGGCTGAGGGCAAAACCCGCATTACGATCCGGCTTGACAAGGACATCGTGGATCGCTTTCTTGAGATGGCGGAGCAATCGGGCGGCGCCACCGGTTATCAAACGATCATCAACGCGGCACTGCGCGAATACTTGGAAGGAAAGTCGCCAAGGATGGAAGATACGCTACGCCGCATCATTCGAGAAGAACTGAAGTCTTGTGCAGCTTGATTCGGACTAACAAGGATTTGGCGGACTAGCATTAGCTCCGTTTGCACTCAAGGGGCTTCCAATTATTCGATGGCAAAAACTAAGTCGATCTGAACATGCACTTTGACCAAGACGAGAAAGGAGGCCGAGCGGAGTGGCACAAAAAGTGATCGATTGGAGCGGTTGCGAACTGATTGAACGCATCCCCGATAAGGTGTCGGGAAGGCCTATCGTGCGAGGTACTCACATCCTGCCCGACGCCATTGTGAACAGCTACGATATGGGTGAAAGCATAGGCGACCTCCGCGAGGGCTTTCCCTCGCTCTCGGTCGATCAAATTCAGCGGCTCATTGAATTTGCGCATGCGCGACGCGGGTAACTTAATCCGCACCGCGCCATTCGCGTTGTGATCGCATCTACGGTCTTGTACGATACAACATCCTTGGAAATGCGATCGTCTCCCGAATATGCTCGGTCCCACACATCCAGGCTGTGAAACGCTCCACGCCCATCCCGAACCCGGCATGTGGCACACCGCCGAATTTGCGTAAATCCAAGTACCAGCCGAACGCCTCATGCGGCAAACCGTGATCATCCAAGCGCTTCTTCAACGTCTCTAAATCCGACACACGCTGGCCGCCGCCGATTACTTCGCCGTAACCTTCTGGCGCGATCAAATCTACGCCTAGCGCTAGTTCTGGTCTATCCGGGTCGTGCTCAAAATAGAACGCCTTGATCTCCGCCGGGTAGCGATCCACCAGCACTGGCCGATCCATATCGGCAGTCAGCAATGTCTCATCGGTGTTGCCGAAATCGCCGCCCCATTGAATTTCACTGCCTAGCGATTGCAGCTTTTTCACTGCATCGTCGTAGCTCATGCGATTGAAGGGAGCCTTGATCGCTTCCAGCTTTGTTATGTCGCGTTCCAATGTCTTCAATTCTTCCTGGCGATTTTCCAGGACGCGGGCCACCACAAAGCAGATCATCTCTTCAGCCACTTGCTTCACGTCGTCCAATGTGGCGTAGGCCATTTCCGGCTCTACCATCCAGAATTCGGTGAGGTGTCGACGAGTCTTCGATTTCTCTGCTCGAAACGTTGGGCCGAAACAGTAGACCTTTCCAAAGGCCATCACCGTGGCTTCGTTGTATAGCTGACCTGATTGCGTCAGATAAACTTTTTCATCTTCGAAATAATCCACTTCAAACAATGTTGTGGTGCCTTCGCAGGCCGCTGGTGTGAAGATGGGCGTGTCCACTAACGTGAATCCGTGCGAATCGAAATAATCGCGAATGCCTTTAATCACTTCATGACGAATCCGCAGAATGGCGTGTTGCCGTTTGCTGCGAATCCACAAATGACGATGGTCCATCAGAAAGTCGACGCCATGCTCTTTTGGCGTAATTGGGTACGGATCTTCTTCCGGCACTTTCTGCACAACGTCGGCAGCTTCCACGTCCATTTCATAGCCACCGGCGGCGCGCTCTTCGGCACGAATCTTCCCGGTTACGATCAATGCCGATTCCTGGGTCAAGCCTTTCAGCGTCTCGAAAAGTTCTTCCGGGATGGCGCTTTTGACGGCGACACATTGCATGGTGCCTGAACCGTCGCGCACCAAAGGAAAGCAGATTTTGCCGGATTTACGAAGGTTATAAAGCCAACCAGCGATGGAAACGGTTTCACCAACATGTTTGGCAGCGTCGGAAATGCGGATGCGGGGATAAGACATTTACAGGTTCTCCAAACGCTCGAAAATTTGTTTGATCGCTTCCAGAGGTTGCGGAAAGTCGGGTGATTCTTTGAGTTCCAAAAGCAATGGATATTGATTCTCGGCGGAGCGCAGCAGGCCCATGATTTTCTGCCAGTCAATGGTGCCGCTCTCGGCCAAGGTGGGAAATAGGTGACTATCGTCGGTGCCGTTGTTATCGTGCACGTGAGTGGAGCGAATGCGCGGCTTCATTCTTTCAAACGCTTCCTCCACACCTTCCATTAGATTGGCGTGGCCCACGTCGAAACAGAAATTCAGGTCCAGGTGCGTGACCCCCAATAGGTAACAGAGCTTGTCCCCGGTAGAAAATCCGTTGGGGATATTTTCAAGAAGAATTTCTGCACCGCGTTGCTTGGCGAAAAGGGAAATTTCCTCTAGCGAATTGAATGCCATGTCCAGCTTATGCTCGTCGAACTCTTCGTTCAGCCCGCCGACATGTTGGATCAGGTAAAGGCAGGGAATGGATTCCACCACTTCAATAGCGCGTTTGATTTCATCCACGGCGGCAATGCGTTTGGACTTGTTCAGATCGCAAATGTTCAAGTGCGCCTGCGGACCACTACGACCCCACACCTCATCCGTATGCATTGGCAAGTGAAGCGAATGGAGTTGCAGGTCTTCATCCTTGAACCAGTAGGCCAATTCATTTACTTGCGATTTGTTCGTATAGTCCAGATGTTGTTTGGCACAGAAAATTTCAACGGCGGGAACTCCTGCATGAAGGATTCGTTCCAGCGCCGCAACCGTCAAACGATGGTTGACGAAATAGTGAGTAGATAGAGCGTGACGCATAATTTAGTAGCCTGCCGCCTTGCCATCTACGCGCGAGTCGGATGCACCGGCCAGCCAGCCATCCGCTTCAAACTGAATGGCGGCCACCTCGCAAATGGCATTCACGGTTTCAATTGAATGTCCTTGTTGTGACAGCAGCAAACGGGTGTCTGGCGAAATTCCCGGTTCCAGTAGCAGCTTATCGGGCTTCCATTGATGATGGAAACGTGGCGCATTCACGGCGTCCTGCACATTCATGTGGAAGTCTAATACATTGACGATTACTTCAAACACACTGGTGATGATGCGGGTGCCGCCAGGAGTTCCGACAATCAGAAAAGGCTTGCCATCTTTCAAAACAATGGAGGGCGTCATGGACGATAAAGGGCGCTTGCCCGCCACAATGGAATTCGCTTCGCCGCCAATGGCACCGTACATGTTGGGTGCGCCAGGCTTGACGCTGAAATCGTCCATTTCGTTGTTCAACAAGAATCCCAGACCAGGAACTGTTACACCGGAACCGTAGCCGCCGTTTAAGGTGTAGGTGACGGCCACTGCGTTGCCTTCGGCATCGACTATGGAATAGTGCGTAGTCTCAGTGCTTTCCTTGCCATTGATATCGCCAGGACGAACCTCATCACTGGACGTGGCGTGATCTGCATCAATGGTGGCGCGACGGGCATCCACATATTTTGGATTGAGCAACTTGGAAACTGGAACCTTGTAGAAATCAGGATCGCCCATGAATTCGGCTCTATCGGCATAATAGCGACGCATGGCTTCGGCCATGAAGTGGATAGACTTTGCCGAACCAGCACCAGATGCGGCGAAGTCTGTTTTTTCCAGCATGGCCAGCATTTGCAGAATGCCAATGCCGCCGGATGAAGGTGGCGGCGCGGTAATAATATCAAATCCGCGATACTTACCTTCCAGCGGTGTTCGCTCCACCGTCTTGTAATGAGCTAAGTCTTCGAGAGTGATTGTGCCACCATTGGCGGCCATTTGGGACACTAACTTCTTGGCTGTTTCGCCGGAATAAAAATCTTCTGCACCGTGCTTTGCAATGCGTTCCAGCACTTTGGCTAGTTCCGGTTGCTTCAGCAAATCACCGGGCTCGAAGAAGTCACCGTTCTTTTGAGCGTTTGTTTGAAAGATGCGTTTCGATTCTGGCGATGCCGCCAAATTCCGCGCGCTCTTTAAGGATAGGGCAGTTCCGTAGGATAGAGGAAACCCATTTTTGGCCAAGTCTGCAGCGGGCGTCACTAGCTTGCTCCACGCCAACTTGCCGTATTTTTTATGCGCTGTTTCCAGACCACGCACTGTCCCTGGAACTCCCGATGCACGCCAGCCGATGACGGAATCTTTAGTAGGATTCCCAGATGCATCCAAGTACATATCGCGCGAAGCTTTGGCCGGAGCCATTTCGCGAAAATCGAGAAATGTTTTGCGACCATCGGCAAAGCGCACCAGCATGAATCCGCCACCGCCGATGTTTCCAGCCGATGGATGAGTGACGGCTAAGGCAAAGCCCACAGCCACCGCTGCATCCACGGCATTGCCACCTGCTTTTAACGCAGCCACCCCGACATCGGTTGCATGAGCCTCGCGCGTCACCACCATGGCGCTCTTCGCCCGCACCGGTTGGGCAGGATACAAAGGGAGCAGCAGGACAGCTACTGCGGCTACGAACCTGAAAATGTGCATTCCTTTACTTTACTATTCGGCGGCGCTTCCATTCGAACAAAGCGATGCCGGTGGCCACAGAAACATTCAACGACGAAATTTGCCCAGCTAAAGGAATGTTCACCAAAAAGTCGCAATGCTTCGCTACCAGTTGGTGGATTCCATGCCCTTCGCCGCCAATTACCAGCACGCTAGGCGCGATGAATTCCACTTTGTCGTAATCGTAATCGCCCCGTTCATCCAGGCCGTAGATCCAGAACCCTTGCTGTTTCAGGTCGTCTAAAGTCTGGGCTACGTTGCCGATTTTCACTACCGGCATGTGCACCAGGGCGCCGGCGGCAGCCTTGGAAGCGGCGTCGTTCATGGGCGCGGCGCGTCGTTCGGGAACCAGAATTGCTGACACACCTGCAGCGTGGGCACTGCGAACAATGGCTCCTAAGTTGTGCGGATCTTCTACTCCGTCAAGCACCACCAACATTTGAGCGTTGGGAATTACGGCTTCAAGGCTGGCATAGTGATAGGCCCCGGTCACGGCGACCACGCCTTGGTGCGCAGAGGATTCCGAATTGCGGTCCAACGTGGCGCGCGGTTCAAAGCGCACGGGAATTCGACGGTCACGGCAAAGGTCGACAATTTCCTGGACTCGAGGTCCACCGGCACCTTTTGCCACCATGACCCGCTCAATGGCTACTCCAGTGCGTAGAGCTTCTAGGATTGGGTGTATACCCGTTAAGTGCGTCAAGCGTGTTCCTTTTTTAGTTTGAGAGTCTTTTAGTTTGACAGTTGTGGAGAGCGCTTGGTGAGGGGATAATAGGAAAGCTGATTTTTCAGATCGGCATGAAGGTAATTGGAACCATGGCTGGTTCGGCAGTGCAACCTGAATTAAGCGCGCAGGAGATCCCGGATAAACTCTACTTCCGCATCGGCGACGTAAGTCGAATTGCGGGTGTGAAGCCTTACGTCTTAAGATATTGGGAATCGGAATTCCCCAGCCTTGGGCCGAAGAAGTCTGGAACCAATCATCGTTTATATCGCCGTAAGGACGTGGAGCTAGTGCTTGAAATCAAGCAGCTACTTTACGAGAAGCGCTTTACCATTGAAGGTGCGCGTAATTTTCTATCGAAACGAGGCAAGGCAGTTTCAGCTCCCGTGGAGAAGAAGAACGAAAAGCCGAAGCGTGCTCAGCAAGCCCAGACACAGCTTTTTTCTACAGAAGAAACTTTGGATCGTGACATGTTGAAAGCCATTGGGACCGATCTGCGTGATCTGTTGAAAATTTTTCGATAAGTTCGCATGATGTGTGGGAATAGGTCGATAAGCTTTTTAAGCAAGGCTTTCCATGATCTATCTCACTCGTTTGAATCAATCTGCGATTGTGCTGAACGCAGATTTAATCGAACATATTGAACTTAGTCCCGATACCATTATTTGCCTTACATCCGGCGAGAAAATTCGCGTCCAGGAAAAGTCCGATGAGGTGATTCGGCGGGTGGTGGAATGGCGCAAGCGAATCAGTCTGAATGAGGGCGAATCCAATGGAAAAACCTAAGTTCCGTCCAGACTTTGCCACTATCGGTGGCCTGATTCTGGCTGCAAGCGGAATTCTGGGTGGGCTGTTGTTGGAAGGCGGGGCCATTCGGGACGTCCTGCAGTACACTGCAGCCATCATCGTGGTTGGCGGCACCTTTGGAGCGGTCATGATCAACTTTCCACTCCCGGTAGTGATCGGCGGCTTAAAACGGTTCGGGCACATTTTTCATGACGGTTCCGCTGATTTACAGCAACTGGTAGATCAGATTGTGGAACTTGCTGGTAAAGCTCGCAAGCAAGGAATTGTGTCCCTTGAAGGGGACATGAACGACACGGCAGAGCCGTTTCTGAAAAAGGCCCTTGGTTTGGCGGTGGATGGCACAGACTTGCAGGAGCTGCGTCGAATGTTGGAACTGCAAATTGATCAGGATGAGCATCATGCCGATCAGGAGGCCAAGGTGTGGGAAAGCGCTGGCGGTTACTCGCCCACCATCGGCATTATTGGGGCGGTGATGGGTCTAATCCAGGTGATGAAGAATTTGGCCAACATTGAAGAAGTGGGTCATGGGATCGCGGTGGCTTTTGTGGCGACAGTTTACGGTGTTGCGTTTTCCAATATTCTGTTTCTTCCGGCCAGTGCCAAAATCAAGAGCCGTATCCAAAACGAAGTGCAGCGCAAGGAATTAATTTTAGAAGGAGTCAGCGCCATGGTGGAAGGGCTGAATCCTAAGCTGATTCAGGTGAAATTGGAAGCGTATCTCCCTGGTCACGCTGGTAATGGACCTGCGGCCAAACCTGCCGGTGGGGGCGCATAGCTAAGATCTATGGCTCGTAAAAAGAAACAGGAAGAGCATGTAAATCACGAGCGTTGGCTGGTGTCCTACGCCGATTTCATTACTTTACTGTTCGCATTTTTCGTGGTGATGTTCGCCAGTTCACAGACAGATAAAGGCAAGCAGCAACAAATGTCTGAGTCAGTGAAAAAAGCCATGGAAGAAAGCAAGTTCACTTCTGCGTTGCAAGGGATTCTGGGCGGCGTCACAGACGATAAAGGTAAGGGTAACGCCATGATGAAAGGACCCGGTGGCACTAAGCCCGATGCAACCCCTACGCAGGCGCCTCCGCCAGAAATAGTAGACTTGATACCAGCCATGCAGAAGCTCAAAAAAGAGCTGCGTGCGGAAGTGGATGCAGGCACTATGGAAGTGCACATGACGGGTCGCGGTCTGGTGGTGACACTTCAGCAAACAGCGTTCTTTCCATCCGCTGACGATACGGTTACGCCTAGCTCTTTTGAAAGCATCCGCAAAGTAGCCAAAATCATTGAAAGTCTGCCCAACCCAATTCGACTTGAAGGACACACCGATTCCCAACCCATCCGCAACGGTCGATTTCATAGCAACTGGGAACTTTCTGCGGCCAGATCGATTTCCATGATGGATCTGATGGTGAACAGGTTTGATGTTCCTGAAGGCCGCATGGCCATTGCTGGATATTCCGATACGGTCCCCATTGCCTCCAATGAAACTGAAGAAGGACGGTCGAAGAATCGTCGGGTGGACATTGTGATTCTTTCATCCACTGGAGTTCTGGATCAACCCACTTCTCAACCTACCTCTCAACCTTCAGCGGAAACACCTTCAAAGTGATACACTTAACGAACAGTTTTTAATCTAAGACCAAGAAAGATCGAACTAATAAGGATTGGACCTTGTGCCAGATCAACTTCTGCTTCGCGCACTTTTCCTGATTCTGCTGGCTGCCGCAGCCGCTTATCTGCGCCTTTTTCAACTTTCTGAGTTCTATTCAGCACTTGTTGGCACTGGTGTTGGGTTGGTGCTCATCTTTATCGAAATGCGAGCCCGCCGGGTGTCTGCACAACGGGCAGCAGGGGCCGTCATTGGATGCTTGTTTGGCGTGCTCATTGCCTATCTGGCTACTGGGGTTTTGAATCAAGCGCTATCTTCAAGTCCCGATACAGCCAGCTTTTTGAAAGTCGGCTTGTTGTTATGGCTGGGATATATGGGCCTTGCCATTGGTGCCAGTAAGGGGTCTGAAATCAGTTTCCCAGCGTTGAGCTCGGGCAAAGCTGCACCGGGGAGTGTTGCGAATGCCCTAAAAATCCTGGACACCAGCGTCATTATTGATGGCCGCATCGCCGATATTGCGGAGACCTTTTTTCTGGAAGGGACGCTGATTATTCCGCAGTTCGTTCTGCGTGAGTTGCAAACCGTTGCCGATTCTGCCGATTCCCTGAAGCGTAATCGTGGTCGCCGTGGCTTGGATATTCTACAGAAAATTCAAAAGATGCCACAATTGCATGTTGAAATTGTGGAGCAGGATTTCCCCAACGTCAAAGAAGTGGACCTGAAGTTGATTGAATTGGCCAAGCTGATCCAAGCCAAGATTGTTACCAATGACTTCAACCTGAATAAAGTGGCCCAACTGCATGGGGTTATCGTTCTGAATATCAATGAACTGGCCAACGCACTGAAACCAGTTGTACTTCCCGGTGAATTCATGCGAGTCTTCATTTTGAAAGAAGGAAAGGAATACAGCCAGGGTGTTGCTTATTTAGACGATGGAACCATGGTTGTGGTGGACAATGCCCGCAAGATGATTTCCAAAACCATTGAAATTTCTGTGACCAGCGTGCTGCAAACTACCGCCGGAAAAATGATTTTCGGAAAATTTGATGACCGCATGCACGCGGTGATTGAAAAGCCTGTTCTGGATAAATCACCTGCTTTGGAACGCGTATTAGAAAAGCCCAGAGAGCAAGCCAGCGCCGCCAGTGGGCATAGTTCACTCTAGCCTTGTACAATAAAACATACCGAAAGTCGAAAAGCGAATGAAAGTCGCCGTCATTTTACCAGCCGCGGGTTTGGGAACCCGCATGACCAAGGGTCAAACAGAAAAACCGGGTTCTGGTCGCAAGCAATTTTTGTTGCTTGATGGCGAACCGATTTTGCTGCACACAATCCGCAAATTTTCCCAATCTCCGCTAGTTTCTGAAATAGTGTTGGCCCTGCGTGGGGACGATATTGCCTGGGTGCAAGACTTAGTAGATAAAGAAGCCCCCAGTAAGCCCGTGCGCCTTGTCGTTGGTGGCGATTCGCGCCAGCAATCGGTGGAAAATTCCCTGGCCGCCATTGATCCTGAGACGGATTTAGTAGCGGTGCACGATGCTGTCCGCCCCTTTGTGACGCTGGAGCAAATTGCTGCCGTCATCCGGGAAGCTGGCGAGCACGGTGCCGCAATCCTTGGCATTGTACCTGTCGATACCGTGAAGCAGGTGCAGCGCAATGTGGTCCGCGCCACCATTCCGCGTGAAAAGTTGGTGTTGGCGCAAACTCCACAAGTCTTCCGTTTCGCCTTGCTTCGGGAAGCTTATCTGAAGGCTGGTGACGATAGCTTCGCCGGTACAGATGAAGCGAGTTTGGTGGAGCGTTTGGACAAAGTGGAAGTACACGTAGTGGCTGGGTCAGACCGTAATATCAAAATCACCAAACCATCGGACCTGGAACTGGCACAGCTTTTTCTTAATCAGGAAAAGGCTCTGAAGTCCCCCGCATGAGCAGTTTGCGCATCGGTCAAGGTTGGGACAATCATCGCACCAAGGAAGGTCGCCCGCTGGTTCTGGGTGGCGTTACGATCCCTTGCGAATTTGGTCTGGATGGCCATTCCGACGCCGACATTTTATTGCACGCCGTTACTGACGCCATTCTTGGGGCGATGGCCTTGGGCGATATTGGCATGCACTTCCCCGATACTGATCCGCAATGGAAAGGTGAATCCAGTGACCATTTTCTGCGTCATGCCGTAAAACTGGCCAGCGAGCTTGGTTATCATTTGGTAAACGTGGATTCCACCATTGTTCTACAGCGTCCTAAGTTGGGCGAATATCGGGCGAAGATCAGTGAAAGCTTAGCTCAGATCCTGGACCTGCCCTTGGATTCAGTCTCCGTCAAGTTCAAAACTGCTGAAAAAGTGGGTCCGGTTGGCGAAGGATTATCAGCGGAAGCCCAAGCGATTTGTTTGCTTGAAAAAAGTTGAAACTATAGGCTGGCAAAAGCGTTCATAATTATAAGTAGAGTTATGTTTACACGTCACACACTTGCTTTGTTCGGCCTGTTGGCCTTTGCCTCATCGGTACATGCGCAGTACAACTACTCAAAAGATATTTCCCGTATCTTTCAAGCCAAATGCCAGCAGTGCCATCGTGAAGGGGATGTAGCTCCATTTGCGTTGGATTCCTATGCCACCGCTGTCGCCTGGTCAGAAGATATTAAGAACGCCGTTTCTCAGAAGCGGATGCCACCCTGGAAGCCAGTAGATGGCTACAACTCTTTCAGGGATGCCTGGGGTCTGAACGACGAAGAGCGCAGCATGGTCGTCAATTGGGTGGATGCCGGTATGCCAGAAGGGGACCCCGCCGATTTGCCCGAACCTCTTCCCAATACCGGGGAGTGGGCTCTTGGCGATCCAGACATGATTGTCAAAATGCCCATTGAGTTTGCTGTTCCCGCTAGGAAAGATACGTACCGCTGTTTTGTGATCCCCACAAGTCTGGCTGCAGATCAATTTCTTAGCGCCATTCAATATTTACCGGGCAATCGCCAGGTGGTCCATCATGTGATTGCTTATGTGGATAAGACTGGGGCATCGGCCAAGTACGATGGCAAAGACGGCTCACCAGGATATGATTGCTTTGGTGGACCTGGGGATGGTGTTGCCGAAGACGCTACTTCCATGTTGGGGGGATGGGCTCCTGGAGTTCGTGCGCGATTTCTGCCCGATGGAATTGCCATGAAGTTGCCCAAAGGTTCCAAGATTGTTTTGCAAGTTCACTACTTTGCCAATGGCAAGAAAGATCAAACGGACCAGACCAAAGTTGGCTTGTACTATTCCAAGAACAGTGTCAATAAATTGCTGGCGTTTCTGCCTATCCTCAATACTGGTTTCAAGTTAAAACCAGGCGAAGAGAATGCTGAGGTTACTGCGCAATTCGCCATTCCGCCATTCTACGATGCCACCGTGATTCTGGTCGCTCCGCATATGCACCTGCTAGGGAAGCAGATTAAATTAGAAAAGATCGGCATCGATAAAAAAGTGGATCCGCTGATTTACATCAATGATTGGAATTTCAGTTGGCAGGGTTTTTATACGCTGGAAACACCAATGCCGCTGCCGGCGTTATCTCAATTGAAAGTTACCTGCAACTTCGACAATTCCGATAAGAACCCGAAAAACCCCAATAATCCTCTGAAAACGGTTGGATGGGGTGAAGGAACCGAAGACGAAATGTGTGTCGGCTTCGTGGGCGTCGTGTTTGACCGGCAGGGCCTTCCCTTTGTCAGCAAGCGCACCCGTTAAGATTCCTCCGGGTCCGCGACGATGGCCAGTCATTGGGCAACTGCTAGCGTTCCGCCGTGACCCTTTGCAATTTCTACAAAGTCTGCCGCCTGATTATGGCGGCATCACTTTTTTACGGCTTGGCAATCAGGGTGTGTACTTTCTGAACGATGCCAAACTCATTGAGCAAGTCTTAGTAACCGAAAACCAAAACTTCACCAAGAGCCGCGTTCTGCAGCGTGCCCGCACATTTCTTGGCGATGGATTGCTGACTGCCGAAGGGCAGCCTCATTTACGACAGCGTCGGCTAGTGCAACCAGCGTTCCATCGGGATCGGTTAATTCGATATGCCGATGACATGGCTCAGATTGGGGATCGGTTCCGTAACCGCTGGCAAAACAATGCGGTGATGGACATGGATCAAGAGATGATGCGCCTCACTCTGGCCATTGTCGGCAAGACCTTGTTCAGTGCCGACGTGGAATCGGAATCGAAAGAAGTGGGCGAATCTATGGAGATCATTTTAGGTCTGTTCCAGTTGGTGATGCTGCCGTTTTCCACCGTGCTGGAAAAATTACCGCTCCCAGTGATGAAACGGTTTCACAAAGCGAAGGCCACGCTGGACGACATTATTTACGGTCTGATTGCGCAACGCCGCGCTGATGGCAAGGACCATGGCGATCTGCTTTCTATGTTGCTGGATGCCCGTGACGAAGAAGGTGACGGTGCTGGCTTGACCGATACACAAGTTCGCGATGAAGCGATTACATTGTTCCTTGCTGGTCATGAAACAACGGCCAACGCCCTTACCTGGACCTGGTATTTGTTGAGTCAGCATCCTGAAGTGGAAGCTCGGATGCACGGGGAAATCGATCAAGTGTTAGAGGGTCGTCTGCCTGGCTTTCATGATTTTCCAAAGTTGCCTTATGTTGAGCACGTCATGGCCGAAGCTATGCGTCTTTATCCACCAGCCTGGGCAATCGGCAGACAAGCCAGGAACGATTTCACTTTGGGTGGTTACAATATTCCGGCCAAGTCTATTATCCTGATGAGTCCGTATGTAACTCATCGTAGTGCTGATTACTGGCCGAATCCCACACAATTTGATCCAGATCGTTGGTCGCAGCAATCTGGGGATCGACTCAAGTTTGCCTACTTCCCATTTGGTGGAGGGCCTCGATTATGTATTGGGGAACGGTTTGCTTGGATGGAAGGAGTGTTGCTGATTTCAGCAATCGCTCAGAAATGGAAGTTTAAATTAGCATCGGGACAAGTGGTGGATACCAAGCCGCTGATCACATTACGACCAAGATACGGCATGAAAATGCACGCCGTATCCCGGTTGTAAGATGTGCGGAGAGCCTAGATTGCTGGCACTGTAGAAACTTTGATGTTGTCCATATCTACAGTCGTCTTGCTATCGGACCGAATCGCCATAGCCCCATAAATCAAAGTATTGCCTTGGATGACGTTGAAGTTTGATGTGGCATTGATGGAGACCGGGATTCCGAAACCGCGAATCAAATTTCCTTTGATCAGGTCGCCTTGTGGTCCCACACGATCCGTATCGGTCGGGTTGTAACAGATGCCCAATCCAGCATTCGAGCCGCCAGTGATGGTGTTGTTTTCAATCCGATTGCCGAATGAACGACTACCGCGAATGAACAGGCCCAGCCCAGTGTTCGAAATCATGTTGCCAGTAATCACAACGTTGCGCGATTGAACTACCATAATGCCCGTCTCAGGCGGAGCGGAATCTATACCGCGAATCACCAGGCTTTCCAGTTTGACGTTTGACGAACCATTGACAATTATGCCCATGGCACAGTTGCTGATGTGACCGTTGCGGACCACAACGTTCTGCGCATTATTAATGCGGATCGCCACACCGCGGTTGCCAGGGCAAAGAATTTCCTGCCCATTCAAATCGAGTGTAACGCCACTGCCGGAAATGGTGATGCCATCACTGCCAGTTCCAGCGAAGATGCTTGCGGATAGCACGTAGGCACCGCTTTGGTCGATAGTGCTGTAGGCCGAACCCACGGTACGCACGTCAGTTCGTTGAGCCAGTAGGCTTGCGGTTGCGGTCATTGCCAGCAAAGTGCCGCGCAAAACACACTTCATGTTGTCGAATCTCATGTTTGTTCTCTCCTGTGAATCATCAATCGTATTGAGGAGGGCGCCTTCCGCATATCTATGTAGTGAATTTGCTGGGAATCCCCCCTGCAAGCTGCAATAATATTTGTGTTCCTTGATGAAACAAGCCGCCCTTTTTAACTTGATGATTGGTTGTTTGTACGCACAATCACAGCAAAATAATTTTGTTGGAGGAATGGTTGGGGTCACCACGCTTTCTGCGGATGGGCAAACTTCCATCACCACCACTGGTTCGAATGTTTCGCTGTATAAACCGGAGAACGGAATCACTACCCGGTTCTTTTACGGGCGTCACTTGTCAGACTACTTTTCTCTTCAAGGGACCTACACGTTTAACCGTAATACACTCACATTGACTTCATTTGCTACGTTGTCTGGTCAGGAATCCGTTTATGAGCAGATGCGCTCCAGCACGCTCCAGATGGCCGGGGTAGAAGCCATGGCGTACTTTCGTCCACGCTCCAGCGCCTTGCGACCCTACTTATCATCTGGCGGAGGCGCAAGCCACTTTGCAAGCACAGCGCAACGAGTCACCGTGCAGCGCGGCGTACTTCCCATCCCCCCGGCGACTTTCACCGCTGTGAAACCATTTGTGCGAGTGGATGTGGGCATTGATATGAAGCTTACTCGAGGTTGGAAATTTCGTTACAGCTTTGGGGAATCTATCTTGCGGAATCCGATCAGCGTGCAGTTAATACCGCAAGGGAAGCGCAATTTAGCTTCGTTTCAAAACTTGTTTGGATTCGTTAAAGAGTTCTGACCGTTTCAAACGTCCGAGGCAGGCGAAACCGCCTGCAGTTTTGCCTGCCATTTAGTTTTCTGCAATCGGACCGCTTAAACTGTTGGAGCGAAGCGTACCAGGCCTTTGAAAAACCGCTCCCTCGCGGTCACGGCTCGGTAACGCACTGCTCCTACCCACCAAAGCAAGCCCCGTGTTTGAGATGTTGGGCAGGCATTCAGCCTGCCAGTTTACCGGTAGGAACGTTTATAAATAAACACTAGCTTTGAAATTCAGCATACGGGCAGTTGGGCCAGAATACCGGAGCATGCTCCACTCGCTCACCCAACACCCGAGCATGGCAGACATTGCAATAGTGGAACTGCTGCACTGCCTTAGATGGCACCACTTCCATAATCTGTTCAAACACGCACAGGCCACGGCCCTGCGCCTTGGTTTCCGAAAGTTGAACCAGCGGGCCACTATTTCCCATGGTGGTTACAAGGCGGGAATACAGCTGTGATTTCAGACGAGAGGAAGCGCCGGGCAGCTCCACATCAGAGCATTGCTCCCAAAGATCATCGGGAAATTCGTTAGTTTCAGCCATCATTTTCCCTCCTCACGTTCTCGCCACTTGGAACGAAACTGCTCTCGTGCGCGGCTTAAAAGCCGTTCCACTGCCTTCTCTGTCGATCCGGTCAATTGCCCCATCTCAGTGGCACTGCGCTGTTCCCAGTATCGCCAGCGCAACGCCAACCCGTAATGCTCTGGCAGTTCAGCCAATATTTCCCAGGTCCAGGAACCCTGTCGTTGGCGGTCCATCAAAATGTCTGCACCCAGCCGCGGTTCAGGGATTTCTCTATCTTCAGGCAGCTCCTGAAGCGCTTCGCGCAATTGCTTGCGATAGTAATCTTCCACTTTGTGCCGCGCAATGCCAAGCATCCAGGACTTCAATGACGATCCACCTCGAAAGCCTTTTAAGCCTTGCCATGCACCAAGAAATACTTCTTGCGTCAGGTCATCCACAAGGTCAATGCGAGGGGTTAAACGGGAGCGCAGATACTTTGCCACAGGATCTGAAAAGCGTTCTACGAACTCAGCCGCAGCTTTCCGGTCACCGGCTACGACATCGCGCGCCAAGTCAACATCGGCTGATGGAACAGTCGCGCCAGTCACTAATTCAATCAATATGGGGAAATCATCCTCTGCGGAAATCTTCACTGAGCAGATCCTTCGACATTTGAGTTGTCGCCTATCGAGTGAAATTCCCCCTTAATGATCTTCAACCTGGTTTGATAAGTCTTAGTGGGATAGGCACCCCTGCCTGTCCTGACCGGAACTTAGACGACTCTAGCGCGCCCTACCGATTCGCTACATTCAACCCAATCGTAAATCCGAACCGAGCCATCTGTTCAATGCCGGCGAAGTCCCAATCCTCTTTATACTCATCCGACGGATTGTGGTAATTCTTCTCATTGTACTCGGCAAAAATAGTGCTTCCGAAATTGGTTGGCTTGCCTTCATATTCGTTACCCATGTTGATTGAAAACGCCGGGATCCCCACTTTGGCAAATGCGAAATGATCGGAACGGAAGTAGTGCCCTTGTTCTGGTTCCGGATCTGGTGTGATCTTTAAATTAAATCGTTTAGCGGTCTCCTGCACTTGTGGGAAAAATTTGGTTTTCTCAGCGCCGGTGACCACTACGTCCTTCACTCGTCCGAAAGGATAGAAGCTATCGAAGTTCAGGTTCAACAGCGTTTTTGATATCGGCAGTAGTGGATGCTTGGCATAGTACAGCGCGCCTCGCAAGCCGCTCTCTTCAGCGGTCACTGCCAGGAACAATGCGCTGCGCTTCGGCTTACGCGACAAGGTTGACCAGGCCCGAGCCATTTCAAGTAACATGGCCACGCCTGATGCATTGTCTACTGCACCGTTGTAGATACTATCGCCATTCACCGGGACACTAATGCCTAAGTGGTCCCAATGCGCTGAAAAAATAACTGACTCTTTTGTAAGTGCTACATCGCTACCTGGCACTATGCCCGCAACGTTAGATGTTTCAATAGCGCGGATCTTTGAGTTCACTGCGCCCTTAACTCGAAAGCCCAATGAAAATGCCTTGAAACCATTGGTATTGGCTGCTTCCAGTAACTGCGCTACATTCTTGCCAGCTAAGCCGAGTAACTGGGTTGCACCTGCTTCAGTAACCCACCCGGCCATCGCCAATGCCTGTTCATCGGGATTCAGTTTCACCTGTGGATCTTCCTTGCCCCAAGATCCGCGTACTACGCTCCAGTTATAACCAGCAGTTGGCGTAGTGTGCAAAATGATGCATGCTACTGCTCCTTGCCGGGTTGCTTCTTCGTACTTATAACTCCACCGCCCATAGTAAGTGAGGGCCTTGCCCTCAAAGAACTTTTCGTCATCGGAGGGGGGCTCATTGGTGAACAGCACTACTACTTTGCCCTTTACATCGACGCCATCATAATCCGACCATCCGAATTCGGGTGCCGTGATGCCATGCCCGACGAATACTGCTTCCGCATCGAACGGTGCCACCGTCTTTTGCTGTTGGGAACTGCCGACGAAATCTTCCAGCCATTGGAATCGAATTTCCTTGCCACCAACAGAGGCGGATAGCGTTGAAGTATCCAGTGGGTCAACGCCGACTAAGGACACCCGCTGGAAAAAGGTGCGGTTATCCCCGGCTGGTTTCAAACCGGCGCTTTCAAATTGCGACGCGATGTATGCTGCGGCCAACTCCCCACCGCGCGTCCCAACGCCTCTGCCTTCCAGAAGGTCGCTCGACAAGAATTTCACGTGTGGACGGATCCGTGTTCCGGCAATGTCCGATCCCTGTCCGAAAGCAGCCCCAGCGGCCAATAAAACGAGCAAGCTATTGCGCATTTCAATAGTGTAACGGAAAACAGGGATTAGGCCACTTGCAACTCAATTGCAAAAATTTCTTGACAAAAATGGTTCGGGATTTTATTATGGACTAAAAGAGTCCGACATCGAATTTCGGCAGACTTTCAACAACAGAAAACGTTAGTGTTTCCTGTGTATGCCTTTATTACATAGGCTCAATTATTAACTCAGATCTCCGCAGCAACCTTTGGCGAAGCACTGCGGAGACCTGCCTATCGACAACCCAAAAGCTGACGACTCTTTAATTGTAGAGCGCGGCTGAGGGTTTTGTATGGAGATCAAAACCTTTCATGACCAAGCTTTCTACAATTACTTATTTCGCATTCCTTGCGGGCTACGCATTGGCGCAACCTACGCAATTTACACTGCAAGGAAAAATTCTGGATGCCACCAGGGCCCCTATAGAAGGCGCGCAAGTGACCATTCTTGCTGAGCAGGGGGCGAGTGGTCCCGTGGTAATGTCGGCGCGCACTGGTGAGTTCGTTGTCACCGTGCAGGCGGGTCGCTACACGGTCCGCGCCAGGAAAGATGGTTTTGTAGATGTGACTCGTTCCGTTCAATTTCCGCAGGATGCCTCAACTTCTCTGGAAATGATTCTGCCCGTGGCCCCTGTGTTGGCCAGTGTGACGGTTACAGAAAGCACCGGTTACCTGATTGCTGAAATCAATACCGCCACCAAAACCATGACGCCACTGCGCGACGTTCCGCAATCCATTTTCGTGGTCACCCAGCAGCAGATTCGCGATCAAATGATGATGAGCATTGCCGATGTGGTGCGCTATGTGCCCGGCATTACGGCTCATCAAGGCGAAAATAATCGCGACCAAGTGGTGATCCGTGGGAACAATTCTTCGGCTGACTTTTTTGTCAACGGCGTGCGAGATGACGTGCAGTATTACCGCGATCTTTATAATCTGGATCGCGTGGAAGCGTTGAAAGGTCCGAATGCCATGATCTTTGGGCGTGGCGGTGGCGGGGGTGTAATCAACCGTGTAACTAAGGAAGCCGCGTTCCAGCCTCTGCGTGAAATCAACTTACAAGGTGGGTCATTCGGCAATAAGCGCGTCGCTGCGGATTTCGATCAGCCTCTTGGGGAGCGCGTGGCCCTGCGCATCAACGGGATGTACGAAAATTCCGATAGCTTCCGCAAATACGTCAATTTGGAGCGCTACGCAATCAGCCCAAATTTGACAATTCGGGCCAATGAACAAACGAAAATCGTTTTAGGATTTGAACACTTTGGGGATACTCGTGTAGCGGATCGCGGGGCGCCTTCATTTCAAGGTGTGCCCGTGAATAGGCCCATTTCCACGTTTTTCGGAAATCCGAACGATAGCCACGTCAGGGCTCGAGTGGACCTTGGGTCGGCCAAGATTGAGCATCAACGGGGTCGTTTGAATATTACCAATCGCACGCAGATGGCTGGGTATGATCGGGGATACCAAAACTACGTGCCTGGGGCGGTGACTGCTGACAAATCGCAAGTTGCCTTCTCTGCTTATAACAACGCCACTGCCCGACTGAACCTTTTCAATCAAACCGATCTTACTTACACAATTGCCAGTGGACCAATTCAGCACACACTGCTGGCGGGTGCAGAAGTTGGCCGTCAACTTACAGACAATTTCCGCAATACAGGTTACTTCAACAATACGACGACGTCCTTGAATGCCCCGTATAGCAATCCAGTCTTATCCACGCCTATCACCTATCGGCAAAGCGCAACGGATGCTGATAACCACTTGCGCACCAACCTGGGTGCTACTTATATTCAGGATCAGGTCCAACTATCGAAGTATGTCCAAGTGATTGCTGGCTTGCGGTTCGACCACTTTGACTTGCAGTACCTGAACAATCGCACGACTGATAAGATCCGCAGGATCGACAATCTGCTTTCCCCGCGCGCAGGTATTGTATTCAAGCCCGTAACGCCTGTTTCGATCTACGCTAACTACAGCGTGTCTTACTTGCCAAGTTCTGGTGATCAATTTTCTTCACTTACAACAATTACTCAGCAGGTGAAGCCAGAAAAGTTCATCAATTACGAAACTGGCATTAAGTGGGACTTGGCGCGGGCGGTGTCACTTACCACCGCGATCTACCGCTTGGATCGGACGAACACGCGATCCACCGATCCGAATGACCCTACACGAATTCTGCAAACAGGCAGCACAAGGACCAATGGTGTTGAGATTGGTGCCAACGGCAGCATCACCCGCTGGTGGAAGATCGCCGGAGGCTATGCGTTTCAGGATGCCTACATCAGCAGCGCAACCACCGCTGCTAGAACAGGTGCGCAAGTAGCGCAAGTGCCGCACAATACATTTTCGTTATGGAACAACTTTCAGCTCCGTTCCAGACTGGGAGCTGGTTTGGGAATCGTGAACCGATCCGACATGTTCGCGGCCATTGACAATACCGTTACGTTACCCGGCTATACTCGCGTAGACGCTGCGGTGTTCTATTCATTAACTGAGAAAATGCGACTTCAAGTGAATGCAGAGAATGTGTTGGATAGGAAGTACTTCATCAACGCCGATGGAAACAACAACATATCTCCTGGTTCTTCGCGCGCGGTTCGAGTTGGGTTAAACGTTCGGTTTTGATCTGTACTCTTGCCAATTCTGATTATTGACGGCATGAGCAACACGTTGCGGGGAGGCGGGTTTCCACCGAAGATTAGTTTAGATTTTCACTTTTAAAATCGCTTCTTGCGCCATGCCGTATGTGCAGAATTGCGACTTCATTTTGCTTTTCTCGTATGCGGTAAATCACTCTATAAATGTGCGGTCTATTGCCATACAGCATCGGCATGAATTTGATCGTATACGTCTACAAGATCCTGCTTAGCACGGGACAGGATCTTAACTTTGTAGGTCACGACTTATGCCACGACTTTTTTCAAATTCTGCGAAAAACTCATCAATATCCTGCCCTTCGCCGCGTTTTTCTTGTTCCAGGCCCTGACGAATGCCTTCTCTTGCGTCGGCGCGCGCTGCTAAATCCAAAAGGCGTTGGTATGCCACTGCGTCCTGAAGCACTGCAGCAGCTTTTCCGTTGACTGTAAGTATCATGGGACGCTTGGTCTTCTTTAGGGTTTTCAAAAAGGCGGCGGAATTATTTCGAAAAGTTGTTAGTGCCTGGATGTCATTGGTGATGTTCATGGCTGGTTCCAATACAATCATACCGTTAAAGGTACTGTGACAAGTTGGACCTACGCCGACATGGGCTTTCCCTTTTCTTCCATCACCAACTGCGGACCCATGGGTTTGCGTTGCGGCAGACCCATCATCTTTTCCAGCAAATTGCGCAGGCTATCGCTCAACCTGGGTCGCTGCCTTAAATAGCTGGAGGCCTCTTCCATGCTTGAACCTAATATCAGGCCGCCATACACCAGGTCGTCGCCGATTTGCTCAATCAGTTCCTCAGCCAATCCGTGCTGTAACAGATCCAATTCCACTGAAAAGCCCTCGCCGAATCCTAATGTCAAATTTGCCTCTTTCGCTCCGGGGGCCAGGCGATTCTTTATGATTTTCATGCGCATTTTCTGCCCGGTAGCCTTACCTTTTTTCTGGATCACTTCCGTGGTGCGCATGTTGACTCGCACCGATGCATGCAGTTTTACTGACCAGCCCCCGGTGGTTGTCTCCTCAGACGCGGCGCCCATTTCCACTACGCGAGACCGCAGTTGGTTCACAATCATCAAACAGGCGTGATTGCGGGTCAGTTGCACGGCTAACCGTCTTAGAAAGTTGGCACACATTCCGCTGTGGACAAACGGATCTTTGCTATTGCTGGAGAGTGCCGAAAGGGAATCGATCACAGCCAAATCGATGGTGCCAGATTGCACCAATTTTAAGAGGATGCGGAATGCCTGTTCTCCGCTTTCTGGCCGGATGAACAGCAAGGAATTCAGGTCGATACCCAGGCGCGCGGCGTATGCTGCATCAAACGCGCCCTCGGCGTCAACATACACGGCCTGGCACCCGGCATGCTGGGCTGCGGCAATGGCCTGCAAGGCGATGGTCGATTTCCCGACAGATTCCGGGCCAAACACCTCTATTATGTGTCCGCGAGGCAATCCTCCGATTTGTAAGGCCGCATCCATAGACAGGAATCCGGAAGGAATCGTGTCGGGCTTGTGCGAAGCCTCGCTATTCCATAAGGTCATCTGGATTTCCTGTCGTCTTCGTGGCTCTGGATCAAGGTACATAGCAACCCCTATTCCGAACCACTAGTCTTACGGATTGTTAAGGTGAATGTCTTATAGGAAAAGGCTGGGTACTGTACCTAACCGGTTCAGTATTAATGTGGGGAGTCTACCCACAGGTGAGACTGACAGTTCCCCCAACTTTCTTGAATGGGGTCAAGATCTTTCATAAACAAATGAACCAACAAAAGTGCTGTCAAATGAAAGACACCGTAGGTGAGGAATACTGGCGTGTAACCAAACTTTTGGATGACCATGCCGGGGATCAAAGTTGCCAGCAGGAAAGATCCGGCACCACCTGCAGCTCCGCCGATCCCGATTACAGAAGCGACCGCTTTTTTAGGAAACACATCGGAAGCAGTGGTAAAAAGATTGGCCGACCAACCTTGATGAGCGGCAGTGGCCAGGCTCATCAGGCCAATGGCAATGATCGGATTTTCAACCAGTACTGCTGTTACAGCGATGGGCATAAACGCCGCGCAAATTCCCATGGTCATCTTTCGCGATTTACCCACTGGCCAACCCTTGCGGATGAAATATCCAGAAAGCCATCCACCGCCCACGCTGCCAATATCGGCCATCAGGTAAATGAGCGGCAGCACCCAGCCTACTTGTTTCATATCGAACTTGCGAACGTCGTATAGGTAGAGTGGCAACCAGTAGCTGTAGAAGCGCCATACCGGATCTGAAAGCAGCTTTCCAAGAGCGAATCCCCATGTTTGACGATACTTAAAAACTTCCAGCCAACCCATTTTGGCCGAAGTATCTTCTGCATCACTTTTGATGTAGGACAACTCTTCCGCGTTCACACCAGGGTGCATTTCTGGCGATTTGTAGAGCCACCACCACAACCCCAGCCACACAAATCCTAAGCAGCCTGTAATCCAGAAGCAGGCGCGCCAATCGACGTAAAAAATCATCGCCGCAAACACCGGCGGTCCCACCATAGAAGCCACATTGGTCCCAGCATTGAAGATGCCGGTGGCAAAGGCGCGGTCTTTTTTGGGGAACCATTCGGCAACCCCTTTTATGGCTGCGGGAAAGTTTCCTGCTTCGCCGAGTCCTAACAGGAATCGTCCGATTCCTAAATCCATTGGCACGCGGGCGAAGGCGTGAAAAATAGATGCCAGTGACCACCACAGAGTGGCCACCGCGTAGCCCAGTTTGGTGCCGTAGCGGTCTATGAATTTCCCCATTGCCAGAAAGCCAATGGTGTAAGCGAGCTCGAATGCCGCAGTGAGCCGACCGTACATTACATCATCCACCGCCATGCTCTCGCGGATCTTCGGCATCAGGAAGCCGAACATGATGCGGTCAAGGTAATTGATGGTGGTCGCCAGGAAAATTAGCGATAGGATATACCAGCGGATACGGGATGCGGTGGAAGATTGCATACTTTGAATAGTAAGGGAGCCGACAAGGGAATACCCTCATTTGCGTTCATTGCGTACCCTCAACGGACCTTTAACAATCCGTCTATTGCGGGGATGGTCATCCATCCTGTTTGCGGGTAAAGTTTAATTAAGTAGTCCCTACAAAAGACTGCTTTAGGAGATGGGTGGCTGGTTTCGCGCGGCCCTGAACTGGGTCAAACACGCATGGCCCGCCACCCTCACTCAGAACAATCCTAGTCATTCAATACAAAAGTGATTTTCAAGTTCACCCTGTATTCAGTGACTTTTCCTTTGCTGATGCTAACGGACTGATCTTGCACCCAAGCGCTGGTCACGTTTTTGAGTGTCTTGCAGGCTCTTTTGACACCTACATTAACGGCATCTTCAAAGCTCTTTTCGGAGGAGGCGATAATTTCGGTTACTTTTGCTACGGACATGAAGGTTTCTCCAATTGTTAAATATAAGGCCGTTTTGTGAGGATCCGGCTAGCCCTTAGTTTACATCGGTTTGCATTACGACGCGCCGACCCTCAAGGTTCCAGCGGCCGGATAATACCAATCGGATAGCCTCGGTGTAGATGTGATGCTCTTCCACAAGAATGCGCGCCGAGAGTGATTCTGCTGTGTCGGCTTCCAATACAGGGACTGCCGATTGCAGAATGATCGGACCCGAATCCAAATGTTCATCCACGAAATGAGCGGTGCATCCAGCCACTTTCACGCCGTAATCGAACGCCTGATGTTGAGCGTCAAGCCCTGGAAAAGCGGGCAGCAGGGAAGGGTGAATATTGACGATGCGCAAGGGATAGCGACGCACAAACGCCCCGCTCAGCAGTCGCATATATCCCGCAAGCACCACCAGATCCACTTTGTGTTCATCCAGAATTGCGGCCACTTGTTGATCGAAATCTTCGCGACCAACTCCTTTTGAGGAAAGGGCCACGGCTTTCAGCCCAAGTTGACGAGCGATTTCTAACCCAGGGGCATCGGGTCGATTGGAAATGACAACGGCGATTTCTGCTTCCAGCACACCGACGCGAATATTCTGGGCGATGGCTTCGAAATTGGAGCCGCGGCCCGAAAGCAGAACTCCCAACCGCTTCATGTGTAGATAACCCGGTGAGCACTGCCACGCTTGGTCTTTACCACTTCACCAATCACAAAATGTGGTTCGCGAATTTTCTTAAGAGCTGCTGATGCTTTAGCGGCATGTTGTTTGCCAACAGCCAAGATCATGCCCACCCCTAAATTGAAAGTACGACGGTAATCGTCATCGGGCACCGATCCTAATTGCTGCATCAATTGAAATACAGGTGGAATTTGCCAGGAAGCCAAATCAATGCGCGCTGACAATCCTTTGGGCAGCATGCGCGGCGTGTTGTCTGTAATGCCACCGCCCGTAATGTGTGCGGCTCCTTTAAGAAGTTTTGCATTAGTCAGTGTGCGGATGGCTTTCAAATAGCTGCGGTGAACCTTCAGCAGCTCATCGGCCACAGTGCTGTTCAGTTCGGGTATGCGGGTATTTGGTTTATGTCCGGCCACTTCAAAGAACAGCTTGCGGGCCAGCGAATATCCATTGGTGTGCAAACCGTTGGAAGGCAGGCCGATCAGCACATCGCCTTCGCGCACAACCTTACCAGACAGCATGGCTTTGCTTTCCACCGCACCCACAATGAAACCGGCCAAATCGTACTCACCGTCTTGATACAAACCCGGCATTTCAGCAGTTTCGCCACCAATAAGCGCGCAACCGTTGGCCTTGCAACCGCGGGCAATGCCTTCCACAACAGCCCCTGCAACATCGGCATTCAATTTGCCGACAGCAAAGTAATCAAGGAAAAATAATGGAGTCGCTCCTTGCACGGCAATGTCATTGACGCAATGATTCACCAAATCTTCACCAATGGTATTGTGACGTCCTGTTTCGATGGCTACTTTGAGTTTGGTACCCACGCCATCAGCAGAACTTATGAGGATCGGTTTCTTCCACCCGGCCAGGGAAAAGCCTGCGCCGAAACTGCCAATATCGGTCATCACGGCTTTGGTAAATGTTTTGCGGGCGTGGGCACGAATGAAACCAACGGCTCGGTCGGCTTCGTCAATATTTACGCCTGCGTCTTTGTATTGAATCGGTTTTCTGGGACTCATTAAGAACTACCAGTGTAAACCACGCGATAATCGAAAAGAATGACTTTCGATAAAGAGGACAAGGACAAAGAGATGAATGAGCCCCAGGCGGCCGTTACGCATTATCAAGAGGAACTGCTTCGTTACGACCAGGAAGAGTTTCCCGAACAATGGGCCACCGTGCAATTCAACCTTGGAGCAGCGTACTTGGACTTGCCCTCCGTGCCACCAGAGGAAAACTGTCTGAAAGCAATTTCCTGCATGGAAAAGTCGTTGACGGTTTTCAACGCCGAGGAATCAGCGGAAGAATATGGCGTGGCAACAGAAGCTTTGGGCGGCGCGTATTTGGAAATGTCGCATGAAGAACCGGTGACGTACTTGCCAATGGCACAGGAAGCTTTTGAGAAGGCTCTGACGGTGCGAACGCAGGAAAAATATCCATTCGAGTGGGCAGAGATCCTGAATCATCTGGCAATCATTCATACGAACATAGTCACCCCGGAACCGGAGCTGCATCTGAAGAAAGCGATTGAATGTTGCGAACTGGCTTTGGAGGTTCGTACGAAAGAAGAAGTGCCCGACGCCTGGGCTCAAACGCAAAAGAATTTAGGATCAGCCTGGGCCGCGTTGGCCGATGACGGCACTCATACCAATCTTCACAATGCGATTGCCAGTTATGAAGAAGCCCTCTCGGTTCATACAGAAGAGGAGTTTCCTTTTGACTGGGCGCTGTTGCAAGGCAACTTAGGTGATGTGTATGTGAAGCTGGGGGAATACAAAACTGCCCTCACGCATTACCAGAACGGGTTGGATGAAATGAATCGTGAAGAGGCTGAGGATTATATTCCTGATTTAGAAAGAAAGCTGGAAAGTGCCCGAAGCAAAGTATAATAGAAGTAAATGGGGTTAACTGCGCATACTTTCAGCGCGCGTTTCTGGTCTTTGATTGGTGCGACGTTTCTGGGATTTCTAGGCATGGGGGCAGTTCTTCCCGGCCTGGCTCCACACATTCGTCACGACCTTGGCGGCACCGACCAAACGGTGGGATTCGTGCTGGGATCATTCTCCTTTGTTGCTCTGTTTAGTCGCTTCTTTTCTGGTCCATTGGCCGATCAAAGAGGTCGCAAAGTGGCCTTTCTGGCGGGCTTGGTCAGTTGCGGCGCGGCGGGCATTGCCTATCTACTGCCTTTAGGAATTGGCGGCGCTTATCTTGGGCGCATTCTGCAAGGGTTCGGTGAAGCCTGTCTTTATACCGGTGCGGCGGCCTGGGTGGTGGAAGAAGGCGGCATTGAACGCAGTGGTCAGGCGTTGGGCTATCTCAGCAGTGGAATTTGGGGCGGCATCTCCGCGGGCCCTGTTGTGGGCCATTGGCTGGGCACTTTTGAACGCGCCGCATTGCTGCAAGTGGTAACGGCACTGGTGGCGGCTTTCATTCTTTATTTCGTCCAGGAAGACTATCATCCGCATCCAAAGCGAACGGGACGGCTGATTCCATCGGCACTCATTTTTCCGGGAATCGCGGTTGGATTTGTAAACGTGCACTACCCTGTAATTGCGGGATTCCTGATTTTGCATCTTTCGCATTATGGAAACTCCGGGCCAGCGGCATTTTCGGCCTACGCTTGCGTCATTCTATTCAGTCGCTTTTTCTTTGGCGGATTGCCAGATCGCATTGCACCGGCTTACACCTATTTCGGCGGACTGATTGCAATGGCCATTGGATTAGCACTGATCGCCCAAGGACCTGGTCCGGTGGTGGCGATTGTTGCGACGGGCATTTTGGGATTAGGATTTTCGTTCCCCTGGTCGGCGGTGGCATCGAAGGTGTTGCGTGAGACGCCTGCTCATGAGCGAGGATCGGTGGTCAGTGTGCTGAGCGCTTTTTACGATTTATTTGTCGGTGTCAGCTCATTTACGGCGGGAACAGTGGCCAATCATTTCGGATATGGGGCGGCGTTCTGGATGGCAGTGGGGTCAATCGGTGCAGCAGCGGTGGCGGGCAAGTTCGTGTTCTTCCCCATGCGGCAAACAGTGCCGAAAGATCAACTCTGCGAAATCGAATCTTAATGTCCGGACCCTGCTAGAGAGATTTTAGAATGATCTCCTGAGCCTGGGCGACAATTTCCTGCAAATGCGCTTCGCTGCGTAAACTCTCTGCATATAACTTGTAGATGTTTTCGGTTCCCGAAGGTCTTGCGGCGAACCAACCACTTTCTGTAGTCACCTTCAGCCCACCTATGGACGCGCCGTTCCCAGGTGCCTGCGTGAGTTTTGCAGTGATCGATTCCCCGGCTAACGTCGTCGCTACCACCGCGCCTGGCGATAGTTTCTTGAGGCTCAATTTTTGAGCCGGTGTCGCCGGAGCGTCGATCCGCGTATAGTACGATTCTCCAAATCGCTGCGTGATATCCCGATAATGTTCCCCTGGATCGCGACCCGTGCGTGCCGTAATCTCTGCGGCCAGCAGTCCAAGAATGATACCGTCTTTGTCCGTGCACCAAGTGGTTCCGTCGCGACGCAGAAAACTGGCACCCGCGCTTTCCTCCCCACCAAAACAACAGCTTCCATCAAACAAACCTGGTGTAAACCATTTGAACCCCACAGGAACTTCCAGCAGCTTGCGACCCAGTCCGGCCACCACTTTATCAATCAAACTGCTCGATACCAGCGTCTTACCCACAGCCGCCATGCTTGGCCAATCCGGTCGATTGCCCAGTAAATATTCAATAGCCACCGCCAGGTAATGATTCGGATTCAGCAGTCCAGCCGAGGGCGTGACAATGCCATGGCGATCCGCATCTGGATCATTCCCCCAGGCGATATCGAACTTGTCCTTAAGCTTCACCAAACCAGCCATGGCGTAGGGACTGGAACAATCCATGCGGATTTTTCCATCGTGATCAAGCGTCATAAAGCTGAACGTGGGGTCAATCACCGGATTCACTATTGTCATGTTCAAACCGTACTGGTCCAGAATGGGCGCCCAGAATGGAGCTGCTGCGCCGCCAAAGGGGTCGACGCCAATTCGCAGTCCCGACGCGCGGATGGCTTCCATGTCGATGACCTTTTGAAGACCGTCCACGTAGGCTGTGATCAGGTCCAACTGATGCGTAGTAGTTGCGGCAATGGCCTGTGAATAGGGCACACGCTTCACATCCTGGTTCCCGCCGCGAAGCAGATCATTGGCCCGATCCTGCACCCAATCGGTGACATCGGTATCGGCAGGGCCACCGTTTGGGGGATTGTATTTGAAGCCGCCATCGGCTGGGGGATTGTGAGATGGCGTGATAATAATGCCGTCGGCAAAGGCTGAAGTGCGGTCGCGATTATGGCCAAGAATGGCGAATGAAATTACCGGAGTAGGGGTGACGTCATCGTTTTCTGCAAGGATAGTTTCAACGTCGTTGGCAGCCAATACTTCCAGCGCCGTTCGTTGCGCCACATTGGAAAGCGCGTGCGTATCCTTGCCGATGAACAGGGGACCGGTGGCTGAGCCCTGCTTACGGTAGTCGCAAATTGCCTGGGTGATAGCGGCAATGTGTGCTTCGGTGAAAGTGCTGTTGGAGGAAGTGCCGCGATGTCCGCTGGTGCCGAAACTGACCAGTTGCGTTGGGTCGGTAAGATCAGGTTTCTGGGAGAAGTAGTCGCTTTCTAATTTGGCAACGTTGATCAACAGTTCGGCAGGTGCGGGCATTCCAGCAAGCGGATGAGGCATCCAATTATTGTATGAGAACTGGCAGGCGGAATCGCCCAATGCGATTTAGCTTTTCCCATCCCTGTAGAATCTCCAACGTTTGTTGGGAGAATCTGTGGTTAAAAGACCGCTCCCTCGCGGTCACGGCTCGGTATCGTATTGTTCCAACCGAGCCGTGACCGCGAAAGGAGTGGTTTTTCCAAGTCTGGACACTCTTCGCTCCAACACTATGAGGCTATCCGTTTGAAGGAAAACTAGGTGACATTGGACGGAATCGCCTGCCGATGTTGCATGCGACTTTTGTTCCTTCTAAGTAAGCTGCTCATGTGGATCGAGCGTGTGATGATAGGACAATGAAAGACCTTCAAAAACCGCAACATGGAAGGGCGAGCGTAGGCAGTCGCATTATCGCAAGCCTGAAGGAAGCGGTGGACTGGGTCGAAGGTAAACATGTGGAAGTCCGCGTAACCACCGTGGAGGTGACATTTCCGGAACAATCAAGCGACGGGGTTGAGTTGTCAATTGGAGTTTTCCAAAAAGAATATTTGACAGTCGCCGGTTAAATCTATATACTCGGAATTGTCGAGTATATATGAAACCCAATCTCTTCCTGAATGTTCTCCACATAGCCACGCAGTGCATTGTTGGGCTTGCTGTCTTTGTGGTTGGTCTGTTCCATTTGTATAGCTGGGTGCTCCATGAATTCACGGGTGTCTTCAAATGAAAGGCTTGACCGCGCGCATGTTCACAAGTATACTCGGAAATGTCGATATTATGCCAAAAGATGATTTACTAGGTCCCCTCGAATTCCAGATTATCGCTGCTGCGCTCTACCTTGGACGTGAAGCATACGGTATGAATATCCGTTCCAAGATCCAAGAGACCACTGGACGCAGTATCCTGATCGGCACTATTTACAGTACTCTGGAGCGACTTAAAGCTAAGGATTACGTCCGAACCACGATGGGTGACCCAACGCCAGAACGCGGCGGCCGAGCCAAGGAGTTCGTTGAAATAACGGGTACTGGGTCAGTTGCCTATAACTACACCTGCAGGGTCCAACACGCGATGATGAACCTCGCTGGGGGCGTATATGCGTAAGGTGCTCTGGGAGTTGGTGGCGCTGGTGGCGCAGGTGGCAGTGTTGGTGGTGTTGGAAGTTGCGTGGACGTGGTCGGTGGCGGGGGTGGGGATGGTGGCGTTCTCTCCCAAATTTCGTAATGCCTTGATTGAATCCGAAATGGCTTTCAAAAAAGCCCTAACAGCGGAACGAACTTTAACCTCCTTTGCTTGTAGATTCATTCGCAACGAAGGTGCCTTAGGCGACATCTTAGACAGCTACCACGCTGCTCTAAAATCTACTCCCCTCCGCGCGAGGCTAATGATGATTCGGGAAATCGTGGGCGCTGTTATCATGCTATCAATCTGGGAACGAATAAGAACAGCTTTACCTGTGCGGCGTTCTTCCTGACTAATTCGCCCGAACGAACTTCCCAAACCGTTCCATTGCCGGTTCCAGAATCGACAACTCCGATGCATATGATATCCGCACTGAACCTTCACCGCCGTTGCCAAAAGCTACACCTGGGGCCAGTCCAACTTTGTGTTCCATTAGAAATCGTTTGCAAAAATCGAAGGAATCTGTCAGCCCTTCCACTTTCGGGAAAAGATAGAACGCGCCATCAGGCCTAGGCACCGTCAGTCCAGGTATAGCGGCCAAGGCTTGCTGACAAAAATCACGATTGATTTTCAATTGGGCCATCAATGCAGCAACGGCATCTTCCCCTTGACTCAGCGCAGTTTCCCCGGCCCGTTGCGCGATGCTTGGTGCACAACTGATTATGAATTCGTTTAGCTGTGTGGCCCTTGCTGCAAGGTCTTTGCGAGCCACCAACCAACCCAATCGCCAACCAGTCATGCAGTAGCTCTTCGAAAATGATTGCGCCACAATCACTGCATCTTCCCGAGTCGCCAATTTTAGGATAGAAGGGACCGCCGTGCCGTGATACCACAGACGCTCGTAAACTTCATCGGCAAGCAGCCACAATTTATGACGACGTGCGAAATCAAGCAACTGCTGTTGTTCTTCAACAGTGGCAACCCAGCCCAATGGATTCGATGGCGAGGTGTAAATCAGTAGCTTCGTGCGCGGTGTAACGGACCGCTCCAACTGTTCGAAATCAATGCCGTAACGATCGCCAATTAAGGGCTGCGCAATCTCCACCGGCTTAGCATTGGCCATGGCGATAATGGAACTGCCATTGGGCCATGCCGGGGTCAGTACAATGCCTTCATCGCCTGGATCAAGCAGGCAGCGAATGGCCACATTCAACGCCTGTACGCCCGATGCAGTTACTACAATTTCTGAATGCGGATCAATAGTCACTGCTTGCATTCGCTCGTAATAATCGGCCAATGCCTGACGTGTTGATAGCAGGCCGGCGTTCGATGTATAGAAGGTAAAACCATCAGCCATGGCCTGCGATGCAGCCTGTTTAATGTAGGCCGGAGTAGGGATGTTCGATTCGCCGAAGTAGAGCTTCAGCACGCCATCCATAGTCATAGCAACTTCTGCAAGTTCCCGAATGCGGGAGTGAGGAATAGCCAGGGCACTGGCTGCAAGTTTGGGCACTGTGGGGTTAGCCTCTATGTTCTTTTTCACGCATCAGTTCTTGAATGTTCACTAAATGCGTTGGGTAATTGCCGGTGTAGCAGGCGTAGCAAAAATCGCGATTCCCATCTTCTACTGATTCAGCCAATCCGGAAAGGGAAAGATATCCCAGTGAATCGGCTTCGACGAATTTGCGGATTTCTTCCACCGTATTGTTGGCGGCAATCAGTTCGCTCTTGGTGGGTGTATCCACCCCGTAGAAACACGGCGAAATTGTGGGTGGGCAGGAGATACGCAAGTGCACTTCGCGGGCACCAGCCTGACGTACCATGCGGACAATTTTGCGCGACGTGGTGCCACGCACTAAGGAATCGTCCACCAAAATCACCCGCTTGCCTTCCAGCAAACTACGCACTGGATTCAGCTTCAGCTTGACGCCGAAATCGCGAATGGCTTGCGATGGTTCAATGAAGGTCCGGCCCACATAATGGTTACGAATCAAAGCCTGCCGAAATGGAATCCCGCTTTCAGTGGAATAGCCCACGGCTGCGGCGACTCCGGAATCGGGGACAGGAACTACGACGTCGGCTTCCACGGGATGTTCCTGCGCCAGACGGCAACCCATCCGTTCGCGCGAGCCCATTACTGGACGACCAAAAACCATGGAATCAGGTCGTGAAAAATAGACATGCTCAAATACGCAATGGGCTAGATCGCGCACTGGAGCATAGCGTTCGCGGGTCATCCCTTCAGGTCCTACAATCACCATTTCACCTGGAGCAACATCGTTCATGTAAGTGGCATTGACTAAGTCGAACGCGCAGGTTTCCGATGCGAATAAGTAGGCGATCTTGTTCCCCGATAACTCCATCTGCCCCATTGCTAAGGGTCGAAAGCCGTGTGGGTCACGAGCCACAATGAGGCGATCATTCGCCAAAAACACCAATGAAAACGCACCTTCCAGTTGCAGTAAGGCTTCTCGCAGAGCACCAGCCAAGGTACGTTCGCGAGATCGGGCGACTAAGTGCAGGATTACTTCGGTATCGCTGGAGGCTTGAAAGATTGACCCATCCGCTTCCAGTTCGTCGCGCAGTTCCTTGGCGTTGGTGATGTTACCGTTGTGCGCCACGGCGATCTGCCCTTTGTTACAAGCCACGCTGAACGGCTGCGCATTTTTGAGCGCAGTATCGCCAGCGGTGGAATAGCGTGTGTGGCCAATGGCCATATTGCCGGGAAGTCCACCCAACACTTCGGGTGTGAAAATATCCGATACCAACCCCATGGCCTTATGGGTGTAGATTTCACGACCATTGGATACAGAAATACCAGCGGATTCCTGGCCGCGGTGCTGCTGGGCATACAAGCCCAGGTAAGCCAGATTGGCTGATTCGGGATGGCCATAAACAGCCATTACTCCGCATTCTTCTTTCAGCTTGTCATCACTTGCGTCTTCTGAGCTGAACCTTTCATCCCACGGTGTATTAAGCATGTAGTTTTGTTTCGAGCGCCGTTTCCCAAGTTGATCGAAGCTCGCCCAGAGGCAGGTCGAGCAAACCGTCTACAACAAATCTATCCACAATTGTACTGCCTAACCGCACCACTTCAACATTCAATTCTTTACCCAGAGCCACTACCTTTTCCACCTGAGAAGTACTCACCAGAATCCGCGAAGGTCCTTCATGGAACAGCGTGAATTCCGGCCGCAGCTTACTTTGCAATGCCACTTGGCAACCCACGCCACCAAAGGAACATTCTGCCAGCGCCACAGCCAGACCGCCTTCGCCAACATCGTGCGAGGATTCCACCAACCCATCGCCAACAAGCTTCCGAATTGCTGCTTGCACTTTCTTTTCCTCAGCCATATCTAGCTTGGGTGGCATGCCCCATAGCGTTTTCAAAATGGTGTTGGCGTACTGTGTGCCACCAAAGTGTGTGAGGTCGCAATCGCCCATACTTCCGATTAACAACACATCTAAACCAGCTTTTGGGAACACGTTCTTCACCGGAGCTTCGGTCTTCATCAGCCCGACAATTCCTATTACCGGCGTGGGCAAAATTCCTTCCCCTAACGTTTCGTTATACAGGCTGACGTTGCCGCCAGTGATGGGAGTTTCAAAGAATACGCAAGCCTCTGACATGCCTTCAATGGCTTCAACCAACTGCGCCATGATTTCAGGTTTTTCAGGATTGCCGAAGTTCAAGTTGTTGGTTGCGGCCAAGGGCAGGGCACCCACCGTGGACACGTTACGACAAGCTTCGGCCACCATCAACTTGGCACCTTCACGAGGCGATAAATAACAGTAGCGGCCATTGCCATCCAGCGATACGGCCACCGATGAACCCGTCTCTTTCACGCGCACGATCGCGGCATCGTAACCAGGGCCCGCAATGGTGTTGGTGCGCACCATAAAATCGTACTGCTCCCAAATCCAATGCTTGCTGCAAAGGTCGGCGGAACCTAGCAAGGCTTTCAGATCAGCCCCCAGATCCAGGCTTTTGAACTCAGGTCCTTCCATTGGTACATTGCGCGCTGGCTTGGTGAAGGAGCGCGTGTAAATCGGAGCTTCGTCGGCCAATGCCCGATTCGGAATTTCAGCTACCAGCACGCCGTGGTGACGCACGCGAAGTATTCCATCGGCAGTGACTGTGCCGATGATGGCGGCATCCAGACCCCATTTCTTAAACACGTCGAACACTTCTTGCTCGCGCCCTTTGCGGGCCACCAGCAACATGCGTTCCTGCGATTCCGACAGCATGATTTCATAAGCACTCATGCCGGTTTCCCGCTGCGGCACATGCATCAAATCCACTTCCATGCCAGTGCCCGCGCGGCTACCCATTTCACAAGTAGAGCAAGTGAGTCCGGCAGCACCCATGTCCTGAATGCCTTCAATCGCGCCGGTTTTCATGGCTTCCAGGCACGCTTCTAGAAGCAGCTTTTCCATGAATGGATCGCCCATCTGCACGTTGGGACGATGCTGTTTCGATTCTTCAGTAAACTCGTCAGACGCCATGGTCGCGCCGTGAATTCCGTCTTTACCAGTCTTCGCACCCACGTAAATAACAGGATTCCCCACCCCTTCCGCACGACCCAGAAAAACTTCGTCAGCCTTTATCACACCCAAAGCAAATACGTTCACTAAAGGGTTTCCGTTATAGCTGGGGTGAAAAGTGCATTCCCCGCCGACCGTTGGAACACCGAAGCAGTTGCCATAGTGGGCAATGCCGCTGACCACGCCTTCTAAAATGCGCTGATTTCGTTTGCCATAATCAGGATCATCTAACGGGCCAAAGCGGATGGCATCCATCACTGCAATGGGCCGAGCACCCATGGTGAAAATATCGCGCAGAATGCCGCCGACGCCTGTGGCCGCGCCTTGAAACGGTTCAATGAAACTGGGATGGTTGTGCGATTCGATTTTGAACGCCACACCATAGCCGCCGCCAATGTCGATGATGCCAGCGTTTTCACCAGGGCCTAATAAGACGTACTTGGACTTGGTAGGCAGCTTCTTTAAGTGGACTCGCGAACTTTTATAGGAGCAATGTTCGCTCCACATGACGCTGAAGATTCCTAGCTCGGTGATGGAAGGCTCGCGACCCAACAGCGAGACAATCTTTTCATATTCAGCGGCGTTCAGTTTGTGTGTAGCGAGCAGTTCTGGAGTGATGGTCATGCTATTTTGTAGCGAATGCGGAAATCATGGAACGGAACACAACAAGTCCTTCGCTGGAACCCATCAGCGGTTCGGTGACTCGTTCAGGGTGAGGCATCATGCCCAGCACGTTGCGGCCCGCATTGCAGATGCCAGCAATATTGCGCATGGAGCCGTTGGGATTATCAATGTAGCGGAACAGAACACGATCCTCTGCTTCCAACTGGTTCAGCGTCTGTTCATCGGCAATGTAACAGCCTTCGCCATGGGCCACAGGAAATGTTACGTGGTCCCCTTTATGTCCAGCGTTGGTGAACGGACTGTTGGTGGTGGCGATTTCCAGTTCCACGGGTCGGCATACAAACTTCTGCCCTTTGTTGCGAATTAAAGCGCCAGGAAGCATACCGGCCTCTGTGAGGATCTGAAATCCGTTACAGATGCCAGCAACTAAGCCACCGTCGGCGGCAAATTTCTTGACCGCCGTCATGACGGGAGAGAATTTAGCGATTGCGCCGCAGCGCAGGTAATCGCCATAGGAAAATCCACCGGGAAGAATGACGGCGTCTACGGCTGGCAGTTTGCGCGAATCATGCCAGATAAACTCCGCCTCTGCGCCTAGGTTTTGCGATACAGCCCAAAGGGCATCGTGATCACAATTGCTGCCAGGGAAGACAACTACGCCAAATTTCATGGGAGGCCTTTATTCTAGCATTGGCGGGAGGGGTGTGTTCTGCCTTTTAGACATTGCTATTTCAATCAAGGCGATGCCCACGATTCCGGCGGAGTATGCAATGAGATCGAAAAAACTGAATTCGGTTCCCATTAACCTTGCGACAATTCGAACTGCGAAGCTACTGCTATTCAGCAAGCGCGCTGGAATCATTGTGAGCTGAAACAATTCCAGAGCTGTCATGGCTGCCATTGAAACGATGGCATTCCGAATTGGTGAAGTTTGTGTTACTCGGCTAAAGAGTACGAAAACCATCGCAGCAAAAAGGGCATCTCCCAAATACTTGTCGAAAACTATCCAACCAGTGTGAAACTTCCGTGACGCAATGCCAAGCGCGATGATCGCGACCAACAGTTCCAACCAGTTATTCCGTACCGGCTTCATTGGATAACATCCTAGCATCGAAGGAAATGCCCTTTGATACCATGGCCAGATGAGACTGTCCTTATTTTTGATGGCGACCACTTCCCTATTCGCTGAAACTAAAGTGGTTCCACTTGATTCCATCAAGGGCATGAAATTGGTGAATGTTATGGCAGAGCCCGTGACGTATAAAGGGAAGAAGGCTTTCAGCGTGATGGAGCCACCAACCATTAAAGCTGACATTGTGGATCAGTTAGTGGTCCTGCCTGTTTATTTCTCAAACGGCACAATCGAACTGGAGTTGGCTGGTTCGGTGGCGCAAAGCGCCAACTTCGCCGGGGCGCGCGGATTTGTGGGTGTGGCGTTTCGCGTTGCCTCCGATATCAAAAGCTTTGAGTGCATCTACTTGCGACCCACCAATCCCCGATCCGACGATCAGGTACGTCGCAACCATTCCGTACAATATATTTCTTTCCCCGATTATCCCTGGCAGCGGCTGCGCAAAGAGGAATCTGAAAAATACGAATCGTACGTGGACCTGTTGCCTGGTGAATGGACCAAGGTAAAAATTGTGATTGAAGGCGTCCGGGCTCGCCTCTATGTCCATGGCAGCGAGCAGCCAACTTTGATCATCAACGATTTGAAGAAAGGTGAATCGAAGGGAGCGCTCGGGCTATGGATTGGCCCCGGTACAGAAGCACATTTCGCCAACCTGAGAGTCACACAGTAAAGGCTAAGTCTTGACCCACCATATAGGCCCACCTTCCAGGGATCGGTCATCATGACAGCTATATTCCGCAGGATCGTGGTGCATCGTTACGCGATAATTCACCGATAGGAGTCAACCCGAAATTTCTACTATCTTGAGCCTGAATTCTAGCATTGGCGGGAGGGGTATGTGGATCTTGATTTTAGACCCGGACCTTGCTGGAGGCTACGCGGTCTTGAGCCGTTTTGCGGGCAGAAAACGAATCTCAACGCGCTTATCGAGGGCCTCGGCAATTCGTTTCAGCATAGAGAGGGAGTGCCCTTCATAATCGGCATCTTCGAGTCGGCAAATGACGGATGCGTTGGTGCCAATCTTTTTCGCAAACTGCCGTTGGCTGAGCCCGGCCTCGGTACGAAGGTCATAAATCTTGCGAGCAATATCGGCATTGATAACTTCCTCCTCAAATTCCTGGACGAGTTTGGGGTTCTGGCCGATATAACGGTCGTAAGTGTATTGCAGCGCGGCTGATGCAAATTTCGGTTTACTTTTGGTTGCTGCCATTAGTTTCACTGAGTTCTACCAGCCAAAAAGCACTTCAAGGCTTTCCCTCACAACGAACATGGTTCGACCAGAGACAGTTCCCAGGCGTTCAATAAATCGCCCGCGAGAAACACTTCGAATGTCGTCACACATCACGTAGCTGGTCATCCTCAGTCCGCCCTGTGGCGGTGAAACTACCAAGTGGTATGGAATACCTTTTTTTCGGGAAGTGACTGGAAGAACTATATGCTTAGCCGCTGGTCCTTGGTTGTAAATGTCGTCTGAAATCACTAGGCACGGTCGACGACCAGCCTGTTCGTGACCTCGGACGGGATTGAGGTCTACAGCCCAAATCTCTCCCCGCAAGGGCGCACTCATTCGTCGTTCAAACCGTCGCCAAGGGTAGCTTCCCATGCTCGACGCTCTTCGAGTTCTTCAGCCCAAGCAGAAGGGTCCGCCCGTAGAATTGCGTATGCGTCGTTCCCTTGCTCCAGAATCCGGCGACGGCGGTATTCGGAAACAGCCTTTAGAACGACGGTCTGAATTGAGGTGTGCTCCTGCTGCGCCATGGATCGCAAAATCTCCTGAGTTTCATTTGTCACCCGAATGGTTGTAGTCGGCATTGTCTACAATTTAGTAGATCAAATTGTGGACACGTGGTCAAGTATGGCGATTTCCGTGCACCCAGGTCGCGCTTCAATCACTGCCATCGGCGACTTGGTAGGGATAATCCGTTCCAGCTTCAACCCTGCTGATTCCAATAACGTGCCGAACTCGGACGCCGTTCGTTCCCGACCGTCAGAATTGTGCGGCAACTTTCATCGTCCCAATCGTGAATAATGTGCTTGAGGGTGGGGTGTTTGGGGGTGTAATGACTTGTCCGGGAAAAGTACCCTCAATAATACAACGAGTCCAATGCAACGTTTTATTCCATTCGAACCGCGCGTTTTGCCGGTGCTTTATCTGCGTTCTCATCAGCCACCGGCGCAATGAAAGGATAACTGCCCAACACGAATCGAAAGGTTCGACCATCCGTCACCGTGGTGTCGTTATATTGGGCAATCAGTTGGGCCAAAAGATAAGCCAGTTCTTGCGAAAAAGCGCCACGTTCGGTGGGACTTCGAAAGCGCACTTCGGTTTCGAGGGTCATGGTAGAAAGGCGCATGCCTGCATCGTCGGCGCGTTGGCGAAGCTCCACCAGGTCGCGAATTCCGCGTGAGAATGTGGATAGCAGATAGGCGGGCGAGGCTCGGTCTTGCGTGGAGTCGGCATCTGGAATTCCGGCGCCCAGTTTGCCTAATGCTTCCGGACTCACCAGGTAATGCTTAGCTGTTGCGACTACCAACCGCTCCAGACAATTCCCTCGCTTACGAGTTTCCGTCTCCCGCACTAATCCAGCTTTTTCCATCTCTCGCAGATGGTAATTGATCTTTTGACGTGGAATATTCAACACGCGGGAAAGGGACGATGCCGACTGCGGCTGATCCAAATGTTCGAGCAGCATCAATCGCACCGGGTCCAGGATGATGGCGGCTTCTTCGGGGTTACGGAGGATTTGAACGGCTGGGGTCACAAGGGATAGTAACTGCTGACAAAATAATTTGTCAAATTTCTAGCGTGGCTTTTTGTGGCGCGCAGCTACTCTTGGTCTAGTTGGGCAAAAAAGCGATTGAAATCGACGCTGAGACCGATCTCCGACAAATGTCCCACTAGGTCTGCTATCTCACGAATGCCATGGGAATCGGCTTCAAACAGTTCCCGCTTGAGTGGGTCCACAATCCAGATATGAGGGATTCCAAAACGTGAATAATCAGCCGTTTTACGCAGAGTGTCACTTGCACGATCATCAGGGGATAGAATTTCAATCACCAGATAAGGAGGGCGAGAAAGAACTCGCTCTTTATCGTAAGGAGTCCGGACAACACAAACATCGGGAATTCGATAGCGCTTCTCACTATCAGTGCTTACCACTCGGACGCGTTGTTCTGTAAATACTCTGATTTTGCAATCCGCTTCTTTACCGCCAAAATAAATGGTGATCAGTGCCTGAAGCCTACTATGTTCGTATTCGCCGGCGCATCGCTCCACCAACTCGCCGTCCACGTATTCCTTGTCCGGCTCGTAGCAAGTTGCCAGGTAATCTTCCAGCGGTACAAGCGTACTGGTTGCCATGGCTCAAGTATACATCCAGTGATTTGGACAAGCTCTGCGCGAGTGTTGCCCCTTGAAAGAAGATCAGGAGCGCGGCGAGAAACCCCCAGCCTACTTCACCGACTCAATCAGTTGAATATCCTGCTTCAGGAGCGTGTTCACCATTTCGCCCAGGGGAATACCCTTCTGGGCCGTACGCTCTGTTAAATAGATCTGAACGTCGGCGGTCAAATAGATGGGTAAACAAAGCTCGGAGGTGGGCCGGAAAAACTTACCGCGTTCGCCCTTGCTGAAGTCATACTCAGGTTTCATAGGTTGGATTTCGTTGCCATGGCTCAAGTATACCTCCAGTCCCCCATGAGCACTTCTGCTTTCGCAACTTTCCGTTTAAACTCGAAAGACAATGAGTAAGCATCCAGAAATCTATCTGATTCGCCATGGGGAAACGGAATGGAGCCGTACTGGTCAGCATACTGGACGAACCGACATTCCGCTTACCGAAGTTGGATTGGCCCAAGCTTCCGGCATCGCCAGGCGGCTGAACGGAAAGCTGTTTTCGCAAGTCCTCACAAGTCCCTTGCAACGTGCTGCTCAAACCTGCCGATTAGCGGGGTTCGGCGAAGTGGCTCAGCTTGAGCCAAACCTGATGGAGTGGAACTACGGTGAGCTCGAAGGGCTGACTTCAAATCAGATTCAGCAGCAAGTTCCAGGCTGGTCGGTTTGGTCAAATCCAGTTCCCGGTGGGGAAACTATAGACAAAGTGGCGGCACGGGCTGGGGCGGTATTGGCGCGGGTTAGAACTGCCGGTGGAGACGTTGCTCTGTTTTCTCACGGTCACCTGTTGCGAGTGCTCATTGCCACCTGGTTAGGTTTGCCGCCAGAGGATGGTAGGATGTTCGCCCTAGCTACGGCATCCATCACAATCCTTGGTTATGAACATGAAACGCCTGTGATCTTGTTTCGACCCGAATAAGGTATGCTGCCCCGCTGCGGCATGACCGATGGAATGAGTAGCGGAAATGAGATTCCTTTGTCTGCTGCTTCTGGTTTCCGTATTTGCTGCCAGCGGTAGCGCCATCACAATTCCACGATCTACATTGAGCCTGACGGCTGATGAACAGGCGTGCGCGTTGGGCAAGCCTCTGGATGTGTATGCGCCTTCTTCCAGGCAAGTGTTTTTCGGCTTCACTGCGCAATCCGTTCAAAAGGGTGATTCGCTACTGATCGAATGGGTTGACCCACAGGGAGCCGTGATCCAATCCACACCTTACAGCGGTTTGCCAATGGCTGCTCAACTGTGCTTTTTAACGCAACTTCCGATTGCTGGATTCGATGCCGCATCACGACCTGGCAACTGGAAAGTGCGCGCTACCGCAAGCGGTAAGCTGCTTCAGGAAAAGCAATTTCAAATCACTATTGATCCCAATGCCGGTAAGTTTCAAGTGGTAACCGTGGAACGCACTCCACGCACGAACGCCACAGAACTGATCCTAAATGGCTCCGGGTTTGAGCCCACCTCAGTGATTCACATTGCGCAGTACACCGCGTCAGGAGGATGGAAATATCTTTACCGTTTGGAGCCTGCTGCTTATAAACCAAATCAGATTGCAGCGATCCATGCAGGCCCCATCGCGACCGGTGATTACATGGTGATTGTGCGCAATTCCGATGGCCGGATGACGCAGCCGACGCGCTTGCTCGTAGCTTCCGATACAGGCTATAAGCTCCCCCTTGCCGCTGGTGAACCTTGGGTGATTGCCCAAGGACCATACGGTGGATTTTCGCATTTCGGGAGAACGTCGCAAGCGTGGGATATCGCACCGATGAATGCGAAATGTGTGGTCGCCATGCGTAGCGGAATTGTGCATACTTTTGACGGAGGTTGGGGGCAGACGCAACACATTCGATCCTTCGGAAATTACATTACGATTACCCACGATAATGGCGAGTACAGTCACTATGGGCACCTCAGCACCGGGACATTTCAAGTGACCAACGGCCAACGCGTTGAGCAGGGTCAAGCGCTGGCGGTTGTGGGCAATTCCGGTTATACGTTTGGTGCTGGAGGTGGGCATCATATCCATGTTCAAGTGACGCGCGAGTTCAGCATCACTGCTCCCAGTATTCCCTTTCGCTTCGACGATCTTCCCGATCCTGGTCGAAGTATCAACCGTTCTGTAGTGTCGAAAAATAGTTCCCTGAAGTGCAATTGTGGCGCTGGCGCTGGGCGCGGTTCTGTGGCCATGGCCTCGCCGGGTAAGTCCAATAAATTGTCGGGAACGGTGCAAGTGGAACAATGGTGGAGTCAAGTGGTGCAAGTGCAGCCGAAAACTGGCGTGTTGGATGTAGCTCTAACCTGGAAGGTGGAAGGTCGCAATCTGGATTTGCACTTGATCAGCCCGACTGGTAAGCATTATGGTCCGTTCTACATCACTGATGGCTACTCAAACGATGGTGCCGGGAATGAGAAAATCCACGTCGTAAGACCGGAGCCCGGTTACTGGCGTGTCTCGGTGCGAGGCATGCAGGGGCCACCTGGCGAGATTGCGTTTGAGGTGGAAAGTTCGGCAGGGCTGGTGAAGGTCGCGTCCTTAGCGTCGGACAGATTACGGTAGCGGAACAGTAGGCTTCACTTTACTATCTGTTTTTCGCAAATATTCCCATAGTTGCTGATCCGTTAATTTGGTTCCATCATGCGAGTAAGTAGTTGCATGTAACTTGCCTGTTGTCCCACCGACAATGAGCGTTACACGCCCCACTTTTAGGGGAGCTTTATTGGGGGCCTCCACCGTCGCCGCATAAATAAGTTTCCATTCTGAATCGTCATATCTGGTGGAATAAGCATCGATCAATCTGTAACTGGTGACATTGCGCGGCGACGTCAAATATTGCATGGCGAATGTTTTCACCTCGCTCAATTCCAGTGCAACCTTTGCCACGGTCACATCTTTTCGACTCTGCATTGGACCACTCACCATCGGCGCACGGGCGGTTAAACTTTGCGAGTTTGGATAGTCAATCAGCGTGCCTGAAGAGTTTGCCACGATCATGCGAGCGTCGGTTTCCAGATTCTTTCGTGCAGTCAGCTTTCCGGCAAAGCTGGCAGGGGAGGTGAGCAGCATGTCCAGCGTTTGCTCTTGACGGGAAAAGTGGAACGATTGCGTTGCGCGGCTAAAGGAGCCAGTCCACTGCGTGGGTTTCGGTGAAAGCAGCAGGTTCAAAGGCAGCGAGTTGCGATGCTCCCAATCTTCCAGGAATCGTCCAGAATCAATGGGCGTAAACGTGGCTCGCACGGGGCCTTCGCCGCCATCCAACAACTTCAGTTGAAAGCCAGTTTCGTGATCACCAGTTCGCAGCACACCCAAATACACAGTGTCTTTGCGTAACTCAATTGGTTCGGGAAGCACTTGGCATGCGCGCAGAAGAAGTGCTCCACCTTTTTGGGAAGGCTGCCAGTTGTATAACGTTCCTTGCACTGAATTGCGGTGGTTGACCAACAGCATTGGAAAATCTCGACGTGATTTCCCCAGGATTTCACAACCAGCGGCGGTCGCTGTTTCCTTATCGAATAGCGTGAGCACCGTGGAACCGTCACCCTGAATAAAGTCCGCCAGTTCCCCGGTTATTTGTATGGTGGCGTTTTGACGCAGGCGGGGGTCTCGTTTGTTGAAAAGCGCCGATAGGTCAGCCAATTCAAACACTGGCAAAGGTGCCGCCAGCAGCGGTAGAGCTAACATCATTGCCAGGTTGCGCATACACCTCCAATAAATTATGACCAATAAATTGAGACGCAAAAACGGGTCGATTCGTTTACTCTAATTTGGTTTTGACATGCCTACGTCAATCATCCAATCCTGCAATCGAAGTGTCCAGGTTGTATGAATAAATTTGCCAGTCACGCCTGGACGATAGCCAAAGCCATGGCCGCCGCTATTATAAATGTGCAATTCTGCAGGCACTCCGGCTTTTTTAAGTTCCAAATAAAGAGCCGGGATGGCAGTGGATGGGCCGCGATCGTTGTCTGCACAAAGCAAAAAAGTGGGCGGGGTATCTTTGACTACAACAACCGTTTCAGCACGGATACCAGGATAGATAAGAATCTGATAGTCAGGTCGCGAACTGAATTTTTCAATCGGATCCGATGCGTCGGGCTTGCCTGCATCGAAACGTGTGGATGCCAGCACCGCAATTTCGCCACCTGCGGAGAAACCCATCACGCCGATTTTATTTCCATTCACGTTGAAATCTGCAGCGTGCGACCGAACCAACCGGATGGCCCGTTGCGCATCGGCGAAAGGATGCTCAGCAATCTTATACGTAGATTCCGATTCTCTTGCCAATCTATACTTCAATACAAATGCGGCGATGCCAATGCTGTTTAGAAATTCGGCAACGTTGGTTCCTTCAGTATCAATCGAAAGAAAACGATGACCGCCTCCAGGGGCGATGATCATAGCCGCACCGGTGGCTTTTTCCTTCGATGGCAAATAGACCATCAAGGATGGATTGTGGATGCTGGCCACTTTGAAGGAGTCGCCTTGCTTACTGGGCGCAATCAGGGTTTCTTTCTTGCTTGCCATGGCCTCAGAACCCGGCGCTCCGTTCGGCCACAAAGGGATGGATTCGCCATTGGCAGCAAATGCGCAGGGGACTAACAATGAACATGCAATAAGGTAGTTTCTCAAAGTGGATGATAATTTCATGTTTACTTCCTTTTTCAAATTTAAATGAACTACGGGATGGCCAGCGCAATCAATTCGGCTGGCGTACCCCGGGCACCGGTTGCAACCACTATGTATTGTTTGTCATCAATCATATAAGTTATGGGAACGCCAGTGGTGCTGGCAGGCAGAGTCAACTCATGAATGATAGCGCCGGTCTTTTTGTCAATCGCGCGAAAAATCTTACCGCCTGCGCCTGGCCCGGCGTTGTACAGGCCGGAACCATCGGCACCAAACAACAATGCCTTGGTCACTAACAACGGGGAACGTTCCGGCTTGCCAGCATTCTTCAAATCAATTCCTTTCATAGCAGGGTGAATCTTGACAGCTTCCGGGGCGTCGCCATTGGCGATCATCCAAACGTGGTTACCACTGTTCAGGTCAATCGCCGTAATGCGTCCCCATGGTGGCTTCACCAGCGGCAAACCTTGCGGCCCAATGTTCGGGCGAACGGCACCTTCGCCACTGCTGAACCGGGGCATGCCCCCTGCTGCATCTGGTGGCCTGCCTCCAGGGCGTCCGCTCATCGCAACATAACCCATGTCGGAACGTTTAGGGTCAGCCAGGATGAGCGACAGACTATCGGGATTGGTAACCGAGGAAACATAAAGAATGCCGGTTTCAGGATCGAATGCGCCACCGGGCCAATTCGCGCCCCCCGTGTGATGCGGCAGGATTAACGCACCCAGTTTGCCATTCGTATCGCGTACCAGTGGAGGAAGAAATAGCGGCCCCAGTTGATACTTTTCGGCAATGATCATTGCTTCCGCTTTCAGTTGGGGAGTGAAATCAATCAGGTCATCGGTGGTAATTCCTTGCCTATCAAACGGTGCAGGCTTGGTTGGAAACGGCTGGGTCGCTGAAGTCCTTTCACCGGGGACACTGGATTGCGGTACTGCCCGTTCTTCAATGGGCCACACGGGACGGCCAGTTGCCCGATCAAACACAAAGGTGAATGCTTGTTTGGTGACTTGCGCCACCGCTTTAATCTTCTTCCCGTCTACTGTGATATCGGCAAGAATCGGCGGCGAGGAAATGTCCCAGTCCCAAAGATCGTGATGAATTGTTTGGAAGTGCCAAATGCGTTTGCCCGTCCGCGTATCCAGGAAAACCAGGCTATCGGCAAAAAGATTGTCACCTAAACGGGTTCCACCATAAAAATCGCCAGTGGGCATTTCCACGGGGATGTAGACATAGCCCAGCTCTTCATCACCGCTCAGAGGAGCCCATGCGCCAGTATTGCCAGTGTATTTCCAGGACTCTTTTTCCCAAGTTTCGTTGCCCAATTCGCCGGGGCGGGGAATAGTTCGAAAAGTCCAGACACGTTTGCCGCTGCGCACGTCGTAGCCGCGAATATAACCGGGCACGTTCACCTTGGAAACTGGCGCACTGCCTGCTTGCAGAGCAGCGCCCACAACTACAACATCGCGAATGACAATGGCCGGTGAACTGGACCCAATCTGGCCAGGCTTCACCAAATCCCGATCCAGCCCTTCGGTCAGTTCAACAATTCCACTCTTCCCAAAGTTAGCAATGGGAATACCGGTTTTCGCGTTCAGAGCAATCAATTGAAAGCCAGGTGAAATAAGTAGAATGCGCTGATCGTTCTTGCCATTTGTCCAGTAAGCCAGTCCTCGATTCTGGGTACGAACCGCTCTGTCTCCCCGTTCTCCTTCATCCAGCCGATACATCCAAAGTGTCTCGCCAGTAGCTGCATCTACCGCCACCGCGTCCCGTCGGGAACCAGCGGTAAAGTATAGAATGCCGCCTACCATCAATGGCGTCACTTCCCAGTTGTAATCAGGCCGAGGACCAAAATTTTCAGCCTTCCACCGCCAGGCAATTTCCAACTGCTTCACATTGGACGCATTGATCTGGCTAAGCGGCGAATACTTGGTACTGCCCGCATCGCCGCCGTAATAGCGCCATTCGCCATTTGTTGCGCCTTTCTGTGCATGCACATTTGTGAGGAGTGGAATGGATAAAGCAAGAAGACCGAGTTGATGAAATGTCATTGTTTTGGTTGGATTATGATTTGGCTCATGACGGCTGCATCAGAATCAAGTTCGACGTCCCCAGCAGGAAAGCCATTCGATTTTAGAAGGTAGGTGATGATATCGGTACCTTGGCGGCGGCTCAACTTGCCCGGGCCATCTGATGGCATGGTTTTACGGGTGAGGTCCACCAGTTCACCGACAGATTTACCATTCCACTTGTCCAGAAAATCACGGTCAACTAGTGGTGGAGAATTCTCGCCCCCCAGCAAGGCATCCCCGTGACAGCGTGCGCATTGGGAGTTGTAAGCTTTTTCTCCACGGCTGGCTTGGTCTTTGGAATAAACGCCATTCCAAACGGAGCGGGAACCAGCCATTGCTGCTCCAGCCAAGATTATAAAAGGAACGAAATGTATTGATGAAATCACATTACCGCCATAGAAAGATGTTGCATCAAAAATTGTACTTGAGCGCAAACTGGATTTGCCGCATGGTGGTTACCGTGCCTCGAATCTGGCCAAAGCTGGATGCCGGGCCAGCCGGTGCTGCATTCTGATTTCCCCAGTTGGCGTTGGGACTTCCCAACTCCACATGGTTCGGAGCATTAAACATTTCCATGCGGAATTGTAAGGCATGTTTTTCGGTGATGCGGAAGTCTTTGATGGTGGAAAAATCAAAGTTCACTTGCCGGGGACCGCGCAGATTGTTTCGAGCACAGTTGCCGTATTGTCCAGCAATTGAATTGGAAAAGGCGGCTGAGTTCAGGTATGCATCGGCGGTGTGGTTGGCCAAAATTGGATTCACCCCGGCACTGCAATTGAGCCGCGTGCTGGCAGGTACAAAAGAAGTGCCCGCTGAATCCCATGACGTGGTGTCCAAGGCATTCCCATTCTGAGCCGTGGCGATGGTGCTTACCTGCCAACCTCCAACTATCTGGTTTAAGATGCCGCCATGATCCAGATAAGTTTTTCTCTTGCCGAACGAAAGCGAGTAAAGGATGGAAGCAACAAAACGGTTGGGAATGTTGAAGGTGGAATACCCATGGTCACAGGATCGGCAACGCATATCCTGCGGGGCAAATTCATTTCCTGGTCCGCGAATGGCACTGGCGTCATCCAGCGCTTTTGACCATGTGTAGCTGAACAGTGTGGTGAGGTTTTTCCCCACGCGTTGGCTTAGTTTGGTGGTGAAACTGTTATAACTTCCCACGCCATCGCTCTGCACGTATTGAATACCCAGCCATTCCGGATAGGGTGCCCGCAGGGCGAAAGCGGTCACTCCAGGAAGTGGGGCATTCTCGTTCGATAGTCTGGCCAGCTTTCTACTCGGAGAACCGTTATAGCCAAATTCAAGAGTGGACCCGTTGCCCAGCGAGCGCTGAACATTGAACAGGTAGTTCATGGTGTAAGTGGTGGCCATATTGTAATCGGCACCCCAGGTAAGGCTGGTTGTGACGCCCGCTGGCAATGCCGCCAAATTCAAGAAGTTGGTGTAGCCATAGATGGGCTTCGCCCGTTGGTCCGGCGTGACTCCTGTACGACCGCCCAATCCACGATTAAGATCGAAGATGGAGTTCTTACTTTCCTGCGAAAAGAAGATCCCAAAGCCAGTGCGGATGGACCACTTATCAGACGGGCTATAAGCAATGCCCAGACGCGGTGCAAAGTTGTTGAAATCGGTTTTGATCAGCCTATCGCCTAAGCGTCCATCTCTGGTCACCTGCACTTGTGAGGCAAGTGCACCATTGGCGACCGCACCGGTGTAACGGAAATCCAGTCCATCGTAGAAACTTCCAGTGCCGGTACGCACGTAAACGGGATGCTTCGATGGATCGGGTTCATTGGCAATATTCGGCAGCGGCTGTCGCAATTGAAAATTCACGGAATGGCCAGACACATCCTGCAGCGGCTGAGCCACTTCCCAACGCAAGCTGGCGGTCACAGTAACGTGGGGAAGCACCTTCCATGTGTCGTCCAAATAGCCCGCCCATTCGTTATTGCGGAAATCACCTTGGGCAAGAGCCACGGCGATGTCGGCACGAAAGAAGTTTCCCAGCAGAAAGTCGGCACCCGAATAGCCGCCACTCAAAGTATTTGCGTTGGCCGTATAACTCCCGTTGAACTGGAACTGTCCCCGTGGAAACTCATTGCCAATCTGAGGAAATTTGTTATAGCGGTACTCGCCATTCGCAGCGAGTGTTTCCCAATGATCCATGAAAAATTATCGACGAACTGAAAGGTCTTGTTGTTAATGGAAAACGGGCTGCTGGTGGCATTGCCGAAGCTGGTCAGGTTGTTAGTCAGACCAATATTGGGAATTCCCCAGGAGTTAGGGCCGGTAATTTTTAACTGCAGTCCCAGCGCCGCGTTGACGTCTTCCACACCAGCGAGCTGCTGGCCGATTACATTGAACAGGGAGTTGTAACCAAAGCGCGCTTCATTTACTTTTGTGGGCGAAAGGATGCGTGTATTGGACAACACCCACTGGCTGGCTCTTGTGTACAGCACGCTTCCATCCACAGTCAGGCCCGGTGTGACGGTGGATTCATCGGTCCAGCTATAGCGGCCAAACCACTGTGACTTGGGGCTCTCATTGAAGTCGATGCGCGCGGTGAATTGATCTTTGTCGATCGGAGTCTTGGCTGAGTACTCATAATTATTGTTGGGCAATCCACCCGCAGTCTGGGTGATGTTTGGCAGCGGGTAGTATTTGTTCATCAAGTACAGCGAGTTTTTGTCGGCGCGGCTGGGCGGAATCTGATTGTTGGGGAACGGTGCGGAGGTAATGTTTGGTGCGGTGGTTCCAACTCGGGTTAGCGGGTCCTGCAAGGACGTTGGCACACCAACGAAATCGCCGTTGCGCATGGCCGCAGTAAGTGTGGTGGCGCTTGCCACGCGCGTGGTTCGTGATTTGAAACCTTCATAATTCGTCATGAAGAAAAGTCGATTTTTCCCGTTAAACACTTTGGGAATCTGAATCGGCCCACCCAGTGTGTATCCATATTGATTTTGTCGAAATGGGGATTTTGCGGGCCGCGTGCCCAGAAAGTCATAGGGCTTTGCGTCCAGCGAGTTGTTGCGAAGAAAATCGAACACGGTTCCGTGATAGCTGTTTGAACCAGGTTTTGTGGAGACGTTTACCTGCCCCGCTTCCCTACCGAATTCAGCCGGATAGATTCCCGATTGAACCTTGAATTCCTGCAAAGCGTCCACCGAGGGCAGCACAACATATAGGTTGAAATTGATATCGGTGTTGACCACTCCATCCAGCGTGTAGTTATTCCAGGTGGCGCGCGATCCGGCAAGTGACATGGTGAGAGCAGCACGAGTCCCACCCTGACGGTTGGCAGCCTGTGTTGCGGGAGTGAATCCGAATGTGACCCCTGGGCTGAGTGCCACCAGACTAAAGAAGTTGCGACCATTTAGTGGCAACTCCACAATGCGCTTTTCTTCGATTACAGTTCCCACCGTGGCGTTTTCAGTAGTAAGCAACTGGCCGGAAGCGCTGACGTCAATGGTTTGGGTGGCTTGCCCAACATTAAGATTGAAATCCACGCGGGCCGTTTGCTGCACCTGCAGTTCCACGTTGGTCTTCACCACAGCTTCAAAACCCGCAGCGGCAACCTTGATTTGATAAGTCCCTGGAAGCAAATTCGGGAAACTGTAAATGTCAACCGTGTTAGTGGATGTGGAGCGCGCCACATTCGTTGCCGAATTAGTTACTGTAACTGGAGCGCCTGGAATGGCGGCCCCGCTTTGATCTTTTACTTCACCGGTAATTTCACCGGAAGTCTGTGCGATCAACATCCCAGTGGGCAAGCAGAACAAAGCAGCAACCAGTAATTTATGGATCATTGAAGACACCTATATTTCATGAAGTTAAACCGAAGCGATTTGGAGTCTATCACATTGCGGTGAAGGGTACATTGGTGCTTCGCTGTATATGTCGCGGCAAAGTGAAAAGTTCCTATTTGGGCAAAGTAGAAAGTTCCTATTGACAGCCGTAAGGCTGAAGGATGGAACGAATTGCAATGAGTCAACAAGAACGGGACTGGCTGGATTGGTTAAAGCGAGCCCGAGACAA
>JANXSF010000125.1 GCA_025352795.1 Acidobacteriota bacterium
TGTCTCGGGCTCGCTTTAACCAATCCAGCCAGTCCCGTTCTTGTTGACTCATTGCAATTCGTTCCATCCTTCAGCCTTACGGCTGTCAATAGGAACTTTCTACTTTGCCCAAATAGGAACTTTTCACTTTGCCGCGACACAACTTAAGTTTCGACTCGCATAGGAGTACCAGATCTGATAGAATCCTGAAGCCATGAATCGCTCAACTTTGATCGGTGAACTGCTCTCGGAATTCCTGGGGACGACGGTTCTTATAACCATTGGACTAGGTGTAGTGGCCATGGTTGTGCTGTTTGGACATGGCCTGCAAGGGGAGGTTGTGAACGGCGGTTACACCAACATCACACTCGCCTGGGGGCTTGCTGTCACATTGGGAATTTACGTTGCAGGCAAGACCAGCGGCGCTCATTTAAACCCAGCGGTTACTGTCACTTTGGCGGTTTTTAGGGGATTTTCCTGGGCCAAAGTCGTACCCTACATTCTGGCTCAAGTGGCCGGAGGATTCGTAGGTGCCGCTCTGGTTTTTGCCAATTACCAGGCTGCTTTTCTAGCGTTTGATCCAAATTTGGAGAAAACCGCAGGCGTATTTAGTACATTTCCCGCGTTCCCCAATCAACCGGCAGCCGGATTTGGCGATCAAGTGCTGGGCACCGCCCTACTTTTGTTCCTGATTCTTGCAGTCACCGATGAACGCAATCAACCACCGGCGTCAAATCTGGCACCAGTTGTGGTCGGAATGATTGTGGTGGCCATCGGGATGAGTATGGGGGCGATGCATGGGTATGCCATCAACCCCGCCAGGGATTTTGGCCCCCGTCTGTTTTCGGCTGTTGCCGGATTCAAAAACAATGGCCTTACCGATGGAACCGGCGTCTTCTGGATTCCCATTATCGGACCCATCCTCGGCGGACTCATTGGCGCAGCCCTGTACGATTTCGGCATTCGCCGATTTCTGCCCAACGACAATTAAGCGTAATTAAAATACCGCAAAGGAGCGGCCTTTTTTAAAAAAGGTCTTGCTTAACTTCGATTAAAGACTCATCGACCTAACCTTTTCATAGCTCTTACGGATGCTATCCAGTGGATCGCCGGGAGTCTGATCCTGCTCCACAAAAAAGTGCTTCACTCCCGTGCTTTGTGCCGTCTTCAAAATCGCCTTGAAATCCAAAGTTCCATAACCCACTTCTTTGAAAGCAGTTGCCGGAACTCCTTCTCCAAACATTTTCGGTGCCGCTGCATCTTTGTCTTTTAAATGCATCAAAGCCACCCGACCCTTCCATTTCTTCAGCATCGCCACCGCGTCTTCACCAGCAATGGAAACCCAAAATACATCCATTTCCAGTTGCATCAATTGCGGATCGGTACGTTCCATCAGCAGGTCTATAATCCGTGTCCCGTCAATCTTTGCAAACTCAAAAGCGTGGTGATGGTAAGCCATCTTTAAGCCTGCTGCTTTGGTTGCGGCTCCGGCCTTGTTTAGCTGATCGGCAAACACTTTGTAGGAATCCAAAGTCTTCCCCCGTTCGCCCGGCTGCACATAGGGGATCACCATATACTTCTGGCCAGCCTTGGCCGCGACGTCGCACAGTTTGCTCCAATCCAAATCGGCGGGCTTGCCTTGCGGAAAGGCGCCTTTCCATGCCTCCCAATTTCCTGTGACAAATGGCGTTTCATAGTGGCCGCTTACCGGGTTCAATCCAAACTCTTTGAGCAACGGAAGCACCGTTTCCAGCATGGGTCGCAACGTTTCCACTTCCTTGAAACCAATCTTGGCGATGGTCTCAATTGTTTTGCGAGCGTCTTTAGGATAAATGTTACGCACCGTGTAGAGTTGAACTCCAATCGGCTTGGTAAACTTTGCTGCGGCCAGTGGCAGCGCTGCCGTCGATGCAAGAAACATTCTGCGTGTAGTAGTCATTATTCCGTTTCCGATTCCTTCAAGTAAGCTTTGATTTTGCCGCCAAATTGAGTGTATGCCCAGGAGACGGTTAGCAGCAACAGACCCAGCCCTAAAAATGTAAAAATTCGTCCCGTGGAATCGCGCGCAGGCAGGTCCACAGTTAACACTCTGCCCAGGCAAAGTGCGAACACAAACAGGCCCGCAAATCGAACTACGCGATCAGCCACGGGAATGCCCAGCAGAATTAACCCCGCAGCTTCCAACGCCCAGGCAATGGTAAGATTTTGCGCAAGAACGGAATCGGTCACCAGTGCCGTAAGCATCCCAATGGCAATCACTAAAGCGGCGGGTCGCATGGCCTGCGTGTAGAGGTCCTTTAGATAAGGTCGCAATAAGCCAATGGCGAAGAAGCAGCATATCACTGCAATACGAACAAGCTTCTGATGATAGTGGTCCATTAAATACACCACCACCAACGCTGCCAATGGGATGCATTGCAAGCGCGGAATAAGAAGGTTGGCGCGCACCCCGAATGTCCACAGGGCCAGCATCTGCACGGACCAGCCAACAGCTATCCAAGGTTGCGGAACAACTCTATAAATGAAATAGCCACAGAAAAGATTTGCCGCCGATGTTGCTGCTTGTCGTGGAATAGCCTGGTTCCGCAATATCCAGGCGGCGCTTGCGTAAATCGCAGTAGGCAGTCCCAACGTAATCCAAAATTGAGATCCGGGAGTTTCCACCATGAGCAATACCAAACTGAACGTGCCCAGCACGGCAGATTGTATCAGGAGTTCTTGCCTTACCAACTTTCGACCAATCGTCGCAAATGTCGCCGCCACAATGGTAAAGGCCAGGGGTCGAAAATCAAACGCCGTTTCATGAAACAAATAGACGCCCACAATCAGCGTTGCTGCGTAGCTGAAAGGCATCCACAGTTTCAACACAAAACGATTGGCATACAGCAGGCCCGCAAACAATGCTGCCATGGGCGTGGGCTGACGTTGGTCAATCAGTTGCGCCGCTGGTGGCAGGAAAAGTAAACCGCCAAGCACGGTCAGGAACCGGTTCCGCAATTGCCAACCAGCAAGCACAATCAACTGGGCGTGAAGTGTCCAGGCGAATACCCGCCGCACTCCCTCAAAGTGCCAGCCAATGGCCAGCGACGCCAACACAGCAGACAAAATCATGCTGGCTGTAAATCCGCCGGGACTCAAATGTTCCAACTCCTGCGAATCCTGTTTCTGTTTGCTGAAGCGCAGAATGGCAGAAACCAGAAAGGCCACCGCGGCCAGTTCCACAAAATGATTGGGCTGCATTCCTGCCGACCAGGAACTTGTCAATAGAGTGGCGGCCAGCAAACCCGATGCGTTGATTGGGAAAATCGGTTGACGGGAATCGTACCGTAAAAAGTCATACGCTTCGATTATGAGCCAATAAACCCACAACACCGGTTGACCCCATTCGTAGGCATAACGAACGGAATCCGTTCCATGGAAATTCAAAGACGCGGCCACGTAGGCGAAGACAATGCCACTCAAGGCCAGTGTTTGCCAATGTTTTTTCCAGGCAAGGAACAGTAAAAACAGTAGCAACGGAATGCCTGCCAAGGAATTGAACAGGTCTAACGGCGCAACTTCAAAGGCAGCAAAGGCTGCGCAAAATGCCATTGCCGTCACCGTTTGTGATTCATAGCGCAAGGAGTGCAGCACCATCAAAAGCGCCACTGCCAGCAGCAACATCATGGCCACCGTACCCGATTGAATCAGCTTCACTGGCTCCAATCCATGAATGGCATAAGTGGTGAAATAGATTCCCGCCCATCCCCCACCAATCAAAGACCAAGCTAAGGGTTTGGGTCTGCTGCCGCGCTCAAACCAGGCACCCGTTGCCAGTAGAGCCAGGCTCACTCCGTAGGCCGTGATCACTTTGCCCCACGGGCCATGGCTGGCAATCGTATTAATCAGCAGCAGAGAAAGTGCGATCAGCAAACTGATCACGCCCAGTTTGCTCAACCAACTTTGGCCAATGGTAACTTCCAGCGACCCCGATTCCTGCACCGCAATTGGTTCCGCTATAGGCAGTGGCTTGGTGGGTAGTGCGAGCGGTTGCAGTGGTGGCGGCGCTGTTATTGGCGCTGACACTAGTACTGGCATTGGCAGCGGCGGTGGCTTCACTTCAAGTTGCCGTTCCACTGGGGCCGCGGGGTGACTGACCGCTTGGCTCACCACCGGTACATGCAAGCGTTCCAGCAATTCTGCAATGCGTCGCTCAGCGTTGTCCAGCCGGTCGCTAAGCTGGTTCAGCCGCAGTTGACTCCACAGAAAAAATACGACAACGACGAATAGGAAGAATGGCATTTCCACAACGTCTTACATTAGAACAATTTTTCCAGATCTGTTACAGGGTGTCGAAGTCCAAAATAGAATTGCCCGAATTTGGCATACACCGCGCTTACTTCGTCAAAGCGCATTTCGTAAATCAGTTTCTTGAAAACTAACGGGTCATCGGCGAATAAGGTTACGCCCCATTCCCAGTCATCAAATCCAATGGAACCGGAAATAATCTGCTTCACCACATCGGCATAACGTCGGCCAATCAGGCCATGTTCGTGCATCAGCTTGGCCCGAACCGGCAGCGGCTCCATGTACCAGTTCTTCTGTTCGCCTCGCAGCCGGTCCATCGGATAAAAGCAAATGTAGCGACGGCTGGGGATTTCAGGAAACAAGCGCGGCGTCATCGCCTTGCGTTGCGTGGCCAACAATTCTTCAATTCCACTGGTCCATTCCGGCGTGTGCGGCGTTACGCCACGTTCCAGCAGTGTGGCGTAAATCTTCTGTGTGGATTCATACAACCCAAGTTCCACAACAGAAACGTAGGAAGTTGTTTGGACCAGATATTGGTTTAATGCCAGTCGTCCAATCGTCCGTTCAATCTCCTCAAGGGCAGGGAACCCAGCGCGGAAATGAACCATCATCAAATCGCCTTTGTGACCCAGAATGGAAAATAGCCCGGAATTATCGCCTTCCAAAGTAAACAGCACATGCTTGGCTTCTTCCAGAATGCTATCCTTTTTGGCCGGTTCCACAGCATTCCAGCTACTCCAATCAATACGAAATAGTTGATGCAGCACGGCTGCGCCTTCAAGGGTTAAAGGGACTGGAGGAGGAGTGTTGGTGCTCACATCTATATAATGACATTAATGCGGACAACTCTAAACATCGAAAATGGGGCAATCGCGGCCATCCACAACTATGCCGATGCAGCAATCGTCATTGCAATCCTAACCGCATACCTGGCCACCTCAGCTTCCGCAGCAGAGGTCATGTCCAACACCCAACAGAATGCTCTAGTGCAAAAGTATTGCACCATGTGCCATACCGACGCCGTGAAGAACGGTGGACTTTCATTGGAACATTTTGATGTCGCAATTGTCCCACTCAGTCAGATTGCGATGATGCTCAGTAAGTTGACCGGCGGCGTTGCGCTTGAAACGGTGAAGGCGGCAGCATCAAACGCAAGTGCAGCGGCATTGGTAAGTAAGAATATGAAGTCCGGGGCAATGGGCGCGTCTGGCATTTCCAGACCGGATGGGGCAATCGTTGATGGGCTGATTCAGGCATTCGCCGCAGCGTCGACGGGGGCTACAGAGTGGACCGTTCATCGCACAAAGCCCACAGAGGCTTCAGTGCTGACGGCCAGCATCTTGCGAGAAATGCCTCTTACAAAAAGTGCCGGTGAAGCCGAGTCGTATCGTTTGGTAGTTTCGTGCAATGCGACCACCCATCAAGGTTCCATGCAATTGACTTGGTCCCCAATTGCGCAGACAGGAACGCTGGCCGCATTGGTCGATGGGAAGGTGGCGGTTCTCAATGATACTGGTCCGGCACTGGGCTTGTTTTTACCGATGGATACGCTAACGATTAAGGATCCGTTCTTCGGTGGATCGGTTACATTTCCATTTGCAAATTTGCCAAAGGATGCGCGACACCATTTCGCGACGTGCTTTTCCAGTGGGAGTGCGTCTTTGCAGGCGTTACGATAGGAACAAACGGGAACAGTCTTGCCGAGGGATTTTTAGGGTTTGGATATCCCGAGCCAGTGGGGACATGCTGGTCTGGCCCAAGCAACATTTACTATCAAAGAAACACCCCAACGCCGTAAGCGGGTGGCCAGACTTGCGTGTCCCCATCGGCTCATTTGCGGCGAAAGATCTACGTTTTCTTATTTGGGTATCAGGGATTCGGGCGGCCGAGGTAGAAGAACGGAATTATTTTACGCCAGGGAAAGTTTCCCAACCCTTCGGATACAAGAAATTTTCCCGTCGGTGAGGTCACAATGAAGATCCGTCGAATTTTCCTGAAGATCTTCCAGGCTCTCACCTTGAGTCAGATAATCGGGATACTCTTCAAAGTAGCCAAGCCAATGGTTTCCGTCTTTTCAATAGATATAGCGTGCGGTGCTCATAAAGGTTTTATGCTACCAAGAAATTTTAAGCGACACAATTGGTGCTACATTGGATATACAAGCACCATGATCAAAACCTTGACAAAACACGGGAACAGTCTGGCCCTGATCATTGATCGGCCAATCCTCGATCTGCTGAAGATCGACATTGAAACGCCGCTGGACATCTCGACAGATGGGCAACGCCTGATCATCGGATCCGCCAAGCCTTCAGCCCGCCGCAAAAAGTTCGAGCAGGCCCAAGAACAGTCGCATCAGCGATATAAAGGTGCCTTTCAGAAACTCGCCAAATGATCCGGTGAAAACTTTGAGGGTTTGGATATCGCGAGCCAGTGGGGACATGCATGTCTGGCCCAAGCAACATTTACCTGTCAGGAACAGCGTAACGCCCTAAGCGAGCGGCAAGACAAGCGTGTCCCCATTGACGACCTTTACGAAAAATGCACTTCTTGTTTGGTTTCTGAACTGTAGAAGCTTGGTACTAATAGTACTAGTACTTTCTTGGTTGATTCGATCTGAGACCATTAAGGAAAGAGGCTTAAGAAAACAATTTGACAAATCAAGACCAAATGGTATGCTTGTTACACGCATACTACGTATGAACAAAACTATCTACATTCGCGACGAAGACATTGGTGTTTGGGACAAAGCTCGGGAATTGGCAGGTGAGAAGCTCTCACCAGTCATAATTGCGGCACTCAAGCGTTTCGTTTCCGAGAATGAAGGTGTAGCGAAGGGCTTTGAAAGAATTGTCGTTCAGTACGCTGACAGTAAGAATCACGACATTCCAACAGCCAAGGCCTTCATTGGTCGATGGATTATTTCTCCGGAGGAAGCCATCACTGATTACAATGGACGCTTCTCTGATGGACCAACAATGGTTGCCGTTGCGATCACTGCTAAAGCCAGAGCCGTAATCTACTCGTGGGCTGATAATCAGGAAAATCAAAAAAGTAGATGCTTCAATGTCTATGACTCCTTAGAGTTCGCCGCAACTGACTCGCAATGCAATTTTGCGGTTCGTGCCGCAATGGAAATATTGGGAGTACCAATCGAGGATTTGGATATTTAGGGGGACTCCGTGAAAAACACAATCGAATGGAGAAAAGAGCAGTTCAACGCCGAGGGTAAGCCAATATCCAAACAGGAGGTTATGCTAGGGCCGAACTTTCTAGTCGGAATTGCAGTTATCATCTCCTGGATTTTAGGGTTAAGTCTCCCTTTGCCCGTAAACTTCTGGACTGTCATTATGCGGCAAGCAAATCAGGAACAAAGAGCCTTCCCCCAAATGAAATCGGGACAGTTGGAACGATGACGCTCAATACTTAGCACAATCATTCACAACCAATCAAAATAACCCCTAACCCACTCATCCCACTCCACAAACACCCCTCCACCTACCCCACTCCCACCCCGAAAATCCAATCACACATGCTAACCTCAAACCGAGAGTAAGTGAAGCGCGCGCAAGTAACTTACTCGTCCATACAAGCCTGCCAGGGCAGCACTCGGACCTTCGAGTCACTTACTCAAATCGTAAGATCGGACCGTAAAACATGAATAACCCGGATCGCTTTCAGGCTGGGGAGCCGAAAAGTGAACCTGTAAGTCAGGTAAGTTGCTGGGCGGCAACCGGATGGGAGGAAGTGTCAGCGGTCTGTTCTGCGATCCCGGTTTCGAGGCATCACTACCTCAGGCCGAACTATCTCTGTTGCCGAATGCAGAATTGCGTTCGAAATCTCCACCACCGCCCGCATCGCCGCCACATCATGCACGCGGATCATATGAGCACCGTTCAACACACAGCCAGCCACCGCCGCCGCTGTTGCGAAGTCTGGCACCTTCGGATCATAAACACCCAGAAATGATTTACGCGATGGCCCCACCATAATCGGCACATCCAGCTCCACCATCCGTTCCAAATCTGCAATCAACGTAAAGTTCTGTTCCTTGCGTTTGCCGAATCCCAAACCAGGATCAACAAAAATGCGCTTGCGGTCCACCCCGGCCTTCATCGCCCGGCTCACCGAAGCACTCAAATCAAACAAAACTCCGCCCATTGGATCTTGCATTGGCGGAAGCTTCGCCCAGCTATCGGGAGTACCGCGCATATGATTAATGATCAGCGCCACATCACGCTGCGCCACCACTCTGGCCAGATCCGGATCCAGGGTCAGTCCACTCGGATCGTTGATAAATTCCGCACCGTGTTCAATGGCTTTTTCCGCCACGCCCGCTTTGTAAGTATCCACCATCACCGGGACACTCAATTTGTTTCGTAACCGTTTCAGCACCGGAACCAGACGACGTAACTCCTCCGCTTCCGATATGCGAGGCGCACCAGGACGCGTCGATTCCGCACCAATGTCGATGATGTCTGCTCCGGCTTCCTCCAGCTCGAAAGCATGGGCAAAGGCGTGGTCCGGGTCTTGATACTTTCCACCATCGGAGAACGAATCGGGTGTGACGTTCAACACGCCAACCAAAAGCGGGCGGTCGCCCAACTGCATTTCCCGGTTCTCTAACTTCAGTAAGTAACGTTTTGGAATCATTTTTTATTCGTACCGTAAACACACAATCGGATCTAACTGCGCGGCCTTGTTGGCCGGGTAGTAGCCGAAGAACAAACCAACACCCGTGGAAATTGCCACTCCCAAAACTACCCAAGTCAAAGACAAGGTGGCGGGAACGGAAGGCGCCAGCGTGCGAACCACAAAGGCAATCAGCCCTCCCCATACGATACCAAGAATCCCGCCAATCAACGTCAAAACTACTGCCTCAATCAGAAATTGCAAACGGATGTCGCTCTTGCGCGCACCCACCGCTTTTCGAATGCCGATTTCCGCCGTCCGCTCGGTCACCGAAATCAGCATGATGTTCATCACGCCAATGCCGCCAACCAATAAACCAATGGAACTGATCACGCCGGTAAGAATCACCAGCGCTCCGGTGAGTTGCTTCCATAGTGCGCTGATGAAGTCCGGTGAAATCAATTCGAAATCATCCTCAGCCATTGTTGGAACTCTACGCCGACGCCGCATGGCCTGGGTCACTTCATCCTTACCCTGTTCCACGGTGGAATTCTTATCCACAATAAAAGCGATGGCCACCTCTTTTGAGTTGGGATAATTCTTGCGGAAATCGCTCAACGGGATAACTGCGAATTGATCAATCCCAGGGCCGCCAAACGCTCCTGAATCCTTTTCCAACACACCGATCACTTCGTATAGTTTACCGTTGAGTCTCACAATTTTCCCGACAGGTTCAGTGGCAGGAAATAGGGAACTGGCAATGTCATTTCCCAGCACCACCACGGGACGCGCATGCTCCTGATCGTAGGCTGAAATGAAGCGCCCAATCGCTGCTGAAAACTGCGGCAGCGCATCGGCATATTCCGGTTCCACACCACGAAGCAAAATCCGTTCTACCCGTTCATTTTCGTAGCTGATGCTGTTCGTCTCGCCAAAGAAGAACGCCCTGGTGACAAAGGCGGTAGCTGTTTTCAGAGACGGGCAGGTTTCCCGAACATACTCGGCATCTTCGAAATTAATAAATTTGCGCTTGCGAAGCTTCTCTGGCAGACTCCCAAAGCGTTGACCACCAGCAATGCGCGCCACAAAAAAGGTACGTGGGCCAAAGGCTTCCACCTTCATCTGCACGAATCGGTTCAGACCTTCAATGATGGACGCCACCGCAATCACCGACGTCACCCCAATCACGATACCCAAAATAGTCAAACCAGAACGTAACTTGTTGGCCTTCAGCGTATCGAACGCCAGATACACGTTTTCAAAAGCTTCATCTCTCGTCATAAATTAATCCGCCCTCAGCGCATCCACCGGATTCAGTTTACTTGCCTGAATTGCCGGATAGATTCCAAAGAACAGCCCGATGATCGAACTCAGCATCATGCCCCCAATGGCTACCGATGTGCGCACAGAAGCTGGAAAGGAAGTGAAGTTCCGCAGTATCGTAGCTGCCAGGAATCCCAGTGCGATCCCCACAATTCCGCCCAGTAAACATTGGATAACCGTCTCCACTAAAAACTGTCCGCGAATGTCTTTCTCCGTTGCTCCCATGGCTCGACGCACCCCAATTTCCTTGGTACGTTCAGTAACGGAAACCAGCATCACATTCATAATGACAATGCCCCCAACGATGGCTGAAATTGCACTGACCATCACGAACACCAGGAAGAAGGAACCGCTGATACTGGTCCATAACGACATGTAGGTTTCGCTGGTGGCCATAAAGAAATCGTCATCTGCGCCAGGCCGCACATGGCGACGGGCCCGCAGCGCCAAACGGATTTCATCCATTGCCACATCCATGATCTTAGCCCCGCCTGTGGCTTGCACCTGCATGGTTACCGCCGTATGCATTCCCAGTTTCTTCAAGTAAGTGGGCATGGGAATCACCACAAAATTATCCTGATCCTGCCCCAACACCGAACCGATTTTTTCAAAAGTGCCAATCACCCGAAATTCATCTTTGCCGATTCGTACCGTTTGCTCCAGCGGGTTGGTGCCAGGAAAGAATTGTTCCACTAGCCTGGACCCAAGCAGGCAGACGTTGGCAGAGCGACTTTCCTCAGTCTCTGTATAGTAACGACCCTGTTCCACCGTGCGCGTATCAATCACGCTCATGTTTGCAGTGTGTCCGTAAAGGTTGATGTCGGTCAGCTCTTTTTCATTGAAGCGGACCCGGGTTGTGCTGCTGGCCGAAGCCCCCACTGCATTGCATCGCAAGCAGGAAGGTGCTACTGCATTCACATCGGCCATTTCAATTTTGTGATTCTTTAATGCCTTGATGATAATGTTGAAATCGGTAGCGGCAAAGGGAGTGCGAGCCACCCGAAAAACATTCGTTCCCAGGTTGGCAATCTTTTGTTCCACATAAAGATTTGCCCCTTCCACAATGGTTACTACCGTAATCAAAGTGGCCACGCCCATGGTGAGCCCAAGCATGGTCAACGCCGCCCGCAACTTGTGCGAACGGATCGCCTCCAGGCTTTCCGAAAGGTTGTCTGAAAATAGAAGCATTAGAACGGTTACTTCTATTGTAAAGCTGATACGATGTTCCCCAAGTACTCATGTTGAATCGCCGCCAATTTCTGACCCTTGCAGGTGCCGCTACTCTACCCGTCGCCGCAGCTGCAAAAAAGCCAAATGTCCTGTTCATCGCCACTGACGATTTAGACGCAACTCTCGGTTGGCAATCAGCCAAATGCGCCGAGTCGCTGGAACTGGCAAATTCGTTCACGGCTACAGCATCCGCACAGAATGTTACGGATTCACGGAATGGGCTGAAGGCAATGAAGGCGAGGAGTTGTACGACCATCAAAAAAATCCAAATGATTGAAGAATCTGGCCAGGAGTAATGCCCATGTAAAGTTAAAAGAAGGTTTGTGAGATCGGTTACGATCAGTGGCGAAGAGCCGCGACGAAGCTTAGTTTGCGAGTTTTGCGGACTGAATGGGGTACTTCCCAATCAGCCACTTCAGGACTTCAAGCTGATCCGACCCAGTCGAACGGCGAACTTGGACTAATAGTTTTGTCAGCGAAGGGCGATCCAAGGTAAGATTCTTTGCCCCTTCATTACAGACAGAACAAGTCGCTCTCAGGTTCGATGGATCATCACTACCGCCCATCGATTTGTCTATGATATGTCCGATATGCAATCTGGTTTTTTGACCAGGGTTACCGGGGTGCGGCTCTCCAGCAACAGCGCCGCACATCTGACAAGTGAACCCATTCCTATCTAAAACAAGGGCCCTGCTTTCCTTAGAAATGTCGCGTTGAAATGCAGGGAGAGGTTTTGCATTAACCAGCACATACTGCCCGGGCTTTAGATCACTCTGGTCATTGTGAGTGTGAATTTGAAACCCTTCCTCATCTCGCAGCTCTCGAATTCGCCTAGCCCATTCGCTTATACCATTGGCAATCGGTCGGAGTTCATTTCCGTCCATTGTGCGTCCAACATTCAGAAGGAAATGTTCGCGCAGTCTATCTCTCGCTCCCCCGGTTTTCTTCGCCACTATCCGGCTACCCGCACTAGGCGTGAAGCTGTCAAACAGGTCCTTAGATTCTCCGCCACTGCTCTGGCAAACGGCGGCGGGAAGGCGTTCCCGACTTGCTTATAGGCCGCGGTCTTCTTACCGAAAAAGTGCCAGTCATCTGGGAACCCTTGAATTCGCGCCGCCATACGAACAGTAAGCCGTGGCATTCCCTGGAAGTCCGGGCCAGGGGCTTCATCCAAAATGCCGAGTCCGTCCACTCCCAATATGGCCCATGCCTTTCTTGCTCTTGTCGGACCTAGATCGGGTCCTCCATGCTTATGCGATCCACCGACAAGAGTCGGAGCAATTTCATTTGCTAGTTCTTTCCATAGGTTCACCCCTTTCCACCCATTCGCGGCCATAAGGCTATAGAGCGATTCGCCAACCGTCGCAGGTTGCATGGCATTTCCTTCAGGCCAGGAAAAGTGATCTGCATATGGTTCCCGAAGCCCAATGAAAACCGCTCTTGGGCGCAATTGTGGCACGCCAAATTCAGATGCGTTCATCAGTTTCCAACCAGTCTTATAGCCCAATTTTTTCAACTGATCTCGAATGTATAAGCGATAGTCAATGAAGACGGCATCCAAAATACCCCGAACGTTTTCAATCATCACTGCTTTCGGGCGAATCTGGTCAACCAGCCGAATCATAACTGGGAATAAGTTGCGCTCATCCTTTATCCCTAACTGCTTCCCGGCAACAGAAAACGGCGGACAAGGCAAGCCGCCGGAGATGATATCCACTCCAGTAAAGCTCGAACCATCGAAGCTATTCAAGTCCTGTTCAATCACCTTCCATCCGGGACGGTTCAAACGCAAAGTGGCACAAGCATTTTTATCGATTTCAACCAAGCCAGCGTGTTCAATTCCGGCTTGCTCGTAGCCCAGCGCCTGACCTCCGGCACCAGCGCACAACTCGAGCGAAGTCAATCCGCACATTCGCCTTGTAGCCGCTGTTTTCCTGCTTCGAGTCAGCCACGGATTTTCAGACATCTCTGGGAACATGAATCTAGTTCGATTGTCGCTCAGCCGTTTCATGGGTTGCTCTACTCGGCGTATCGGCTGATTTGGTGTTTTCTTCATCTTCTCTTCTCACATATTATCCACCACTCAAAGCCGCTATAATCACTCCATCCAATGAAATTTGTACTCTTCCTCCTAACCGCTACTTTGTGCCTGGCGCAAAATGCTCTATCCTCTGCTGAAAAGAAAGCTGGGTGGAAACTTCTCTTCGATGGCAAGACCATGAAGAACTGGGTTGACACTTCCAAACTATCACCGGCCGGTGATTCCTGGACCGTCGAGGATGGCTGCCTCCGAGCCCGTCCCAAACCTCACTATCATGAGGACCTGGTCAGCACTGGTAAGTACTCTGATTTCGAGTTGCAGTTCGAATGGAAAATATCCTCTGGCGGCAACAGCGGGCTGAAGTATCGCATTCAGGAATTCGTTCCGCTTTCTACAGAGACCATCAAGAAATCCAAGAAGTTTGAAGATGCCCTGAATACTTCCATGCAAGGCAAAACGCTCCCAACTCGCGCCAGTGCCATGAAGGGTGAAAACGAAGGGCAAACCTACGTGATCGGCTTTGAGTATCAGACCATTGACGACGATAAACATCCGGACGCCCGTCGGGGTGCGCTATACCAATCGGGTTCGCTCTACAGTATGATTCCCCGCACCAAGCGGGCCATCAAACCAGTGGGTGAATTCAATCAATCCCGTTTGCTTGTTAAAGGTAACCACATCGAACATTGGTTGAATGGAGAGAAAGTTCTGGATGCATCGCTGGACGATCCCGCTATCGCCGCGGGCCTGGAAAAGCGTTGGGGTAAGACCTCGCCAGTCTATCAATTTCTGACGAAACAGCCCAAAAAGCAGTGTCCGATCTCGCTTCAAAATCACAATGACGAAGCCTGGTTTCGATCCATCAAAATTCGCAAAATCTAAATAAAAACAACAAAGGCGCGCATGGGGGATTCCCGGTGCGCGCCTTTTCGTTTCCGGCTTGCGGGGTATTAGGCCAGTTCGAGCTCGATCTTTTTCTTTTCCAAATCAATTCCTGTGATTCTAAAATTACGGATTTGACCGGAACGTAATGCATTGGGGTCGCCCTTCACTTCCGGCGCTCCCTTGCCTTCCTTCCAACGCGATTTCAGCATAGCAGAAAGTGATGTAATGTCCACCGGACCAGCTTCCACTTTCTTTTCCTCAACAGGCACGGCAGGAGTGAGTTTGCAATCGCCCATCACCCCATCACCCAGTTCGATCTTGGCCCGTGTTGGCGAAGCATCCACCACCCGGCCGGTTACTTTATCACCAGCTTTGTGCTCAGCAATATATTCATCGGCGCGGGTTGGTTCCAACTGTTTCAGACCCAAGCGAATTTTCCGTTCGGCATTGTCCAGTTTCAAGACTTTCGCCTTCACCACTTGGCCCACGCTCAACACATCTTTAGGATGATCCAGACGTTTCTCATTGCTGATGTCGCCAATGTGAATCATGCCTTCAATGCCTTCGCCCAAATCAGCAAACGCACCAAACTTCTGCATGCTGGTAATGGTGGCGTCAACAATGGTGCCTTCTGGATACTTGGCCGGGACGTCAGCCCACGGGTCGCCCAACGCCTGCTTCAAGCCCAGGGAAATGCGCTTGTCTTCTTCCTTGATTCCCAGAACAACCACTTCCACCATCTCGCCAACTTTCAACAAGTCGGAAGCAGCGCGAACCTTCTTGGTCCACGACATTTCTGAAATGTGGATCAGCCCGTCCACACCTGGTTCCAGTTCCACAAAGGCACCAAAATCAGCCAAGCGAACTACTTTGCCGGTGATGCGAGCGCCCACTGTCAGGCGGCCTAGCGTAGTGGTCCACGGGTCGGGAATCAACTGCTTCAGCCCCAGCGAAATTTTCCGCGTGTTGGGGTTGATCTTCAGAATCTTAACTTGAACCTTGTCGCCAATGTTCACCACTTCCACCGGCTTGCCAATACGCTGCCAGCTCATGTCGGTGATGTGCAACAAACCATCGACACCGCCCAGATCCAAAAAGGCTCCGAACTCGGTCATGCTGCGAACAGTGGCTTCCACAACATCGCCTTCCTTCATCCGTTCAAAGGCGGCCTTCTTGGCTTCAGCGGCTTCTTCTTCCAGAATGGCGCGACGGTCCACTACAACATCTTCTTTTTCGGTATCCAGCTTGGTGATGCGACAGGTGATTTCCTGTCCCAGCATCTTCACAAACTCAGCTTGATCGCGTACCCCGCTACGGCTGGCCGGCAGAAACGCACGACTGCCGATATCCACGGTGAGCCCACCTTTTACGATGCCCGTAATTTTGCCAACGATGTTGCGCTTTTCGGCGAAAGCAGCTTCAAGGGCACTCCAATCTTTGGCGCGGATAATCTTCAAAGTTGTCAGCGCGAAATAGCCCAGCTCATTGATGCCGCCAGCGCTCACTTCGATGACATCGCCGATCTTGGCCACATCGCCTCCAGCTTCCTGGTACAGGTTGAGCGGCAGCGCACCTTCAGTTTTCCGGCCAATGTCCAGAATGATGTTGTCGTCTTTGATAGACACCACCGTTCCTTTAATCGCTTCGGATTTAGCTTCAGGTACAGCCGGGGCTTGCGCCTTCTGCTGGTGTTCGAACTCCGACAAAATGGCGGCGAACGAGGGCTCTTCAGCGGAGCCTGTTGCTTCCACGGGAGTCATATCGGGAGAGTTTCCTTGAATCATGGGGACTAATACACTTTTGGAGGTTAAGGCTTTATTCTCGCATACTCGCGTCGTGGGTTGGGATCAACGAGTGAATTAACGGTGGCTGCGGAGTCTTGGACTGATAACGTGAATGACTTCTCTTGGTCGCACATTTTCTGCCGCCAGCTTCATGTCGCCGAATATGGGTACTCTAGGTCATTCCCCGACTGGCTATGTCGACTGGCTATGTCGACTGGCTAAGAGGATACGCACTCAACCAGTTGCTCCTTGGCTAGTTCAAGAAAATGCATCACCTGATCGCGCGTCACCGAAGGATAATCCTTGAAAAATTCGTCTATCGTGGAGTTGCCCTCAATGTAATCCAGCAGATGTTGAACCGGCACGCGGGTCCCTTTGAAACAAGGAGTTCCGCTCATCCGGTCTGGATCCACCCAGATCACCTCGCTAACAATCGCCTTTTGTTCCAAAGTCATACTTCCAAACTACGTCAAATCGGTTCGCCGTCCAAACCTTCACCCCGGCCATCGCCTCGCGCTAACATGGCAGATGTGGAACAACCTAGTAAGTCCGTGCAGCCGCCCAGTGTTTGGATGGTCCGGCGGGATGAACTTGTTTGGCTTGCTCTGTTTGGACTGATGGCTTGGGCCACCCCTTCTGATAATATTCCGGCGCTGGTGTTCATTGCCCTGTTCGCTGCCTTTCAATTGATCGAAGCTCGTATTCCCTGGTTTACCGCCATGCCCGGAGTGATTACCAGTATTGTGGTGAAGATTCTGTTGGGCTATTTTCTGATTGGTTATACCGACGGAATCAATAGCAATTACTATCCCATCATGTTGGTGCCGGTGATCGCCGCTGCTACTCGGCTGGGTTGGGTAGGTACTTCCGCTGTCACTCTGGCCGCATGTGTAACCTATTTATCTTTCCTCTTTTTTATTGATTTCTCATTCCACGCCGTGGCTTGGAATGAACTCGCCTTGCGGTTCTGCTTCCTTCCGGTGGCTGGATACTTAACCTACATTCTTGCTGAGACGAATCGGGAAGGTGCCCGCAACTCCCGCCTGGTTGCAGGGCAGTTGGAAGTAGCGAATCGTAGTCTGCAGGAAGCCGAAGCAGCCGTCCGACGTTCCGATAGATTGGCTGCCCTTGGGCAACTGACCGCTGGCTTGGCCCATGAACTTCGGAACCCTTTGGGAACTATTCGCGCGTCATCGGAAATGTTGCGGAAATCACTTACTGGTTCGGAAAGCGAAGTGACTGCGGAGATGGCTGGCTTCATTCAAACCGAAGTGGACCGCGCCAATTCGCTGATCACCCGCTTCCTGGAATTTGCTCGCCCGTTGCCTTTGCGACGCATACCGGTTTCCCTGGCGGATACGTTGGACCGCGCTATTTCGCAATACGAACATACGGCTCCCCGGCCCGATGTGGCTATATATAAGAACTATTCGCCGGAAATTCCTCTTCTTGAAATGGATGGCGAATGGATGGAACGCGTGGTTTACAACCTGGTGATGAATGCGGCGCAAGCGTCAGCGGAGGGAAGTGCCGTGACGGTGAAGACACGTTTGCTGGAAGACAATCGCCAAGCGGAGATTTCTGTGATAGATCGCGGTTCGGGAATTGATCCACAGAATCGCGAAAACATTTTCAATCCGTTCTTCACAACCAAGGCCGATGGGGTGGGACTTGGCTTGGCAATCGTATCGAAGGTGATTGATGAGCATGGCGGCAAAATCTTGGTGGAGAGTGAACCGGGCAAGGGAAGTATTTTCCGCATCGTACTGCCTGTTAAAGCTCCCGCTTAAAAAGATGAGAGATCGATGAAACAACGAATTCTAATAGTTGAAGACGAAGAAAAACTACGACGTGTGATGGAGCTGCAACTGCGCTCTTCCGGCTTTGAAGTGGAACAGGCAGGTTCTGCGGAGCAGGGATTGAAACTCATTGACCATGCGGACCTGATCCTCACCGATCTGCGTCTGCCGGGCATGGATGGCATTGAATTCTTACGCCAAGTGCGCCAGCAATACGCGCACATTCCTGTTGTGTTGATGACCGCGTTCGGTACCGTGGAAAACGCTGTTGAGGCCATGAAGATTGGTGCTAACGATTTTTTGTTGAAGCCATTTTCGCTGGATCATTTGATTGCGGTGGTGAACAAATCTCTGGAACTGCGCAACCTGCGTGCAGAAAATCGTAAGCTGCGGGAAGAGCTGGGCCAACGCTTTCAACTGGACAACATCATTGGTAGCAGCCAGCCCATGCAGGAGATATTTTCCACGGTGATGCGTGTTGCCCCCACGCGAGCGACGGTTCTGTTGGCGGGGGAAAGTGGGGTCGGCAAAGATCGCATTGCCAGGGCGATTCATCAGCAGTCGCCGCGGAAAGACAAGCCGTTCGTGAAAATCAATTGCACTTCCATTCCAGAAAATCTGATGGAGAGTGAGCTGTTCGGTTATGAAAAGGGCGCATTCACTGGAGCCAATCAAACCAAGCCCGGCAAGTTTGAACAGGCCGACACGGGCACGGTGTTTCTGGATGAAATCGGCGATGTTCCACCGGCCATTCAAGTGAAGCTGCTGCGCATTTTGCAGGAGCGTGAATTCGAACGGCTTGGTTCTAACAAGATCATGAAGATTGACGTCCGGGTGATTGCAGCAACCAACGTGGACCTACGTGCGGCCTTAGAACAAGGCACCTTTCGTGAAGATTTGTACTACCGGTTGAACGTGGTGCCCATTAACATTCCGCCGCTACGGGATCGCAAAGAGGATATACCGGTGCTCGCGGAATTCTTCGTTACGAAGTTAGGCAAGGAACTGGAAAGTCCGGTGAAAACCATTTCACGCACCGCCGTAGCAAAGCTCATGGATTACAACTGGCCGGGCAATGTTCGGGAACTGGAAAACGTTCTCGAACGGAGCATTGTGATGGCTGAAGGCGCGGAGCTGACAGCTGCGGAGATTCGCCTGGATATGGCCCCAGCATCGCGCCACCATGCGGAATTGTCGAACAGCTTTTTGCCAGAGGGCATGACGCTAGATCAGTATGAACAGCAACTGATTAAGGAAGCGTTGAAGCGGGCGAATGGGAACAAGAGCCAAGCGGCAAGGCTGTTGGGGCTGACGCGCAATGCGTTTCGGTATAGGTTGGATCAGATGGGTATGGATTCAAGTGATACGGAGTAGGGCGGCTGGCGCGGGAGCGTGCTCATGCCGCGATGGTCACTCGTTGAATGCCGATGAACTCCAAGTTATTCGGCTCTTGACCTTCCACCTCATGGTAAAGCTGAATGGCTTCCCGAATCTCCACCATGATTTCATCCAGTGATGGTGAATCAGTGTGGCATCCTGGCAATTGGGGCACAGAGGCTACGTACATCCCCTCTTCATCCCTTTCAATCACGACATCAAACTGGCGTGCCATATTTCGAGTTTACTTTAAGGAAGCGTTGAAGCGGGCGAATAGAGCCGATTTGACAGCGCGTACCAAAAAAGATACATTGATTTATGGACCAAGATTCCAAGCGTCTTCCTGCGCGTTTCTACCGTTCCGAAAGCGGCAGGGAACCTGTAAGGGAGTGACTGAAAAGCCTTGATCTGGCCGACCGAAAGGTGATCGGTGAGGATATCAAGGACGTTGAGTTTTCGTGGCCTATTGGCATGCCACTTGTGGATTTCCTTGGCCGTAGTCTTTGGGAAGTAAGAAGCAGGTTGCCGCATGGCCGGATAGCTCGTGTCCTGTTTTGCGTTGTGGCAGGGCATTTGGTCTTGCTACATGGGTTCATTAAGAAAACTCAGAAGACGCCGAAGTCGGATATTGATTTGGCGTTGAGACGAATAAAAGGAGACCACTCATGAAAAAGAAAAACATTGGATCGTCGGTAGATAGTTGGCTCCGTGAAGAAGGTATCTACGAAGAGACCACGGCGAATGCAATCAAGCGAGTATTGGCCCGCCAGTTGGAAGCAGCGATGAAAGAGCAAAACGTAACCAAGGCTGAAATGGCCAAGCGCATGCATACCAGCCGGGCATCCCTTGATCGTTTACTTGATCCGCAGAATGACGCAGTCACGCTGGTCACGTTGCGGAAAGCGGCCACGGCTGTGGGCCGCGAGATACGGCTCGACCTTGTTTGACTATCCATTTGAAACCGAGATAAGTGACCGTATGTTCTTGTAATCTGGAAAGAGAAGCATTCGGAAACGCCCATGACGCTAACTATTGAAGTAACCGGTGAACTGGAAGTCGCCCTGAAAGCGCAAGCACTCCAGCAGAGTGTTAGTGCCGACGGGATGGCGCGTCGCATATTGGCGGAAGCGTTAACGCCTGTCGTGAAGCGTGAGATTGGCTTCACTTCAGAATTGCCAATTTTGCATCTTGGAACCATAGGCTCTCTACATAGGGAAGATATTTACGACGATGTCCGTTGAACCTGGCATTCTCTACACAAAAAACGCCTTTGCGGGACATTCAACTGGCTTTGAGACGGATGAAAGAAGTGGAGTAATCAATGGCTAACAAGAAAGGAAAATTAGGGTCGTCCTTTGATGCTTTCCTGGCGGAGGAAGGTATTTTGGAGATCTGCGAAGAACAAGCTCTGAAGCAAATTCTGGCTGACCAGATCATGGCTGCGATGGAAAAAGACCGCCTTACAAAGTCCGCGATGGCTGCTCGTATGCAGACCAGCAGGCGAGCACTTGACCGCTTGCTTGATCCCAAAAATACAGGCGTAACATTGCACACCCTACGACGCGCCGCCGTCGCCGTGGGGCGGCAACTCCGTTTGGAGCTGATTTGAATGTAAGCCTTCCGAAGCGGTTGAAAACCATAAAGGAAACTGAGCTATGGCGATGATTGAACTTTCTGATGACCATGCAGCGGTACTAGCGGCAAAAGCAGCGGCGCAGGGGCTTACTCTTCAAAACTGGCTCGGCAAACTGGCTGAGCCGGAAACACCGAACGATCAAAGCGAGTCGCGCAAAGGTCGCTATCGTCTGGACGACTTGATGGCGCAGTGTGATCTCAATGTGCCGTTGACGCCAGAAGATCGCGCATGGCTGGATACGCCCGCCGTTGGCCGCGAGGCGTAGCGGGTGGATCGAGGCGAAATTGTCGTAGATCCTGATGGGAACCCGATCCTTGTTGATCAGCACGTCTGAACATGTGCCCACGATTACTTACATAGCCCATTATTGCGAAACCCTTGCTATCGCTTGTGCAATGCTGGTAAAGAGAGCGACCTGACGCCGCTCTCTTTCTATTATCCGATTTACGGATTGCGATAACTTGAATCGGCCACGACCGTGAAGATCGTATATTCAGAAGACACGACCATTGCGTTCAATTTTTCGAAATACTTGGCGTAGGCATCTTTGCCCATGGCTGTTTCCAATCGATTGGCAGGGACATCTAACTCCGACCATTTTTCCATGGGCGAGGCTGAGGTGAATTCCACGCGGGACCCGCCCCACTGAACTTGCCGCACTCGGTATACCTTGACGTCTAGCTTCTTCAATGTAGGCAGTAGGTCACTCTTAATAAGCGCCATGTACTGATTCTGCATACCGGGACGCACGCGGGTCCGAATTTCACGAACCATCTTTGGCATGGGCATGTTGTTAGGAAGTGAAATATCGGGCAGCGTTCTTTCGACGGTGGTGCGAACGCTGTTGGTGCACTGGTTCCGTCTTGCTACCAAACTTGCGTATTCGGCGGCAGTCATCCCTTTCAGCACAGGGGATTCCCCGTCCATGTCGGCATAGCTGTTCATAGGGGCAATGGTCACCACCTCGTTTGGGTTTCCCGAGGAGCCCCGTAGGACATAACGGAAACCGGCACCGCTTTTCTTATAGGCTTCGGTGAATTTCTTTTGGACCTCCAGGTATTCATTGACGCGCTCGGATTTTACTTGGACGCGCGCTACGATGAGCAAGGGGGGTGTGGGTTGGGCGATGGCGGCTGGAGTCAGCACGGCAGCGCCGAGAGCGGTCAACAAAAGCTTTCTCGTCATATTCTTACCTCTCCTAGATTCCGGGCCTCTCATTGGCTTCCGGGAGTAGCGAAATCATATCACGAATTCTTAGAAAAGGTTCTTAAAAATGCGGTTTCCAGAATTCATCAGTTGTAGTGCCAGTTTTTTACTTCACTGAAATCACCCAGCGGTCACTGCGAAATGGCCCGGCGGGCAACCCGGCTCGATTCATCAAATTCCCTGAAGGATCATCGGCCCAGGCATACCGTACCGCCGTTGGGTCAGTTACTTCAGGCGAAGAAACAACCACCGTGTTCCCTTCGATCCTGGCCACCGCTTGCACGAACTTTTCATCTTTGCCCGCAATGGTGAACCCTTTCAGTTCTTCGTTCCCACCGGCCGTCAGGCCACTGCCCACGTAGTTAAACCAGACGCGCAGACCAGCGGCATCCCTAGTAACTTGGCGATACAGTGGACCCGAATATTCAATGCTTTCTCCATACACCTTTGCCCTTGCCGCCAAGGCTAAACGATGCCCTACTGCCTGTTTATTCTTCGGATGAATATCGTTCGTTTCCCCAACGTCAATGGCCACGGCCATGCCCGTATCTTTAAGTTCCAACGCATCGGCTTGTGATTCGCGCAACAGCGGCCAATAGGGGTTCGCCTTATAGTTTGCCAACTGCACAAACAGGAACGGCAAGCTCCCCTGGTTCCAATTCTGGCGCCAATCTTCAATCATCAATCGGAATAATCGGCGATAGGGCAGGGCATGGGTCGCGCTGGCATTCGCCTCGCCCTGATACCAAAGCACACCGCCCACGGCGTAAGGAGTCAGCGGCGCGATCATGGCGTTGTAAAGTCCTGAGGGCGTGTTGGGATGTCCAGGACCAACAGGAAGGCGCGGTGCTGTGGGTGGCGTGGCCCCATCGGCCTTGGCTTTTGCAGCGGCTTCAGTGTAAGTTTCAAGAGCTTTGTCGTAACGATCTTTCGCTGCCGGATAGTTAGTCAGTATCTTGTCCCAGTCTGCTGAGATGAACTTTAGGGCCGGTTCCATTTCAAGGGCCTGGGCAGAGGTCCAGGATTGGGCTGGCGTTCCTCCCCACGAAGAATGAATGAAGCCGATGGGTATCCCCAGTTTCTGGTGCAGCTCTCGTGAAAAGAAGTAGCCGATGGCGGAACTGGTTTTGACTGATGTGGAATCGCAAAGTTTCCAGGACCCAATCACGTCGTCGGCTGGCGCATCGGCCACGCTACGCTTTACGGTGAACAGCCGGATTTTCGGATACTGGGCGGCGGCGATTTCTGTATCAGCATCCTTGGAGCGTTCCACGGACATTTCCATATTCGATTGACCGGAACCTACCCAGACTTCGCCCACTAGCACGTCATGAATGACGATGGTGTTTTCGCCAGCAATGGTAAGGTCGGTAGGCGCTCCTGGCTTCAGTGGATTCAGGAACACAGACCATTTGCCGGCTGGGGATGCAATTGCTGAAACTTTCTGCTCATGAAAGCTGATGGTCACAACTTCGGCGGCATTGGCGGTTCCCCAAATGCGCACAGGGACATTCTGTTGCAGCACCATATGGTCGGAAATCAAAGCAGGAAGCTTGACTGCGGCGGGAAGCTGGGGTCCGGCGGACAGCAGGCAGAGTAGAAGATATTTGGAGTGGCGCATGGGAAAGCACTATTGTGTCACTTCAAAATGGCGCTGGCAAAGCAAAAAATCGATCTTACTGTAATCATTTTTCCCGACCCCGCCGATAGCAACGTTGGGGGAGACGGATGCGAATCCGTCTGTTAATGGCAGAGACTACGACAAAATCGGCAGGAATGGCACAATCCAGCGCAAGTGCTCCTTTTGCTTGGAACCCGGCACTGGAAGACCTTAGTGACTGCCCATCGATCTTAATTGTGGATGACCTGGAGATCAACCGTCGCTTATTAAAGGCGATGTTGAAGAACACGAACTATCGTTTCTTAGAAGCCAAGCGGGCCGTGGATGCTTTGCAAATCCTTGAAAAAGAACGAATTGATCTGGTGATTCTGGATCTGGTTAGCCCTGGGATGAGTGGTCCTGAATTTTGTCGTCAAGTAAAAAGGAATCGGAAAACGCAACTGGTACCGGTGCTGATGATCACCAGCCTGCATGGTGTGGAGAATGAGATTCAGGGGATTGATTCGGGTGCCGACGAATTCCTGACTAAGCCTTTGCATCCGGCGTTGGTCCGGGCACGTATCCGGGCAATGCTTCGCAACAAGGCTGCCGTGGATTCCCTTGAAGAAGCGGAAACCATTCTTTTTGCACTGGCCCAAGCGGTGGAGAGTCGCGATCACTATACGGCTGGCCATTGTGAACGTCTAGCCACTTATGGGGTGAGCGTAGGAAATGCACTGGGACTTTCCCGCAAGGAATTAGTGGCGCTGCACCGTGGTGGATACTTGCACGATATTGGCAAAGTGGCCGTGCCCGACCGCATTCTTCACGGGACTGCAAAGTTGACCGAACCAGAATGGGACATTATGAAGTTGCACACCATTCGTGGGGAAGAAATCTGCCGTCCAATGAAGAGCCTTGCCCCTGTTTTACCAATCATCCGCAGTCATCATGAACGGTGGGATGGAACAGGCTACCCGGATGGTCTTGCCGGGGAAAATATTCCATTATCGGCGCGGATTTTGCAGGTTGTGGATATTTATGACGCGCTGATTACAGCACGTACGTATAAGCCCGCCATGTCTCATCAGGAAGCGATTCGGATTATGAAAGAAGAGGCTGCGCGGGGTTGGCGTGATCCGGAATTGATAGCTCTTTTCGCAAGTGTTTCCAATGACTCCTGGAAAGAGGGAATCGCCGAGTTTGCATCTTCGGAATGGAGTGAAGTTCAGGCGATGAGAACTTCACTGGAAAACATGAAAATTTCTCTTTCCCATTAGGGACGGTGTACTAGTCGTTGCATAAGTATGAGTATAATTATGCAAGGAGCATCGCCATGGCTGTACTTAAACTCGCAACGATCGGCACATCCACTGGAGTAGTTATTCCCAAGGAGATGCTGACCCGTCTGAAAGTGGGCAAAGGCGATACGCTTTACGCCATTGAGACTGCCGACGGATACCTGCTCACTCCATACGACCCATCGATAGACGACCAACTGAAAGCTGGCCGGGAATTCATGAAGCAGTATCGGGATACTTTTAAGGCTTTGGCGGAGTGAAAAAGGCACCGCATTGGATCAGTAAGAAGGTTTTACTGTTACTCCATGAAGAAAGTCTTTCCATGTTTGGCGGCGCTCGTGGCCTGCGCGACGAAGGCTTACTTGATTCTGCTTTAGGACGACCACAAAACAGACTGGCTTACAATTCAGCAAGTACGATTGCTGACCTTGCCGCATCGTATGCCTTCGGAATCGCCAAGAACCACGCCTTTGTTGACGGCAACAAGAGAGCGGCATTTCTTTCCATTGGCGTGTTCCTTTCGTCTAATGGGTATGCTTTCAAAGCCGGTCAAATGGATGCAATTCAGACCATTCTTGCTCTTGCCAGTGGAAGCCTTGACGAACAGGGTTTAGCTGTTTGGATCAAGGCCAACATGGCACGAATCAGGTAGTGCAGCGGTCTAGGTTAGCTTGCCGCGGACAGCATCACTGAGGGCCTTTCCGTCCACACGTTTGCCCACCAGTTTGGCCTGCGTGGCCTTCATCACAACGCCCATTTGTTTGGCTGTCGCCCCGGGATTTTCGGCCATTGCCGCGGCAATTGCTGCTTCAATATCTTCGGCGCTAGCCATGGCAGGCATGTAGGCTTCAATCAACTTCAGTTCTATGGCTTCTTTTTCGGCCAGGTCAGGACGTCCGGCAGTGGTGTACATTTCCACAGCTTCGCGGCGCTGTTTTAGCAAAGTACCCAGCACTTGCAGTTCGGTTGTTTCGTCCAGCGGCTTCATTGCGTCGATCTGGAATTTTTGAAGTGCGCTTTTAATCATACGGATCGCGTCAAGGCGGGCGGATTGTTTCGCCTTCATCGCCTGGACCATGTCCTGTTGGAGTGTTTCTAGCAGTGCCATCGTACCTGTTATTCTATCAATCGCTGCGGTGGTTCAATTGCTTGTCGGCGGTCCAATGTGGTCCACCACCCAATATTTCACTGCACCGGGGGTGTTGGTGAGGTGCAATCCAAACGGGTTCTGCACAGCAGAAATGAGTAGGCCAAGGCCATCGGTACTCAACCCGGAAGAACTCTGCCCGTCGGGCGCTTCCGGGGCACTCCATTGCGCGTACAAGTCGTAGTAATCTTTCAGACCGGTTTGGTCGATTACGGGCTGCTCCAGGAATATGGACAGCGCAACGGCCAGACCGGCCATGCTCGACCTATTTCCTACAATGCGACCGCCTCGATTACTTATGGCCGCACCGACGTTCCCTGCTTTGGCTGGCGGCACTGGAGGATCTACATTGCGAATCTTAAGGCCACCTTTGGCGATATTGAGGTTAAATATACGCTCCTGACGGGTCTCGGTATGCAGTCGCAATTGAAAGCGTTCGGCGAGCATGGCGCGCATCATCAGGCGCACCTGCTCCTGGTTTTCAGCGGGCGGGAGTGCAGGAAAATTCTCCGCCGGTTTCGCTGATACGGCGTAGGATTGGCTCTTTGCCCAATTCGGCAGCCCAACCAACTGACTTGACGGATTCTTTATATCGTAGGCGAAGGCGATCATGAAGAGCAGCAACGTCAGTGAATCGACGTATTGGCCGCCGGGAAGGATGGAAGTGAAGTCCTGGGACCGCATGATCATCGGTGCATCCGGCGGGACAACGTGAATGGAAACAACATCGAAGGTGGGTGCGGCTGGTGTGGCAGGCTGCTGGGCGGAGATCGCGGTGGTCAAGATGACGACGGCGAATGCGATGCGTTTCCATGGAATATCTATTGACACCATGCCCTACACTGTATCCTAAGCTGGATAGATTCTTCACTCGAACTTAAGTTTCAAAGGGCAGTGATTTATGTGCGGCGGTGAAAGTGTTCATGTCATAAATTTCGCCGTTAGCTGCTTTGCGTCCGTGATAAGGATCACCATACCAACTTGCAATTCCAACTTGCTTCATTCCAATGCGTGCAGGCTTAGGTGTTGAAGCTGTTTCGGCGGAACAATTTTGCTTGTTGCGCACGAGGAAAGGGCAAGAAAGCATGCTGCTACGAAAACTATTTTCAAGGGCACTGAATTCATGCTAACTTCTTTGCAAGCCCGTAAACAAGGGGTTTGAAGCACCTCGCAAACAATAAAACAATATTTGAATTCTATGTTTTTGCAAAGTATGCGTTGATCTTGCATTTTTTTTCTTGACATTCATTCAAAACAACCTTATAACTGGGATCAACAGCGATCTTGTTAAAGGTCGCATAAATTTATGTTAGGGAGAATCAAACGATGATGAACGCTACGAAGAAAGCAGTCAAGAAGGCTCCGGCCAAGAAGAAGGCTGCCGCTAAGAAAAAGAAGTAAGAGCCCTCTTCCGCAAGGAAGAACAGCTTAACGTTAAACCAACATTCAGCCCCGGTCAAACGGGGCTGATTCATTTTAAACCCTGTTAACACCGCGCGAAAACAACAATACCCGAAACGTTTCTCCCATTCCAAACAGCAGTGTCTTCAACTGTCCACGCCTTTGTTGACCTTCCATTTCAGTAGCACCGGTAAGAACAGCAGCGAATTGATCCCTCTCACCGGCAGTCCGTAGCATTTGCGACAGAGTCTCAAAGCTTTCCAGTTGAAAGCCACGTTCTTTGGCTTCGTTGATGATCATTGTGAACGGCACATGGGCGGTAATGTCGCGGTCCCCTGGCTTGTGCAGGACTTGCTCATCAGCCTGATGGCGGAAGTAACTCATCAACGTTCCTTGTGGGAAGCGAATGCGCTCTGCTTCAGTGAAACCATAATCGATGAACAATAGAAAGCCTTGCTCCAGAGCTGCATCTAACCGATCCAACCAGGCTATGGCGCTTAGGTGTGCTTCCATCAGCACGCCTTCCTTCACATGGGAAGCATGTTTGTCCAGGTACCTTGCCAGATGACCGTGGACGGCGGGACCATCGACGAAGTGGAACGCACCGTTGTTGAAATCGACAAGCACTTCCAGGAACGATTGCTGTTGTCTGCGCACGATGTTAACCGGTAAGGCATCCAGAAACTCATTGGCAAACACAATGCCACGCATGTTCTGAGGCAGTTCACCGCGTCCGCTTTCCACCGCCTGATAATTCCACTGCTCCAAGTGGGGACGCATCTCCTGGCGGCCCGCACCCAATTCGATTACTGGAAGCTGACCTGCGGAAAGTCCAAGCCGTGCAGCCAACTGTTCCACCACGCGTGCGAAGAGCAATCCGAATACAGGCTGTAATTGTTCGGCAGTATAAAAGTCACCACCAATGCCGAAGGGATCGCGTTGACGGCGATAGTAGCCATATTGCGGATGATAAAGAGCGGTTTCCTGGAACTCACGAAAGGAGATTGGACCATATTGGGCAATCTTCTCAGAGAGCAGAGCGGTGAGCATCGTTCCCTATTATGCTCGCAGATGACTGGTGAAGAAGTCGACGGGTGAAGAAGTTCCTGAGGGGTGGACTTACACGAATGCCTTTGGGAAACTAGCTTCAATGAAATCGAATTCCAGTGTCCCAACAACGGTGGATGAATACTTGGCTGAGGTCCCGGAGCCTGCCCACAGTACTCTGAAGAAGGTTCGTACGATGATTCGGTCCGCTGTGCCTGCTGAGACTACTGAAGTGATCAATTACCGCATTCCGATGTTTATGTTCAAAGGGATGGTGATGGGGTTCGCGGCATTTGCCAACCATTGCAGCTTGTTCCCTGGTCCAGCCCCGATTGAAGCGATGCAGGAAGAACTGAAGGGCTATGTGATATCGAAGGGGACGATTCGATTTGCAATAGACAAGGCTCCCCCGGCGGCTCTGGTGAAGAAGCTGGTGAAGATTCGGATTGCCCAGAACGAACTTAGCCAGAATGAACTTAGGAAGAAGCGCTGATCTGAATGTTGCTTCGCGGGTGTGCCGTGATTCGCTTGGATGCCGTTGTTGCTTCCAATGCTACTTCCGGTTCACCGTAAGGGTTGGCAAACCGCTCGGCTGCTTAAGAACGATCTCGAAATTTGCAGAGGGCGAGGAAGACTCAAAAACGAGCATGTATTGATTGCGAAGTTCAACCACCGATTTCATCAAATTGGTTGGACCGGTTAAAAATGCGCGGATGCCGCCAGGAATCTCCGTCTTCTCCACATTTGTGGATGTGATGATTAAGACCTTTTTGGCGTTCTTCGAAATGGAAAGCCGGCGAATAGCTTCAGCCATTGTCGAAGTTTGAATCAAGTCCACTTCCGGCCCTAACTGGGTAGCGGCATCTGTTAGCGGTGCCTCATTCACGATTGCAAGGGAGATGGGGTAATCGGGGTTTGCAAAATCGGTAATTACCCGGCGGACACCATTTTCAAGAATTTCAAAGTGTTGCCGTTCGAGGCCGGTGACGAAGCGGTGGGCAGCATCGGTTACGGTGACATGGACGAACCGCTTGGATGTGACTTGGGCGGAGAGTGGCAACGCGCTGAGCGCGATGATTACCAGGAGAAAGGATCGCAGCATGTCGATAGTATGTGTTATTTAATGGTGGGTGGCAAGCCTTTAGGGGAGGAAATTCCATTGTCAAAGGATCGAGTGTTTTGTTCGGTCGCACCTTGGTTGACTGTCCGAAATGGTGCCGCAGCTCTCCAGTTCTACAAGTCGGCATTTGGTGCGCTTGAAATTTATCGGATGGAAGATCCCGGCGGTGGCGTGGTAGCACGGCTCTCAGTTGATGGCGCGGAGGTTTGGGTAAGTGATGGGGCTGGCGGACCGGAACCTCTTGGTGGCGGTTCTGTTCGAATGATCCTGACTGTGGCGGACCCGGATGCGATCTTCACGCAGGCATTGTCATCTGGTGCGGCAGAGGTGTTTCCTGTGAGCGAGGACCATGGTTGGCGTCTGGGGCGACTGGTGGATCCGTTCGGACTGCATTGGGAGATTGGACATCCACTTTGACATCTCCAATCCCAGTCAAAATCAGTTCCGATGCCGGAGAGGCTTCGCCGATGACCCAGGTGTTTATCCAACACATGCTGCTGACCGAACTGGTGGAGCGCATGTTGGGCTATACGGGCAAGGATGTGGAGATGGTGCGCACTGTGATGCAGCGGGGCAGTCTGGTGAGTGGGGCGACGCGGCTGCGGTGGGAGGGCGTAACGCTTTCGCTGGATGAGATCGGCGAGGTGCTGGCGCAGTTTCCATCGGCTGATGCGGGGCGTCCCTTTGTTGCTGCTGATTGCATGGGCGCGCAGTTGCTTGAAGGGCGAGTTCCAATTGAAATTCCGCGCGAAGCAGCTGCATCGAAACGGCTATTGCGACGGAAAAGTTTTTGGGATGTTTTGATGGAATGCGCCAGCGCGGAGCCACTTACTTATGTTGAATATTCTTATCGGATTCGAGCGGACCGCTATCGTCGGGTGCTGCAGGTTGAGGAGAGCAGCCTGCTGAAGCAGCGAACCGATTTGTTGACTCATGCCGGACTGGCCCAACAAGTTTTAGAGAATGATTTTCGGACGGTGGAGTTGTTCACGCATCGCTGATAAGATTCAACTGTTCGTTAGGGAGATTAACATGATCTATTCCTATACTGCTTTGACCACGCTGCTATTCGTTGCGACGTGGTTTGCCTTTCCGCTGAGTGCCAGTCCGCAGGCTGCTGAAGCTCAAGTGGTGGATGACACTGGTGTGACTGTCAATACGGGCGGGCCTATTCTGAAGCGCAATGACATCCATATCCACTATTGCAGGGACAAGCTCGCACGGAGGGTACTGTTGTGCTTGAACTTACCTTGAACGAATTAGGCGAGGTATCCGATGCGCGGGTTCATTTCGGACCACAAGAGCTGCGACGTTACGCGTTGCAGTCAGTATTGGGTTGGCGATACGACGCCGCAAAGATAGTGTCGCGCACGGTGATGGTAACGGTGCGGTTCGCAACTTCACCGAATTCTGGTGTGCCTGTGCTGGGAAGTCCAACGGGCACGATGGTTAAGATCGATGTCTCGGCAATGCCGGAACCATTGCAGGGGCAGCTTACAGCGCGCTTGCACCAGTTTGAAGGCTTGCCGAATTCTAGTGAGCTGATGCGTGAGATTACTCAGTTGGTGCGAGCCGAAGCTCCCAATGCGGGAGTGATGTTGATGCCTTTGTCGATGATGCATGGGAAGGACCGGATGGTGAGGATTACTCCACAGTCATACAGCGTGATGATGCAGCAGTCGAAGCAGTTCGAACCAACCCCGGGTGTCCAGCGAGTCAGGGTTGGCGCGGAAATGGCAGAAAGCAATCTCTTGACCAGCGTTAAGCCGGAGTATCCAGCGCTAGCAAAGCAGGCGCGGATTCAGGCTGTTGTTCTGTTTGATGTGATTATTGGGCAGGATGGGCACATATCCAAATTGAGTGTGGCAAGTGGCCATCCACTTCTAATCCCAGCAGCGCAAGATGCGGTTCGGAAGTATGTTTACCGGCCTACGCTGCGGAATGGCAACGCAGTGGAAGTGCAGACACAAGTGGATGTGAGTTTCAATTTGTCCAATTAGTTGGTTTGGTAACGCGGTGGGATGCGGGATAGTTCGCCTGAATTGGAATAAGAACTTAGCTTGCAAGCGAGCTGGCAGGCGGGAATCGCCCAATGCCACTTAGTTTCCCCGCAATCCGACAGTTTCAAGTGTTGGATCGTATCAGGGCCTTTGAAAAATCGCTCCCTCGCGGTCACGGCTCTGTAGATTCAGTGTGTTACCGAGCCGTAACCGCGAGAGAGAGGTCTTTTTAACCAAAAGTTATCCCAAAAAAAGTTGGAGATTCTACAGGGATTTGGGAAACTAAGCGACATTGGGCGATTCCGGCTGCCTTTTCACCCTCAACCCCTTGTCACACTGAAATGAGAGAATAGCCATTGGTTGCCACCATGAAACGTCGCTCTTTCTTACTCTCTACACTTTCCATAACTGAAGTATTTTCGCAGAAGAGCTCGGATCCGGCTCCGCCTAAAGCTGCGGCACCTGCGGGCAAAGCGTTGGAGGCGAAAGCTAACACGGATACAACCTTTCACAAAGCTCCCAAGCCACTTGCCAAAGGGGCCGTCACTCATGATTGGACCGGGTTTCTTGGACCCACTCACGATGCCGTATCCACTGAGACGAAGCTGATCAAGAAGTTTCCCTCCACTGGCCCGCAGTTGGTTTGGGAGTTGAGCAAAGGCACTGGATACAGCTCTCCGGCTGTATCGGGGATCAAGCTGGTGTTCTGTCATCGGCGTGGAAATTTGGAGATTGTGGAGTGCCTGCATCCGGAAACCGGCGAACGGTATTGGCAACATACTTATCCGACGCAGTTTGAAGATCGGTATGGTTACAACAATGGACCGCGGGCGAGCCCGGTGATGGATGGGGATCGCGTTTACACCATGGGGGCTGAGGGCAAGTTTCATTGCTTGAATTTGAACAATGGGCAAGTGTTGTGGCGGCGGGATATTCCAGCAGAATTTAAGTTGCCGCAGGATTTCTTTGGAGTAGCATCCACACCGTTGTTAGATGGCGATCAACTGATCGTCAATGTTGGCGCACCTGGCGGACCCACTAGCGCTGCGTTCGATAAGATGACGGGTCGCATGAATTGGGGATCAGGAACGGAATGGGGGCCCAGTTACGCATCGCCGATTCCGGCTGTTGTCCATGGCAAGAAACGCGTGTTCATTCTGGCTGGTGGGGAAAGCCGTCCCCCTACGGGTGGGCTGATTATGCTGGATCCGGCTACTGGCAAAGTGGATTTCACGTTTCCCTGGCGCAGCAAAAGTTATGAATCGGTAAATGCTTCTTGTCCGGTTATTTTTGGCAACAACGTGTTCATTTCGGCGAGTTACAAAACCGGCGGCGCCATGCTGGAGATCACACCCGATTTCAAAGCGAAGCTGGTTTGGACAGCACCCGATTTCGGAATGCATTTCAACACCCCTATCCATAGAGACGGCTACTTATATGGGTTCGATGGACGCAATGAACCCGATGCATCGCTGGCTTGTGTGGAAGCGAAGACGGGGAAAGTTGTTTGGCGCAACAATCCCGAATGGAAAGAGACGTTCCAGATCAATGGCCAGAACAAAGAACAGCAGATGAGCACGTATCGTGGGAACTTACTGCATGTGGATGGGAGATTTCTGGCCTTGGGGGAAATGGGGCATCTTTTATGGCTGGACCTGACGCCGAAGGGCTACAAAGAAATTTCGCGAGCCTGGTTGTGTGCGGCGCGGGAGACTTGGGCTTTGCCGGTGCTCAGCCGTGGGTTGCTTTATACTGTGCAGAACGGCAAAGATGCGTTGAGCGGGAAAGGTCCCAGGCTGTTGTGTTATGACTTGCGGGACCGTTAAGGAGAAACTATTTGTCGTCCTTCTTTTTGCTGTTCAGCCACTTGGTGGGAGGGTTGATGGCTATCCAGGCGCCGACCATCACTAAGAACAGGAAAATCATGCCGACTATGGAAAGTGCCATGCCTCCTATGGTACGCTACCCGGCATGAAACTGATTTTCCTGACGGCTTTGTTAGCGGCGACTTCGTTGTTTGCCGGTGATGTCAGCGGCAAATGGGATTTTGCAATTGAACTGGACGCTGGCAGTGGCAACCCGGCTTTCGAATTTCAACAGAAGGGCGAGGCATTGAGCGGCACTTACACGGGGATGCTGGGAACAGCAAAACTTACTGGTACCGTAAAAGGTCAAAATATTTCTTTCTCTTTTGATGCCGAGTTCAATGGTGAGAAGATGCGGGTAGTCTATGAAGGAACCGTTGACGGCGATGCGAAAATGAAAGGCACGGTTAAGCTGGGCACCTTAGGCAGCGGGACATTCACCGCCAAAAAGAATTGAATCGTTTCAGTAAGTAATACAAAATAAACACTTTATTCAAATTCGATAACTTAGCAACCATAGGCCCAATAAGAAAATTCGATTGGACCCGTGGGGCCACTCAGCTTACGCTTGAGGTGTGGCAACTGTTATGGAACCTCCTACTTCTCAGGTCGCAATACTACAAAAGATAAGCAGTATTGTGGCGAGTCAGCGGTCGCTCGATGAGATGCTAGGTGAGATAATCGGATTGACCGTTCAAGTAACTGACTGTGATGCGTGTCTGGTCTACCTGTTCGACCATGATACGAATGAAATTGTCTTGCAAGCGTCCCAGGTTCCGCACGCTTCTGAGATTGGCACTTTACGTATAAAAGTTGGCGAAGGCATTACTGGCTGGGTGGCAGAACACCGTTCCGTAGTTGCTTTGTCGACACAAGCATTTGATGATGCTCGCTTTAAACGCTTCCCCATTCTGGTGGAAGATACTTACTCAGCATTTCTATCTGTCCCATTGGTTTCAAGCGGCGAATTGATTGGTGTGATTAACGTTCACCATCGCGACGTCCACAACCATAGTAAAGATGAAATTTCTTTAGTAAGTTTTATGGGTGAGCAGATGGGTACGGCCATCGGCAAAGCAAAGCTGCTTGAGCAAAACGCCAAGCTGCAGCGCATGCTGGAAGAGCGCAAGGTGGTGGAACGGGCCAAGGGTCTGTTGCAGCGCCGCCATAATTTGTCGGAAGAGGAAGCATATTTGCAGCTACGGAACGAAAGTAGGCGTTTACGTCGGCCGATGAAGGAATTGGCAGAGGCCATTATCTTTGCCGAAGAGTTGAACAAACGGGCTTCTTTGAACGACCCTTCGCTAAAATAGTGAATTGCGTCCATACACACCCTTAGTTGCGAGCGGCCATTGGTTGACGATTCTTTCGAATTTTTGGCCAAGGCCGCTCAATACATCTTTATTCCCCGCCATTGACACCGTCTACCAGACGGAATCTGATGTCCGCGTGTTAGTGCGGGAACATCATCCTGTTCAAAAATCCAAAGGTGAAATCATATTGGTGCATGGGCTGGAAGGTTCCTGCGATAGCGGTTATATGCGCAGTTTTGCGCATTACGGCGCCACTGCCGGCTGGTGCGTGCATCGAACAAACATTCGGACTTGCGGTCCCACGGAAAACTGGTGCAAGACGTTGTACCATGCCGGTTTGACGACGGACATCAAATTCCTGGTGCGGAGTTTGGCCAAGCAAGGCAGAGGGCCAATTTTCATTATTGGATACTCATTAGGCGGCAATCAGGTGTTGAATGCGGCGGCGGAGTTGAGCGTGGAATCGCCAGGGATGTTAGCAGGGGTTTGCGCAGTGTCAACTCCTATCCAGTTGGCACTTTGCGCCAAGAAGATTGAAGAGCCAGCGAACTACGTTTACATGTCCCGATTCCTGACCAGCATGAAGAAGCGCCTGCGACGAAGGGCGGCGGCCATGCCCGGTTTATTTACGTTGGATGGGTTGGATGATGTGCGGACGATTTATGACATCGACGATAAGGTGACGGCGCCTAACTTCGGCTTTGGCACGGCAGATAATTACTATCGAACGCAATCATCGGCGCAGTTTCTGGATCGAATCACTGTCCCGGTATTGTTGCTTGCGGCGGAAGATGATCCGATTGTTCCTATTGCCTGTTTCCATCATGCTGGGGTGAAATCATCGAATGTTCAGTTTGTGCAGTTGCCGCATGGGGGTCACGTCAGCTTTTTAGCTAAGGGCGAGCAACGGTTTTGGTTGGATCATTTTCTGTTAGATTGGGCTTCAAAACAATAACGGCTATTGCCGTGCAAGGGATATCAGTGGAGATTTCACCATGCCGTTGACCCAACAACCAACTTCGACACAACATTCCACGCTTGACCTTCTGGGGATGGACCATTTGAAAGCAATTTGCGCTGATAATGGACCTTTTGTTACAGTGTTCCTTCCCGCAAGCCATCCCGGTTCAGCGGACCTGCCACATACAGGACGCATGAAAACAATCCTGCGGGAGGCTGCGGCGGAAATTGAACAACGTCGATTTACTGATCCTATTGAGCAGTTGTTGAAGCCATTGGAGAAACTGGCCGGGGATCCTGCCATGCTATCCGGCGGAAGCGATTCGGTGATGTATGCAAGCCCCAATTTGGCGCACCATTTTAGGCTGCTTTCCCCCATGAAGGAACAACTTACTGTGGCATCTCACCCACATATCACGCCTATGCTGAGCCATCTGATTCCAGATAAGGAGGTTTATGTCCTGGCGATCTCAAAGAAACTGCTTCGTCTGGGTCGGTGGGAGAACGGGGTATGTGCAGAAGCCCCATTGCCTGCCGGAATAGAGAAGAGTTTCGAGGAATCACTACTGCTGGATCAGCCGGACCATGACTTGCAGAATCGGGCTTCTTCGGGTCCGGCAGGTCAGCATGGTGCGGCACGATTTGGAACGGGGGCGGAGAGGGAGCTGGAACATGAACGCCTGCGTCAGTACTTGCGACGGGCTGACCGCGAATTAAGCAAAATGTTAAAGGGTGCGCCTTTGGTGCTGGTAAGCGTTGCTGAGGAAATGGCGGCCTATCAATCGGTAACGGAGCATTCCCGAGTTTTGTCGGCACATCCAACCAGCCCTGAACTTCTGAAGTGGACGCAGCTTGGAAAACTATTGGAACAGGCAGTATTGGAAGATCGCAAAGAGCAGGCGAACAAGGTGCTTGTAGAAATCCGCGAGACGACGCGGCGCGACCACGTTGTTAGTGGAGTTCGGCAAGTGTTGGAGGCGGCGCATGAGGGTCGTGTGCATAAGTTACTAATCGGAATGGATGCTGAAGAGCAAGGTTTGCTGGGGCCATCGTTTCCGGTGGATGCATCGCGGTTAGAGGGGAAGCAGGATCTGATCAACGCCGCTGCGGTGGAGACTATCCGCATGGGTGGTGAAGTTTTCGTGGTGGACGGGCAGGCGTTGGGGGCAATGGGTTGCGCCGCCATTTTGCGGTATTAAAGGGTTACCAAAGTAAACGCAACTTCATTTGGGCTGATGCGTTTGTTGAAGTAGGAGGTGCGAACAATGACGATTCGCAACACACTATTGGCCGCCGCTTTTACCGTTGGATTGGGTATCAACACAGCCTGCGCGGGCGGATCTTATGCAGTGAGGTACGCTCCGCCTCCAACTCGATATGGCATGGTTGGATACGCTCCAGGTCCGGGCTATGTTTGGACTGACGGGTATTGGGATTGGCGCGGTCGGGATTATTTTTGGGTGCAGGGCAGTTGGCGTCGGCCACCGTATGCGCGTGCTGTTTGGGTACCAGGAGCGTGGCGATCCAATGGAAGAGGCTATGCACTACGCCGTGGCTACTGGAGACGGTAAGTTTTGACAAGGCTGGGGCGCGAAGGGCTGCCCCTGCCTTGGGTTTTAGCACCTACGAAAAGTGATACTTCTGCGTCTTGGTATCCCACAATACTTTCTTGTTATTGCGCAATGACAGTGTGGCCATGTGCCCACCAATGGCCGCTTGCTGACCCACTTCAATGGGTGCCACAAGCTTCGCTTTGCCTTGAATGGCTTCAATAAAATTGCGAACGTGGGATTGAACGGCACTCAAATCGTTGCCTGGAAGATCAATGGATTCTTCTTTGCGAGCCGCTACCTGGGGCGGGGCCTTGCCTGCAAACTTCTCCGTATAGAAACGAAGTTGTTGGCGATTGAGAACTTCAATGGTCCCTTCGTTCCCCATGAACTGTTCCCCGTACCCATACTGCACATTGCCGAAGTAGCAGGAATAGTTAATGTGGAACTTGTCGGGATATTCGTAGATGGCGGAAAGCGTGTCGGGCACTTCGCGATCGTCATTGTCTGTCCAACGGTAAATGCCGCCAGAAGCCATGCAGGACAGTGGTTCCGCTTTACCGCATACGAAATTGGTGATGTCTGTTTGATGCACTAATAGATCGGTTGAAATGCCACCGGAATAGTCCCAATACAGACGCCATTGGTAGTAACGTTGCTTATCGAAGGGACGTTGTTTGGCACTGCCCAGGAACTTTTTCCAATCGGTGTTTTGTTCGTCAGCCTCTTTGGGGATGTTATAGCGCCAAGCCGGATTGTCGGGTAGAGAATTGCGATACCAGAAGGCGCGCACGTAGTGGACGTCGCCGATCATACCTTGGGCTACCATTTCCTTGGCTCGGATATAGAGCGAGTTGGAACGATTCTGCGTACCCACTTGAATCACCTTGCCCGATTTCTTGGCCGCGCGCACCAGTTCGGCACCTTCTTCAATGGTGTGAGCCAAGGGCTTTTCAATATAGACATGCTTCCCGGCGGCCAGTGCGGCCAGTAACATTTCATGATGCAAATGTTCTGGTGTGGTAATGAAGACGGCGTCAATGGATTTATCGGCCAGCAGCTCTTTGTAATCGACGTAAGTTTTGGGAGTGTTCTTGCCGAGCGTCTGAATTTGATCCTTCCCTTTGGCCAGATTGCCGGCGTAGGTGTCGCAAGTGGCGGTGACCACGGTGCCATCGGGAACGCCTTTGTACATCATGTTCATTACATGCATGCCTCGGGCACCTGTGCCGATCCAACCTATTTGGATCTTGTCATTTGCAGCAAGTGCGGCTACCGGTGCTGCGGCAGCTAGCGCAGTGCCAGCGGTGCGTACAAAGTTACGACGGGAAAGATCGTCATTCATGGCTGTTGTGGCTCCTTTTTGATGGTGAAACGACAGGATAACAAAACCAGGGCAACTAATCATCCGCAGATGACGCAGATGTCGCGGCAAAGTGAAAAGTTCCTATTTGGGCAAAGTAGAAAGTTCCTATTGACAGCCGTAAGGCTGAAGGATGGAACGAATTGCAATGAGTCAACAAGAACGGGACTGGCTGGATTGGTTAAAGCGAGCCCGAGACAA
>JANXSF010000061.1 GCA_025352795.1 Acidobacteriota bacterium
CGCGAAGTCTTCGTTTTAACTCACCTAATCTTTAGAAATGGAGCGTTTCTACGCACTCTATCGAATAAGCAATTATGATGACAAACAAACCGGTTGCGATTATTGGAGCGGGCATAGCGGGCTTGACAGCCGCCAACTTTCTGCGCAGCCAAGGGGTGCCAATCGCGCTTTTCGAAGCGGGACCCAAAATTGCTGGCCTAGCACAAAGCTTTGCCGACAAAGATGGTTTCAGTTACGATTTCGGAGCCCACTTTGTGACGAACCGTTTGGCTGCCGCCATCGGCGTAGCAACACAATGCCGGGACGCGAAGTACTACGGTGAGAGTGTCAGCCTGCGCGGACGGTATTATGGGTATCCATTTGGCTTGATGCAGGTGCCGCGATTCCTGAGCAGCGCATTGCGTGCAAAGCTGTGGTGCGGCTCAAGGCCAGTCACTGCGTCGGACCATTTCATCAATGCCTACGGCGAAGCGCTGGCTAAGGAAGTTGCGTTACCTATTATCGAAGCTTGGTCAGGCGCGCCATCCCACGAACTCGCTGCTTCAGTTGGCAGCAAATTCTCACACAATATAGGCTACACAATGTATCTTGCGGCAATGTCACGCTACAAAGGCGTCGCCATTTCAAGTGGGTATTGCAACGAAATACTTGAAAATCCTCAAGTCTGGCATGTCTATCCTGAAGGCGGAGTGGCCACGCTGTGCCAACGGTTCGCTGACCCAATTCGCGATGCCGTGGAAGTGGAATCACCGGTGGAAGATTTTTGTCGAGAATGGGCACACCGTGGCGGTCCGGGTGAAGGGCATGGAACGCCCGGTTTCCGCCGTAGTCAGCACCGCTCCCTGCCATTTGCTTGCGAAGATTGTCATGGGCACCGATGCGCTGAAGCCGCTCAGTGCGTTTCGTTATCGGCCGGTGGTTTTTGTAAACTTACGCATGGACGGACGAGCCCTACTTCCCGATACTGTTGTTTGGACCCCCGAGGAACATATGCCTTTTTTCCGCTTGACTGAAACTGCACTCTCCATGCCGTGGTTAGCTCCTGATGGGAAAACGTTGATCACATGTGACATTGGATGCGAAGTGGACAGCGATATTTGGAAGATGACGGATGATCAACTCGGAGCCCTTTGCGTCGAGAATCTAGCGAAGCTGGTGCCGGATGCGCTGCGGCGATATCAGGGTTGCCGCGTTCTGAAGACGCCGATTGCCTATCCGGTTTTCCTCAATTCCTATGAGCCGGACCGCCTGCGGCTGGAACAATCCACTGGAGTATCCAATCTTCTAAGCGTGGGCAGAAACGGTGAATTTGCGCACATCTTAATGGAGGATATTTACTGGCGCACTCGGCGAAAAATGCGGCAACTCATCGAATCTCTAACTGACCAGCATTCTTTAACAGGAAACCCCATGGCGGTGACTATTTGAGAATGTATATCTACTAACGGAGTTTGCCCTTACTTAAATCAAAGTCAGGGCTATGATTTTTCGAGACTTAGAAGTGGGCTTATTTCAATTCCTTGACGACTGCAATCGCCATGATCATCTGGTTGTCTTCTCCAATAGCCAGCGCATTCGCGGAGATTTCCACGGATACGTCCGGCTTCACCCCAATCCCCTCAATGCCAACTCCCTTCGAGCTGAACCAGCCGAACACTGGTAATCTTAACCAATAGCCACCGCCAACTTTAAAGTTTGTTGCGCCTAGAACATTGCCACGCGTTTTCTGCCCGACAATGGTTGCCAATCGGTTCTCGGACGCGAAACTGGTCACAATCTCTGCAGCACTGTTGGTCCATTCGTTGACAAGGACAACTATCCTGTTGTGAAAAGGTTGTTCCCCTATCCCTTGCGTTAGAAGCATGACAGACTTATCACTAAACAGGAAACGGCCCAAGGTGGTTAGGAGTTCAGCTTTGCTGCCTGGCATTGGGACACGTGCAAGTGCTGCTATAACGTATCCCTTCCGGAGACGATTTGGTGTGAGGCTGTGGCCGATAGCAATCTTGCCAGGACACATGTAACTAGCTAGCCGGGCGAATCCCAGGCTGCCCCCAATATTTCCGCGGAGGTCAATTATTAAACGCTCACACCCCTTTTGTTTAAGATCGTGAACAGCGTCGTCTAATGCATTGCCGAATTCCATTCCAGCAGTTCCGGGAAAGTACGGGATCTTGAGAAGACCAATGCCTGGCCCAACGATTCTGTGAATTGGGCTCGTAGGCTCGACGATAGGTGGGCGGTGCTTCGTTCCTTTCCGCATAGGCACCTCGATTGTAATCGTAGACTGGCTTGACGAGCCGAGTTTAGTCACCTTCAAATCATGAGAATTGCCTATAGCAAAACTTGGAAGGACTGGAGGGGAACAGGGTTTGCCGTCCAACGCCTCCAGAATATCTCCTGATTTGATTCCGGCGACATAAGCGGGCCCATCTTCAAACACATCCAGAAACATCCATACGAGTCGGCCGTCTTGCCGCAACTCTCGTAAAGTCGCATTGATTGTGTGCTGAGGGGGAAATTCTTTCGGAAGTGAATGGTAGAAGACGGTGTGACTCGTCTTGAGTTCCGCCAGAATCTGACGTACGCCCGATTCAAACCCTTCAATATCTGCGGCTAGCAAAACCTCATTCTGGCCATCTATACGGGTTTCCCAAGCTTCACAGTCAATTCCCGCAATGTTGATGTATTTGGTGCGGACCAGTTTTTTTATGGATTTAAGAATGTGGATACGCGTCTTCGTGCCCAAGGTCATTGTTTCCTCTCAGCGGTATGCGACGATACACTCCGGCCCGCTGCTCCTTCGACAATAAAGGCCGCCCATTGGTGAGGTAGCGTTGTGCGTCCGAAGGTTCGCAACATATCTCGCTTAGCAGCGGTCAGAGCTGAAGCTGCAGACCTCTTCGTCGACAGTTGCGCATAAAACCGTTTCATGAGAAACAAGGACGAACTGTCCTCCACCTGCCACAAGGTCGAAATGACTGTTCGGGCGCCCGCCAAGAGGAATGCTCGTGAAAGGTTTGCCACTCCCTCCTGCCCTAGCAGAGGACCGACGGCGGTATCACAGGCCGAAAGAACGACCAAGTCTGCATCAAAGCGAAGTTGGACAATTTCAGAAGCTTGCAAAAATCCATCTTCTCCAGCGGACCGGTCACTTAACAAAACCAAAGCAGCGCGGTCTGGAAAGGTAGAGTCCGCAAATCCGTGGGCCGCAAAGTGTATTACACGGTAGTCGGCTAAGCTAGCGGCTTTAAAGGCTGTTTCACTTGCAGCATCCCCCAACAACAAATCAACTTTCTGCCTTGGGAATGCAGCCCGCGCAATCTGTACCTCATCCCCCGATGATGGAAGATCTGCAAAGCCAGTGCTGTTGAATCCACGAGTGAGGCCGGCCCTATTCAAAGGGCTACGGGAATAAGGAACTCCTCCGATTGCTAATAGTGCATTAGGAAGGGTTCGAGTTCTCTTCTGCTCTTTCAATAGGTAAAAACTGGTTGCGGAAGGGGAATAAAACACAATTTGGGTTTCGACTACATAGCGACCTGACCCGTCCATTAATGCATCGAATGGAACCGTATGAAGTTGACCGTCACGAACAATAATCAACGTATCCTTTTGAGCACTCTCTTTGATCGGGCGCAAAATTGCATCGTAAAGACTTCGCGCTTCGCTAATAGCTGGTAGCTTGGCTTTTACCGCCTCCAGGTATGCCCGGATTAGTGTCTCAATGTGAATCTTACTGCTCAAACGTACAATGCGCGATCCACTGCGTGAGATTGCCAGGCAGTAAGAATTGGGGTCTGCTATTACGTACTCCAGGAGCAATGCGGACGGTGCAAGATTTTCTTGCAGTTGTTCGATCTTCACTACCTGGCGGGGTTTGGCCTTGAGCAGGCTTGAATCAGAGGTGGTCCAGCGGGCCTGTTCCTTCAGGAAAATTTGATCGCGAAGGCTGTGCACTTCATCAGTGGATTTAGCCGCCATTAGCTTTAGCCGAAATTGGGAGATCTCCCGCTCGACTGTGCTCGCTCGTGGGGTAGCAGACAATCCTGCCTCAAGGAGATCCGCAGCAGCGCGCCCTCGAACTTGTTCAATGATGTTGTACGCTCTGCGGGGATCATTGAACTGATTTGCGATGAGTGCAAAGTGTTTTGAATAGATTTGGCCGGACGTTGTGATAACGGCTGTCTTCTCCATTACAGTTGAAGCCTTCCCGATCATGGAGTCTAAAAACATTTCCGCACGGTCATAGACTTGGTCTGCTTCTAAATATCTTCCTCTTGCAACCTGGAGCTCAGCAAGTGTTTGCAG
>JANXSF010000091.1 GCA_025352795.1 Acidobacteriota bacterium
CTAAGCGATCATGGTCCAAAAGATAATATTGGATCTTCAGAATGCGTTAGGTGGAAAATGACAAGCCGCGTCGAAAGGGAAAATCTGATCGAAGCGTTCCGCCCAGGGGGGTCAAAGACCTCAATTCCCTATCACTTAGGATGAAGGTTTCCACCCCAAACAACCTAACCCGTTATGACACAGCCACTTTGACCCGAAGTGGTTGTCGGCCTGGGAGTTTTCGTCGTGCCTCAACAGCGAACTCCAGATCCAACCTTTTCAGGAATTCTTCACTGCCTATAGGACGCCCAGTGAGTGTCCCTTCTCGGATGCGCTCGAACAATGCTGCGTAGTGTAAACCCAAGTCAAGACAGCGTTTCCAGCTCTCCGGCATATGTTGTTCCCTCCATGCAACCAAGTCAAGAAATGAGCCCTTAACCCCTCCAAGATGCGCCGTCGCACTTGACCATCGCCATTGCACCGGATCCCCAACCAAGCCTGCTCGTAAGGGATTTTGTTCGACATAAACCATACTTGCCCAGAAATGTTCTTCATCCAGCGGAACCGAATGATAACGGGCCTGCCAAAGGTGTCCCGTGCGACGCAAACGTAAGTGCACAGCCCGAGCATAGTCGCTGTGAACCCGCTGGAAAAGCTGTCCCAGCGCCTTGGTGTCATGTGGTGTTGCGATCAGGTGTACATGGTTAGGCATCAAGCAGTACGCAAGGATCGACACCCCGAAGTGGCGGGAGTACTCACCCAGTAAGTCCAAGTAAAGACGGTAGTCTTCAGCACGAAAGAAAGTCTTTTGCAGGTATTTTCACGTTGAGTAATGTGGTGAGGCAAGCCAGGGAGAACAATGTGAGCAGCGCGGGCATATACCTATATAGTGGCTTCTTGGGCGGAATTTCTCAGCCGGATATCGGGAATTGAGGTCTCTGTCCCACGAACTGTCCCCCACGAATCTGTCCCCCCACCAATCTGCTGTCCCCCACGAATTGTCTTGTCTCCCACGAAAGGTGCCGGAATTGTACAGCGGAACAAACCACATGTTTGGACTATTGGTTCCATGAATAAACACCTAGACTGGTTTACGAAAAAGTTATTCCCTGTTTTAGTCGCGGCTTCTGGTACTTTGTTTTGGGGGTCACGAGTGTGGACTGCGTCGAGAATTGAGACAAATGAGTTCGGAGACAGTTACCGTTCACCAGAAATCCATTGGCAAGCGGCGGTGGTGGTTAAAGATGGTTGCAGCAATGGAAGCGTAGGCAGGCTCTGCTGGAGAGCAACCTGTTAAGGAATACACTGTTGGAAACTCATTTTGATGAGTCGTCCTGAAAGCGGCTTGCCGCTCGCTGGACGCCCTTAAGTTTAACAAGCATCAAGATAGTTTTCCTTATGCCTTGGAAAACTCAAAGTGATTGGCACCCTAGGATTTTGAGACTTGGCTGCGGCCGCCGCTCGTTCGAACTCTTCTAGGGTCTAATAATGCAGTGCTGAATGCAAGCGCTCCTGATTATGAAAACACTCAATAAAGTCTTCAATGTTCCGCTTTCTGACAGCCAGCAGATTATCCGTGCGGACAATACGCCTTACCACTCCTTCGCCAACCGTTACCCCTTCCCGTTTGGGCATGGCCGTAATCCGGCGATACCCATACCGGCGATGCTTCAGAGCCACTCTCTGAATGGCATCCCGGATTGTAACTTCAGCCTCGTCTGGTTCTTGTTCTAACCAGTCGCGGTAAAACCCGTCAGGACTTACTACAGCTAGCGATCGTTCTATTGTCGGCCTATTTAGATTGCCTTGCGTACTTACTACATCTTGGATTGTGGAATAAATCCGATGCCGGAACTCGCCTTTTTCTTCGGGCGTGATTCCTTGACTGCGCGCAAGGCCAAGACGAAAAATTCAGTTCTCCCGCTTGTTGGCCAACGAGCCTATGTGTGTCCGCTAGCTCCTGTTCCAGCTAGCGATCTTTGTGAGCAGCGGATCATCCTCTACAATACTTTCCCGCCGTGGCTTTCCGGCAGCGGTTGATCCATACCCAGCGTTCCGCCAAGAATATAGAAATTTCTTGCGTATCTTCAATTCTCTGGTTACGACAGTCGCGCTTTCTCCGGATACAAGGCGTTCCACCGCTGATTGTTTGAACTCAGGGCTGTACTTATGCCACTTTCAACCTTTCGGTTTTTGCACTCTCTTCTCCATTCGATGAAAGTGTCCCGATATCTACTGTCTCACTTTTCAACCACATGCCTCTGGGCTGGCCCCTCGCTGATGGCTATTGTGCAGTTTGGAGGAGATTCGGTTGCTTGGGCCAGCCCAGCATTTCCCCCTTTGGCTTACTGTTACCCGTTAACCGACATTTCTTCACACTTGATATACTTGCATGTAGAGCGCGCCCCTGCCGCGAAGCCGGAGGCCTCAATGGGATAAGTATCGATTATGGCTACAGTTATAGACAATCCAGAGCTTTTGGAAGAGACCCAGGCAGGTAATTATTTTGTCTCCAATTATCCGCCTTACTCGCTATGGTCCGAGGACCGTACCGCGGAAGCTTACACGGCACTGAACCGCCCACCGACCCGGCAAAGCCCACTTGGCATTTACATTCATATCCCTTTTTGCCGCAAGCGTTGCCACTTTTGTTACTTCAAGGTTTACACCGATAAGAACGCGAGCGAAGTGGAAGGTTACCTGGACGCCGCTGTTGAAGAGCTTCGCCTTTACGCAGCCAAACCGTTTATTGGCGGTCGTAAGCCCACTTTCATTTACTTCGGTGGTGGAACACCGTCCTATATATCGTCGCGACAACTTTCCAGCCTGGTGAACCGGATGAAGGAAATCCTGCCTTGGGACGAAGCTCAGGAAGTGGCCTTTGAATGTGAACCGGGCACCATCACCAAGGAAAAGCTGGCCGTCATTAAGGACCTGGGTGTGACCCGTCTCAGTTTAGGAATTGAGAACTTCGACGACAACATATTGAAGACCAATGGCCGCGCCCACGCATCGAAAGAAATTGGTTTGGCGTACGAAAATGCACGGTCACTGGGGTTCTCTCAAATCAACATTGATCTGATCGCAGGCATGGTGGGTGAGACTTCGGAAAACTGGAAAGATTGCGTAGCGCGAACCATTGCCATGGCTCCGGAATCTGTCACCATCTACCAGATGGAAGTTCCTTACAACACGACCATTTTTAAAGAAATGAAAGTGTTTGGGCAAACAACAGCGCCCGGTGTGGCAAGTTGGAAGACAAAGCGTCAATGGGTGGCAGAAGCTTTTGCTGAACTGGAAAAGGCTGGTTACACAGTGGCCAGCGCCTATACTGCCGTGAAGGATGCAAAAACCCGATTTCTGTATCGGGATCTGCTATGGCAGGGTGCCGATATGGTTGGTTTGGGAGTTGCATCGTTTTCTCATGTGCAGGGAACGCACTTTCAGAATGACCATGATTTCGATTCTTATCGTAACAAGGTGATGAGTGGTGAGTTACCCATTTACAGGGCTTTGACTCCTACCGATGAAGAGCGAATGATTCGTGAGTTTGTGTTACAGATGAAGCTAGGTCACGTGGAACGAGCTTACTTCCAGACTAAGTTCGGGGTGGACGTGAATGCACGGTTCAAGGCTCCGCTTGAGAAAATTACTGCTGAAGGTTTGCTGATGGTGACCGATGCCGGACCCCGATTGAATCGTGATGGGCTGCTGCAAGTGGATCGCTTGCTGCATGAGTTCTTCAAGCCGGAACATCGCGTGGCGCGTAAAGTTTGAGTGGGGAAACACAGTTAATTGCACTGAATCGGTTGCTGAGGGAGCTCCGCACCAACCAGTTCTACGCTGGTCGCACGCCTGCTTCAGTTACGACCGTTGAGGAATTCTGCCAAGCCACCCCATTTACCTTCAAGCTTGAAATTGTAGAAGACCAACTTACACATCCTCCGTTTGGAACTAACCTTACTTATCCACTTACTAACTACACGCGTTTCTGCCAAACCAGCGGAACTACTGGGAATCCCATGCGTTGGCTGGATACACCGCAGAGCTGGAACTGGATGTTAGATTGCTGGACTCGCGTACTTGAGGTAGCTGGAGTGATCCCTGGCGACCGGATATTCTTCGCGTTCTCCTTTGGACCTTTTCTGGGCTTTTGGACGGGATTCGAAGCGGCCACGCGGATGGGCTGCCTGGCGATTCCCGGTGGTGGAATGCGCAGCGAAGCGCGGTTGCAGGCAATTGCAGGGGCTGAAGCGAACATACTCTGTTGCACTCCCACTTATGCGTTGCACTTAGCAGAAGTGGCGGCGGAGATGGGCTTGGACCTTGCATCAACCAGCATTCGCACCATCATTGTGGCGGGTGAACCGGGCGGCAGCATTGCCGGGACGCGAAGTCATATTGAAAAACGGTGGGGCGGAGCTAAGGTGGTGGATCATCATGGCATGACTGAAATCGGACCGGCCAGTTATGGATGTCCGCAATGTCCCGGTGTTCTTCATGTGATGGAAGATCGTTTCCTGGTGGAAGTGATCGATGCAGAAAGGGGAGTCGGATTGCCCCGTGGGTCCACTGGTGAATTGGTGTTGACGAACTTGGGACGCATTGGTTCCCCGCTGCTGCGGTATCGCACGGGCGACCTGGTGAAATCATCGGCTGTGCAACGTTGTGCTTGCGGGACGTTGGATATCGCACTGGAAGGTGGCATTCTGGGCCGTACCGACGATATGGTGGTGGTCCGTGGCGTGAATGTATATCCCAGCGCTATTGAACATATTCTGCGGTCAACGGGTGGGGTTGTTGAGTATCGCGTAGAGATTTCTGAAAGCCGGTCGTTGACAGAACTGCGCCTTGAAGTGGAACCGGAAAACGGCAATGATCCTGGGCTGGCCCATCGCATTGAAGCAACGTTACGAGACGCGCTGGCCTTGCGAATTCCCGTAACCATGGTTGCTTCTGGCAGTCTGCCGCGATTTGAAATGAAAGCCAAACGGTGGGTTAAGGTTTGACCTCTGAACATGTACTGCTGACCGTAATTATTCAGTTGATTGTGATCATAGCTGCGTCGCGACTGTTTGGAGCAATCTTCCGGAAGCTAGGCCAGCCGCAAGTCTGTGGGGAAATCGCCGCTGGTTTGGTACTGGGGCCTTCGCTATTTGGCGGCATGTTTCCGGAATTGTTTCACACTATTTTTAACCCCTCAGTAAGTTCCATTTTCACTACCATGAGTCAGCTTGGCCTAGTTCTGTTGATGTTCCTGATTGGTTTGGAATTCGACTTTGGTCACTTGGATGACAACCGTCATGCGGCCTTGTCGATTTCGGTGATCGGCATCATTATTCCATTTGGCTTTGGATTTGCGTTGGGGAAATATATGCATACAACGCTGGGCCTGGTTGGCAGCGCATTCAACTTCTCCTTGTTCATGGCCGCAGCTATGTCCATCACGGCTATTCCCACATTGGGGCGCATTATGATTGAACTGAACATTCATCGCACCCGCATCGGATCGTTGACTATATCCGCTGCCGCAGCGGGCGATGCAGCGGGTTGGATCATACTGGCGTTGGTTACGGCCATTGCCCGTTCCACCTTTGATCCGTTTCAGCTCAGTCTGATGATAGCTGAGGTGCTGTTGTTTTGCTTTGTAATGTGGTTCGCCATACGACCGCTGATCATCCGTTGGAGCCGTACAGTACTCGGCAATTCCGGCGGAGAGTTGACGCTGGATTCTCTGGCTTTGCTACTGATTCTGATCTTCGTGGCCGCCATTTGCACCAGCCTTATCGGCATCTTTTCCATCTTTGGTGCCTTCTTCCTGGGCGCGATTCTTTATGATCAGACGGAATTAGTGGCCGCCATCCGTCGACGATTGAGTGACTTTGTAACTGTCTTCTTCCTACCTATCTTTTTCACTTACACCGGGCTGCGCACAGACATTGGGTCAATGGACGGAAGCAGCCTATGGTTCCTGTGCGGATTAGTGCTGCTGGCGGCAACTGCAGGCAAGTTCGGAGGATGTATGTTGGCAGCGAGAGCGAATGGATTACCCTTGCGCGAATCTTCCATTATTGGAGCCTTGATGAATACCCGAGGCCTGATGGAATTGATTGTCATCAACATTGGTTACGACTTGGGAATCATTCCCAAGAGCGTGTTCTTCATGTTGGTGTTCATGGCGGTGGTGACAACTTACATGACAGCACCTGTGGTACGCCTACTGGTACCGAATAGTGAGATTGAAAGAGAATACAGCGCGTCAACATTTGCGCAGCAGTAGTATTTAAGGCATCTCAGAACGGCATTGTTGCTAGTTGAGGGAAAGGTACCGCTCTGAGATGTTTTCCTTTGAATAGTTATACGAACAGCTCACCGATTTGTTCCGAAATAATTTCCTTTTTTATTGTCGGGCCATTCCCACGATGGCGTTCGCCAGAACGCAAAGCATGCCGCCGGGGATCAAAACTTTCCAGCCCACGTTCATTAACTGGTCGTAACGGAAGCGCGGAAACGTTCCACGAAACCAGACCATCAGATAGACCCACATGGACACCTTGAACAGGAACCAGAATACTGACACAGATGCATGATTGAAAGCGGGCCATGCGAATAGCAGGGCTACAAAGGCCATGCCGGCGATGACGGCCATCAAAACTATTTGCTGTATGCGATCTTTCAAGCGGGCCACTAAACGAATGCTTCCCCAGGCAGATCCGCCGAACAGTGCGATGGGCACTCCATAGTTCATTGGTAGTTCCAGCCAGCTTACATTGGGGAATGGCCGCAGCCAGCCACCCCAGAACAACACCACTCCTACCGATGCTACGACGAAGATATTGCCATACTCAGCCAACATGTAGAGGGCCCAGCGGAACCCGCTGTATTCTGTATGGAAGCCTGCGACCAATTCTGATTCCGCTTCTGGCAGATCGAATGGAGTGCGGTTGATTTCCGCAGTAGCGGCTATCAAATAGATCATGAACGCGATCCACATCAACCCGTAATTTTCAAACGCGAACCAAATGTGTTGCTGTTCTTGGGCCTTCACGATGAGCGGCATCTGCAAAGTTCCGGCCGCCATGACGCCGCAAACTAATGAGAGCGACAAAGCTACTTCGTAACTTACTAACTGGGCGGCGGACCGCAATGCACCTAACAATGAATAGTGGCTGTTAGAAGCCCAGCCGCCCAGGATGATTCCCAAAATCCCTACAGCGGATGTGGCACTAATGACTAACAACCCAACGTTGACATCGGCGATGTGAATCCAGCTATTGAAGGGGATGACAGTGAAGCCAGAAAATGCACAGAAGCAGGAAAGCACTGGTGCTCCCCAAAAAATCACTTTGTCGGAGTTAGTGGGGATGATATCTTCTTTGATTAAAAGCTTTAAGGCATCGGCAATTGGTTGAAGCAGTCCGTAAGGGCCCACGCGCATGGGTCCAAGCCGTACCTGCATGTCGGCCAGCACTTTACGTTCAACCAATACAATGTAACCAGCGACCAAGGGAAACAACAAAATGATGATAGCCGTCAATACCAGCGGCATGAAGAGCGGATGTGCGAAGAGTGAATCCATGTTTGTCATCTTCCTAATGAAATAGCTGCCATGCGCAGAAATGGTTCCGGCAAAATTCCCATTGCGATGGTGGCTATACCGGTAAGTGCCAGAACCAATCGCACGCCATTTGAAGGTGCCAATACTTGTGCTTCAATCGATTCCGTAAGGAACATACTGCGCACCAGCCGGAAATAGTAATAGAGGGAAACTGCAACATACAATGCACCAACAATTGCCAAGCCGTACTTACCCGATTCCACTAATGACAAAAATATGTAGTATTTCCCGATGAATCCCGCTGTAGGCGGCAAGCCTGCGAGGGACATCAGGAACAGTAACATCAACAGGGCGTAATAGGGATAGCGCTTACCCAGCGAGGCCAAATCTTCAATGGTTTCCACCGCCACGCCACGTCGTCGCAAAGCAATCAGAACCAGGAATGCGCCAATAGTGGAGAAGGCATAAGTAAGCAAGTAGATACTTACACCAATCAGTCCTGTCTGGTTTCCGGCAATCAGACCAAGTAATACATAGCCAGCATGGCCGATGGAACTATAGGCTAGCAATCGCTTCACATTGGATTGTGAAATAGCCGCCAGATTGCCGATGGTGAGGGTGAGCACTGCAGCACCTGTCAGCAGTGGCTCCCACATTTCACGGGCGGTACCCAGACCCACTAACATCACTCGCAGTAATAGTGCGAAGCTGGCTGTCTTGGATGCTACAGCTAGAAAGGCAGTAACAGTGGTGGGCGCACCTTCATAAGTATCAGGGGCCCACATATGAAAAGGAGCTGCACCAATCTTGAATAGCAAGCCGACTAAGGTGGTAACAATGGCTAAGTACAACAGGGGGTCATTCGCACCACGAGCTGGAATCACTGTGGCCAATGCGGCTAGATTGGTTGATCCAGTAAGTCCGTAGAAAATGGAAAATCCGTAGATCAGGAATCCGGTAGAAAAGCCGCCTAACAGTAAGTACTTCATCGCTGCTTCATTCGAGCGTTTGTCTGTTCTAAGAAACCCAACCAGGATATAGAAACTAACTGCCATCAATTCCAGACCAACGAAGATGGTGACCATGTCCAGACCGCCATTCAGAAAAAAAGCTCCACAGGCGGCGAATAAAACCAGCGCATAATATTCTGTGTGGTGTTCCTTTTCATCTTCCAAATAGCGGTAACTGATCAACATTACCAGTGCTGCGGACGCCAGCACGATGCCGTTGAAGAACAGTGCGAATCCATCCAGAACCAGTGCGCCGTTGAATGCCACCAAGGGTGTCATGCTGTGCGCTTTCAGATACAGATACTGCTGCCATGATTGCCAACTGGCAAAACCCACGCCGGAAAGTGCTATGCCTACCAGCCATCCACGACCTTTCACATCTTTCGGAAACAGAAAGTCCAACAGTAAAACGGCACAGCCAAACAAAGCTAACAGTAAGCCTGGGAGTAACACAAAATGATCGGTTGACGTGTAAGTGATCATGGCTGCACCTCTTTCTGATGCAGTTCCGTACGATGCAGCCGATCCATGATTTGCGCCACGGGCTTTTCCACAATTTCAAAGAGCGGTTTGGGGTAAATGCCGATCCAGAAAGCAGCCGCCACTAACGGCAGCACCACGGCCCACTCTCGCAGATTTAAATCCAGAAGTTGCCGATTCTTTTCATTCGTAAGTTCGCCCAGCATGGTTCTTTGATACAGCCATAGAAGATACGCAGCACCGAGTACGATACCCGGGACAGCCAGCGCAGCCCACCATGGATTCACCTCAAAGGCTCCCTGTAAAATGGTGAATTCACCCACAAAACCGTTCAATAATGGCAATCCGGCTGAACTCAACATGGCGATTGCAAACACGACAGCGTAGTTCGGCATGCGATGTGCCACACCACCAAATTCGGCAATCTCTCGCGTATGTCGTCGTTCATAAATGATGCCGACTAACAGGAACAATAAGCCGGTGGAAATACCATGGTTGATCTGCTGGATCACTGCGCCAGTAAGTCCTTTGACGTTGAGTGAGAAGATTCCCAGCGTGATGAAGCCCATATGACTTACTGACGAGTAGGCCACCAACTTCTTCCAATCTTTCTGCATCAGACTGACCAATGCGCCATACAGAATCGCGATGAGAGATAAGACGGCCAAGATACAAACAATACCCCAATCCTGCGAAGCATTGGGCAGCAAGGGTAAAGAGATTCGCAGAAAACCGTAAGTCCCCATTTTCAGCAATACACCAGCCAGCATGACGGATCCGGCAGTGGGCGCTTCGGTGTGGGCATCTGGCAACCAGGTGTGAAACGGGAACATGGGAACTTTTACAGCAAAGCCTAGAAACAGTAACCAGAAGACAGTTCGCTCCGCAGCGATCGGCAACTGGACCCGCATCAGATCAGCAATTTCAAACGTGCGAACTCCAAATTGATTGGCGTGTGCGAAGTACAGAATCAGGATTCCGATGAGCATCAACACGCTGCCAGTCATCGTATAGAGGAAAAACTTGAGGGCCGCGTATAACCGCCGTTCGCCACCCCAAATGCCAATCAGGAAGTACATGGGAACTAAAACTGCTTCCCAAAAAACATAGAAGAGGAAGAAATCGAGTGAAAGGAAGACGCCTAGAATCCCAGTTTCCAGTAACAGCAACATGGCGTAGTAAGCGGGTAATCGTTCTTCCACCTCACTCCATGACGCAAGTACAGATAGCAATGTTAGAGCTGTAGTGAGTATTACTAACAAGTAACTGATGCCATCCACGCCAATAGAGTAGTTGACGCCAAGTGACGCAATCCAGGATGCCCGTTCCACAAACTGGAATCCCGCAGCATGAGTGTCAAAGCGTAACACCAGTTGTAGCGAGACAAGGAAACTGGCCAGCGCTGCTAAGTTAGCCACCCAGCGCACTAAGTATTTATTGGACGAGGGAACAGCCAGCACGACCACCATACCCAGTAGCGGCGTGAACAGTATCCAACTGAGTAAGTGATCGCCCATGTTCATCGCACCCAAAACAACCCCAGGGCAGCGGCAGCGGCAGCGATAATCCACATGGCGTAAGATTGCACGTAGCCGGTTTGTGCCATGCGAACCGGATAACCAGCCGCTTTTGTTACCAGGCCGGTGAGCCTAACTAAACCATCCACAATCCAAGTATCAAACCAAATGGATAGGTGCGATGCAAAACGAGTAATCAGGCCAGCACCATTGATTCCGCCATCCACGAATTGCCTATCGAAGGAACCGAGCAGCGCACCACCTTTCATTCCCAGTCCATGGACAAATAGTGCGTCGTACAAATCATCGAAATACCACTTGTTATCGGCCAGCTTAGTAAATGGCCCAAAAGCTATTCGCGCTTGAGCGGGCAGTTCCGGTCGTGATATATAAAAGTAACGTGCCAGTAAGATCCCGGCACCGGCTGCAACAACGGAAAATCCCATGACCAGATACTTCAAGCCACCTTCTTCTGGAGCATGCGGTGTGTGTAGAACTGGTTCCAGCCAACGTTCCAACGGCCCACCGATCCAACCGGAGACCACGCTGCCGACTGCCAAAATCATTAACGGAACAGTCATCACTAAAGGGGATTCATGAGCGTGGGCATGGTTTCGTTTCTCACCCAAGAATGTAAGAAACATCATCCGCGACATATAGAACGCAGTGAGGAAAGCGGTAACCAGGCCAACGGCAAACACACTTTTGGCGCTCAAAAAGGTGAAGAACAGGATCTCATCTTTAGAAAAGAAACCAGCAAGCAGGGGAACCCCGGCAATGGAAAGCGACGCGATTGCCATGGTCCAAAATGTGATGGGCATTTCCTTACGCAGGCCGCCCATGCGACGTATATCCTGTTCCCCATTCAAGCTATGGATCACCGAACCTGCTCCTAAGAATAGGAGCGATTTGAAGAAGGCGTGAGTCATTAAATGAAACACGGCGACCCAATATGCTCCCACTCCCGCAGCCATGAACATGAACCCTAATTGACTTACAGTGGAATACGCCAGCACGCGTTTGATATCGGTTTGCACCAAAGCAATGGATGCCGCGACGATGGCGGTTAAAGCTCCAGTCACGGCAATGGCAAAACTTACTTCCGGTGCCAAAATATAAATCGCATTGGACCGGGCCACCATGTAAACACCTGCCGTCACCATGGTTGCTGCGTGGATTAAAGCAGATACCGGCGTAGGACCTTCCATGGCATCCGGCAGCCAGACAAACAAAGGAAGCTGTGCCGATTTCCCTGTGGCACCCAGAAACAAGAGCGCCGCCGCCGCCGTTACTACTGGACCTGCGGTCAACCCATGTAAGTCGCGAAATGCCAGACTCCCATGGGTCAATGATGCAACACCGAACATGCCCAGAATGAATCCTGCATCGCCAACGCGGTTGAACAAAAAAGCTTTCTTTGCGGCGTCGCCTGCCGATTTCTTGCTGAAGTAAAATCCAATCAACAAGTAACTGGCCAAGCCCACGCCTTCCCAACCGGCGAATAGCAACACATAATTATTGGCCAGCACCAGAGTCAACATGAAAAACACGAACAAATTCATGTATCCAAAAAAGCGGTAGTAACCACCTTCATGATTCATATATCCCACTGCATATACGTGAATCAAAAACCCGATGCCCGTGACAATCAAAATCATTACGGAACTCAGAGGATCTAGTAAGAAGCCCCAATCCACCTTGGGTAACCATTCGTACAGAATCACTTCCTGCGACTTGCCACCCGATTCCATCACTGCGCCCAAGCTCAATAGAAACGCTGCCAAAATGGTTCCTGGGGCGAGTAACTGGATGGCAGCCTTGGGCATCATCCGACCCAGTGTCAACAATACAGCAGCACCCATCAGCGGGATCAGCGGGATCAACCAAATCAGGTTTACCATTTCAGCAGATCCACCTCATCTGCCTGCACGGTGCCTTTGTTGCGGAACATGGCGATTAAAACACCCAACCCCACCGCAGCTTCTGCTACGGCTACTGCAATGACAAAGATCGCAAACACTTGCCCGGTTACTTGATTGTGATACTTCGAAAATGCGATCAGGTTTACATTCACGGCATTGAGAATCAGCTCAATTGACATTAGAATCACGACGATGTTTCGCCGCGTCATCACGCCTACGGTGCCGATCAAAAGCAACGCTGCCGACACTGCCATGTAGTGGTTGATGGTGATCATTCGGTTCGCTTCCCGGCCATCATGACAGACCCCACCACGGCCACTAACAACAAGATAGACACCAATTCAAACGGCAATAAATAATCGGTGAACAGCACGTTTGCAACTGTTTCTGTATTGCCTCCAGTAAGTGGAGTTAGCGAAACTGATGCAGGCAGTAGTACGGCACTCTTAGACAGCATGGAAAAGATGGCCGCCACTGCAGCCAATGCCACGACTAAGGCAATTGGAGTCTGTCGACCGAACTGCTGTAACTTCGATGCCTGGTCCAAATTCACTAACATGATCACGAACAGGAACAGCACCATGATGCCGCCAATGTACAGGACAATCTGCACGGCGAACAAAAACTCCGCGCCTTGTAACAGGTACAATCCGGCCACACCTAATAGCGAAGTCATCAACGCCAACGCACAGTGCACCGCATTGCGCAGCAGCACGGTTCCTAATCCGCCAAGTAACGCGAGCGCCGAGAATGCGTAGAAGAAGAATGTATCGCCTGACATATTTACGACTTATATTTCACAGGGTATGGCCCTTCCTCAAGCATCTGCCGATCCCAAACCTGCCCTTCGCGCGTGTAACTAGCAAGCTCAAAATCCTGCGTCAACTCCAACGCATCCACCGGACATGCATCTTCACATAGACCGCAAAACATGCATCGTGAAACATCGTAAGTGAATTGGATCAGATCCTTGCGTTTGGTTTCCGGATTGCGCTCCCAACCCACTACTATCAAATTCTCAGGGCAGGCAATGGCACATAGATTACAGGAAATACACAACGTCTCGTTGTTCTCTGGATTGTTGTTCAACCGCGGAGCACCACGATACCGTTCGGCAACTTGGGGCCGTTCTGACGGATATTGTTCCGTATAAATATGTTTCGGATGCTGATTGCGGAACGTCACCCATAACCCTTCCAACAGATCCACCAGAAAGAAGGTCCGGAATAATTGCTTTAACTTACTCACCGGTCCACCTCCCCTAAAACGATATCTAACGTTCCGATTATCGCCACTACATCGGCCACTAACGCGCCTTTACACATCTCCGTCAACGCCTGCAGATTCAAGAATGACGGAGGCCGCACGCGCATGCGGTAAGGATGCAAGCTGCCGTCACTTACTATGAAGTAACCTAACTCACCCTTGGGCGCTTCCACGGAAACGTAAGCTTCACCAATGGCTGGCTTCAACACCTTGGCTACTTTCGCCATCACCGGACCAGTAGGAATACGCTCTACGGCTTGACGCAGAATACGAACCGATTGACGAATTTCTTCCATGCGAATCACGTAGCGATCAAATGAATCGCCATTCACCCGCGTGGGAATATCAAAGTCATACTGTTCATAGCCGCTGTAAGGTTGTAACTTGCGTAAGTCGGCGGCCACACCTGCGGCTCGCATCAAAGGACCAGTTACTCCGTATCGTTTGCAATCCGCCGCGTTGATGATACCCACACCGGTCAACCGATTCACCCAGATGCGATTTCCGGTAAGCAGCTCTTCATACTCATCCAGCTTGGTCAGCATACGCTCGCAAAAGACGCGTACCTGATCCTCGAAACCGTCGTATAGTTCGTACTGCAACCCGCCGATGCGGAATGCATGTGTTGTAAGCCGAGCCCCGCAGTAATTCTCGAAGATCTTCAGGACCTCTTCGCGTTCGCGCATGGTGTAGAACAGCGGAGTAATTGCACCCACATCTAATGCATGCGTGCCTAACCACAGTAAGTGGCTGGCAATACGATTCAACTCAGTCAGAATCACACGGACTGTTTGCGCACGCGGTGGCGCTACATAACCGCCCAACTGTTCCACCGCCAGGCAATAACCCAGGCCGTTAGAGACTGCCGATATGTAATCCATGCGATCCACATACGGCGCAAACATCACGTAAGTGCGATTTTCACCAATCTTTTCCACACCACGGTGTAAGTAGCCGATGACACATTCCGTGCCAATGACTTTTTCGCCATCCAGTTTCAAAATCACGCGTAAGACGCCATGGGTGGAAGGGTGTTGCGGACCCATGTTGAGCACCAGTTCGCTGGAATCAAGAAATGTTTCAGCGGTGCTCATTGCCCACTCTCGATGCCAAGATTTTCCTTCACCCAGTTATTGTCCATTTGGGTGATGCCATATTCTTTGCGCAACGGATGACCAACCCACTCTTCCGGCAGCAGAATGCGCTTCATTTCGGGATGCCCTGCAAAACGAATCCCAAACATATCGAACACTTCCCGTTCTAGCCAATTGGCTGTTGTATGAACCGTAGTCGCAGTGGCAGGCACCACTCCATCGGCAATGGATGTCTTTACTCGGATGCGTTCGTTGCGCGAGTAACTATACAGAATGTAGACTAACTCAAAACGTTCTGCACGCTTTGGATAATCCACCGCAGTTAGGTCCACAAGAAAATCGAAATCTACTTCCCTCTTTAGGAACTCGATCAGTGGAATAACGGCATCTGCTTGAACCACAAAGAAATTCTGATTCACATAGCATGCCGATTCCAGCAATCGCTCACCAAACGCAGCTTTCACGGTGGTGGGAAGGTCGCCCTCCCAAAGTGTGGACGCCATCTGCGTGGGTGGGCCAGCAGGCTTGGGTTCTTCGGGCATTAGATTTCGGTAATCACCTTAGGATGACATAGCCAGGGACTCGAATCCAAACGGGTTGGATGCTAAGGCGCCAATCTCCAGGGTGAATGGGGAGTATGCGGAGGCCAACGGCGGTTTCAAGGAAGCTGAAATACGAACAGCCGACTTGGACCATCCTCGGGCAACAAATACAATTTGCCGCCGAACATCGTCATTCCTTCATTCGTAAAAAGGACACCACGGTCCGTCTTCCCTGCGGTTACTCGCTTCAACAAATTAAGGTCGCGCGGATTCAACCAATCAATAGCCCCGGCGTTCTTGCCCAGCACGCCACTGGCGATTAATTGCCCTTGGCGGAATTTCATATCCTGATAGTGCGTGTTTTGCGGATTCTCCTGCCTGGTCAACTGCGCACCTTTCAAAGACCATGTATAAATTTGCCGCGCATCCCAGTTGCCACCTATCAATTTCTTCCCATTTATTGCGACGCAACCAATGTGATCGTCAACCGTAAAGTAAGATCGCAGCAACAGCGTCTGCTTATCGCGCTGCTCAATCCTGGACCGCCCAATGCGCTTGTACTCGGCCACCGGAACCCACAGGGAACTCCCTTCCAGAGACATTCCGCCAGGATGAAACATGTCTCCGCTATCGACTCGGACGGTTTGCAATAATTTCCCGGTAGTAATTTCGAACAAATGAAGATGCCCCGTTTTGGCTTCTTTATCGACAGAGGAGACCCATAGACGACATCCGTCCGTTTCGATGCCTTGCACGTGCTGAAGAGGCGCGTTCAACGGATAAACAAGCGGGGCACCGAAGCTTTCCAATGTCAGAATAACTTGGGCAAGAAGTAAGAACATAGTTACTAAGTCAGCTCCACCACATAGACTTGCGGAAATCCTGACACGTCGCTGGTGAACACTACCTTCGATTCGTCACTACTAAAACTCGGGTGCGGGTGCGTCCATTGCGGCCCATACACGGTGTCTGTCGCCACTTCCATCCAACTCAACGTGCCCTCACTCTTGGCTGCACTCTGCGCAGCCGCAAAGTCCGCAGCCAGCGCATAGCGAGACTGTTTCCACTGGCTGCCCTGGTTGCTGGAATCCGATAAGCAAATCAACTCCTGCTGCCCAGTGTCCACATCCACCAGAAAGATCCCCTGGTCAGGATGATTGGTATCGCAAAGTATCTTGGACCCAGCTTTGTTCGGCGTGATGTGCCAGGCGTTGAACTCCGCAATGGTGCGATGCTGCCGCGTCTGCCAATTCATGGCACACAGTGCTTTCGGCCAAACCGTATAGGCCAAGTCGCCAGTTTTTCCTAGAAATGTTTCATGAACAATGAACTGCTCATTATCGTGAAGATGCAAGCACTCCAGGCCACTTCCATCGCGGCGGACACGATGCATTCGCGGTGCAGGATCGCCTGAAAATTCGATCCATTCCGCATCTGTGGGATGAAATTGCGGATGAATCACCGTGCGTGGAAACGGGATAATATTCCAACCTGTGCCGTCCGCTTTTCCTACAGCCAATCCGCTAGTGGGGCCTTGCTTAATGGCCATCACCAACCATTCACCGTTCGCACCCAACGATGGTTCACCAATCTGGGCACCCGCAAATTCCACAATCAGACGTTCCTCTAAAGTGTGGCGGTCAAGCTCCCACAACCCTGGACCTCGAACAAAAAAGATGGTCGCGCCATCAGGCCGAATGGCTGGAGAAAAAGCATGAATCGCTGCGCCATCGGTCAACTGGCGAATGTCACCGAAAGGGAACGGGCTTATTTCATACAACTGAAAAGCGCCGCTTCGATTTGAGATGAAAATCATGGATTCATCCCCAGGTGTGAAGGAACTTTGCAAGAAGTAAGTGGCATGGTTAATAGCATCAGCCGACATCATTTGATGCACCAGCCGACCCGTCAACCGATCCTGAAATGTGGAGTGTTCCGAAGGCAGCCTTCGCCCTTTCTTCTGCTCCTTCATAGCTTCTTTTTTAAGAAAAACATGTGTTGCCAAGGCAGGTGTTCTTTCACTTCAGCAATCTCAAATCCTTCAGCCTCCATTTCCTGTTTCACTTCGCTGACGGACATTTTATGTTCCAGTCGAATGGGCACGTTCGGATCTTCTTTGCGGAATTCCAGCAGCACCAACCGACCGCTATCTTTCAATGATTTTCTGATTTTCCTCAGCATTTGCTGGGGCTCTTCAAACTCATGATAGACGTCCACAAGAATCATCAAGTCAATTTGGTTATCGGGCAACTTGGGGTCGGTGGGGGTGCTCAATACGGGAATAACATTCTTGATCTTGTCGTTTTTAATACGCTTTTCCAGCAATTCAATCATGCCGGGCTGCACATCCACCGCGTAGACCTTGCCTTGGGGTCCAACTTTTTTCGCCATGCGGATGCTGTAGTAGCCGCTGCCTGCTCCAAGGTCGCAAACCACCATGCCCGCTTTCAGACCCAGCGCATTAATTGCCGCTTGCGGATTTTCCTCGGCATCGCGTTCAGACCTTTCCAGCCAACTGGCCCCGCCAACACCCATCACAGGTGCATATTGTCGCCCGCTGATTGGGTGAACGCCAGGGGAACTTGCTTGATAGGACCACAGTGCCGTGAAACCGGCGGCAAGACCGGCGATCAAAGTCATTTTGTTAAGCGTGGACATAAATGTGATGTAATAAGAATCGTCCCATATTCTGGCAGTTTGAGGTAAGCCTCGTGCATTACAAAACAAAACAAAAAATGATTCGTTACTCTTTCTTCCCCCTTTTGATTGGTTCCTTGCTCGGTATTTCAGGTTGCGGCGAGGTGAAAAAAGAGAGCGGGGCCAAACCCTGGGTGATGGGCGAAAGAGTTCCTTTGGGACCATATACCTACACAGTTCTGGAAGCCGAGTGGAAACAGGAATTGAATGGAAGCAAGGGCAAGATCCTACCCAAAGATCGTTTCCTGGTGCTGAAGTTGGCGGTCACCAATGGTGGCGGCGAACGAAAATCCCTTTCCTACTTACAAATTCGCGATGACAAAGATAAGGAATTTACAGAATTCACCGAACTGGAAGGTGTCCCCGGTTGGATGGGAATTCTACGAGACATTACCGTTGCCGGTACGGAACAAGGTCTGATTTTCTTCGACGTGCCTTTGGGCCATTATCGCTTGGTGGTGAACGATGGAGGAGCCCCAGGCGAAGAAAGAACATCGTTAATTGATCTGCCCCTTAGCATGCGACCAAGTGAAGAAGAAAAGCCGATTGTAGGAAGATAAAGTTGTGCGTGCATTTCCACTGTTGCTGGTTTTGATCACGGCGGCAAGCCGCTGCCCAGCAGCAGGCCTAACCATTGCCAATGGTGCCTTGTCTACTAGCGATGGCGGCGAATCCATTGCTGCCAGCCAACACTTCTTAACCGGTGAAACGGTCTACTTCACTTTTCAAGCGTCGGGATGCACCAAGAAGACCGATGACGATGAGCGGGATCACATTCAACTGGAATATAGCGTCACGGCGAATGACAAAGATGGCCTCCTTTTGGACAAGCCCTTATCGGGTAAAATCAGCGAAGAACTGACGCCGCAAGATAAGAATTGGCTTCCGAAAGTGCATGGCAGCTTCGTCCTGCCAGACACGCTTTTCACTGGCGAATATCACCTTCAAATCGAAATTCACGATCTTATCGCCAACACTTCGGCCAAGTCTCAGTTGAAGTTCCTGGCCATCGGCGGTCGCAAACAAAAGCCTGCGCATCTGACCGTTGACGAGCTTCATTTTTTCCGCGATGAGGAAGGCCGCCAACCTGTAAATAAGCCCACTTACCATCCTGGTGATGCCATCCACGTGCGCTTTCAAATTGCCGGCTTCACTCTTAAGGAACTGAATAGTTACCACGTGAGCTACGGCATTAAGGTGTTGCGCGCGGATCGGACTCTGGTATTCGAACAACCCCAAGCAGCCAGCGAAAAGGATCGGACCTTTTACCCGCGCGGCTACCTGACAGGGACCTTCAACTTCAGTCTGGATAAGAAGAATGCCCTTGGAACCTATCATATGGTGGTGGAACTGAGAGACGATTTCTCCGGCCAAAAGCAGATTACTGAATTCCCGTTCATATTGGAATGAGAAATTATCGGCGCGGTTTGCACCTATTAGAGTGGGACTCTTTCGAACCCGTAGTGCATCTGTGTATGGAATTGACGCTCATCTAGTTGATGTGGAGGTGGATTTGTACAGTTCCGGCAGCTCCCGGGACTTCATCACCGTAGGCATGCCCGATGCCGCCGTCCGTGAAAGTCGCGAACGGATTAAATCCGCCCTGTCCAATTCCGGATTTGGGTTTCCATCCAAAGCCGTAACCATCAATCTGGCCCCAGCGAATTTGCGTAAAGAAGGTCCAGGATTCGATCTTCCTATGGCCTTAGGTATCTTGGGTGCCATGGGAACTCTGACCGCGAATGAACCCTCTGTCGTAGTAGGGGAGCTGAGTCTTGACGGAGCAGTACGCCCCGTGCGCGGCGTTCTTTCCATCGCCGTATGTGCACGACGAAACGGCATTAAGCGGTTGATGGTGCCGCGTCAAAATGCATTGGAAGCAGCGGTTGTGGAGGGTATTGAAGTGTTCGGCGTGGATCATATCAGTGAAGCTGTGGAGGTGTTGAATCACCCGGAAAAGTTTACGCCGTCCTGCCACGTGCCGAACCTGCAACCAAGGAACGGTTCCTACCCCAATTTCGGCGATGTGCGCGGACAAACCACCGCTAAGCGGGCCTTGGAAGTGGCCGCCGCTGGGAATCACAACGTGTTGATGGTGGGCCCACCAGGTTCGGGCAAGACGATGCTGGCCAAACGGCTGGCCGGAATCTTGCCGCCGCTGACTTTTGCCGAAGCGGTGGAAGCCACGCAAGTGCACAGCGTCTGCGGGGTAATGCCCGCAGGCAAGCCTTTGCTGGAAGAACGCCCGTTTCGGTCACCCCACCATACAGTGTCGGACGCCGGGCTAATCGGCGGAGGCAGTGGAACACCCAGGCCCGGGGAAGTCAGCCTGGCCCACAATGGAATCCTGTTTCTGGATGAACTCCCGGAGTTTTCCCGTTATGTGTTGGAACAATTGCGCCAGCCATTGGAGGAAGGTTCAGTAACATTGGCCAGGGCCAACGCCAGTATGTGTTTCCCGGCAAGGGTGATGTTAGTGACGGCAATGAATCCTTGTCCGTGTGGGTTTTACGGAGATAATACGCGGGAATGCCGTTGCAGTGGTGCCATCATCCAGCGTTACTTAGGAAAAATCAGTGGGCCGTTGTTGGATAGGATCGACTTACACATTGAAGTGCCAGCCGTGCCGTACAAGGATCTACGGTCGAACGAAGCAACAACAACATCGGAACAAATGCGCGACCGGGTATGCAAAGCTCGCGAGATACAAAGCAAGCGAGGATTTTATAACTCCATCGTACCGTCAGGCGAATTGCGCAATCTTTGTGAACTGGATGATGCCGGAGAGCGAACGCTAGAGATGGCGATTCGGAAGCTGTCTTTGTCAGCAAGGGCTCATGACCGAATCTTACGAGTAGCCCGGACCATTGCAGATTTGAGTGGTGTAGAGAATCTGCTAGGCAAGCACGTAGCAGAGGCAGTGCAGTATCGGAGTTTAGATCGGAGCTACTGGAATTAGATTGGCAATGAAAATCGAGTAGCGCAAGCGATTATTCACACGCAACACTCCGCCCTTAAGCATCCCTAAAACTGCACGCCCTCCAACACGACTTATAATTGAGGAGGTTGATGTACTGCACCATTTCCGCTGCCCCTCGCACGGAGCTATTATCTAAATGACCGAATTCGTAGAAATATGGGGCGCTAGCCCGATCTGGGCTAAGGCACTGATTGAAGCGCGCCTGGAACCTGGTGAAACGGCTCTTACTTCTTTTGAACCTGATCTGAACGCAGCTCTGCAATATGCGCCTGGGCTGGTGGTCCTCACCACTCTTCAAGTTTTAAGCTTCACCTGGGCACCGGCTACGGAACCCAGCCAGCGCGGTGCCGCCAACCTTCAATCCCAGGCGGCTTACTCGCTTACGGACAAGGCCCATTTCCAATCGAAAGATCATGCCGGGCTGGGTAAGCTCGAATTAGTTAACGCTGCCGGACGTTTGGCATTCTGGCGATACACCGTTGGCCGGGCTGAAGGGGTGCGACGAATTACAGATCGCCTTGACGCCTTGCAGCGTGGGGCCAAAGTTTTACCCGGCGCAGGGTCCGCTTCTGAGAACGAATGTACCCTTTGCGGCGCACCGTTCGACCGCAAACTTACCATTTGTCCCGAATGTGGCAATACCAGTGCCAAACCTCCTATTCGTTCTTTGTTGAGGCTCATCGGCTTTGCCCGTAATCATCTGGGGATGTCCATCCTCGGCTTCATTTTAACCGTGGCCAGCACCTCTGCCGGACTCATTCCACCCTATCTGACCATGCCGTTGATCGACGATATTCTGATTCCCTATCAGAACGGAAAACACGTCGAATTCGGGGTGGTGAAGTGGTACCTCATGGGCTTGGGCGGGGCCTTTGCTCTTTCCTGGCTCCTCACTTGGGCTCAAACTTACGTCCTGGCTTATGTCAGCGAACGTATTGCGGTGGACCTGCGCACGCGTACTTACGCCCATATGCAATCGCTGTCACTCGAATACTTTGGCGGCAAACGCACAGGAGACCTGATCTCCCGTATCAGCACCGATTCCGATCGCATCTGTTACTTCCTATCGGTCTACTTACTTGACTTTGTAACTGACGTGCTGATGATTATCATGACCGCTGCCATCCTGATTAGCATTGATCCGCACTTAGCACTACTTACGTTGGGTCCGCTGCCGTTGATTGCCTTTCTGGTGCATAAAACGCAGGATCACCTTGGCCGCGGCTTCTCTTCCGGCAGCCGTGTCTGGTCTGAAATGACCAGCATTCTGGCCGACACCATCCCTGGCATCCGCGTCGTAAAAGCCTTCGCACAAGAACATCGCGAAGTGGAACGATTCCAAAAAGCAAATGACCGTTTGCTGGCGGTCAACGATAAAATCAACCGCGTATGGGCGTTCTTTGTGGCCGTGTTGGCGCTGCTCACTGATATTGGCGTGTTGATGATCTGGGTCTTTGGCGTCTGGCGCATTTATGAAAACTCCATCACGGTGGGCGTACTCACCGCATTCATCGCCTACATCAGCCGCTTCTATTCCAAGCTGGATGCGCTAAGTCACATGCTTTCGGCAACAGAACGTGCCGCCACCAGTGCGCAACGCGTTTTTGGAATTTTGGATCGCGTTCCGAAAGTCCGCGAACCTGAGCATCCGCAGAAGCCCGCCAAAGTGGAGGGTCTGATTGAAATCAAAAACATCAGTTTCCGTTACGGTACGCGCCCGATTCTACGGGGAATTAGCCTGACTATCCATCCTGGTGAGATGATCGGCTTGGTAGGCCCCAGCGGTTCTGGCAAATCGACATTCATCAATATGGTTAGCCGCTTCTACGATGTTACGGAAGGGGCCATCATTGTAGACGGCGTGGATGTGCGCAATTACCCCGTTGGCGAATATCGGCGGAACATCGGCCTGGTGTTACAGGAACCGTTTCTGTTTTACGGCACCATTGCGGAAAACATTACTTACGGTAGGCCGGACGCAACCCACGAACAGATTGTAGCCGCCGCCCGGGCCGCCCGCGCTCACGATTTTATTCTGCGGCTGCCCAATGCTTACGATTCCATTGTTGGCGAACGTGGCCAGTTGCTTTCCGGCGGGGAACGCCAACGAATCAGCATCGCCCGCGCACTTTTGATTGATCCACGGATTTTAATTCTTGACGAAGCAACGTCTAGCGTGGATACCGAAACAGAACGCGAGATTCAATTGGCGCTGGATAACTTGATCAAAGGCCGCACCACCATTGCCATTGCCCATCGCCTGAGTACACTGCAAAATGCCGATCGCATTGTGGTGCTGGAACGCGGCAAAATCACTGAAGTGGGACCGCACCAAAAATTGTTAGAGCTCGGCGGCACTTACTCTAGGCTATACAACGCGCAGTTACAGAATTCTACCGAAGAAGGAGTGGGTGCAGCATGATCAACTTCAAACTGGAGCGGGATAACTTTGGCCAACTGGTATTCATTGATGCAGAAAGTAAGCGCTTCGCTGGGGTGGATGTGTTGCGCGCCTTCCCACTTACGGAACCAACCAAGAGCATTTCAATTGTAGATAACGAAGGCCGCGAGATTCTGTTCATCGTCTCACTTCATGACGTGCTGCAACCGGAACGCAGGTTGCTGGAAGAAGAGCTGGCCCATCGCGAATTCTTCCCCGTAATCTTGCGCGTCATCAATAAACCATCGGATTCCGAGCCAGCCGAGTGGCATGTGCAAACAGACCGTGGCATAACTACGTTTCAACTGGAAAATGCAGACCACGTGCATCGCCTGCGCGGCAATCATTTTACGATTCAGGATTCGTTAGGAATTCGTTACCTCATTCCCGATGTGGCTAAGCTGGATATCCATAGCCGCAATGTTATGGAACGGTTTCTGTAAGAACGTAAGGAACCACCACAAACGTGTGCACCGCAGGCGGAAAATCATTGGTGTTGCGCGTGGCAAATTGAAGATCTTCACTTAACGCCACCGCCGCTTGAATGGCGTCGGGCAATTTCCAACGGTGCAATCGTCGCAATTCAGCCGCGAAATCAGCGATTTTTGTGTCAATGGAAATCACTGGAAACTGGTCCAGAAACCGCACCGCCACGTCCCGCCCACTTACATCGAACCCAGCCAAAACCTCCGCACGGGTGATCGCGGAGGTCATGCACTGCTTCCAAACTTCAGTGAGATAGCGCTTGGCGGCAGGCTTTGCGTTAAAATGATCAATCAGAATCACAGAATCGAGCAGAATCAACGTTCCCACTCTCCCCGGATGTCCTGTTGATATTGCAGGCCGTCGCCATGCTTCCAGATGCCTGCCGTTTGGTCAAGGAGTGCTTTGAAATGAGATTCTTCCCGCTTCCGCATTTCCCCAATGGCTTTGCGAATCAGTTCCGCCATGGATTGCTTAGATTGACGAGACTTCTGTTCCAGCCAGATTTTGTCATCTGTTTCAATTGTGATGATTGTTCTGCTCACAAATTCATGATATCACAAATCGCAACGATAACAAGCCGATTTTCAAACTGAAGCTTGTAAGGTAGCTTGCACATAGCCAACTCTGCAAGAAATGGGGTCACGCTTTGGCTATTCCGGCGTTTAATCCAAAAGCCCCCTTAACGTTCTTAACACAAGCTTTTCCATCATTTTACAGAGATCGGCACCGTTAACAATTCTTTACCCATACACTAGGCGATTGGGTAACCTTGACTTTGGCGGAAGCACCTTCCCCTCTGTCTGGAAATATATCTAATTTAAGGATCAACGTATGCGAACCAAAACAATTTTGATGGGTATTTTGATGGCTGTATCGGCGTTGGCCGGTGATGTGACGGGAAAGTGGACAGCTACCATGCAAGGCCGCAAAGGCGGAGCCCCTCGTGAAGTGGTCTACAATTTTAAGGCTGATGGCGAAAAACTGACCGGGACAACCACAGGAATGGGTGGTGCCGAAGTCCAACTTTCCGATGGAAAAGTGAAGGGTGAAGATATTTCTTTCACGACCAAAGTGGAGATGAACGGAAACAGTATGGTGATGACTTACAAAGGCAAAATTGCTGGTGACGAAATCAAGTTCACGCAGACCCGCGAAGGTTCCGATCAGGGCCGCGAGTTCACCGCCAAACGAGCTAACTGAAGTTTCCCCAATTCATTCCGTATAAACAGGTCTATTGAAAACAGTGCTTCTCCGAATTGCAATTACTGTCTGGCTGCTGTGTAGCGGCTTGGTCCTCGCCGCAGAACTAGGCGGAACCGTGAAGGTGACGGGGCTTCCCATACCAGGAGCCACGGTAACCGCAAAATTAGGAGAGCAAACCATCACGACATCTACCGACGATTCGGGGATGTATTTATTCCCAAATCTGGGGCCGGGCGAATGGAATATTGAAGTGGAAATGTTTGGTTTCACGGGGGCTTTGAAGACCGTCACCGTAACCAACAGTTCCTCCCCGGCTTTGGATTTGGATATGAAAGTAGGAAAGCCCAGAGTGGTGGTTGCCGTAGCCAAGCCAACCGTTCCGACTGTTCCACAAGGCACAGAACCGACGAAACCAACGGCTGGAGCAAAGCCTGCCCCAACCGAGCAGGCCGCTAACCGTCCTCAGCGTGGTCCAGGAACTGGCGCAGCAGGTGGAGGCCAAGCCCGAGGTGGTGCTCCCGGACGCCCCGGACAACCTGGAGCCGCAGGCGGATTTCAACGTTTGGAATTGCAGCAAACAGGAGCGAGTGAAGTGCAAGCCGCCCTGAGTGCAGCGGAATTGCCCCAGCAACAACAGCAGGATCTTTCCCAAAACGCTAACGAATCGTTCTTAGTCAATGGAAGTTTGAGTACCGGATTAACTTCACCGGATCGCACTGACGACGCGTTTGGGCGCATGGCTGATTTTCGCGGCGGCGGAGGCCCAGGTGGCCAAGATGGTCAAGGTGGACCCGGTGGCCAGGGTGGCGCTGGTGGCGGATTTGGTGGTCCCGGCGGCGGCGGTGGAGGATTTGGCGGCGGTGGTGGCGGACGCGGTGGACCGGGTGGTGGCGGGCCTGGTGGACCTGGCGCAGGTGGTCAGCGTGAAGGACGTCGCGGCGGAACTCCTGGTGGAACAACCAGCTTCGGTAACCGTGGCAATCGGGGACGCGATGGCTTTCATGGTGGTGCATCATTCTCTTTCCGCGATTCAGGCTTGGATGCCAAATCTTACTCAATTAGTGGGCAGGACATTGCCAAGGCTAATTACTCAGTAAGTCGCTTCAATCTTACTGGTGGAGGCATGTTGAAGATCCCCAAACTCTTCCCTGACGAAAAGTCATTCATTTTTATTAACTACTCTGGTACGCGGTCCAAGAATCCTTACGATTCTATTGCAACGGTCCCATCGGCGCTGGAACGCAGCGGTGATTTTTCACAATCCATCGCTCGTGGACCAACCACAATTTACGACCCGCTTTCAGGGCTGCCCTTTGCCAACAACATTGTTCCAAGCACTCGCATTAGTCCGGCGGCCAAAGCCTTGCTCGCCTTGATTCCTTTACCTAATCAGCCTGGCAGTATACAGAACTATCAGATTGTTTCTTCAGTGCCTTCTAATTCAGACAACCTGGGCATACGGTTAAGCCGTAGCGTCACAACCAAAGACAGGCTGGCTGGATCATACAATTATCAGCATCGCAACGGCAGCAATCAGCAGCTATTCGGATTCACAGACGCTTCCACTGGCAACGGCATGAGTTCCGATCTGACCTGGACCCACAACATCGCCCGGGGCCTTATAAACAATGCCCGCTTCAACTTTTCACGCAACTCCAGCAATCTGATTCCCTACTTCGCTTTTGGCAAGGATTGGGCTCGGGATACAGGCATTGCCGGCACTTCCAACGATCCGCGAAACTTCGGTCCTCCCAATCTTTCTTTCACCAACTTTGGGGGCTTGTCCGACGGTTCGAATAGTCGCAATGTCAGCCAGACCACCGGACTTGGAGATAGCTTCACGTGGGCTCAAGGGAAACACACACGCTCCTTTGGTTTCGATTTCCGTCGGATGCAAAGCAACAGCATCACAGATTCCAACGCCCGTGGCACTTATAGTTTTAGTGGCATTGGCACCAGCGCATTCGATGCTAATGGCATTTCGCAAAATGGTACCGGGTTCGATTTTGCTGATTACTTACTGGGACTTCCGCAATCGAGTTCCATCCGCTTTGGCAGTGGCGATATCTACTTTCGCAGTTCCTCTTACAACGCTTTTATCAGCGATGATTGGCGCTGGCGCTCAAACCTGACCATTAACGCCGGGTTGCGTTATGAGTATCTAACTCCCCTTCAGGAAAAGTACGGTCGCATGGCGAATCTTGACATTGCCCCTAACTTTCTGGGAGTAGCCATTGTAACGCCCAACATCCCGGGACCCTATACGGGTGCGTTCCCAGGGGGCCTGGTGAATCCCGATAAAAACAATCTGGCGCCGCGCGTGGCCATTGCCTACAAGCCCCTGAAAGGGAAATCCACATTGGTGCGAGTGGGCTATGGCATGTACTACAACGGCTCAGTTTATAATTCAGCGGCGAATCGTATGGCCCAGCAGCCGCCGTTTGCAAAGACTTTTTCAGTGAATACTACCACCGCCCGGCCGTTGAGTATCGCCAATGGATTTACGCAGGTTGTGTCTCAGCAAATCACCAACACGTTCGCCATTGATCGGAACTATATTGTGGGCTATGCGCAAACCTGGAACTTCACCATTCAACAGAATTTGCCCTGGTCCACGGCGATGGAAGTGGGCTACGTCGGCACTAAAGGGACTCGGCTCGATGTGCAACGCCTGCCCAATCGCGCACCTCCCGGATCTCCACTTACATCGGAACAGCGCCGTTTGATTGGCAATGCTACCGGCTTCACATTCGATAGCTCCGATGGCAATTCGGTCTATAATGCATTCAACTTCAGACTTACTCGCCGGTTCCGCCAGGGTTTCTCAGCGGAAGCGCAATATAGCTTTTCAAAGTCAATTGACGACGCATCGGCAGTAGGCGGCGGCGGTGGCGGATCGGTAGTGCAGGACAACAATAACCTGGCCGCAGAACGGGCCGTATCGTCGTTCAATCGTCCTCACAGCCTGCGTACTAACTGGATGTTCACCCCGTTTAGTTCGCAAACCAGCAAAATGGCCCGCAACAAGTGGCTGCAGAACTGGCAGATCAGCGGTGGTGCAAATATTCAATCGGGCTCACCGATGACGGCCACGGTATTGGGGAATCGTTCCGATGCTGGTGGCACAGGTGCGGTGGGCAGTAGTCGTGCAGATGCAACTGGCCTGCCTCTCAGTCTGGACGGAGCGTTTTTCAACTTGGCCGCGTTCGCATTGCCTCCTGCAACCCGTTATGGCAATGCCGCACGCAATACTATCACCGGCCCAACAGCGTTTTCCATGAACGGCAGCTTTGGTCGTAACATCCGCTTTGGCGATACACGTCGCAGTTTAGATATCCGCATGGAAGCGAACAACATCTTGAATGCGGTGACCGTCAACCGCTTCGGGACAACGGTTAACGCTTCCAACTACGGCACGGCGCTTAGCACCGCTAATATGCGTTCCATGACTTTAAATGTGAGGTTCCGGTTCTAATGAAACCAATCGCCGTATTTACCGCGTTTGCAGTATTGATGCAGGGCCAGCAAGCCACACCTCCGCGTCCAGCGCAAGCGCCTGCACAACAAAATACGCAGCCACCGCTGTTTGCAGAATCGGTGACAAAGTTTTCCGTTGGCACCAATCTTGTGGTCATCAACGTAGACGTTCGCGATAAGAATGGCAAGCCCATGGAAGGGTTGAAGGCTTCCGATTTTGTACTTACGGAAGACGACAAAGCCCAGAAGATTTCCATTTTTGAATACCAGAAGTTAGAAACGGAACCGTTGCCTCCGGCTGAACCGGAACCGGCCAAGCTCATTGAAAGACCCGCCCCAGGTGCCGCGCCAAAGCCTGCCGCAAAACCGCAGATTACGCCTTCATCACCCGGCCAGGTGCGCTATAAAGATCGCCGATTAATGGTGATGTTCTTCGATTTTTCATCCATGCCACAAGAAGATCAGATCCGCGCTCAAGCCGCTGCGCTGAAGTTTGTGGATACCCAGATCACCCCTGCAGACATGGTTTCTATCATGACCTTTGCTACTAAATTGCAAGTGGTGGAAGACTTCACTGCAGATCGCGATAAGCTGCGTGCCACCATCAAAGGCTTTCAGATCGGCACTGGTAGCGAACTGGCTACCGACGGCTTGACTGGTGCTGACAGCGAAGAAGACAACGGCTCCGCATTTACCGCCGACGATACCGAATTCAACGTTTTTAATACCGATAGAAAGCTGAGCGCGCTGGAATCAGCAGCGAAAATGCTGGGTTCCCTTCCCGAAAAGAAGGCGCTGGTTTATTTTTCCAGCGGAGTCAGCAAAACCGGTATGGAGAATCAATCGCAATTAAAAGCAACTACGAATGCGGCAGTGAAAGCGAATGTATCTTTCTATCCAATTGACGCCCGTGGCCTGGTTGCCAGTGCCCCAGCAGGCGATGCCAGTAAAGGAACCTCACGTGGCAGCGGTGTTTACAGCGGCAGCACGCAGGGTGGCAATCGCGATAAATTTAACAATCAACAGGAAACTCTGGTGACTTTGGCGGGTGACACTGGTGGCAAAGTCATGTTAG
>JANXSF010000095.1 GCA_025352795.1 Acidobacteriota bacterium
GAAGGAACCGAAATGGTGATGCCGGGCGATAACGTGCAGATGGTGATTGAACTGATTACACCGGTTGCCATGGACAAGGGTTTACGCTTCGCCATTCGCGAAGGTGGCCGAACGGTTGGCGCCGGAACTGTGTCAGAGATCATCACGGCTTAAGTCGTAGTACAATAATATTGATGAGTCACAGTGACGCCTTCCCTGACCCCGGGAAGGCGTCCTGTCATAAGAAGGGGCATAGGCTAATGGTAAACCTGCGGTCTCCAAAACCGCCTTTGGGGGTTCGAGTCCCTCTGCCCCTGCCAGTTTTAAGGAACAAATGGACGCCAAATCGATGGAATTAACGCCTGAACCAAGTGGCATAGCTACATGGCCTGCTCGGATAAAGGTATACTACAGTGAACTGAAGCTGGAAATGCGCCGCGTCAGTTGGCCTTCCTGGGAACAGGTTCGCGCAACCACCGGCGTTGTGATTGCCAGTGTATTCGCCTTTGCTCTCTACTTTGCCGTCGTCGATTTTCTCATCGGCAGATTTATTACCAAGATTTTTGAGACGTTTGCCAAGCACTAAGGCAGGCATGTCTATTGATTTGAAAGGAACCGCGGATGTCTGAACAAGAAACTCCGGACTTGGAAGTAGCGCCAGAACAACACCTTGAACCAATGGGTCATGAAGGCGTGACTCATGAAGCCGTGGGTGAACACGCCGCGGCTGAAGAAGCTATGGGTGATGCTGCCGTTGAACAAACTGAGGTTCCGGTTGAAGATCCGGCTGAGGCCGGACCCGTACTTCCCTTAGATCCCGCAAGCAACAAGAATTGGTACATCATCCATTCCTATTCGGGCTTTGAAAACAAAGTAGCCGAATCGATTCGGGTCCATGCTGACGCCTTCGGATATTTGTCGCGCATTGGTCAGATTCTGATTCCTACCGAAGAAGTTTTCGAGTTGCGCAACGGCAAGAAAGTGACCAGCAAGCGTATGCTTTACCCTGGTTATGTCTTGATTGAAATGGAAATGGACGATTCTTTGTGGCACGCCATCAAGAACACACCCAGGGTTACAGGGTTTGTCGGAGGTGGCAATAATCCTGTGCCGCTGACGGCAGACGAAGTAAACTCCATTCTGTATCGTCAGGCGAACGCTGCGGAACGGCCCAAGCCGAAGATGATATTCGAGCGCGGGGAAACAGTTCGCATTACGGAAGGTCCGTTTACGAACTTCTCTGGCAAGGTGGATGAAATCAATCCGGAACGGAATACGTTGCGGGTTATGGTTACGATTTTTGGTCGTTCCACTCCGGTGGAATTAGACTTCGAGCAAGTAGAAAAGATTGTCTGAGTTTTTGGAAATAGTGAGTTACTAGAAAATGGCAAAGAAAGTTACAGGGCAAGTAAAATTGCAAATCCCGGCGGGCAAAGCCACGCCAGCGCCTCCAGTGGGCACCGCTCTTGGTCCCCAGGGCGTAAACATTATGGAATTCTGCAAGGCGTATAACGCCAAGACGTCGGGTAAGGATCAGGAAGGGCTGATTATCCCGGTGGTCATCACCATTTTCTCCGACCGTTCTTTTACCTTCATTACGAAGACCCCACCAGTGGCGATTCTAGTGAAGCGCGCCGTAAATTTGGCCAAGGGTTCTGCTGAACCGAACAAGAATAAGGTGGGGAAGATCACAATGAAACAGGTGGAAGACATCGCTAAGATCAAGATGCCTGACCTCAACAGTTTCGATATGGAAGGCGCTGTGAGCCAAGTAATTGGTGCTTGCAAATCGATGGGCGTCGAAGTCGCAAAGTAATATTTAATTAAAACAGCAAAGGGCTTCCGATTGACAATTCAGTTATTCAGAAGCCCTTTTCTATTTGTGGTTTGTTAGAAAATAAACTTCAGCCCAACCTGAATGTTTCGTGCATCGCGAGCCGTATTGATGGTTCCGAACGACCCACTAATGTTCTTACCAGTCTATCCCGGTGAGAACGAACCATTGGGAATTCCCAAATTCACGCCCCTGTTGGGCAAGCAAAACCAGGCTTGTGGTTAAGTACGCTAAAACTAGAATAATATATTTCACTTTGATCTCCTCAACTTGGCGGTTCGCGATTTTTGGTCCATATCGATGTCCGCTTTAGGTATACATCAACTCGGCAGATGCCAAGCAAGAAACGTTTGAAGTTAGCCGCACCCAATGTGCGCTAAAACCGCTTGGGAAGATGTGCCGGGCATACCCGTTAACCGTGATCTTCTCATAAAGCTCCCAACTCCCGTCCCCTAAAAAGTCTATCTCAATTTTAACCGACGTGGGGCGATCAGTTTTCAAATGCACCATTTTGTTAACAAATCCAGTCATCAGGAATGGATCGGAAGGCACTCCTGCAGCAATATTGGTCTTTCGCCAAGGACCTCCCCAACCGGATGGCTTCCCCCACTGCCAAAGGTCGTCTGTCTTGCCGAACCAGATCCCCCGATTGCGGCTGGACCTGATACTTTAGATTGTCGTTTGCCCCCAAGCGCAAGCAGACCGCAGAATGAGCAGAAATCGGGAATGATCCGCAGATGATTGCAAATCGGCTTTACTCCCCAGATAGCATCTTCAAAGGCAATGGGCTGCAGTTCATACATCAACTCGTGGATATCCATCAGGAAATGTTCGGTCTCCACTTCACGAATGCGCATCCATTCGGTTTGCCAAGCCTGGTTGTGCACATGGCCACCCTTGAGCAGACGATAGCGTTGCCACTTTCCCTTCACCAAAGCACAAAATAGAACAGACGATTCATCCCAACCTGTCGCAAAAATCACGTTCCCCATGTTTTCTCGCCCCATGCATTCCATGTGCGGTTTGCGACTGATAACTTTCCAGTTTTTGCCGTCCCATTCAAAAAGACCCGCGCCGTTGTCTCCAAATTCATAGAATCCATTGTTAGCCACCACCACTCGACCCTGACCCGTGAACCCACCCTTGAAATGTGGTCGCGCAGTTAAGCCCATCTGCTTCACAAGGTCCGTAATCAGGCGTGGTTTCAGGGTTGCCGCATCCAATTCGTAAAGCTCCCCTTCCATGGTCAACATGTAGACCAGATTCTTGGGATCGGTCAAGTGAGTGAACGTGTGGCCGTTAGGCGAACATCCTTAAGCGCCTCAATGAACCAGAAATTCACTTTCATGTCGATGGCATAAGGCCCAATAAAGCACTGGTTGGATTCCTTATGAATATAACGATTGGCGTGGGTCCCATCGTGGACATGGACTTTTTCAGTCTTCAGAGATTCCTCAATTCTGTAAAGTCCCAGTCCTGTCCCACTGGTTCGTGTATGAGATTTGTAGGTAACAACCCACAGTGAATCGGCCCAGGCCATCATGGCACCCACGCCGCTTTCTGAACGAATGGGTCCGGTGTCCGCAGTGAGTCCCACGTTGGGTAATCCTCCCGTTTTCCCGTCGGCCCAAAGTGTAGATGCTCCTAGCAGGCTGGCAAGTGCTGTTCTTCGTGTTTGCATTCTCATGAGTCTAATGACTTGCCCTCCATACCGACAAATATTTACAAGTTTCTGTTCTGTTCCTTGTTCGGATTGAATCATTTCAGTTGGATATAGACTGTTACGCGAATGTTATACTCACCCTTGGAATGGAGTCACCGACACAATCCGAGCGACAACAAGCGCTTGGTGCAGTTCTGAATAGCCGCATATTCCGCAGATCTGACTCTCTCAAGCGACTCTTTACCTATTTGGTGGAACAAGACAATCTGGGCCGTGGAAATTCGCTCGGCGAGTGTGAAATCGCGATTCAAGTTTTAGGTCGGATGAAGGAGTTTTCGCCGGATACCGATTCTTCGGTCCGCACGCGGATGCACACCCTGCGCCAAAAGCTGGATGAGTATTATCACGATGAAGCAGCCATAGGGCAGCTTCGAATTACCATTCCTAAAGGAACCTACATTCCACAGTTTGATCCACCGAAGCTGAATCCGGTGCCAGATGTTTTGCCGATTCCGAAGACAGCACCACAACCAGTTGCATTTCTTGTTCCCTGTCTGGCCGTTTGGGGCATGGCGGCGGCGGGATATTTGACGTCCGGTCCAAGGTGGCGGTTAGATCGAGAATTACGAGAATTTTGGGGTCCAGTTCTGGCATCCACGCAGCCAGTTGCCATCTGCGTGGGCCAACCTGTCCATTTGTGGGTTCGTGATTACGGTGCCAATCCGCTTCCTCTCACCTATCATCCGCCTTTTGAGGATGCTCCCCCTGCATCGGATGCGTTTCTGCGATTTTATCGCGAGCATTCGTTGCTCCTTGCTGATTCGAGATTGGTGCTGCATCCCAGCCCGAACGCAACACTTTGGGGCGATTCTGCGGGAGCAGCGCTGGCCGGTAAATTCCTGGCGAACAACGGCGTCACTTCAGAGTTGCTGCCAGAAGGAACCCTTAAAAGCGAAGTGGCGATTCGGGGCAGGGCACCGCTCATTTTCGGAAGGCCTGAATTCACCGCCTTAGCGAACCGCTACCTGACTGCCGCAAATGGATATCAGGTTGGATACCTTCCGGCCATCCGTAAGCACGCTATTTGGTGGCTCGCTGATCCAGGGAAATATTACCTCAATACCACCACAGGCGCGCATCAATCCAATCTTGGCTTGATTCCAATTCAAACCGAGAAAACTCCTGGCTTCCAGGTACATCGTACGATTATCTTCAATGGCATTACTTCAGATGGGTCTCTTGCCGGTATTGAATATTTGACCAACTCTGGTTCAGTTGCAGACTTACGGAATCGTCTGCGGGCTGAAGGTGTCGACGAATGGCCCGCGTTGCTACAAGTGATTGTCAGAACGACATCCAGTGATGGATACCCGCTCAACGTGGTTCACGAAAAGCATGCCGTTCTGCGGCGGTAAATATAAAAATGGCAAAATGGCGTGTCTTGATTATCTTTTGGCTCATCTATCTGCTCAACTATGCGGACCGGCAGGTGCTGTCTTCCGTACTCCCACTCGTAAAAAAAGAATGGCTTCTTAGCGACACCCAGCTTGGGGCGCTCAGCGGCGTTTTTTTCTGGGTATTTGCGCCATTGGTGTTGGTCTCTGGCAATCTGGCAGACACCCTGTCTCGTCGATGGATTATTATCGGCTCACTCATCGTGTGGAGTGCGGCCACTGCTGGTTCGGGCATGGTTGGTGCCTTCACGGGCCTGCTGATGATGCGCGGGCTAACGGCATTTGGCGAAGCGTTCTACTATCCTGCTGCCAATTCCATGATCGGAGATTTGCATGGGGCGGGCAGCCGTTCCACAGCCATGAGCCTGCATCAAACGGCAGTCTATATCGGCACCATGACCAGCGGAACGGCCGCTGCCTATTTGGGTCAACAATATGGCTGGCGGCCCGCGTTTTGGATCTTCGGTGCTGCGGGGATTGGCTTGGCCTTTGTTGTAGCTGCATTCCTGCCTGAGCCCGTCCGCGGTGCAGTCGATAGCCAACCAGTGGTTCCGATGAGCATTCGCCAGCGGTTCCAATTGATCTCCACTAAACCCACTGTTCTTTTATTGACAATTGGAACGGTGAGTAAAATCCTGGTTCTTTCGGCATATCTGAGTTGGACGCCCACCATGCTCTTCCGCAAATTCGGAATCAGCTTAACCCAAGCCGGATTTCACGCCACCTTTTGGCATAATCTGGGAGCCATCGTCGGTGTGTTGGTCGGGGGCCGATTGGCCGATGCACTGCACGCCAAAACAAATTTGAGCCGACCTTTAATCCAACTCATAGGACTCTCCGGCGGCATTCCCTTTCTTTACCTTTTAGGCAGCAGTTCCGATTTCACAACAGTTATGGTGTCCTTAGGAATTTTCGGTTTCTGTCGCGGGCTTTTCGATTCCAACGAATTTGCTGCCGTCTACGATGTAATTCGTCCGGAAGCCAGGGCGACGGTCACTGGCATGATGATGTGCCTTGGCTTTGTAGCAGGTGGATTTGCTCCGCTGGCGATTGGGCGTCTGGGAGAAACGTTGGGACTGGACGGTGCCATGTCCTGGCTAGCGTTGGTATACGCCTTTGGAGCTCTGTCCGTTGGTTGCGCTTGCTTGTTCACCTTCCGTCGCGATTTGCTTTCACAAAGGTAGGCTTATGCTATTTCTGTTGGCTGTGATCACCGTTTCGGCTCATTTCGAGGGTGGGAATATTGGGAAAGTGGAACACCTCAGCCCCACACACTTGCGTTGCTCCCTGGTTGGGCAAGTGGATCAGGATGGCCGCAATCGGCAAGCTAATTGGTATTACTTCCGCATTGATGGAGCGAAGAATCGTGAATTGATTCTGGATCTGGTGAGCCTTCCCGGCGAATATAATTACCAACCGAATCGTGGTGCAGTTACGAAAGCTACCGTTCCCGTCTTTAGTAATGACAACGTGAAGTGGACTTTTGCCGACCGCGTAGAATACGACGCCACCGAACCGCGACTTCGTATTTTTGTCAAGCCCACGTCGGATAAATTTTGGATTGCTCACACTCCTCCGTATACCAATCAACATTTGTCTCGGCTGATGCGGAATGCTCGGCGCAACCCTGCTTTTAAGGTGGAGGAAATAGGTCGTAGTGTCCACAATCGCCCACTATATATTTGGACAATTACCAACCCCGAGATTCCAGAAGCAGACAAGAAGGTAATTTGGCTAATGGCCCGGCAACACAGTTGGGAGACGTTTACATCCTGGGTGGCCGAAGGAGCGATTCAATTCCTTTTATCCGATTCCACAAATGCCAAGCGGCTTCGCAATCAGGCAATCTGGAAAATTTTGCCAGCGGCAGACCCTGATGGAATGGCCGCAGGCGGGGTGCGCTACAACGCGAATGGGTATGACTTGAATCGCAACTGGGATGTTTCCAACCCACGGGCTATGCCTGAAGTAACAGCTCAGAAATCGGCAATCTTAAAGTGGGTCGATGCCGGTCATGCGCTGCATTTATTTTTGAGTATGCACAATACGGAAACAGCGGAGTACTTGGAAGGTCCTCCAAATGAGGATGGGCGCTTTTTGACTCTAGGTCGACAGTTGTTTGAACTGCTGAAATCGAAAACCGCCTTTTTCCCATCGCGTGACATCAGTTATGCCAGCCGGACAACGACGGAGGGAAAGCCTGGTCGAATGACGGTGGTGCAAGGGTTGTGGCAGGTTCGCCAGTTGCCCGCATTCCTAACTGAACAGCGAGTCAGCGCACAGCCGGGGAGTCAGCGCCTGCTCAGTGTGGAAGATCGGGTAAAGTACGGTCAACAGTTGGTGGAAGTGATGTATGAATCCGTTTCAACCGTTCGGCAGTAAGGGCACGCCGATGATAGGAAAAAGTTGTTGACTTGGTGGTGGTTATGGCACAATCAAGCTCTTGGTCAGGCTTGGATAAGTGGACAAGGCTGATCTCCCTTTAACTCATAAATTCCCGAAGAACAGGATGCAACCAGAACTCCCCGGATTTCATTTCGATTCATTTATTGTTTTAACAGCCTTTCTACTTTTTCGCGGTTTGACCTGGCTCAACGATACTAGGATGTATCCATCAACATCTCCGGGATCTATAGCATCGTTTTAGTCGATAGCTGGAGCCTGCAGGTTGTGCAATCGTGGCCTAGATAATCATCGAGCGGCCAAGTATGCAAGCAGTTTGGCCTCGCGACGTCCCTGGGTGACGTTATCCAGAATATGCCCGAATACAAAACTAAGCATCGCCGATAGAATGAGCCCCGTAGAGAGAAGCGCTGTAGGAATTCGTGGAACGAGGCCCGTTTGATAAAAAGTAACGAAAATGGGAGCAGCCAGGATTAAAGCGAGAAGGGTAAAAATCCAACCAAAAATCGAGTAGAACATCTTGGGAAGTTCTGTTCGGAAAAGCTTAAATACCATCCAGAGGATCCGCCATCCATCTCGATATGTATTCAGCTTGCTTTCCGATCCTGTTGGGCGTGGGCGGTAGGATGTATCGATTTCTCCAACGGGCAATCGGAGCGTAAGGGCATGCACCGAAAGTTCTGTCTCAATTTCAAAACCTTGGCTAGCGGTAGGAAAAGATTTGACAAATGCTGCCGAAAATGCCCTATAACCCGAAAATATATCGGTGAAGGCACTACCAAAAAGCAAGTCGACGGCTCGAGTAAACATCAAATTTCCTGACACGTGGCCCGGTCTGTATGCAGCGGTCTCCACATGAATGCGTCGAGCCACAACCATAGCCAGGTGCTCTTCGACGACCATTCTAACCATCTTCGGAGCGATCGCGGGGTCGTAAGTATCATCCCCATCCACGACGATGTAGACCTGGGCTTCAACGTCCTGGAGCATACGCCGCATTACATTCCCTTTACCTTGACGGGATTCAACCCTTACGACAGCACCTCGTTCTTGAGCTATCTCACGAGTTCTAACCCGCTTGAGAATACAGCAGGAATCCATTTGACCAAACAACTAGGAAAAGTATAAAAGCGCTTCCTTTCCATGAATGGGTGAATTTCAACGTCAGGACATATAGCAGCGAACAGATCAATATTCCCGAAAGCAGATTCAGTGCGGTTAAGCCCCAAGCAACTTTAAGGAGAGGTGTCCAAGCAATAGAATTGGGAACAATGGACAGTACAATAGGTGTAAGAAGTGCACCGAGGGGACGCCAGAGCAAATGGCCAAACTCCCAAAGGTTTTGAAAGGAACCAACTTTGAGAGGGTCATACGCATTTAAAGCATCGCCCGCATAATTCAGAGTATCGCCTGTGTTGGGTGCTACGCAGACAGCCACCGTCATAATGAAAATGAGCGCGCCAATCAAATACTGTTGAGTTAAAGTGGAAATGTTTTTCTTTAACGAATCCACTGATGCTCCCTCAATCTTCTGAATCCAGTAAGGATAGCATAGGAAAACGCTTCGGGGTTTATGTGCGCAACCAGTCCATTAGACTGATTCCCCACGGGGTTGCCGCAGAATCACCAGCAAGTTACTTCGCCAATCTTCATAACCCGGCTGTTCGATCCAGCGCAAATAGAGAAGTTCGACAATAGCCAGGGGACCCAGCATGGCAGTGATCGCGGAAGAGGAAACTGATTGGATCTGCTCCACTTCAAGCCCGGCATCAGTTGCCAAGCGGGTTATGTCCATCCGCGTGTTCATTCGGTAGTGGGTGGGAAATACGTCCTCTTCAGCGCGACCTTCCAAAACCAGAGCAAGCAGGTTTTTCAAGGATTGGGGCATTAACGCAGCAAAGCGCATCATGAAGCACTTGGAATTCGGAGTGTGAAAAACAAAGCTGCCATTGGGGCGCAGAATGCGCTTTACTTCAGACAACACGGTGGCCGGCCGATCCAGGTGTTCCGCAACCATATTTGCTGTGATGACGTCATAAGAGCCACTGCGCAGCGGCAACAATTCGAGATTGCCGTATATCTTATGATGCAGGAACGGATTGAGTTGGAGACCCTTCCAATCCAGATCGACTCCTACCAGCAGTCGCGCTCGGGAAGCGATATCGTTCTGTTCAACCGTCATCCATTCGGCGAACATTTGATGGCCGCACCCCAAATCTACCCATTCACAATCCTTCTGAATGTGGCTATTGAGTAGTTGGTGATAATGTTGCTGTGAATAGCGCAGGCCGGGAAACACTAACCGCTCCAGCCACCAGTAAAACTTGAAAATCTGACGACGCATTCCGCGAACACTCCTCCGTGGATGGGCTTTTGTTTTTTTTGATCCGATCCCATCGGCTAACTTCAATATATGGTACGACATTATACATCTCAGCCGGACTCGAGTCCGGCAACAGTCTTATCTCATGCAAGAAGAGCCTGGAGCGGAGGTCGATTCTCACACAAGAAGAGCCTGAAGGGGCAAGGTGTCGGAAGCTGGGGATTGATCATCAGCATGAAAGGTGGAGAGAAGCTAAGCCTGGAGAAAATCAAG
>JANXSF010000104.1 GCA_025352795.1 Acidobacteriota bacterium
GCAAAACTCCACAGCGCCCGTTCTGATGGGGCACCTAGAAATTTCTGAGATCGCAAGATCTCAGCCCCATTGAAGCGCGCCGGCGAGATTCGCATCGGTGAGGTCCGCGCCGATTTCTGAGATCGCAAGATCTCAGCCCCATTGAAGCCTAGCCTCTCAGGGGCCTTCGGGACGCAATGTTGAGATTTCTGAGATCGCAAGATCTCAGCCCCATTGAAGCAAAACTCCACAGCGCCCGTTCTGATGGGGCACCTAGAAATTTCTGAGATCGCAAGATCTCAGCCCCATTGAAGCATCTTCAGGATGGAACTGAATACGCAATTGTGCTGAATTTCTGAGATCGCAAGATCTCAGCCCCATTGAATTCACACCCCCTTCACACATTCCAACTTTCAGGAGGACCATGCGCACCAGTTATATCGTTTGCTATGACATTGCCGTAAGTTCAGAAGGAGGAACCCGCCGTATCCGCAAAGTGTTTGAAACGCTTCGCGGTTACGGCGATCACCTCCAGGAATCCGTCTTTGAATGCTCCCTTAACGCCCAGGATTTAGCGGAATTGAAACGCGACCTGCGCGAAATTATTAACGCCAAGTTGGATCAGGTTCTGTTCGTCAACCTCGGGCCTGCCAGCGCCCGCGGGGACCGATCGATCATCGCGATGGGGAAGCAGTATGCCCGGCAAGGGCCAATGCTTTAGCAGCATGACTGCCAATATAACCGGCACCGCCGGTGACAAGAACGTTCATAGTTCCCTATTATGCCTTAATGTTACAATTTACTGTGCAACCGTCGGCAAAAAATGCTCGTTCCCAGTCAGTGGAAACATCTTCCGGGAAAATGTTTGCGGCAATGGTGGGTTTGTGTTCTTTTTGGGCCGCAATAACCTGGTTGTTTTGGGTGGGCTATGTTGGCGTGGACGACATCTTCTATGCGCGTTACGCCTATCTTCTGCACCGGCCTCCCATGAATTGGTGGGAATTCCGGATGCCGTTCATCCTTGCCTTAAGGGCTAGTTTCGCTTTGTTTGGAACGAGTGAAGTGGCGGCGGCCTTTCCAAACTTGATGGGGTCATTCGCACTTTTGGTTTCCGTTGCGTGGATGATTGGATGGCCTCGCAAACTGACATGGGAAACGAACATGACAATGGTTCTGGCAACGATGATTCCACTGGATGTAAGTTTTAGAAGCTGGCCTGGTGCAACTTTTTTCGCAGGAACGGTGTGTGCCGTTGGTACGGCCTGCTGGCTGAGAGGAAATCGTCGGATGCAATATGTGGGTTCGGTTTGTTTCGCCTTAGGGTTTGGCTCGCATGAAACCATGGTTTTTTACATCGGCATCTTCTGCGGGTTATCGCTTTTGTGGGATTGGAAACGATTCTTCAAACCCGCTGTGATGGTTGGTGTTTTGGTAGCAATTAGTCTTTCGGCCGAAGCAGTGGCCTATCAAAAGCTATTGGGCAACCCTTTGGCGCGGTTCAAAGTGGCAAGTGGCGGCGCAGCGATATCAGCTCCGGGTGTTGATCTGGACGTTCATTTGAGTGGCTTTCGTTTCTATTCGTGGCCGTTTGAGATGTTGGTACGCAGCAAACACTTTGCCGGATCATTGCTGCTGTTGTTTGTTAGCGGAGCGATGGCTTGGCGCCAATTTAGTTCCCAGCAAAAAGTGCTGTTTTTGACTGTTTTGGTTACTTGGACCTGGCTTGGCTGGGGAACGATGGTGCCATGGACTTACAGGCCGTTTTTCAGGCAGTTTCACTACTACGGGCCTCTGCTGCTAGGGATCAACACACTATTGCCTGCGGCGGTCTTTTTGGCTTTTCGGCCAATGGCAGCGCGCTTGATTCTGATCGCACTTGGTTGTTTCTATTTTGTAGCCTCAACGTCCGGTGGACGGTGGGGCCAGAATTTCGATGCATCCCGCGCCTTACTGAATTACGCGAGTAGCTATCCAGCCACCACGTTTCTGACAGACGTGTCAACTATGAACCAGATGTACACGATGAGAGGATTTTCCCTTCCAGCCAATGTGATTTGCAGGAATGGTCGAGCAGTGCAAGAGCACTTGATGTTGAACAAGGAGCCTGTTGGTACCCCAAAGTTTGCATTCAAAGAAGTAGAGCCCCAGGCGATCCTGGTAAATCTTGAGGGGCCTTCTCTCTTTGCTTTTGAGGAGGAGTTTGTGCGCTATGCCCGAGAGCATCCGGGCGTGCATGAAATTGTCCTGCCGATGCGGCGCAAATGGTTAATCGCCAACCTTCCCGGGTTACAGGAAAGCGCCTCTGCAACACTGACTCTGGGCGCTGAAGCAATCCATCTGCATCATTAAAGGCTTGATAAGTATTTAAGCCTTAGTGGCAAGCACCACATACTGGGCACCCAGGGGCAAGTGTGTCAGTACTGCTTCGAGCGGACGCAGAAATGCTAATTGACGGGGGAAGTAGAAGAACGATTTGGGCGGGCACACCGTCTTGAATCCGGCTTTGGTCAAAAGTTCCACCGTTTCCGGCGGAGTAAGGGTTATAGCGTCGCGGTCAAATGGGATGCGGCTCATCACCATGCGTGTGCCGGGATTCCATGGATTGTTTTCAAACAACGCAAACATGCCACCGGAACTCATTGCATTGTAAATATTTGTCACTACGCCGGGCCGCTGGAGGGGATCGATATGGTGAAAAACTCCATTGACATAACAAAGGCTGAATTCTGATTCCTGCGCAAGTTCATGAAGAATGCGAAAGCGAATCTTGGAAGAACCATAGTGCTCTGTGGCGTACTCCAAAGCATTTTCGCTTGTATCCACACCCAGCACTTCGGCTTGGGGAAACATTTCAGAAAGCAGTTTTGAAGTTGTTCCAATTCCGCATCCGAAATCCAGGATCCGACTCGGCTGGAAAGGCGGCTTCAACAATGCCTGCAGGCCCTTCAGACGACCTTCAATAAAGAACTGCCGACTCTCACCGGATAGGCCGATTCCCTTATTGAGCATTTCTTCGTATTCCGCGCTCAAATCGAAAAGAGCTTCGGTGCTCACGGATGCTTTACCTCGGGACCTGTTTCAATTGGAGCCCAGGCTTCCACATTATTGGCTAGTTGGGCCAAAGTACCGGGACTGGGACCCACCATGTCGATTTCGCGCCAGTAATGGACACGTTCGCGCAACAGCGATAGCACCTGATCCACTCCTTTTGTCAGCAAAATGGTGATTGTGGTAGCGAAGCAGAACGTCATCACAATGAATCGCGACCAGTGTTCCAGAGTGTGCCCGGTTTTCCACCACTCAAAGAAGCTGCCGGCCACCAGCATAGACCCAAAGCCCACGAGGCAGACTGGCGCGATCCAGGAACTTGCTCCGTTGAAGAGGCTATCTACAAGCGAACGCTCAGCACCCACTTCCTGTTCGATGGCTACTCGAGTCATTTGCTTAGCAAGATATGCAGTGCATCCACTCAGAACAGCGGTTGTGCCAAGTAAGTTGGCTACAAGAAAACGATAAATCATCCATTCTTGAACGGACTTGTTTTGAATATAGTAGAGAATCGGCGAAGCCATTATGGCTGCGGCGAGCGTGGCGCAAAACAGGCCGAATAAAGCCAAAGGCCTTGACGGCCTATAGAGAAACGCCGCCTCCATGATGACTCTTAGGAACCGGATTCCGTCTTTCATTACGTGCAGCTTGGATTCGCCAACGCGTTCGTTGTACGGCATATTCACTTCGCCAATGCTCAAAACCCCGGACATCATGGCGCGTGCGCTCATCGCCGGTGTGAAGTGAAGGCCATCGGGCAAAGGGAATATGTGCCTTAAACTGGGGCGGCGAACAACCCGCATTCCGCTTGCTGTATCGCGTACGCTGGAATTAGCCAGCAAACTCAGCAAAGTAGCGAACATTGTGTTGCCAACAAGCCGAACCACGGGCATTTTGCTGTCTTTATTGAGGCGGCAGCCCAATACAACGTCAAGATTTTCTTTCGCCAATGCGCTGCACAAATTGGCGAAAAAGCGCGGTTCACAAGTGCCATCGGCATCAAGAAATCCAAGCAATTCGGCGTCGGATTCCCGCCAAGCCTCCTTGATGGCAGCGCCATAACCGCGGTTTTTAGGAAATACAATGAGCCGAATCCGATCGCGGAATTTAGATGCCCGTTCCACAGTTTGATCTGTTGAACCATCGCTGACTACGGCGATGTCTAATTCCGTGACGGGAGAATTGGCGATGATGTATTCGCGAGCTGCTAAAGTACGTTCAATTATGCTGATGATGCTATCTTCTTCGTTTAATGCTGGGATAGCTATTGTTAACTTCATATTATTTATGTGTGCGCATGGTACTAGTACACGCACCTCTGTAAGAATTATATCCAGTCGGCATTGAGATTTACAACTCGAAGTCTTATCCAATACAGAATGAGCCTGAAGTGAGCGAACCCGACATGCTGGGGAGTTGATAATCAGCATGAAAACCGAGAGAACGTTAAGCCTGAGTCAAGTCAGGGAATTTATAGAATCAAGCACCGAGATTGGAATTCGAGGCGCGCAACAAGAAGAAGTACGAATGGATTCGAGCGACACTAGTGGAGCAGAGCTACCACTGCCTGGGCAAAGCGGATAAGGGGCTCTATGCCTTCGTTTGCGTCGTATTCAAAACAGATTTTTGGAGCCGCGCATTCCGCAATGGGTTCGGAAGTGCGACGAAAATACTTAAAGGACTATTCATTGCGTTTACAACCTTAGGTATGCAATGTGCGTTGGGATTGGCTCTCGACAAATGGTCCAATGCGCGGGCTGGTGTTGATTCCAGGACCAGCGATTGTCCGATGAATTTCGGGCAATTTGTTTCGTCTGGCGTGCTGCTTGGGAAGTGCACACGGAAACACTAGACCTCATTCAAGCACTGGAGAAGGGATCGGAAGACCATGCACGCTTGGAAGCCGCAAAGACACTTCACAAATCTGCTTGCCGCATAGCCCAAGCCCTTCGTGAGTCTTGTGCAGATTTCCCACTCAGTTTAAGAAGGTGGAGACGTGAATTTTAGGACGCGTTACACGGAATATTTGTTGCTGAGCAACGATTCGTTCCTGACTGTGTTGCGTGATCCAGGTTGATCCCCTGCCCGGCGAACGATCAGATCTGACAAGTAAAGAGGTCATTATTAGAGCATTCACAGTACACCTGAAGTGGTTGAATGATTACAAGGCGAGGATGAGCTTGGAATTATCTGAAAGAGCTAGGAGACCCCAGTCGAGTAAAATCGCACAGTGATCAACCAAAAAGTGAAAACTTTTTCACTCCATTTTCACTCCGTTAAGAAGAGGCTTGAAACTGAGCCTTCGGAAGCTACTGAATCTAATGGTCCTGAATCCAACACCATAGACGGCTAAGTTGTTTATTTACAATCTACAGGCATTTTCCCAAGCTGGACGTCGCCGGTTCGACCCCGGTCTCCCGCTCCATAAAATCAATAACTTGGGAAAACCAGCTACCGTCGACTATTGGAGGTCCAAGTGCGGCTGCTCGCCTCCCGCCTCAACTCCCTCAAATCCACGGGCCCCAAAACCCCCGAAGGCAAATCCCGCTCAGCTGCTAACTCCCGCACCCACGGTGCCTACGCTCAAAGTCTCATCTTTCCCGGCGAAGAGCCTGCCGATTTCCAAAACATCCTTGACAACCACCTGGATGGGATGAAGGCCATCGAGGGCGAGCAGAACGTCAGCCTTCATGAGCTCTTCGTTGTACTTGCCCATCTCCAGCATAAGCTGTGGATCAGGCAGGGCACCCGCTTTTTCGGTCTCTGGGGTTGATTTAACTATGACCATGAATCGCATTATGAAATCTCCTTTGGGTTTAGCTATTGGCTAAACGGTGAACTCAGATTGAGAGCGCAGTTGGCTCTCTGCTGATACGTCGAACGCGGTGTAGCCGAATCGACATGGGAGCGGAATTTATTTGCCAGTCGCCAGTATATGAAGGTTTTTACGGTTCATTTCCGCTTGCCAAAGGTCGTACTGAACCTGCTGGCTAAGCCAGCTTTCGGCGCTTGTGTCGAAAGCAAGCGAGAAACGAATCGCCATCAGAGGGCTAACACCAACTCGCCCATTTAGGATGCTAGATAGAGCCTTGCGGCTTACACCGAGGGATCGCGCTGCCGCTGTGACAGTCAAGTTCAATGGTTCAAGACACAGTTGCTTGAGCACCTCACCGGGGTGCGGCGGATTGTACATCTTTATAATTTAACCTGAATAGTAGTGCGCCCATGTGCCCTTCCGCTACCCACGGAGTTCATGGAGTTGCCAATTCGAAATAAAAAAGGTGCGACAAAATGCCGCACCATTTTTAACTCTTAAACTTCGAATATCCAATTAGAACGACAAACGCGCTGAGAACTGCACCTGACGCGGAGTCCAGTAAGACGACTGCAAAGACTGGATACCGTCCGATGTATTCGGATTGTTCTTGCCTTGCACATTGAACGCATTAAAGGCGTCTATGTTCAATCTGACCTTCACCCTTTCGGAAAGGGAAACGGACTTGTAAAGCGAAATATTGGCGTTGTGATTGAAAGGTCCAAGCAGGGTGGTTTGTGAAAACGGGTTGGCTCCAGATGGTCCAGGAGAAAATCCTGTTACTACTGAAGTCCCGTTCTTTAGAGGAACAGTGACGTTGTTATTGCCATAGTTCGGCGTGCCTGGAATATTGTTGATGGGCTCAAGGTATGGCTTGTAATTGGTGGGCAAGCCGGTGACACCGTTCTTAGCAGCATTGGCAACCGTAGGAGGAATGTATCCGTTGAACCAAAGATAGGAAGAACGGCAAACGCCACTGCGGCAATCGGTGATTGGCGCACCACCTTTATAAATTTCAATCGGATTCGTTGCACCAAAGTTGGTTGCTGCAACCTGGAAGCTTTGTGAGACAACCTGCCCGGTGAAGGCAATCTGGAAACCACCAAAGACAGCTTCCATGAACCGATTGGAATTACCCATAAAATGCTTTCCCTTGCCAACTGGGATATCCATAATGCCATTGAAATTCATCCGATGAACTGGAATGGCGATGTCAGGATGATAGTTCTCATAGCGATTCAGAGCGCGGCTTGGCTCCAGATCAGTACCGACGTCAAGCCCCTTGGGTAGCACACCCGGAGCGTAGTTCGATGCAGGATACAAAGTGTTATCGCGGAAAGTATTTCCACCCACGCGGAAAGCTCGCGAGTAAACATAGAAAGCCTGATAGCCGAATCCCTTCCTGAATAGACGCTGATAGTTGATCTGAATTGCGCTGTCGTTTGACCAGCCCGTCTTCAACGAAACCACATTGCCGCCCCAGGTCTTCTGGTCATAGGGACGGGTGGCCGTTCCGGAAAAAGTGCCTGTCGGCGGTATTGTTCCTGTTACCTGTTCCCAAACATAAGTGGAAGGTGCATTGTTGTATGAATAATTCTGATCCAGATTTTCTCCATGCGTGAACACATAGCTGAGACGCAAAACCGAGCCATCCTTAAATGGTTGCTCCATGGTCAGATTGGCTTCCCGTACGCGAGCTGGAGGATACTTGGCGGCTAGCGTCATCATGCTGACGCCCGGAAGCAGCGCGGTAGTGGAGTTGGTGTCAACCACATTGGCGCTGTTCAGCCCTGCTACGACGGACTGCGAATTACGCAGCAGATAGTTTGGCAATCCGTCCGGCGCTTGGGATGCGGAGGTGTAGCTTTGCGTGTAGTTTGCTGTGAATGGATAAGCCGAAGTTAGGTATCGCACAGAGTTGCGGATCGGTACCGGATAAATATATTCTCCATAGCCCGCCCTGATCACGGTGCCCAGATTCTTGATGGGAGGAATGTAGGCGAAGCCTAGACGTGGCATGAAATTCGCCATGTTACCATACATGCCCGCTGCCGGAAGTCCCACTTGCTGCGGGGTTGCGAACTTCACTCCCAGGTTCTTCAAATTGTCCAGGATGGCTTGCGTGGTAAATCCGCTTTGCACATAAGCAGAAGGTTCCTTGGCCAGCACAATTGAGTTGCTCTTCAAATCAAAAGTGACGAATTCGTCGTTCTTAATTTTCGGAGCAGGATGCATTTCCCAGCGCAGTCCGGCGTTGATTGTCAGTCGCCGATTGACGCGAAAGTTGTCTTGAAAATATAACCCGGTCTCGCGCAGCCGTGAATGCCCGAATGGTGCGTTCTTCCTTTGGCTGTAAGAACTGGCTGCCCCAAGAAAGAAGTCCGCATCCTGATAGCCGGTATTGGGCTTGGCACCATAGTTGGCACCAGTGGTTGGATCGTAAACCGCAGTGGCCTGATTTGAGAATAGAATTTGATCCGGTGAACGATCCGAAAGATAACCGAAGCGTTCATGACGGAAGCGACCACCAAAGGCCAACTGGTGCTTACCAGAAACTTTGTTGAAGTTCTGGTCCACCGTGGCAACCATCTGGCTCATGCCGTAATACCATTGGGAACCGCCATACGGCATAATCAGGTTCGATCCAATTTCCGGAAAGCCACCCTGACCAAAATTATTGGGAAGTCCCAACTGCTTTTCATAATTCCCCAGGGAAACCTCGTTTCCTTGAACATACATTCGCTGCCATTGTTGGCTCACAATTGTCTCAGAAAAGAATGTTGGGGAAAACACGTGAGAGAATCCCAAGGCTCCGCTGATCGTTTGAATGGGGATTGCCTGATACCCGGTCGCTCCGGCGGGCAGACCACCACCAGCGATATTGGCAGGTGATGCGGACGGATAGTTGCGCAGTGCTTGCTGCTGCTGATCAATGTCAGTAAATCGGAAATACATGCGGTTGTTCTGATTGAAGACGTGATCCAGGCGAGTGGTGAAATTAGGAACGGTCTGCGTAATCGGATTGATGTCTGTGATGTTGGAGTTGACCAACGGATTATCGGCAGTCTGTGGAAGCGGCGTGGCGGCATACATCGTCTTGGCCAGCGGGCTGATTCGATTGATGGGAATTTGGTTGTTGGGAAACGGCGTGCGCTGCAAAGTGCCAGCCTGGGTGGTGTTTGGATCGTAAATGATCTGCTGGATGCCAGCGCCATTGATCAGTCCGCTGAAGTCGCCATTTCTCATGGCCACTGTTGGTACTCTTACCAGTTGGTCGGAGGATTGACGCAACGAGAAGCGCTCATACGCGAAGAAGAAGAACGACCTGTTTCTGCCATCATAAATTTTAGGGATAAAAATGGGGCCACCGACTGAACCGCCGAATTCATTGCGAATCAGTTTTGGTGCGGCGAAGTTGGCTGGGTTTTGGCGCGCCTTGGCCACGCCAATGGCGTTGTTGCGGGCCGTTTCGAAAAAGGAACCGTGGATCGCATTGGTGCCTGACTTTGTCGTCAAAATAACGGTTGCCGGAGTGGCGAACTGTGCGCCGGAGTTCAGTGTTTCGAACTTAGCTTCCTCAACAGAATCGGGATCGGGCAGAGTGGCCTGGGCTGAATTACCGGCACTGCCGAAGTTGCGGTTCGTCATCGGCGCGCCGTCCTGGGTGTACTCCATGCCTTCACCCATCACTCCGTTTGCACGAGTGCCACCGGCTTCAATGCCAGGCACTGTATTTTGGGCGAGACCTAAAATATTGCGGCCGTTTTGTGGAAGCTGATCAATGCGGCGGGCATCCAAATGCGTGCTGACCGTGCCGCTGTCATAGGTGATGGATTGCGCCCCTTCAGTGGTAACCGTCACTGTTTCGGCCACGTCGCCGACTGCGAGTTTCGGATTGATGGCTGCGTTCTGCGCGTCTTGAAGTGTGAACGTAGTCTGATATTTCTTCATGCCCGGCGCAGTAAAGGTTAAGGTATAGGTTCCCGAGAAAAGACCTGGAACCGAATAAAAACCAATGCTATTCGCAGTAGTATTGTTGGCAACCCCTGTTTTGGTATTCACAACATTAACGGTGCTTGCTGGTATGCCAGCACCGGTCATATCCTGAACCGTACCTTGGATGGACCCCGCTCCGCTTTGCGCCAGCAGATCAGTTGGCTGCAACAGCAAGCCACCGAGCAAGGCAACTAAGGCCAAAGAATTATTTCTAGTCGCGGCTAACCACGTACTTCTTTTTGTGAGACTGAACATAGTCACTTCCTCGATTGGGTTGAGTGATCGCCAGATCACTATTCTTCCATTAGCGTTTTATCGGTACGACAGGGCCCTGAAATACAATTTCTAAATTATACATGAAAATGGATTCTGACACTGATAGGAGTCTTGTCTCATGCAAGAAGAGCCTGGAGCGGAGGTCGATTCTCACACAAGAAGAGCCTGAAGGGGCAAGGTGTCGGAAGCTGGGGATTGATCATCAGCATGAAAGGTGGAGAGAAGCTAAGCCTGGAGAAAATCAAG
>JANXSF010000126.1 GCA_025352795.1 Acidobacteriota bacterium
AAAAAGATCCAACTTGCCATCGCCGTCGGCGTCGATCATTGCCACTCCGCCTCCCATCGCTTCAATCAAGTACTTGGCCTGGGTCTTGCTGGCGTCAAACACAAAGTTGATCTTCGACGCCGCAGTAGCATCGACAAACGCAGGTGGGGTGGACGCCGCATTCGCCAACAACCAAAATGTCAGGAAATATCGCACAGTCATCAGCTTCCCATCAATCGGTCATCGAAACCAGCCCCTGCCGCATGGCGATTGTGGCGGCTTCAGTACGATCGGAAACTTCCAATTTGTCAATGATGCTATTCACATGATTTCGCGCTGTATTGTCACTAATTCCAAAAACTCGCCCTATCTCTTTGTTCGTAAGGCCCTTTGCCACAAGTTGCAACACCTGATGCTCACGCGGCGTTAGATTCGATCGCGCCATTCGTTCCGTAAGCCGAGCGGCAATATCAGCCGGAAAGTAACGCTTTTTCGCATGCACAAGATGGATGGCCTCCAGCAGTCGGTCTTGCGGTGTGTCTTTCAGAACATAGCCCTGCGCCCCCGCGCCAACGGATTGGTAGATATCTTCATCGGTGTCAAAACTAGTCAAAACAATAATCCGCGGTGGATCCAGTCTCAGATTGATGGCGCGTATTGTTTCCAGTCCGCTCATACCAGACATCCGCAGATCCATCAGCACGATGTCCGGCGCAATGGTATCAAGTAAGGTAAGCGCTTCCAGTCCGCCAGAGGCGCTGCCCACCACTTGTATTCCCGGCTGGGTACTTAGCATGCTGGCCAGTCCGACCCGTACCACAGGGTGGTCGTCGATGATCATGATACGAATGGTCTTGGTGTCCGTCATATATCCCTAGCGAAAAGCCTTGTGCGCCGCCATGGCCAGGATAGAAATCGCGATCCGACGGCTGCCTTCACTTCTACCAGCGTTCCCGCGCGCGGCGTGCTTTTCACCATCAGGGTGGCCGAAATACTTTCCGCTCTTTTACGCATTCCCAATAGTCCGAATCCTGCACGGTTGCTGTCTGCTATAAAACCGTCTCCGTCATCTTCAACCGATAGGCAGATGGATGCACGCGTCCGGTGAAGCCGGATTCGGATCGTCCCCGGCTGTGCATGTCGAATCGAATTGGCAATGGCCTCCTGTCCAATCCTGTAAAGCGTGTCTTTAAGGCGCGGAGGCACGCTCCGGCCTCCATCGTCGCCATAGGTCTCCACGGTTACATTTGCGTTTTTAACCATCCGTTCGGCGCACTCACGCAACGCAGGTAACAGCCCAATGTGCCCCAGCGATTCCGGTCGCAAGCTGGCAATGTGGCGGCGCGCCTCCTGGTGGCTGGAGCGTGCCATCAGCATCGCCAAATCCACCTGACTCTCCAGGGCTCCAGAACCGCCAGGCACGCTGTTGCGGATTGCCTGAAGCTGAAATCCAATTCCGGCGAAACTCTGGGCCAGCGTATCGTGAATCTCATGTGCCAGCCGTTCGCGCTCGTCCGCAACCGCCCGCAATCGCCAATGTTTCGCCAAAAGATACAGATAGTTAAACGCGAAGATCAGTCCAAGCCCCACTAGACTCGCCAGGATCAGGGTAGACGGTCGCCACCACGGCGGCCCCGCAACAACCTCAAAGTCTTCGGCAGATCGCACCAGGATTACGAACGGGTCAGCAGCCTTCTTGAACCGGGGATCCACAACGGAAATTCCTCGAAGACGTAGCCGACTTTCAAGCGCCACACCTCGCAGGTGCGACCCACTGCGTCCGGGGGGAAGGATTGCATGAAAAGATTGTGTCCCGGCATCCAGCTCCATTGTGAGTGTGTCATCTGATCCTGCAGAGATTGTTCGAAGATAACCTTCCACCTGAACGAACCTGCCATCGAAGTTACCATCGGCAATTTGGTTTGCTGTAGCAACCGCCGGGGAGATGGGCACCGTTTCTCTCAGAAGTCGAAAACGAGCCTTTCGAATCACAGGACTGGATTTATCGAGGTTGACCTCTCCTGTGACCTCCACCTCATCGCCAATCTTCAGCGGCATGGTGCCGTCGGATTGGACCTCAATGCCGCCGGTGGAATCCTGAACGTAGATCGCCGGTCTGGTAAGAACCACGGATCCGCGAATCGAAGCCTGCGGCGATCCCAGCGGAGCCAGAAACTGCAACGAAACAACAGGCTGTGTCGCGGGCACGGATGGAGTCCCTTCGCCAAGCGGTTGCGCTCCACCGCGTCGTATTCCTGTTTGCAGCGTGACCCGCAGGCGCGCGAGTTCGTCGGACGAGGGTAGGGTTTGAGCGGTGCTGTTGGCGGCTAACTCGGCAGCGTCAATTGGCGTCACCGTGACATTCCGCCAAACACCACCCGTGCCGTTAGACCTCAAGCCAATGCTGCCAGATCGAAAGCAATCCGGGTCGTTGAACGGTGCGGTCTTAACTTCGCGCATTCCATCAGCCCACGCCGAGGCAGTGATTCGGCAACCTTCAACTTTTAGTTTGACGTGGTACCAACGAAACAGCCGAATCGGTTCGGGCAAAGTCACTTTGGCGGCTTCGTGATAGGCAAAGTCGAAAGCCCCCAGGTCCAGACTATTGTCAATCGTCCGGATGCCAACGTAATAGCCCTTAAAGGAATTCTCGCCCACTTCGGCCTCAGTCACACGTGCCAAGACCCCTGCGCTACCCTCACCCAAAAGTTGAAAATCGCCCTCTAAAACGTAATCTTTCCAGTTAGGCAGGCCCGTCAACAGTTTCGCGCCACGATCATTGGAATCATTGCGCATGGAACCTTCGGACACTTCCCAGGTACCGCCGAGTGCCGTCCAACGATCCTCCGCGTCCTGCGTGAATCGGGCATAGTAGGGAAGCCCGTAGCCAGGACGGCTTATGTACAACTGCCGCCCGCCAAAGATTCCCATTGCCACGATGGACAATATCGTTGTCGAGATAACGAGCTTGCGCCGGGCATTCCGCTTCATAAGTACATCACCTCGGAAAGCTCGTAAAGACACTTGCTTCGGCAGAGCTCAGATTCTGCTTTGTGAGCAACAGTGGAGGAATAACAGACAGCGCCTGCAGTGGCTTTCCACTCAGGGAGTCCGCAATGAGTTCAACCGCCTGATGACCCATGCGATATGTATTTTCCGCTACAATCGCCGCAATCTGCCCCTTGCCCAGATAATCTATCAAATCGGAATCTTGCTCACAGCCAACCAATTGAATTGCTTGTTGTAACGACCGACTTTTCAGGACGGAATAGACTCCTCGTGTGGAGGTCGCCGTAAAACTCAAAATTGCTTTCAATTCCGGATGCGAATTCACAGTGCTGTTGGTAAGCTCTTCCGTGCGCGGCGCACTATACGCTCCGGCTAATCGGCCCACAACGTGGATATCGGGGAATCGGATCGCCAGAAACCGTTCGGCTCCGCGAATCCTATGCTTCACCCCCGGCGCATAACGCGCAAACCCAACCAGTGCGATAGCCCCTTTTCCGCCAATGAGTTTTGCAATTTCTGCAGCGGCAAGTTCACCCATTTTTTCATCATCATTCACAATGTAACCCAGCTTGTCACTGGCGGGAAGATCAAGCGGGGCAGAAACGATCACCACCGGAAGGCCTGCAGCTAGCGCGCGGCGCAAAGGGGTAAGGATCGAATATGGATGATTGGGAGCCAGCACAAGACCCTGATACTTGCCGCGCGCAACTTTGTCAATTAGGGAAATCTGCCCTGCCACATCCGTTTCCGAGGTAGGTGCGTTCCAATAAAGGTGGCACTTCAGTTTATCCGCCGCTACGGTGGCCCCAAAATGCTCCACTTCCCAAAGCATCGCTCCTGTGGTTTGAGGAATAAAGGCAATGATGGGAATCGCGGGCGCGCGACGCGATTGAATCCAATTAGCTCCAACGGCCAACACGATGAGGGCTAGAGCACCAATTGCCCATACCGATGCGCGTGTAGTCTTAACAGACATCAGCCGACGGCCTCCCATACGCACAACCATGCACTGTATCTATTTATAACCGATAGACGCATGGTTCAGATGGACTATCGTCCAGGCGGGCACAACCATAAATGCTCAAGTGATCGGATGGCAGATCAGATCGGCTCAATCGAAAAAGGTAAGTACTCCGATCTGAACGCTGTCTCCGGTGATCCGCTGACTGATATCACGGAATTGCAACGGGTGAAGTTCGTTATGAAGAGCGGCAAAATGATTAGGAACGACATGCCACAGAACAAGCACTAGTTGTGTGGGCGTTGCAATTCAAAAGCTGAAGCGCAACGACACTTGCATTAATCTCGGGTTGCGAGCTGCAGTAGCTTTTCCGAAGGTGGCGTTGGTTTGGGCAAGAGTTGCCGGATTGAATCGGGCCGTATTGTCGACAGAGGAGAAGTTAGTGTGATTGAAAATGTTGTAAACCTCCCAACGAAGCTGGAGCGAACGCTTTTCGTTACTGAGTGGAAACTTCTTGAACAGCGTCATATCAGAAACAATTAGACCCGGTCCGCGATAAATATCACGCGCCGCGTTGCCTGCATCGTTGAGGCCCGCCATAACGAAAACCGCTGTATTAAACAGGTGGTCAACCGTTCTATCACCATGCGCCAATCTGGGGTCTCCTGTAACATTGATGCGCTGGCCGTCGCCGCCACCTGTCAAATCCACACCAGTGGTGGTGGACTGACTAACTGTTTGGGGTGTGCCACTCGCTAATGTGGTGATGCCGGAAATCTGCCAACTGTCGAGAGCGACTCTAGTGACGCGGCTAGATATCAGCTTGCTAAACTTAGGCAAGTCGTAACTATAGTTGGCGACAAAGACATGGGTCTGGTCGAAATCCGCCTTGCCATAGCTCCATTCCCGGAAGGAGCGATACGTGGGCAGATTTGCATAGTCCATCACTTTGGAGAACGTATAGGTGACCCCTAATTGCAGCCCATGCGAATAGCGGCGGTTGGCGGTAGCCTGTAGGGAATGGTAATTCGAACTGCCGCTTGATTCGCGGTAAGTGATTCCGCCATAGCCGGGGTAAGGTCGGAAGAAGCTATCGGGTAAGGCACCGGCAGCAGGGGTAGCCGCATTAAAGGTTTTAGTAGGATCCTGATTCTGGGAAAGGAACCGAGCTCCGTAAGGCACTCTATTAATGTCACGCGTCGTAGCCAGATTTCTTCCCAACGCTGATACATACTTAACATCCAACACGGTGCCAAAACCAATACTCTGTTGTATGCCAACGGAGATGTTGTAATAGTCCGGCGCTTTAAGAAAGCGGTCATGACCCGTTGCACCACCCGGAGATAGAACGCCTCCGGCTCCGAGAAAAGTGCCTAGGTTGCCGTTATATATGGTGGGGGTAAATGAGATAGGCGCACCCGCGGACTGCGGCTCATAGCGCACAAGCTGGTTAGTTTTCGAAAAGCCTCCGCGAAAGGCGGTCTTGCCGTTTCCGAACACATCCAGAGCGAACCCAAACCTTGGCTGCAAAAGCTCAGGCGACTTCTCATAAAAGCCAGCAGGATAATTTCCGTCACGTGTGGTCACAAAGCCGTTACCGGGGTTGCCGGTATTAGGTACAAACTTCTCCACAAAGACCTGATTTAAAGTCGCACCTGTCAACGGGTTCACGGCAACGCGGACGCCGTTAACCAGTGCAGGTCTATATTGTGTGGGGGCATTGGAAGGATTGTAGCGTCCCAGCGCAAAGGACGATTGCTGGCCATCTGTTTGGTCCCAGGGAGTGAAGTAAGCGATGCGTAAACCAAGTTCAAGAGTCAGGTTCTTGGTGACCTTCCAGGAATCTTGAACAAACCAGTCAATATTCGATGCTAGGGCGGAAGGTTTGGTGGGGTGTTGGGCTTCAGAGTAATTTTGAAAGGCTCCCGTGAGTGAGTTGCTGTAGGGATTTCCAGTATCGCCAGGATTGTTACCGCCAGTACCAAAATTGAAGTTGCCCATCCACGGTACGTTAAATCCAAAGCCTGTGGTCACGCGGTCTCGTTCAGCATAGATGCCGAATTTAAAGTTGTGACGTCCCTTAATCCAGCTAAGATTGTTGCCAATGTTCCAGTTAATATCATCTTCAAACTGGGGAAAACGCGTTGCAAAAAAGCTTCCGAAGTTAGGGGCGTTCTGCACTCCTCCAAAAGAGGCCTGCGGGACGATCTGATCAGGATTGGCTTGAGGGTAAAGCTGGCCCACTACAAAGCCGGAGGTGGGACGTCTGGTTTTCGCCAGATCCGAGGCCGAATCGGGGAAAGGGAGTCTTTCCTGAGGACGGCGAACACCAAGATTTAACTCATTCACGATAGACGGGGTGATTATTCGCGTATATCCCAACGACGCATGTTTGTTGATGAAAGTTTGCTGAACCTTGATAAAATCCCAGTTGGTCAGATTGTAACCCTCACTAATGGTATTGAAGAAAGTACCGCGGAAGAAAATGGAGTCTTTGTCGGTTGCCTTATAGTCGATTCTAAACAATTCCTGCTCCCTTGAGCCCTTTTTCGTGTCCTGAAACAGGTAGTTGTAGGATCCATTAGGGTCGAAACTGTTCGGCATAGTCAAAAGATTTGTGAGTGCTTGCCCGCTTTTATTAATGAGATTTGCCGGGATAATGTTATTGGGATATGGCGCGCGCGTAGTAGGATCTTTCGGTTTGAGGGCAGACTGAGAGAAATCTCCCTGACGTTCCAGCAGGGTGGGCATGGTTAACCTGGTGATGGAGGCTGGCTCCAGGCTCGGGTTGGTTTCAACACTGAGAAAAAAGAACAGTTTCTGACGCGAGGTATTAAAAAGTTTCGGGATCGTGATAGGACCGCCCAGCGTAGCTCCTTCGGTGATGTAGCGATACCGAGGCTTAGCAATAGTGGGAAGTGCAGCGTTATTGAAGAAGTTTTGAGCGTTAAACATTTCATGACGCTTGTACCAATAGGCCGATCCATGGAATTCTCTGGTGCCGCTCTTGCTGACAACGTTCACCACTGCACCACCGTTGCGTCCGTACTCGGCCTGATAGTTGTTTAGCAGAACTTTGACTTCAGCAATGGCGTCCAAACTCACGGACGTTGTGTATGTGTTCGAACTGCCGTTATCCTGCCCTTGTTGACCGTCAACACCAATCGTGAGGGCGCCTGAGCGCACTCCGCCAATGTTGGGGAGTCCTGTCCCAATGGAGCCTGCACCATGAAGCGCCTCCGATTCCCCAGAAGTATTTACTCCTGGAAGCAATCGCAGGAAGCCGACAACGTTTCTTCCCCTCTGGGTGACACTTTCCAACTGCTGCGTCGTAAGAACTGCCGAGCTCTCAGAGCTTGCAGACTGCACTACTGCGGCGTCAGCAACGACGCTGATTGTCTCGGTTAATGCGCCTATGCTTAGCGGAATCGTGCCGAGTGAAAGTCTTTCGCTCGCGGAAAGGATGTTGCCTTGTTTGCGATAGGTCTGAAAACCTGTACTCTCCACCTTGGCCGTGTAGGTGCCAGGTTTTAGATTGGGAAGAAGGAAGCTGCCCGTACTGTCTGTCTTCACGGCGCGTTCATCAGCAGTGCCCTCGTTAATAAGAGTCACCGAGGCGCCCGGAACAATGCCACCCTGCGCGTCCACTACGGTTCCAAGAACTGTACTGGTACTGCTTTGCGCCCACCCCGGTGTGGCAACCATTGTCGACAAAACTAGTCCTACGAAGATAGCTTTCGCTCTCCTCAAATAATCACTTGATTGAAAAAGCTGCACGATGTAACTCCTCACAGGTATCAGCGGTCGATGAAAGTTTACGAGGACCACCTGATTGTCACGTGAGTCTATCTTTCCGCAGGCTTGCATTCAATATTCCACAACAACTACTGGCACCTAGTTCATCTGAACTAGGTAATCTGGGCTGGGTAGGCTGGTTTAATTGAACCATGCGAATCGAAACCGAATGTGACCAAAATGGTGTAGTGTCGTGACTTCCACCTTTTATACGCTGGGCTATTTTTCGCACTCCGCAATGCTTTAGCCTCTGCCTGATCGCCCTCTCGGTTGTTCCCTGTTTCTGGTCAGACGCCTGGCATCGAGTTCTTTGAAAAAGAAATTCGACCAGTCCTGGCCGCCAATTGTTACGGTTGCCACTCATCCAAATCGAAGTCGCCTATGGGCGGACTGGTCCTCGACCCCAAGAACGGCTTGAAAAAAGGAGGCAACGGCGGTCCCGTTCTTGTGGTAGGTGACCCCGCGTCCAGTCGCCTATTCAAAGCGCTCACTTATTACCTAACGGAACTTCGTATGCCTCCCACAGGCAAACTGCCAGATGACAAGATCAGAGCCTTCGAAAAATGGATTGCTGCGGGTGCGCCTGACCCTCGTAGGAAATTCCAGAATCTGCCCATACCTCTCCTGTCAGGAAAGGTATGGATATTGAAATCGGCCGCAAATGGTGGGCGTTCCAACCGGTAGCACAGCAAGCGCAACCCAAAGTCAGGGACCTCCTGTTCGCCAAACGCTGGACCAAAGAAAAGGTTGATTAGTTCATACTGGCAAAGTTGGAACAAAAGAAGCTGCCACCTTCGCCCGAAGCTGACCGCGCCACACTTATCAAGCGCGCCTCGCTCGATCTGACCGGGTTGCGTCCCTCCTATGATGAGGTTCAGCGCCGACAACGCACTGCATCTGAGTTCTTCAGGGTTACGCCTCCTCGTCGCCAAACTTCACGGCTTGCACAATCCGCGGTCATGGATCGACCTCCAACTCGCCCGCGCGAATCCGAACTGTAGGTAAGCCTTTTTCCGCTTGGTGGGGAAGAGTTGGACAGAACTGGTGGACGCCACGGTAGTCAAGGAGCCTGGCCATCGAGGATTCATTACAGCTTTACGTTGAAATAGGACTCCAGAATTCTATTGAAATCCGTACTGCGATTGCGCTGCGATTAGAGACCGGCAGTGCGGCGAAAGGCCTCCAGGGCAGCCAAGGCGGTCAATACCATCAATAACTTAGAGCAGACACGCTGCTTCACACGCAGGAGGTCTGGGGTTCGAGTCCCCGCGTGCCCACCATTCATAACAAAGCACTTGCTTGATTTGGCCCAGTTACTTGCTCGCTGCGATTACGCTGCGATTAGAGCTTAGCCTCATTGGTTTGGCTTTTT
>JANXSF010000131.1 GCA_025352795.1 Acidobacteriota bacterium
ATCGCCTCAACGGCTACTTTTGCCTTCAACGAAGGCGGGTGATTCTTTCTGGTGCTGGGCATTGGCTCTCCTTATTTTCTATCCCTTCACACCATCTAAGAAACCTCTTTTTTCTGTCCAAAAAATGGGGTCCACTACACATCTCGCTGGACGTCATGGATGGTTCGTACGGCGTCCTGCCCACTACCGGGCGGGATGAGTGCACAGCGACATCAAACAGCAGCGCGTCCCTTGTTGTCGATGACCCTCTGCAAATCGCAGAACGATTCTTTGAGCGGGCCATCTGGTTCACCAAGACTGAGTTCCAGGAAGTCGTCTACCAACTGCCTGAAGGCGAAGCGAGACGACGCCTTGAGGCCGCACTCAAGGACGGCTGGGAGGTGAACGGCGAAGCCATCCGGGCAGCGCTCGTGAACAATGAACTAGTCCCCGGCGCCAAGCTTGTCACCGGTAGCCATCTTCGCATCCGCTGACAACGGCAACTCCGTTGGCCTTCGGGCGAGTGCCAGCTATGATTCCTATGAAGGCAGACTGGATCATGTTCAATGTTTCGATTCATCCCCTCGAACTCGCCGGTATCGGGTTCACCGTGGCGCTTCTAACCCTCGCCTGGGCGGGGCGTGATCGGTTGAATACATTCGGACTTGAGTTCATAGCGTGGCGCCGGACGAGCAACCGGCAAAGCGTGGAATCCCTGATTTTCGGCGCGGTCTGCGGTCTTGCGGTCGCACTGCTATTCCAGGCTCTGTACAAAGGCGCGCCGTTCAAATGGCAGGATGCCTGGATCGGAATCACTCTGGGTCCGCTCATGGAAGAGGCCGTATTTCGCGGGTACCTCTTCGGCTTGGCGGAGTTGGGACTTCGGAAGCGAGTTCGCCACGCAGGCTGGATTACGGGCATTGCGATAGCCGCCGTATTCGCGCGCTGTCACCTTCCGAAGGCCGGCATAACGAGTCTGCAGGTAGGTGTCATTTTCGTGATGGGTGTCGTCTACGCTTGGTTGCGGATCAAATCGAATTCGACGACCTCGCCATTCCTGGCGCACGCAGGGTACAACGCCATCATTTTTGCGGCAGCCGCACTGATTGCGTGAGCCGAGCATTCAACGAGTAAGTGCCCCTTGCTTCCAGGGACCACGGGATGGCGGTCACAATTGGCGTTTATCGAGAGCTATCCAGGATGGAGGCACCGAAGCGAAGTGGGCAAACTTTGTCCGAGTCGCCCGTTGTCGCGCACAATACAATTCACCGCCAGTCAGATACATTGGTATTGACTATCACTCATGCCTTTCTCAACCGCAGCTCGTTTAGGAGAGTACGAGATCCTCGCATCGATCGCTGTGGGCGGCACGGGGGAGGTCTACAAAGCCGTGCATGCGCCGCGTGCTCTTAATTCCTTGCTGCGCGCGCGAATTATTCTCTCTCTGCTCCTGTTCAGCGCCGTCCCGGTTGTTCGCGCTGGCGGGTCCGATTTTCTTCTCGGCCTGGATTACAGCCAGTGGCTACTGCCAAACGTGCAGAAGCTTGCCACCGATGCCTCCGGGGCTATCTATGTTCTTTCGAATGCGGGGAGCGCCGGACAGGATGCTCGTCCATCGACAGTGACCAAGTTGTCGGCGGATGGGAAAGCGATCGTGTGGCAGAACCAACTGGGAGTCCCGGTCAGCACGATGGCCATAGACCCGAATGGAGGCGTCTACGTCTCGCCGATCCATTCGAACGCGGATGTTATTGTCGCGAAGCTGAACGATAGCGGCTCCGGCATCGCGTGGACGTTCTCGACAGGAATCACATTTCCCAACGGAGCGCGTCCGACCCTGGCGGCGGATGCGTCGGGCCGGGTTTATGTGGGCGGGCTCGGAACTTTTTTCAGGATCGCCGCGAACGGAGGTTCGATCAATTATCAGCAGCCTCTGGTGGGGCTGATGAATTCGATCGCTGTGGATGCGTCGGGCGCTGCGTTTGTCGCAGGGGGCTATATTACTGACGGAATACTGGCGCGATTCGCACCGGATGGAACCCCCTTGTTTTATACCACATTCCCCGATAGCCAGATCATGCCGACTGTCGCACTGGATCCGAGCGGCAATGCAGTGGTCTTTTCTACTGGCACCGCTAGCGATCGTGGGCAAGGCATTGCGCGATTGACGCGGTTCGATGCGAACGGCACGGTGACCTCTTCGACAACGCCTGTAGCGACCGGGTATTCCGGGATGGGGATGGACCAGGCGGGCAACGTCTATTTGATGGGCAACACTCTTGACGTAACCGCACTCCGGTCGGGGCCACGGTTGGCGACCCTTCCTTTGAAGAACAGCTTGGCAGCGTGTGGAACGGAATTCCTGACGGTGCTCGCTCCGGATGGCACTGTACTGCAGACCACTTATCTTCCAGGGGGCCTATACAACGCCGCGCCGTTGATCGCGATCAAAAACGGAAATGTGCTGATCGCTTCGGGGCCAACGTCGTCGTTCGCACCGACGCGCACAGGTCCATTTCCAGCCGGAAACTCGCAGACTACCGATTTTCTCTTAAGTTTCTCCCCCGACCCAAGCGCCGATACGTTCCCCCTGGCGTGCATCGGGAACGCCGGGGGCTACAGCACCCAGTCGATTTCGCCAGGACAGGTACTGGCGTTGTTCGGCAATGGGCTTGGGCCGCAGCAAGGCGTGGCGTCGCAGGCCACCCTGCAGGCGCCATACCCACGGCAAGCAGGAGAGGTGCAGGTGACGTTCGACGGCGCGCCCGCGCCGATTTTGTGGGCGCAGGATGGACAGGTAAATGTGATCGCTCCGTGGTCGTTGAATACCGGCGCGAACACAGAAGTATGCGTCTCGTATAAGAGTTCGCGGTTGAAATGCCTGGGCTGGCCCACGGCGCAAACGGCTCCGGGGGTGCTCATTGGGGATAGCAGCACAGATCCAGCTCCCCTGAAGATTGGGACTCCGCAGTATGCGATCGCGTTGAACCAGGATGGCAGCATGAATTCGGCGGCCAATCCAGCAGAGGCGGGCTCGCTGGTTTCAGTCTTCGCCACAGGATTGGGACCAATCGGTCCGCCGCAGGCCGATGGATCGTTAATCGAATTTCCGCTGCCTGTGAACTCCATTCCCGTTAGGGTCGAGGGAAGTTACTTCATCCCACGTCAACCAACCAGCTTCCAGCCGACCGAGGTTACTTATGCGGGTCCAGCTCCTTACAGGCCGGCAGGCATCAGCCAAGTCAACTTCCGATCGCTGACTCGGCCTCCTGATAGCTACCAGTTGAAGCTGCCGGCGGGAACGAGTCCGCCGTTCCTGATCCACGTGCGCTAGTCAAACCTGATCCTCTTGCTGCTTCGACGACATACTACTGGTAAGCGTCGTGAAAACCTCGTGTTCGGCATTATTCCGGTTTGTTTCTTTCCAGGCAAGTTGTGAGAATGGCTTTCGTCAGGCTTTCAAGGTTTCAGAAAATAGTGTGTTCGTTGCCTAGGCCAACCCCCAGATCGTCGGCGACTCAGAGAGTAGCCAAGAACTGGGTGTCGGGAATAGCTCTCGATCTAGCCGCGCAGCGTAGGGAAGAGTAGTATTTGCCTAGCCGCGGGTACGAGCCGACAATCCCGGCCGCTAACTTCAAGACGCAAGCAGCCCCAAGACAGCTTGCGTGGCAAAAGGGCTCAAACTATCGGCGTGGCCGATCAAATCTGCATACACCGCCAGAACCTCGGGAGCCTTCGGGCTCCCTTTTCGTTTTTCAGGAGAGAGATTCAATGATTCGATCCACAGAAGATTTCCGCAACCTGCTCAAGGCGGCGCGCCGGGCCGGCACTCCGCTACTTGCCATCAGGACGGCCGATCCGGCCAGCGCGATGGCGCAAGTTTCGGCATGCCTCTGCGGCAAAACCGAAGTGCCTGTGTTTGCATGGGACATCATGGGCGGCGTGGCCGCGCGCAACAAGGCAGCCAAAGAGGCTACTGCCCACGTGTTCGGTGAGAAGGCCGCGATTGCCGGTCCGGCGGATGTACTGTTGGCCCTTCACAAGGGCGCTGCGGTGAAACAGTTTGCGGATGCCATTGTGTTCTTCAATAACCCGCAGCGCATCTGGGAACAGGTCGACATCGTGCAGGGGGTCTGGAATCTCCGCGACGCATTCAAGGTTGGCGGCCAGATGCTCGTGTTGGTAACGACTCCCGGCTCCGTGCTCCCGGTCGAATTGCAGAACGACGTAATGATTATTGACGAGCCTCTTCCATCGGCGGACGACCTGCGCGAGATCATTCCAGGCATGTTCGAGTCAGCCGAACTGGCTCCGCCTGACGTGTCCGTCGTGGATCAAGCTGTCGATGCCCTGGTGGGACTCGCGGCATTTCCGGCAGAGCAAGCGTTGGCAATGTCGCTGTCAAAGAAGGGTCTGGATGTCGAGCGTCTATGGGAGCGCAAGCGCCAGGCCGTGGAACAGGCACCGGGCCTGACCATTTGGCGCGGCGGCGAAACGTTCGCGGACATCGGTGGTTGCGACAACATCAAGCGGTTTCTTAGTGCGGTGCTCACGGGCCAGGAATCTCCGCGTGTCGTGGTGTTTGTCGACGAGATCGAGAAGGCGTTCGCCGGCACCGGCACCGACACGTCCGGTGTGAAGACCGAGATGACTGGAACAATGCTCGGGTGGATGCAGGACCGCGGGGCGGACGGCATCATCGCCATAGGCCCTCCGGATGCGGCGAAGTCGATGATCGCGAAAGCTGCGGGCAATACAGCCGGGATTCCCACGGTAGCGTTCGATCTTTCGGCGATGCAGAGCTCGCTGGTGGGTGGCTCAGGCGAGCGCCTGCGCGCCGCGCTTCAAGTCGTCGATGCGATTTCCCAAGGTAAGAGCCTGTGGATCGCAACCTGCAATTCGATCACGAGCCTTCCCCCGGAGTTGCGCCGCCGGTTCACTCTGGGAACATTCTTTTTCGATCTGCCGTCAGCGGAGGAGCGGGAGGCGATCTGGAAGATCTACCTCGCGAAATGGAAGGTGGATGGGGAGCGGCCCAACGACGAGGGCTGGACCGGTGCCGAGATCAGGGATGTTGCCGCAAGGCGTGGCGGCTGAATCTTTCCCTGAAGGAGTCGGCCGAGTACATCGTTCCGGTTTCGAGATCAGCGGCAGATCAAATCGAAGCACTGCGCCGACAAGCATCCGGGCGATTCCTGAGCGCCGCGCGACCGGGAGTATTTTCGACCGAATCAGATAGCCCCGCTGCGCCCGGCAGACGGGCATTTCGAGAAACGGAATAGGGAGACAACATGAGCCAATACGAGGAACTCACCACAACCATGACCGACCAGCAATACCTGGTCGAAGCGCTGACGGAGATGGGCTACAAGCCCGAAGTACAAACCGAGGGAACGGCCTTGCGCGGGTATGGCGGGGTCAGTTGGAACAGGCCAGTACAGGTCACTATCCCGAAGGACCAACTTCGCGGCGCGTTGGCACCCGTCGGCTTCGGTCGGGACGATGCCGGAGCCTTCCAGGCCATTATTGATGACCTGGACCGGAAGTACACCGACTTGAATGAAAGCTGGCTCGGTCGAGTCGCGCAGGGTTACAAAGAGCGGCAGACCATGGCGGTGGCCAAGACGTCGCCATTCGGGGACGCGAAAGACGACGCCGGAGCATGAAAAGCTGTCTCGTTTCGTGACGTGAGAGTATGCTTTGTTGTTATTCCTCTTCTGGCTAAAGGATTGCCTCAAGGCGAACGTAACTGACTTCCATGCCGTGCTCCATCCCCGAAGCAAGCATCATTTCTCGTGTCTTGGCATCTGGCAACGTCATCCGCATGGTCATCAAGGTGCTGTTCCCATCCTGTTCAAAAGTCGTCTCAACGTGGTTGTCGGGGGTGGGATCGGGGAGGTGCATTCGCTCCACGTGAACGATGCGCCGGAAGGGCTCCAGCGCCACGAATTCGCCGGTTAGATAAAATTCGCTTCCCTTGCCATCCGACCATTCGTAGCGGATCTTTCCGCCGGGCCGGGCCTCGTTTATGCAAACCGGCATGGTCCAGCCATCCGGGCCGAGCATCCACTGCTGGAGGATCGCGGGATCGGTGTGAGCGCGATAGACGGCCTCCGGCGAGGCTGCGAACCGTCGTGTCGCGACGACATATCTGTCGCCTTCGGTCTTCAGAGTCAATTGTGTCATCGTCATGGTTATCCTTTCTTTCCTTTCGCTCGTTTGGACTGTGATTCCAGAATCTTGTCGAGGCGGGCATAGTTCATCTCCAAGGCTTTTCGCAGGAGTTCAAGCCATTGGTCGATCTCATCGATCCCGCCCGGAACAAGTCGACAAGGGCGCTTGGCTCCCTCCACGCGACGTGCAATAAGTCCGGCTTCCTCCAGCACTCGAAGGTGCCTGGAGATCGCTGGTTGGCTCATTTCGAATGGCTGCGCCAAATCCATCACCGTTGCAGTAATCAGGTTTGGTCGAAAGGATTCAAAACCTCTTTCACGGATCTAGTGATCCGACCGTCCGGTGATGTCAAAAGGCTGGAACATGATCCTGCAGTTTTAGAGGACATCGATATTTTCCTCGATCTGTCCGCATTTGAACCTGCACTTGGCAAGAATGCGATCAACCGCGAACTCAAGAAGTTGGGCGACGCTGTCGGCCTCACCATGTGCTCACCTTCGTGGTGAACGAGTCCCAAACCATTGGTTACGATCTCTTTCAATTGGCCGCGAAACCGGAAATGATTGCGATACTGAAGTCAAATGAATTCGGCGCACCGCTTGGTGATTTCGCCTTTCTGCGTAACCCGCGTCTCTAGGACTGGGTTGATCGTTTCATTTTGCTACTCTAGGCGATTTCCTTGTACGCAGCCGTTGTCAGAAATTCCTCAAAATCGTCTCGAGTCATCATTTCCGCGAAAATCTCTGCAGCCCGCTGCTTATTTGGCGTGTCCGGCTTGGACGCTAACTCCTGCGCAATCGCCGCATGCACCAGGTCTGGTGTCACCGTTCTTCCGTCCGACATCTTCACGCGGTGCTTCACCCACTGCCACACTTGCGAACGTGAAATTTCCGCCGTCGCAGCGTCTTCCATCAGGTTATAAATTGGCACACAGCCGTTGCCATTTAACCACGCTTCCAGGTATTGAATACCGACATCCACGTTCATCTGTAGGCCCCCTGGAGTAACTTCGCCAGCCACCGGTTCCAGCAAGTCAGCCTCGCTCACCGCTACATCTTTGCGCTTTACGTGGATTTGGTTCGGAGCAACCATGTGCTCGTCGAAAACGGTTTTTGCGATGCCAATTAAACCCGGGTGCGCCACCCAGGTTCCATCGTGGCCCGCTTTCACTTCCCGAAGCTTGTCCTGGCGTACGCGTTCCATTGCCTGCTCGTTGGCTGCCGGATCGTTCTTAATCGGAATCTGTGCAGCCATCCCACCCATGGCGTGAATCTCACGCTTGTGGCACGTTTGGATCAGCAGATCCACATAGGCCTTCAGAAATGCCTTTGTCATCGTCACCTGCGCACGGTCGGGCAAAATCTTATCGCTGCGGTGGCCCAGTTTCTTGATGTAGCTGAAGATGTAATCCCAACGACCGCAATTCAACCCAGCGGAATGGTCGCGCAATTCGTACAAAATTTCGTCCATTTCAAATGCAGCAAGAATGGTTTCAATCAGCACCGTGGCACGAATGGAACCTTGAGGGATCCCGCAATAGTTCTGCGCAAAAACAAATACGTCGTTCCACAGGCGTGCTTCAAGATGGCTCTCCATTTTAGGCAGATAGAAGAAAGGCCCGCCGCCACGCTTTAGCGAGGTTGCAGCGTTGTGAAAGAAGTAGAGGCCGAAATCGAACAGGGACCCAGAGATCGGTCTACCATCCACCAGCATGTGCTTTTCCACAAGATGCCAGCCGCGAGTGCGCACCATCAACACCGCCGTGGTTGGATTCAGCTTGTACTGTTTGCCTTCTGGGCTGGCGTAGGCAATGGTTCCGGCGATGGCATCGCGCATGTTGATTTGACCCTGCAAAACGTTGTCCCAGGTGGGCGAGTTCGAATCCTCAAAGTCCGCCATAAAGACGGAAGCACCAGAGTTCAGCGCGTTGATCGTCATTTTGCGCTCAACCGGCCCGGTGATTTCCACACGGCGATCCAATAAGATCGCCGGAATTGGGGCCACTGTCCAGGTGCCCTCGCGGACAGACTTGGTTTCCGGCAGGAAGCCAGGCAGTGACCCGTCGCGTAACTGCTCCCAACGTACAGCCCGCTTGGCTAGAAGCGCCAGCCTCCTTTCGTCAAATTCCGTGGAAAGTGCACCCAGGAAACGGATAGCTTCGGGAGTTAGAATCTCAAGATATGCATCATCGATGCGGCGTGTGAACTCAATAGTTGAATTAGTCATGGTGCTCCGTTACATTTATGCGAAATTATACGCGCTCTGTCAACTTCCGATCGCTGTAATTAGGGATTATCCAGTCAATCGAACGGTCTGGCACTGATAGTAGCGGCCTGCCGCAGATTGGATATTCTGCTGCAGGCCGCCTCTTTGTGCATGGTTACTTCAAATGAACGGGCTGAGTGAATGCGCCATTACCGGCTGAATCCCAAACGGCAAAACGAACCCATTTCTTGCCCTTGACGTCAAAAGGGATCCGGAATTTGTGACTCAAAAATGGCCCCTTGTCAGTTAGACTGATCAGTTGGCGGTCCACTTTGTTTCCGTCGCTCCATACCAGTTCGGCAAACTCCGGGGGAAAGGTCCATTCAGCTTCTGCTGCATAAACACTCTTTGCGCCGGATCCTTCAATAGCCCAATTGCGGAACGTCACTTCACCGGTTGTTACGAAATAATCGCCGGCGCGCAACGCCTCCACCACTGGTGTCCAACCGCTATCAAACTTCGGAACTTTGTCCATCTTCACGTAGTTCACATCCAGCAGTGGGTACGTTTCATCGTCGGGATACTTCATGTACGTGTCGCCTTCTGCAAGCAGATACTTCGGACCGGCCCAGTTATTCATGTCGTCCAGAAGGCCCAGGCAGCGCTCCTCGCAGATGCGCTTTTGCGACAAATCGACAGGCAGCGATTGGAACGAACCGCCCAGGAATCGGTCGCTTTGGAAGAAGTCGCGGTTGCGAGTGGCGTCCGGGTATCCGGTGGAACCTTTTGTTCGTGGGTGAGTCTGCCAAACCAGGCCCTTTTCCATATTCAGCAGGTCCAGTTCCTGCTTGGCCGTGCTGGTGTGATAAACCTTGCCGTACGGTGCCAGACTCTCCGTAAACTGTTGTGCTGCCGGAGTCAGTTCCGGTCGCTTCAAATGGGTGAAGAACAGTGGTTTGGGGAACATGAACAGATAATGGCCGCCGAAATTGGCGTCCGGTTCCTCGCCCGGTATCAAAAGGAAATCTTTGTCGGAATAGCGCTGGCATCCGTCGAAATACACCTTCTGTTCGTCCAGTCTCACTTTGCCGGTATCGCTGGGATGGGAATCGCCATGGAAGTCCGCGAGGATCGCAATGTTAATTCCCAGGTCGCGAAACACTGGGAGCCAGCTTGGTTGGGCGTCGATGTTCTTGGCGTCCGTTATCTGTTCGTTGAAGTGGAAATGGAAATGGCTCACCATCACTTTGAAGCCGGGAATTGGCTTGTAAACGTCGTCATGTGTAAACGCCATCACCTGCTGCTGGGTTGTCCTGCTATCGGTTGGACTCAGGTAGAAATACACCGGCATGCGTTGCATGGTGCCGGGAGGCGCGTTGTAGAGCGCGAAGTTATTCAAATGGCCGCGAGCCTCACCCACCCTGCGTGTCCACACTTCGTCTGAGATGCCCCAGGGCTTGGCTCCGATCTCTTTATCGGGCTGTCGGACGCCTATTGAAAAGTGTTCCCCTTCGTCCTTCCTGTAATAGACATATCCCAGGTTGGTTTCAATTTCACGCGACCAGAAGAACTTGTGGGAAGGCGGCATAAACGCCAGCGATCCGCCGTTGATTTCCAGAATTCCCAGCCGATTGCGGGCTACCAGGCCCACCGGCTGTTGATTTACCGGACCACCGAATTCGTACTGCTGCCAACCTCTTGAACTATCGCGCCACACCACGCGCGTGTTGTCCCCTGTTGAAAATCCCTTCAACCCGCCAACATATTTATAGGCCACTGAGGGCTCGGTGGTCTTTGCGATGATTTCTTGCCGCAGTAGGTTCGTTCCGCGATAGACGGTGTATTGCAACCCGCCAGAGAAAACACCCACATTTAACCCGGGAAATGAAACTTCCAGCCGGGCCCCATCGGTTTTCACTTCACAAGCTGAAACCTTGTATTCAGCCCACGATTTGCGAATTTCCTCTGGCTTGCGGGGAAGGTCAAGATTGGTGCCATTACGGCCGGGAACCATCAAGGGCGCATCCCAGAATGCGTTCCACTTTTCCTTTTCAATCACTTCGGGCGTTATTTTAATGCCCAACTCGCGCATTGGGGCCATCTGCTGTTCAGAGAGTCGACGAACACCGCTGGTGATTTCAAATTCCGGGCTCAGTTTTTGCCCCAGAACAGTCCATTTGCCACCAGCCTTCTTTGCCGATAGTTCCTCCACCATTGGTTTGCCACCAACGACATTAAAAGTCGCTCGAAGAGTTTCCTTCCGCTCTCCCAGCCAAATGACTTCCAGGACACCGCCATGCATCTGTGCTTTCAAGCCGTCCATCGGCTTATAGCCGCTCAAACCGCAATGGATACCCTGGCCTGTGGCAATTGCTGCACAAAGCACGGACCCAAACAACATTCCTATTCGATTCACGATAGTTTTCTCCAATACCTGTTAGTAGGACAGGCAGTTAAATTAAGATTAGAACACCAAACGCAGGGCCATTTGAATTCTACGCGAAAGATTCGCCTGAGCCTGCGTTCTGCCGAAAGCAGAACTTGTGGCGCTCAAGTTCGGTACGTCAAATTCAGCCCGATTCAATGAATTGAAAGCTTCAAACCGGAACTGCGCTTTCAGCCGTTCCACCAAGGTGATATTCTTGAGCAAAGAAGCATCCATATTATTCACACCATCAGCGCGCAGGTTATTGAAGCGGCTTGAAAAGGTACGAATGTTCGAGGCAAGTTGCTGCGTTGAATTGGTGTTGAAACGAGTGGTGTCGAACGCTTTGTCGATGTTTCTCGTGTTGAATTGTAGATCACCGCCCAAATAGATGAGATTGCCCCAGACAATCGCCGGACCAGGCTGCACCGTGTAAATGGAATTCACAATCCAGCCGCCAACTGCTGCGTCCATCAGCCGATTGGTTCTGGACAGGAATCGCTTTCCTTTACCGAATGGCAGATCGTAGCTGCCGCTGATCACAAGCCGCTGCGGCCGGTCTTCAGCCGCAATCCTCTTTTCATAAGCAGGATCCGAAGCATTCAGGCGGCTTCGCTTCTCCATCAAACGTGAGTATTGATAATTGGCCAGCAGTGAAAAACCACCGGAAAACCGTTGTTCCACCCGGGCGCCCAGTTCGTGGAAATAGGAACTGCCATCGCTCATATTTTGTGCCGTAATACTAGTGAATTCTGGATAGGGCAACAACAGCTGCGATCGGGAAATGGTCGTTCCATTGATGTTGGTCCCGGGAAGCAATCCACTAAAAGGGTTGGTCACGTTAGCGGAAAGCCGGTCGATTGTGGCTTGATCGCGGCCGGTCGTACTGCTCAGGTATTGACGCGGGATAAAGTTCAGTTCCCTGTTTACTCCCAAGTGAACTGCGTGATTGCCGGTATAGCCAACTTCCACAATCAGGTTCTTCGTCATTTGCCTTTGGATGCTGAGGTTCCACCGAACAGAGTAGGGATTTAGCGGTTCCGGGTTGAAAAATGTCAGGCTCTTGCCCAGGAACGTGGCGAGCCCAAGCGTAGAGCCAGTCGGCTGCAGAAAGCCTGTCGGAAAAGGATTGCTCAGGGTGGCGTAGGGGCTGAGGTACGAATTTTGTGTCGGCACCAATGCCGTATTTTGACTAAATCCGATCTGGTTTACGCCAGTTGTATTGAATGGGAAAATGAAGATCCCAGCACCCCCGCGAATCACAGTTTTCCCTCCAAGTAGCGCTGGTGTCCAGGCAAAGCCAATGCGCGGATCAATGTACTTTGAGTGCGTGCGGTAAATTTCTCGGTTTGAGCTGCTGGCGAACAGCAGGCCGCCCGGGGCCCGGAACTGGCCTGCCGGAATTTCAGCAATCGGGTTGCGGTTGTACGCGGCAACGGCTGCTGCATTGATCGGGTTCAACGTAGTTGCGTCGAAGCCATTCACAGACCGGTTAAAGCGTTCGGTGGTTGGAAGGTCGCGCTCATATCGCAAGCCAAGGTTCAATGTTAGGTTAGGGCGAATCCGGTAATCATCCTGAATAAACAACGCATAGTAGCCGGCCTGATTGGTGCGGAACGAGTTCTTGTCCAGACCGCCGCCAGTGGGTAGTCCCAGAAGGAACGAAGCAAAATCCTGCCCCAGTGGCGCGCCCGTTGAATTGTCCAGCGGACCTCGGGTCCAGTTTGTGCTGAAGGAATAGTTTCCGCTGGCGTAGCCAAAATCGATGCCGCTTTCCCGTGCCCAGCGCAGGTCCATACCTGCTTTCAGAGTGTGGTTGCCGGTAACGCGAGTGATGGTTGAGAAGATCTGGAAACTGTCAAAGGGCAACTCCACGCCGCCGGAATCACCGATTCCCTGAAAGCGATCCATGCTGGTTGCAGGCAACACTTTCTTGGGCGCGGCAGCCAGTATGGAAGCTGGAAATCCAAGCGATGTCAAATCAAAACCGGTGCTGAAATTCGGCCTGGGCTCTTCAAAACGGGTCCAGTTCAAGCGCGTATCAAGGACAGTCGTGGGACTGATGGTGATGACGTCATCCACAGTGGATCCCCAGTTTGTCCGGTTCAACCCAAGAAGCGCGGTCTGATCCAACGGGCTTCGGCCTACAAAATTCCCCTTCGATCCCAAACGGTCATTGAACCGCGTGTTGATGAACAGCTTGTTCCGGGAACTGAAATTGACATCCATACGGCCCAGATACCCGCCGAAACTGTTGATCTCTCCATCCGTATTGGAAAGATAATTGTCTCCGCCGTCGGAGCGTCCGCCTTGGTTGGGCTGGGGATAAAACTGCAGGTAGTTCAGTGCAATCGGGTTTAGCCTATTTGTGGGAATCACGTTGTTTGGAAAGGGCGAGCGGCGGATTCTTGAACCTTCCACCACACCGGTCAGCGGGTCGTAAACTTGATAGTTTGCACCGCTGCGCAGTAGCGCAGAAAAGTCGCCGGTACGTTCTGCCGGGGTGGGCATTGTGTGAGTGCTGGGATTGGGAATGGAATCCTTGATGCCTTCGTAGCCGAAGAAGAAAAACAGCCGGTCGTGTCCGCTAAAGACCTTGGGGATAGAGATAGGCCCGCCCACTGTTCCGCCATATTGATTGAACCGGGTTACCTGTTTGGTCAGCCCTGCCAGATTCGTAAAGAACGGAGTGGCCGCCAGCCTGGAAACCTGATTGAATTCGTACAGCGATCCGCGGAACGAATTGGTCCCGCCCTTCATCACGACATTCACAGTTCCGCCGCCGGAATGGCCATACGCCGCATCGGTATTAAATACCTCCACTTTCATTTCAGCCACAGCATCCACGGGGGGATTATAGGCAACTCGGTTGTTGCCGGTTGTATTTGGCGCACCGTCCAACAGCAGGTCGTTACTGCGGCCGGGTGTGCCTCCCATCGAAAAATCTGACGGGCCTGCGTTGTCGAAGGGGCGGTAGAATTTGGGATCGCTGGTGGGGATGACGCCATAAGAAAGTTGCGCGAGCACTAGTGGCGTGCGGCCTGCCATCGGCATATTTTCAATTTGTCGTGATGTGATCACCTGGCCGACCGAAGCGCTGGCGGTTTCCAGCATCAGCGTATCTGCGGTGATCGTCACTGATTCCGCAGCTTGCCCTAATTCCAATGCGATATCCAATGAAAGATGTACGTTGGTCTCAACTTGCAGATTTTTGCGGATGTACCGCTTGAAGCCTGAATATTCTGCCGTAACTTCGTAGCTCCCCGGTGTGAGGAACGGAATAACGAACTGGCCGTCGCCGCCGGAAATGGTTTCCGACTTAGCGCCCGTTTGGGTTTGCAGGCTCTTGATCTTCACGTTGGCAACAACACCTCCCTGCTGATCGACGACGCGCCCGCTGATGGTGCCGCGAAATTCCTGTGCCCAGCATAGGTTCACAGCCAGCAGCATAAACGTAGTGCTGCCGACAGTTTTCATATTCAACATAAAATCCCCTTTTCAGTTCGGACAACAGACCTTACTGGCCCAGTTCGTGGCAAGTATTGCAGGTGGTCACCGCCTTATTCTGCCTGTGACAGTCAACGCACCATTTCATCTTCAAAGCTTGCGCAAGCTCTAATTTGTCTTGCCTTCCTACGTCGCCGTGGCAGGTGGCGCATTCAACCTTTGCCGCGGCGTGCTTGCCATGGGCAAAAAATACGAAATCCGGCAAACTGTAAAGCCGTTGGGATGGAATCATCCTCTCGCTGATCTCAACATGGCAGGTCTTACACTGCGCCACTTTGGGAAACGAAGCCAAATCTCCGCTTTCTGCCGTAACGTGACATCCTATGCACTTCAGTTTCAATGGCACGTGCTTTTTATGGTTAAACGGCCCCTCAACGTCGGCCCCGCAGAGGGTTATGGCAAGGCAAAGGCTACTAAGGAATCGGAATATGTATCGTTGTATTTGTTGCCCCCCCCTGCGGCGATCAGAACATACTGCTTTTTCGTCTTTTTCGAGTAAAACGTCATCGGCGTGGCGTGTGCGCTGGCCGGGATTTTTACGGTCCATAATTCTTTCCCTGACTCCTTGTCAAAGGCGCGGAACCGGCTATCGTCAGTGGCCCCGATAAATACCAGCCCTCCGGCGGTAACCATCGATCCACCCATGTTTGAAGTGCCTGTTGGCGGAATTCCCTTTTCCAACAGCGAATCCACTACGCCCAGGACACTCTGCCAGCGGAACTCCCCGGTGTCTAGATTGATGGCGGTCAAATTTCCCCATGGTGGTTTCTGGCACGGCAATCTGTTTTTATCCCAGAACCGGCCGCCGCCAACACTGCGCGTGCGATACGGAATTTTTGATCCTTCCGGCATTTTCACCATTCGCGAAATCATCCCCACATCCATCGAATTCACGTACAGCGTATGAGTCTCCGGATCGAAAGACGCTCCGCCCCAGTTCGCTCCACCATTAGTGCCTGGAAACAACACAGTAGGTTTCATGCCCACCGGCGTGTAAAGGCTCCCAAATACGGCATCTTCCACTAACTTTGCGCAATAGCCGTGCGATTCCGGAGTAACATTGGTGATTTCGTCCGCCTTCATACTTTGGCGGTTGTACGGCGGTGGTTTTACCGGAAATGGTTGGGTTGGATAGGCCGCTTCGCCAGGAACTTCACTGGCCGGAACAGTCCTTTCCTCAATATCGAACAGCGGCCTGCCTGTAGTTCTTTCAAACAGGAAAGTGAAGCCCGTTTTGGTAACCTGAGCCACGGCGTCCACCAATTTGCCGTTGTGCTTTACCGTAACCAGCGTCGGTTGCGCGGGCAAATCATAATCCCAAAGATTGTGGTGAACCGTTTGGAAATGCCATAACCGTTTGCCCGTCAAGGCATCAACAGCCAGCAGGGAATCACCGAAAAGACCGGCACCTTTCCGGTCGGCTCCATAATAATCGTAAGAAGGGGATGTCAATGGCAAAAAGGCGATGCCACGCTTCACATCAATCGACGCCATGGACCACATGTTGGTGCCCCCGCGTCCTTTGCTAGACCCTTCCGCCCAGGTATCCGCACCAAATTCGCCAGGCTGCGCCACCGTATGGAACCGCCAAACCAATTTGCCTGTGCGGGCGTCAAAAGCCCGTACATCCCCGTTCGGCCCTTCTGCTTCCGTGTCCGGCACGATAGAGCCGCAAATCACCACATCCTTATACACGGTAGGCGGGGACGTCATCCCGTAGCCTCGCCCAAAGCTTCGCTTGTCGTTCGTCTCCAGCATTCCGGCGCGCAAATCCACCGATCCGCCAATGCCGAAAGAATCCACCGCCTTCCCTGTCTTCGCGTCGATCGACCAAAGCTTTCCGTCCAGAGTGCCGTAAAATAGCCGCTTCTGTTTGCCATCCGACCAAACCGCCGCGCCCCGGTTAGCGAATAGCATTTGGGGTTTTGTCTTGTCCAGCTTGGGATCGAAGACCCAAAGCTGTTTTCCGGTTTCCGGTTCCAGGGCGATCAATCGGTCGAAAGGAGTCACGAAGTAGAGAACGCCCTCCACCATCAGCGGCGTACTTTCAAAGGCACTCTTTACCGGAAATTCGGTCCCGTCGCTGATGTCGCCGGTGTGATACGTCCACGCCGGTTTTAGAGACGTTACATTGCCGCGATGAATCTGCTTCAGCGGAGAATATCGGGTTCCTCCGGCGTCACCCCCATAGTGGCCCCAATCCTGACCTTGCGCGCATAATGCGGCGAAAAGGAGCAGACCTGCCTTACCCATAAAATCAGTCACTGAGATTCCTTTTGGTTCTTATTTTGCATGCCGTTTTTTTTCAAAATATAAAATGAATATCGAAGTTGCCAATGCGTCGTTTCGCCCGGCGCCACACGTAAAGTAACGTAAGGCTCGGGTCCCACAACCCGGGGGCGGCTCCAAAAAATCAGCCGTGCCAACGGTAAGTCCGAAGTAATGCGAACGCCACTGCCCGTTATCTGGTTTTCTATGGAAATATCGTAGTCGCGCGCTTCTGCACTATACCCGTCAAGCAGCTCGTAAATTCTCTGCTGCCCGGCAAGCGATTTTACGAAATGGATCTCTTTCCCTCGAATCTGGACCGCCTCATTCACAGTTTGTTGTGGCCGTGGTTCGAACGGGAACCGGGCCACAATTCCAGGGCCGCTAGTTTGACCGTCCATGACAAAGAAATTGTGATTGAATTGTGTGGTGTCGATAATTTTGCGGCTAACGTTGGTCAAGCTGTAGGAAATCAGCATTTCAGGCTTGTCTTTGTTCAGCGTGATCCGTTTCCGGTAAATATAGCCAAACTCGCCGTCATCTGGCAGCTGCTGCGTGAATTCAATCCAAGTGGACTTTTTGACAATCGTCCACTTACCTGGATTGATGATTGGATAGGTGAACGTTCCTTTGTAATCGGAGTCATCTGGTTTGCGCAGGCGTCCTACCCCAATGCGGACGAAGCTCCCACCTGCCTTAGCGGCTGTGTAGCCCAGACCTCCGCCTTCGGTGTCGAACACATTCACTGGTCCAGTGATGGCATCGTGAGTTAAGGGATTGTAATTGTCGAACCATTGCCCGAAGTATTCATGCCCACGAAATTTCAGGCTGTTGATAACTCCCGACCAGTCAAATCGGGTGCCCCGATAGTATCCATTCATGATGTCAGGGAGGTAAATTCCTAGCGTGATTTCACCCCCATGGATTTCTGTGTGTGGAGCGGCCTTTTGAGCAACTGCAAAGTCCAGCATGGTGCAGCCGAATAAAATACACACCAATCCCGGTGAGTGTAGCGAATTCACAGCTTCAGGTATAGCATCGGACTCCATGCTTTGGACTCATTTGTCGCTGGATTGTACCTCCCCGGCTAAACGGTTGAGAAATCATCAAAGATTAGCAAGTGTTGCTTGTCAAAAGACTCAACAATCTACCTCCAACTGGTATATAATTTCTCGCATCAGGTGAGAATGGAACATGTTGCCTCAGATCAGATACAATGGACTGCGATTTGGAGTGTTTGAAGCGAATCTGGAATTGCATGAGCTAAGGAAGAATGGCCTTCGTATCAAGTTAACCGGGCAATCGTTTCAAGCATTGATCATGCTTCTGGAGCGGCATGGAGAAGTAGTAACCAGAGACGAACTCCGGACTGCGCTTTGGCCAGACGAACCCTGGGGTGATCATGACCAGCGCGTAAACAAAATCATCAACAAGATTCGCGAAGCTCTTTGCGATTCCGCCGAAGTGCCGCGTTACCTTACAACCATTCCGCGCGTTGGATATCGCTTTCTTATCCCGGTGGAAATTGTCGGCGCTAAAGCCGAAGCCGATGAAGCACCAGCCTTGCAACGCCTGAAATTGGAGCACCAGCAATTCTACTTTTCAACAGCGGAGGCTCTTGCCGCTCAGCCTCCGACGTCGACAGTAGAAACTTTCCCTTCCTCAGTTGCGCCCGAAGTTCCAACTGCTTCCAGATCGCAGTGGAAATGGCAATGGTCCGTTATGGCACTTGCGCTTTGCGCGGCAATTGGCATTGGCGGATTTCGCACTGCGGGAAAGCAGTTCACCAATTGGAGAATTTCTGAACCCACACCACTCACTACTTATGTAGGGACGGAACGGCAACCCTCATTTTCCCCCGACGGTGCTCAGGTGACCTTTGCGTGGGATAACGACAATCGCAGCAATTTTCATATCTATACAACAGGGGCCGGTGGTGGAGCTGCACGTCAAATTACCGATGGCGCACACAGCGACTCCAATCCGGTTTGGTCCCCAACAGGCAATCAGATCGCTTTTCTTAGGGAATTGACCGAAGGTCAGGCGGAAGTATGGATCGTGGGATCCGATGGCAACGGGGCCAATAAGATTGTTCAGATAGACAGGCCCAGTGGTGATCACTTGCTCTCCTGGACCAATAGTCCAGATTGGTTAGTGGTTTCCGCAAGGCCCAGCAAAGGCCAATCCGCGTCGCTCTTCCTTATGAATACCAAGACCAAGATGATGCGTCAGTTGACCTTCAGCTCTGGCATTTATGCTGGTGATCTTAGCCCCGCCGTTTCCCGCGATGGCAGCAAGCTGGCTTTTACCAGGTCCACCAGCCCTTCCTGGCGCGATATTTTTGTTCTGAATCTTGCTGGCAATCTGGCCATACAAGGCACCCCGGTCCGTCAAACAGATCTGCGTCGCATTATCGACAGCGTGGCCTGGACGCCCGACAACCGGAATCTGGTTTTCGACGCCGCGACTACAGTTTCCGGAGCACGCCACCTCTTCCTGGTTGACGGAACATCAACCGCTTTGAATCGCAATTTTGCTGAGACGGGAATTGAAGGCGATCACCCGGCCATTGCCTGGAAAGGCACCAAGCTCGCCTATGTCCGGAAAAATATTGAACAAAGCAGCATTTGGCGCCTAGAATTACGTAACGATAACGAGACGCCAAAACGCTTCCGCATGGTTTCTTCTACTCGGCGCGACTTCACCGCCGATATGTCTCCCGACGGCAAGCGCCTCGTATTCAGCTCCGTCCGTTCTGGTCCCAGCGAAATCTGGATTTCCGACTCTGATGGTTCAAACCTGAAACGCATTACTTCATTGGGCGGAAGCACTCCGCGCTGGTCGCCTGACGGCCGCCGTATCGTTTTTGAATCCAGTACTCGCGGGCAGCCCGATATTTATGTGTTTACCCTGGCCGACAGCAAAATTCAACTCTTAACCGCTGAAGGCGCCGCCAATCTTCGCCCCAGTTGGTCGCGCAACGGCAAATTCATCTATTTCGGCTCCAATCGCAGTGGCAAATCACAAATTTGGAAAGTGCCAAGCGACGGTGGTGACGCCATTCAAATCACTCGCCAGGGTGGCATCTATGCCGTGGAAACCCTTGATGGCAGGTCGATCTACTACACCTCTTCCGATCAGCCCGCTGTGATTCGCACCGCGTCGGCCAATGGTGGTGAGGAGACCGAAGTGATCCGAGGCGTAACTGGGTACTCTACAATCGCCATGGCTAAAGATGGTTTTTACTACCTTCCCAGCCTCACTCCGACGGGAGCGCAACTCGATTTCTACACCTTTGCTACCCGCAAATCGCGGCCTTTGGCAACCATTGACAAGCCGATTCACCGCTTCCTCTCCAGCCCTCCCGACGGTCGCTTTGTTCTCTATACGCAGGTTGACCAGCGCGACAGTGACCTCATGTTGATCGATCCATTCCAACTTCCAACTCCCTAATCTGTGAGCTATTCATTTCTAATGGCTCAACAAAATCAAGCGTTTAGCGGGGGATGAACAAGACACAAAGAATCTAGCTTTGTTATTCAAGCCGAGACATATACTCGCTCCACGAGTGCTGCGCATGAAGTGCAGTGTTATAGCTCACGGAGAACCATGAAGTTCAAACAACCACTGGCCATATGTTCCTTACTTTTTGTAGTCAGCCTAGACGCTGAAGCGCAGGTACTTTACGGATCGATCGTCGGCAACACCATGGATGCGAGTAATGCCCCGGTTCCCGGTGCATTGGTCACCATCACTAACTCCGAAACATCCCAATCCCGCGAGACCAGAACCAATGAAGCCGGCGGTTACAGTTTCCCCACCGTTCCTAGCGGCCGCTACGATTTGAAAATCGTAAAGGACGGCTTTTCCACCAGCAGCCAAACCGGCATCATTGTCACTATTAACAACATTACTCGTGTCGACCTGTCACTTAGAATTGGCACGGTAATGGAATCGGTGGTTGTAACCTCGCAAGCAGCAGCGTTGCAAACAGACAGGTCTGAAGTGCGGTCAGAAGTTACCAGTAAGTTGCTGGAAAATCTCCCTACGCCTCCCGGACGCAATTATCAGCAGGTGCTGCGCACATTACCTGGTTTCACTCCGCCAAGCAATGCCCATTCGGTACCTTCCAATCCTTCGCGAGCGGTAACTTACAACGTGAATGGTAGCAGCCGCAGTTCCAACAACACCCGCATTGATGGTGCCAGTTCCACCAATATCCAACTACCTTGGGTGACCGGTTATGTCCCCGGGCTTGAGTCCATTGAAACAGTGAACGTGGTTACCAACAGCTTCGATGCGGAACAGGGCTTGGCCGGCGGCGCCGCCATCAACGTCCAAACCAAAAGCGGAACCAACGCCCTGCACGGATCGCTGTTTGAATATCACACCAACCAGAACATAAAGGCAAAGCCATTCTTCCTTCCTGTAGGACAAAGCAATCCCAAGCTGGTATACAACCAGTTTGGCGGCAGCGTGGGTGGCCCCATCATCAAAGACAAGCTATTCTACTTCGTCGCCTACGAAGGGACTTTCGATCGAGAGAACGCCTCGCGCTTTAACACTGTTCCCTCGGCCGCCATCCGCCGCGGTGACATGTCCGCCTCTGCCCGCTCCATTTACGATCCCTCAACTGGCGATATCATGGGAGCCAACAGGACCATTTTCCCGGGCAGCATTATTCCTGCTTCGCGTATCAGCCCTATCATCAACAAAATTGTTGCTTTAACCCCCCAACCCAACCTTCCCGTCGTACTTACCAATAATTACTATGCCACTGGCCCGTTCGCCTTCGATCGCCGCACGCTGGATACCAAGGTGAATTACAACATCACACCAAAGCTCTCCATTTTTGGACGTCTCGGCGTTTTGCACTACACTGATTTCGACCCTCAAGTTTTTGGCGATGCACTGGGCGGCCCGCCAATTTCGGCATTGGGCGGGAACCCTGGTAATGGCACAGGAAACACATATAGCCTCACGGCGGCAGCAACCTATGTGGTGAAGCCCACATTGGTTGTCGATGCCTATTTTGGTTGGACACAAGCTCAGACTAAATCCGAACAGGCCCGCCTTGATGAGAAGATCGGCTTGGATATTCTGGGCATTCCCGGCACCAATGGAGCCGGCAAGCTGAAAGGTGGCTGGCCGAGATTCCAAATCGACAACTACACAACTATCGGCATTAACGAAGACTTCATGCCGTACTATAAGCGCGATCCTCAGTTCCAATATGTAGCCAACTTCAATTGGACAAAACGCACGCACAACATTCGCTTTGGCATGGATTTTTATCGCCAGCAAATGAATCAGACGCAAGAACAGTTTGTAGCCGGTGCATTCGCCGGCGGCCAGGGTGGGTTCTCCTTCACTGGCGGTCCAACCACCATTCGCGGTGGAGCCAGTTCCAACCAGTTCAACAGCTACGCGTCCTTCCTGTTGGGCCTGCCTGCAACGCTAGGTAAACAGGATCTGGTGCCCGACGAATACACCATCCGTGCTTCTCTCTATAGCGCCTACATTCAGGACCGTTGGAACATCAGTCCAAAGTTGAGCTTTTCTTATGGAATAAGGTGGGAATATTTCCCCATCGCCACTCGCGCTGATCGCGGGTTGGAACGGTACGATTTCGCCACCAACAAGCAGTTAGTTTGTGGCATTGGCACCGTTCCTAAAGACTGCGGCATTCATGTCAGTAAGGCGATGATGGCGCCTAGAGTCGGCATCGCCTACAGGGCAACAGAAACGTTGGTGTTTCGTGCTGGTTATGGGCTCACCAACGACCCCTATGTGGTTTCTGAACCCATGCGTGCCAACTATCCAGTACTGATCCCGCTCAACGTGGAAGGGCCTAACGCCTTCCAGCCAGCCGGGAAGATTGCAGACGGCATTCCAACTATCGTCCATCCCGCGCTTGGCAATGGTGTCATCGATATTCCAGGCAACATCGCCCTGGCCACAGCCTCCACCGATATTCGCCGCGGCTACGTCCAATCCTGGAACGCGACGGTGCAAAAGCAATTCAAACACAACGTAACGGCACAGGTCGGCTATGTGGCTACACGTCAGGTACGCCAGTTCGGATTTATTGACCGTAATGCTGGCCAGATCGTTGGCGGCGGCCAAGCGGGGCGCCCTCTGTTTGCAAAGTTTGGCCGCACCGCCGCAACCACCGAAGTATTCACGCCAGTGGGCACGGGCCAATACAACGGCATGCAGAGCAGCATTGGGCGACGCTTTTCGCAAGGACTCCAACTGGGTATGAATTACACCTACTCCAAGGCAATTGGCGTAACCGACAACAGCGAAAATAATCCGCGCGTACAGGCTATCGCCTACTACTCGCTCAATCGCGCGCGGTTGAATTATGATCGTACTCACAATATTCAAGTCACCAATATTTGGGAATTGCCATTCGGAAGGGGCAAACGCTTTGCACAAGGCAGGGCGGCGTCCATGATATTTGGCGGTTGGCAACTGAACAACATTCTCAGCTTTATGAGTGGTACACCATTCTCAGTGTCCGCAAGCGGCACGTCGTTGGATCTTCCCGGAAGCACGCAACGGGCAGATCAGATTAAGGCTAATGTAGCGATTGGCGGTGGCACTGGTCCTGGCCAATCTTATTTCGATCCGACAGCTTTTGCACCGATCACAACAGCACGCTTCGGCAACGCGGGTTTCAACTCCTTGCGCGGGCCGGGTGTTGGAAACTGGGACGTCGGCTTGTTTCGTGAATTCACTATCCACGAGCGGTTTCGCATGCAGTTCCGTGCTGAAGCCTTTAACGCCACAAACACGCCGCACTTCTCCAATCCGGGTGCCAACGTTTCCAACCTGACTTTAAACCCTGATGGCACGGTAAGAACGCTTGGCGGATTTTCAGAAATCACCAGCACCTCCAGCATCGGCCGTGAAGGCATTGACGAACGTCAGTTCCGCGTTGGTCTCCGAGTTACCTGGTAAGCTTACCGGTTGTCTTTCGAATCTGGACGATCTGATCGGGCTTAATGGCAGCAAACGATTCTTTGCTGCCATCGGTCCAGTGAACAATTAACTCCTCCACTTCCGGTTGGCTTCCTAACCCAAAATGCACTCGCGAATCGTGGGCGCTCAGGTAACTGGAATCAGTGCTAACGCGCCGCCAAATACTGGCCACACCCTTACGTCGCAACTCCACCTTGGCACCGACTCCAAAACGGTTCAGTGGTCCGCCATCCAATTGGACATGCAACCAGTGCATTGATGCGGCAGACCGGTTCAACAGTAGCCGCACCGGTCCTTCATTATTAGCAACTACAATGTCTATTCTGCCGTCGTTGTCGATATCTCCAAACGCCGCCCCGCGTGCGACTCCGGCCACTTGAAATGCGTTACCCGCTGCGGCGCTCACCTCACGCAAAGTGCCACCAACGTTTTGAAATAGTTGGTTGGTTTGCTCAAAGGGCCGTGGTTTGCCCCGCTGCGTCTCCATTCGCGTTACCGCTCCATTGGCGATGAAAAGATCAAGCTTTCCGTCATTGTCAAAGTCGAACCACTTCGCGCCAAAGCCCGTAAATCTGGAAGTAAGCTGCGCCAGGCCCGACTTCAACGAAGTGTCATCAAAGTCTCCCAGGCCGTTGCCCCGGAATAAAGTTGCGCCTTCGCGGGTAAGGTTGGTCACTAGAATGTCGTCGTGCCCGTCGCCATCAAAATCTCCCGCAGTAACTCCCATGCCTGCGCGTGCAACTCCATCGGACGCGTATGCCGCGCCGGACCGCAAAGCCTCCTCGCGAAAGGTTCCGTCCTTTTGATTCAGCCAGAGTAAATTGGCGGCAGTGTCGTTGGCCACATATAGGTCGTCCCACCCGTCCCCGTTGAAATCACCGGTCACAACTCCAAGCCCGGGTCCGTAGGCGCTGGAAATTCCACTCTTCTCCGTCACGTCAGTGAAAACACCGCCGCCCTGGTTGTGAAACAATCGCGCCGGTACTGAATGATAGGCCTTCGGAGTACAGTAGTCGCGTTCGCCTGTGGTGGAAAAGCATGGCTTGTTCCCCTCCACGGTGAAATCCACATAGTTCAAAACGAACAGATCCAGCAGACCATCCTTGTCATAATCCACAAAGGCGGCACTCGTACTCCAACGTGGATCGTTCACGCCTGCCTGCTTGGTCACATCGGTAAACGTGCCGTTGCCGTTGTTGTGAAACAGCACATTTGGGCCGAAGTTGGTTACGTAAATATCCGCAAAGCCATCGTTGTCATAATCGCCCACGGCCACACCCATGCCATCGCCCACAAAGCCAACGCCCGCCTGTTCGGTCACATCCACAAAAGACAGTTTTCCGGTTTCTTTCAGTTGATTGCGAAACAGCCGGTTGCCTGAGCCCACCTTCCCGTCAAACGATTTGCCCTGGATCAGATAAATGTCCAGGTCCCCGTCGTTGTCGTAGTCGATCAACGCCACGCCCGGCCCCATAATTTCGGGCAGAAAGTATTCTCCAGTAGCGCCAGTTACATGCGTGAAGTTAAGTCCGGCTGCCGCAGCCGAATCCTCGAATAAGATCGGTGCCTGAGTTACCTTTACGCAACTGGTCAATAGAAGGAAGGGAAGTGCTGCCATCATCAATTTCAGAACGGTCATTTTTTCTCCAATCCGGGGAAATCGTGATCGATGCTGGCCATCAGTTCTGATTGTCCAAACGACGCAGCCGCATTACGTGCCAGGTGAGCATACCTCGCTCCTTCGATCCGATTGCCAGAGCGAACGTATGTTGCCGCCAGAGCATAAAGATACGAGGGAGTCCGGTCGTTTTCCGGTTGCAATGCCTTCGAAAAGTGGGCAATAGCGGCAGGATAATTTCGTTGTGCCGCCAGAATCCGGCCCGCATGAAAGCGCGCCAGGGGATAGGCGGCCTGGCTGTTGCAAGCCATTTCGTATTCCTGCAACGCAGCGACTAAATCACCCTTTTGTTCAAACAGAAACCCCAGATTATGATGGGCCTGCGCATGGTACGGATTAATTTCCAGCGTTTTGCGAAATTGCCTTTCCGCTCGAGCAAGCTCTTTCCCGTTAAACAGAAGAACCCCATAGTTGTAATAGGCATCGGCCTGCTTGGTATCCAATGTAATTGCCGAACGATAGAACTGTTCCGCCTTGTCGATTTGCCCCAACCTGCCGTACAACGAAATCAGATTGACGTGAGCCTGTACCAGCTTCGGATCTATCTCCAAAGCCCGGCTATGCTCCAATACCGCCTCGGGCAATTTCCCAGCCTGTTCCAACTCTGCGGCACGATGAATATGCGCCATAGCCCCGGCGTTCAACTCGGCAATTTCAGCCTGCAATGGATCCTCAAGAGGGGGTGCAGTAGTCTTGTTTTGTTCGTAAAACCGAAAATACTCCTCCGATTCCGCCTTCTTCCCCTGTTGACGCAACAACAGCGCCAGCGCATAGTTGGCCGCACCATATTGCCCAAACAATGCAATGGCCTTGCGGTAGTGCGTGGCTGCTTTCGCTGTGTCCCCCACAAACGAGTAATATCGCCCGGCGCCATATTGAGCCTGCGGCGATTGAGGTTTAGCTTCCAATACTGCTTTATACTCCGACCGGCTTTCATCAAGTTTATTCGCAGCCAAAAGCAAATCGGCCAGCAGCAAGCGTGCAGGAACATAACCCGGATCGAGCTGAAGCCCTTCCTGCAGGATGAGGATGCTTTTTTCCTGGTCTGTTTGCGACGTGGCCAGGTAGTAGGTCCAGCGAAACGATTTCGGTTCCAGCGCCCGAGCCCTTTCAAAGCACTGCGCTGCAGCCGCCATCTGGTTGTGCGCGCTCAGCAGCATTCCTAACTTTCCAACTGTCGCCGCATCATCCGGATTGGCAAGCGCTGCCTTCAACGCAGATTCGATGTTCGCCCGCACTTTAGGCAGGAAGTTTTCCGTGTTTAATTGAGGCACTGGAGGCTTCTGGCGGGTGCAGGAACAGGTAAGGATGGCCAGCAATATTATGGCCCAGGTCTTTCGAATCATCATCGACATGGATAGATAGCCATAAATTCGCTTGGTTCGAGATTCATCGTATCACCCGTGCATAACCACAACTGGATTATTTGTGTTCCTTCTACCTCCACCGTCAACTCTTTCGTCGGCTTACAGTTTTATAGGAAAAGTTCCTTCCATTGCGCTCCCCATAGAACCCTTGGGCAATTCCAAATCAGGAATTTACGTTTACACTAATCGTTTATGCGACTCCGTCTGTTTGCTTTCTTGGCCTTCTCAGCTTTTCTGCTTTTTGGCGCCCCTTTCAAGAAGGATAGAGTGCGCTAAATGGCCCCGAACGTCTACGTCTGGGAGGGAGAGCCGGATCTGCGCGAACCGGCCAACTGCACCTGGGTGATTTTCAAGGACCATGTGCTGGTCATCGATGCCAACTTCCCATGGGGCGCGCGCAAAATTCTGCAGCAATAAAGGCCAGCACCAATAAGCCGGTCCACTATGTTTTCGACACCCATTACCATGGCGATCACGCCTACGGCAATTCGATCTTTGTTGATGTTGGTGCTTTAATCGTCTGTTCCGAATCTTGTGCCGAGGAACTGCTCACCAAAGGGGCTCGTATGTTGACTAACTGGAGCGACAAAGCGCATCCTCTCGAGGGCTCGCGACTGGAACTGCATATTCTAACCTTCTCGGAAGGTGTGGTCTTCGACGATGGTACTGAGCGCGTGGAAATTACCGGTGTTGGTCCGACCCACAGCAATGGAGATGCGGTCGCGTATCTATCCAAGGAAAAGATTCTTGTCTCTGGCGATCTGGTTGTCACCTGGACCGCTGGGAACAATTTAGGCGATGCCCGATGGCGACCATGGCCATTGGATTCATTCTCTTGATCGCCTCAACAAATGGGACGTTGCCACTCTCATCCCGGTCACGGTGCACTGGCTGGTCGGGCGGCAATCCAACACAGCGGAATACCTGCAGGACATGCTCAATCAGGTGAAAACAGGCAAACAAGACTGTGGACGAAGTGATTCGCTCCGTCAACCTCGGTAGGCATGGTGGATTGGGCTCCAGTGCCAGTGGCAATGCGGCCTCCATCCGGGCAATGTATCGTCGATTGTAATCCATTTAGAATCAATGAAATATCCGGGGAGGTATGGGTTAGCAAGAAACCATCACATTCACTTCCCTCATCGGATACCATGAAACCCAATGAACTGCCGTCAATTTAGAATGATCGCCCTGGTTTGCATAATTCCATTCCTGGCGCTGGCCCAAGATGCAAAAGTGGGGAAAACGGAGTACCTGGAACTTTGCTCCGCCTGCCATGGGGACGATGCCAATGGGGGCGAACTCGGCCCCGGAATTTTGAAGCGCATTGTTGCGCATAGCGACCAGGAACTGATTTCCATCGTCAGCGGCGGCATTGGCGGCCGTGGCATGCCGCCGTTCGCTTTGGAAGCTAAACCGATGTCGGATCTGTTGGCATTTCTCCGCACCTTGCGCGTTCCAGTCCGTAGTCTGGGTGATCCGGTTCGGATCAAAATTGAAACTACCGCGGGAAAAATGGTTGAGGGTTTGGCTCTTAGCCAAGGTATTCAGGATTTGATTCTGCGCACCAGCGACGACCGTGTGGAACTCTACCGCAGAGCAGGTGCGAAATACCGCCAAGTCACATCGCAGTCCGATTGGCCCACCTACGACGGCAACTATTCTGGAAACCGCCACACCGAATTGACGCAAATCGACAAGACCAACATCTCCCGTCTGGCGCCGAAATGGATTTATAGTCTTCCGGATACTTCGCCGCTAGAGGTTACCCCGGTTGTTGTTGATGGCATCATGTACGTCACCAGTGCCAACCAGGCATCTGCCCTTGATGCCGGCACAGGGCGTGAAATCTGGCATTACGAACATGCACGTCTTCGCTTGAATGGGAAAGTATCCACCGGGGTTAATCGCGGCGTTGCTGTTGCGGGCAAAACAGTGTTCATGGTCACGGATCATGCGCACATCGTGGCATTGAATCGCTTTACTGGTCGCCCGTTGTGGGAAAGTGAACTTGGGCCGAAAAGCAGCGGCTATGGTTCCACTTCGGCGCCGCTGGCAGTGGGCAATCTTGTAATTGCGGGCGTAAGTGGCGGTGAAAACGGAGCGCGTGGCTTTTTGGCCGCATTCGATATCAACACTGGCAATGAAGTGTGGCGATTCTGGACCGTTCCAAAACCTGGCGAGCCGGGTTCTGAGACCTGGAAAGGAAACACCATTGACCATCCCGGTGCCGACACATGGCTAACCGGCACGTACGATCCGCAACTGGAAACGCTTTATTGGCCCACAGGCAATCCCGGTTCCGATCACAATGGCGATGAACGCGTGGGTGACAATTTGTACTCCTGCTCCGTGGTGGCACTCGATATCAAGACCGGGAAAATGAAATGGTACTACCAGTTCACTCCGCACGACGTCTGGGATTGGGATGCCCAGGAACCGCCAGTGCTGGTGGATGCCACCTGGGAAGGGAAGCCTCGTAAGCTGCTTTTACAGGCCAATCGCAATGGCTTCCTCTACGTGCTGGATCGAACCAATGGGAAATTCCTGCAGGCCACTCCTCTGGTACAAAAGCTCACCTGGGCCAGCAAAATCGGATCCGATGGACGCCCGGTGATGAATCCTGACCAGGTACCAAGCGACAAAGGAACGCGCATTTGCCCTTCTGTGATCGGTGCCACTAATTGGTGGTCGGCCAGTTACAATCCGGCGACCGGACTTTACTACGTGCAAACTCTGGAAAACTGCAGCATTTACACAAAAAGGGCTCAAGGCTGGGAACAAGGTCGCGGCTATATGGGCGGTTCATCGCGCCAATCTCCTGACGACAAGCCGCAAAAAGTGCTGCGCGCCTACGATATCAAAACCGGCAAGATCGCCTGGGAACTTCCCCAACATGGAGCCGGTGCCTCGCGTGGCGGAACGCTTTCCACCGCCTCGGGAATCGTATTTTTCTGTGAGGACAGTGATGCATTTGTGGCTGCCGACGCCAAAACCGGGAAGCCCTTGTGGCAGTTTCAGGCAAACCAGATCTGGCGCGCCTCTCCCATGAGCTACCAGTTCGACAAAGAACAGTACGTTGCGATTGCTTCCGGATCTAGTATCATTTCATTCGGCCTTGGTGCCAAATAGGAAATCGGTCACGTTCAAATGCCTTCATACAATCGTCGTCAATTTTTACGCGTTACAGGAACCACTTCTCTCGCCGCGGTCTCGGCACACGGAGTTGGCCGGGGTTTATCTATCCTCATTAACGCCGATCCGATTGCCCTTTCCGGACCCGTGCAATGGGCTGCCAAGGAACTGGAACAATCGTTGACTGCAGCAGGCGTTACCGTCCAGCGTTGCGTCAACATTTCCGAAGTTGCAGCGGGAAACCAATGCATCCTCGTCTCGGGCTCATCTACCAATGTCTCCCGTCAAATTCTGAAAACAGCCGGAATCACAGTTCCGGAATCCGTTGAGTCCCTGGGTATTGCACCGGGAACGCTCAAAGGCAAGTCCGTGCTGCTGGCCGCCGGCTTCGATGTGCGAGGCTTGGTGTTCGCCCTGCTCGACCTTGCCGATCGCGTGCAAAATAGTCCTGACCCAAGCACCGCCCTGCTAAACCTGAAAGCGTCCGCCGAGCAGCCCGCCAACAAGATTCGCAGCATCACCCGCCTGTTCACCAGCGATGTGGAAGACAAGGTCTGGTATAACGACCGCGCCATGTGGCCGCAATACCTCACCATGCTCGCTGCCAACCGATTCAACCGCTTCAATCTGGCGCTGGGCATCGGCTACGATTTTATCCGCCAGGTAACCGACGCTTACTTCCTTTTTTCCTACCCCTTTCTGCTTGCTGTTCCCGGCTACAAGGTGCGCTCCCCGCAACTGCCCGATACCGAACGAGATCAGAATCTGGAGATGCTGCGCTTCGTTGCCCGAGAAACAGTCGCCCGAGGTATGGAATTCCAACTGGGCCTTTGGATGCACGGCTATGAATGGATCAACAGCCCCAATCCGAACTACACAATCGAAGGCATCACCAAGGAAAATCATGGACCCTACTGCCGCGACGCCGTGCGCGCCCTGCTGCAGGCGATCCCGGAAATCAGCGGAGTCACGTTCCGCGTTCACGGGGAAAGCGGTGTGGAGGAGGGCAGTTACGACTTCTGGAAAACCGTGTTCGAGGGTGTGTCCACCTGTGGCCGCCGCGTAGAAATCGACATGCATGCCAAAGGCATGGATGAAACCATGATGAACATGGCTGTTGCCACAAAGCAGCCCGTGATCATCTCGCCGAAATATTGGGCCGAACATTTGGGCATGCCCTACCATCAAGCCGATATTCGCGAACTGGAACGTCCACGCCCTGATCGTACTGCCACCGGCCTCATGAAATTCAGTGCAGGTTCCCGCAGCTTCCTGCGTTACGGCTACGGCGATCTCTTGCGCGAAAACCGGCAATGGGGTGTTTTGCATCGCATCTGGCCGGGCACGCAACGCCTGCTGCTTTCTGGCGATCCGGTCACAACCGCTGCCCATTCCCGTGCCTTCCGTTTTTGCGGCAGTGATGGTGTGGAAATCATGGAGTCCCTATCATTCAAGGGCCGTCGCGGATCGGGCATCGCGGGTGATCGTTGTGCCTACGAAGATGCTTCCCTTAAACCGCGCTGGGATTGGCAGAAATATCTTTACACCCACCGCGTCTGGGGTCGGCTACTCTACAACCCCGATGCGAAACCCGAAGTATGGCAGCGGCTGTTGCGCAAGCAATTCGGTGCCGGTGCGCCCGGAATAGAAACCGCGCTGGCTAATGCTACCCGCATCCTGCCGATCATTATGACAAGCCATGCTGCTTCGGCCGGCAACAATACCTATTGGCCGGAACTTTACCTGAACCAGTCCATTGTAGATCCCGAGCATTTTGGCCCCTACCGCGACACGCCCACCCCCAGAGTTTTCGGCAACGTCAGCCCGCTCGACCCGCAACTGTTTTCCGGCATCAACGAGTTCACCGACGAACTGCTGCAGGGTGCGCGAACTGGCAAGTATACACCGCTTGAAGCTGCCCAATGGATTGAGGATTATGGCGCTCAGGCGGTAAAGTCCCTTGCCCAGGCAACGCCACTGATGGCAGGGAACAACAAGCCTGAATTCCGCCGTTTGGCCATTGATATTAAAATGCAAGCGGGACTGGCCCGGTTTTTCGGTGCTAAATTCCGCAGCGGTGCCCTGTACCGCGTCTATGAGCGTTCCGGAAATCCAGTAGCTCTCGATCAGGCGGTGAAAGCATACCGCTCTGCTCGCGCCTCCTGGGTGGAACTGGTTACTCTTTCCAAGGGTGTTTATCGTGCCGACATCACGGTTGGCGAGAATCCCCAATTGCGCGGCCACTGGGCCGATCGTCTCCCGGCCATCGATGCCGACATTGCAATGATGGAGACTAAGCGTGGATTAGCTATTAACAGCGAAATCTCCCAAGCCAAAACAACGGCCGTCATCGCAACGATTCTCGGCCGCCAGCGGAGGCAGCCACTCCCGTGCAAGCATCACCCTGGTGTCACTTTTCAACCCGGCCAGCCGATCGACCTCGCCCTCGCGGTGACGCAAACCGGCCAGCCAGTCGTCGTTCACCTCCACTACAGGCACGTAACCCAAGCCGAGCGCTACGAATCACTGGAAATGCAATTCGCCGGTGGAACTTACCACGCGTCCATTCCCGGCAAGTACACCGCCTCCGTGTACCCGATGGAATACTATTTCGAACTAAAGAATGCGCAAGGCGAAGCTTGGCTCTACCCCGGTTTCAATGCCGACCTAGCCAACCAACCCTACTTCGTCCTTCGACAGCAATCCTGACTCGTCTTTGAATAGTCAGGTATTTGCCGGAGCCCAAACGAGATCTCAATTTGATTCCAAAAGTCATAGAATTGCATCTCACAGATTTCAACAGTGTTAGATTCACATGAATCACGCGCTCCGGAACCGTTCGGCAACATGTTCGCTGCTTCTTTTCACTCTGCCAAATGCTACCCTCGTCTATTACATTAAGGAGGGGTTATCCCATGCGCACCCTGATCGTGCAGTTCCTCGTAGCTAGCCTACCCTTGTTGGCGCAGCAATCCACTGCCCGTTTACTGGGTACAGTGGTGGACCCAACTTCCGCGGCAATCGGCGGCGCCACTGTAACCGTTAGTAATATCGATACATCGCAATCCCGGTCAGTGACCACCAGCGCGCTCGGCGAATATTCGATCCCACTCCTGCCCATCGGTGAGTACACAATGTTAATCGCCGCCCCGGGCTTCCCAAACAAATCCTTACGTGGCATCGTTTTAAAGGTTGACCAGGAAGCCCGCTTCGACGTCACCATGTCCCTCGGTGCCTTGAGCGACACCATTACCGTCGAAGCATCTTCTCCCTTGCTCGTCACCGATACCTCCTCAGTTGGCCAGGTGATTGAAAATAAGTCGATCATCAACATGCCGCTTAACGGCCGCGCCTTCTGGCAACTCGCCCAACTCACCCCCGGCGTGGTCTTCACCCCCGGTGGATCCGACATCAGTTCCGGCGGCCAGGGCATTCGAGCCACCCGCGTGGGACTGCGCATCAGCGGTAACAGCCGCCTCGCCGGCGGCTGGTTCCTTGATGGCTTCGACATTACGGAATATGAACTCGGTGCCACCTCAATCACCCCTTCCACCGACGCCATTCAGGAATTCAAAGTTCTCAGCGGCGGTATGAGCGCGGAATACGCCCTACCTTCGGTTATTAATGCAGCACTGAAAAGTGGTGGTAATAGTTTCCACGGAAGCGCCTACGAATTCCTCCGCAACGAAAAAATCCAGGCCCGCAACTTCTTCTCTGCCACGATCCCACCTCTAAAGAGAAATCAATTCGGCGGTACCCTCGGCGGACCCATCGCCAAAGATAAGGTGTTTTTCTTCGTCGATTACGAAGGAGGTCGCACTCGCCAGGGCACCACCATCAACTCCGTCGTCCCCACTGCGTCTAACTTAGTCGGCAATTTCGCCGGAGGCCGCCCACTTTACGATCCTTTCTCAACCCGCGCGAATCCGGCCAACTCCGCCCAATTCATTCGCGATATTTTTCCCAACAACATAATCCCATCCACCCGCATCGCCTCCCAGGCCGCCTACTTCCGCAACATGTTCCCCATTCCGAATACCGGAGCCTCCCGCTACACCTATTCACCGGCGCTGGCCCTTGATACCGACAAGTTCGACATCAAGATCTCTCCACGTCTGACGCAAAAGGACAGCATCACCAGCCGCTATTCCTACGCCGATAATAACGAAAGCGATCCGTCAGCCTATCCCGCGCTCGGCTCCTACCCACTCCACAGCCGCTCGCAAAACGTCGGCCTCAGCTTTCTGCACACCTTCACTCCCAGCGTTGCCCTGGAAGTAGCCGGCAATTACTACCGCACTTTTTTCTACTTCCTGAATGCCAGTAATTTTAATGGCAAGGACGTGGTCAACCAGGCCGGCATCACCGGTTTTGAAGGCATTTCCAGCCTGCAGCCGGCAGCTCCCAACATCGCACTATCGGGCTACGCTACTTTGGCTGGCAGCACCGATAACCGCCCCAAAGCAAACCGAATCCGAACCTACCAATACCGCACCAGCATCACATGGACGCGCGGCAACCACGACATGAAGTTCGGTGCCCAGCTCTCCCACCAGGCACACGCCTTCCTCAACGGGAACGCCTCCCAGGGCACCTTCAACTTCGATGGACGCTACACCCAAAGTCCGCTCAGCACCGGCAACACCGGCGATGCCTTCGCCGACTTCCTGCTTGGCTACCCGTTCAGTGTGCAGCGCGCCACGCCCATCCAGATCTTCGGCGACAGTGGCAACTTCTTTCACAGCTATGCTCAGGACAACTGGCGCATCACTCGCAACCTGACGCTCAATATCGGCGTCCGTTGGGAAGTCAACTCCATGCTTGTAGGCATCCGCGGGCAGTCCAATGTATTCGATTTTGCGACAGGCAAAATTATCATTCCCACCCGCAACGGCTCGCCCGATCTCACGGCGCAACCAGGTTCAGACAAGGCCTGGGCCGTCTTCCGCCCCCTGCTTGAAACCAGCGAAGAAAAGGGTCTCCCCTGGTCTCTCCGTCATGCCAACCCGCACGATTTTGCCCCGCGCTTCGGCTTCGCCTGGCGTCCAATGGGTAACACCAAGACGGTGATTCGTTCCGCTTACGGAATCTTTTACATCTACCCCGATTCCAATATCCTGCTTGGCCAGGTGCGTACTCCGCCCTTTGTAATTCTGCAGGTCATCAACAACGATGTGCCCACGGCCTCCACCCTTGTCCCTCGCCGCAATCTGGCCAACTATTTCCTGGGCCAGTCGCTGCTCGACATCAACGCCACTCCATCGCCCACTACAGGCGGTTCCGACTACGCCACCACTTACACCCAAACTTGGAATTTCAACGTCCAGCATGAGTTGTCACATAATTTAGCCGTGGAAGTAGGTTACGTTGGGAACAAGGGGACCCACCTGCAGACTTCTTCGGAATACAACATTCCATTCCCAGGCGCTGGTAACATTCAGGGCCGCCGTCCTTACCCGCAGTGGGGCGTGCTCGATTACAAGATCTGGGGAGGTTCCAGCACCTATCACAGCTTCCAGGCGAAATTGGAAAAGCGTTTTTCGGAAGGCTTCTCCATGCTGGCGTCCTACGCTTTCTCGAAGTGTCTTGATGCACCCGGTAGCGAAGAAGGCGGCGCTCCGGTTTATTACCTCGACAACCTATACAAAGGCCGCTGCGATTACGACGTCCCCCACAACTTTGTAACCAGCTACATCTGGGAACTGCCCTTCGGCAAAGGCCGCAAATTATTCTCCAGATCCCCCAAAGCCGTCGACTTCCTCATTGGTGGATGGCAATGGCAGGGAATCAATACTGTGCAGTCCGGCGTTCCGTTTAACGTCAGCATCAATGTAGACCGTGCCAACACGGGTGTCGGCCAGCGTCCCGATGCGATCTCCTCGCCGGTCCTGCCGCACTCGCTCTCCTGCTGGTACTTCACTTCATCCAACCCGGGATGTAAATCGCTTCTGCCCAACCAGGCAGACACCTTTGTTCTGCCCGCTCAATTCACCTATGGCAACGCCGGTCGCAATCTGATGCGTGGCGATCGCCTAGTACAACTCGACATGTCGTTGATCAAGCATTTCCGGATTGACGAACACAGAGGTTTTGAATTCCGTGCGCAAGTGTTCAATCTAACGAACACCCCCAGCTTTTCTTCGCCCGGGGGCACTGTCAACCTTGCTACAGGCGGCCAGGTGACCTCAACCCGAAATCAGCCTCGGCTTTATGAGTTCGGGCTCAAGTTCAATTTTTAAGTGATTGGAGCTTATTCTATGATGCGAAAACTAAGTGGACTCTTTGTTGCCCTGTTCGGAGTGGTCCTTCTACTGGCGGCTGAAAACAGCACCAAGGTAAAGACCTTCACCGAGGCCCAAAAGAACTATTGGGCCTTTCAGCCCCTGCGGGTTGCACAGCCGCAAAGATCGGCAGCCAATCCAATTGACTGCTTTATCCTTACAAAGCTCGATGCAAAGAAGCTTGCGCTAAGCCCGCAGGCAGATCGCGTCACCCTTCTGCGCCGTGTCAGTTTTGATCTCATCGGTCTGCCGCCAACGCCAGAAGAAGTCGACGCCTTCGTCAACGACAAGTCTCCCCAGGCCTATGAAAAAGTGGTGGACCGCCTGCTCGCCTCACCGCACTATGGCGAACGTTGGGCTCGCCATTGGCTCGACCTGGCCCGTTATGCTGAAAGCGAAGGTTTCAAATCCGACGAAACCCGCGCCAACGCGTGGCGCTATCGCGAATACGTGGTCCGCGCCTTCAATGAAAACACGCCCTACGATCGCTTCGTGAAAGAACAAATTGCCGGCGACGAATTATGGCCCAACAACCCCTGGGCCAAAGTAGCCACCGGCTTCAGCCGCCACTACCCTGACGAAAGCAATGCCCGCAATCTGATGCAGCGCCGCCAGGAAATTCTCGACGATATCACCGACACTGTAGGCGCCACCTTCATGGCCATGACCTACGGCTGCGCCCGTTGCCACGATCATAAATTCGATCCAATCCTGCACACCGATTACTATCGCTTGCAGGCATTCTTCGCCAATACCGCAGCCGATGATGCTGTCCCCATGGCTTCCCCGAAAGAAATGCAGGCGTGGCGTGAACGCAAGGCCAACTGGGAAGAAAAGACCGCTCCCGTGCGCAAGCAAATTGCCACATTGCTCGATCCGGAAAAAGCGATAATTCTGAAAGATTTCCTGGATAAATACCCGGGCGAAATCCAGGACATCATCGCCAAGCCCGCAGTTCAGCGCAATCCCTATGAATGGCAGATGTTCTACAAGGCCAAGCCCTACCTCACAATTGAAGACGATGCCGCCGCCAAAGCCTTGAAGGGTGAAAAGAAAAAGCAATACGCAGCGCTGTTGAAAGAACTCAAAGAATTCGCCTCCCTCGATCCGGGCGATGCCTCACTCGGCAGCAGCATGCACGATGTCAGCGCCAGCGCACCGCCCACCCACAGGCTCAATGTTGGCGTCTATGATGCCAAGGCTGAAGAAGTTCAACCCGGCTTCCTCACGATCATCGATCCGGCAGCCCCATCGATTGTGCCGCCTGCCGACGTCAACTCCACAGGCCGCCGGACCGCTCTTGCCAACTGGCTCACCAGTCCTAAAAATCCACTCACGGCGCGCGTCATGGTCAATCGCATTTGGCACTATCATTTCGGACAAGGAATTGCTCCCTCACCGAGTGACTTTGGCGCGATGGGCGGCAAACCCACCCACCCGGAACTGTTGGATTATCTCTCTTCTGATTTCATCCAATCTGGCTGGGATATCAAACGCCTCCACAAGCAAATTGTGATGTCGGCAACGTTCCGCCAGTCTTCAGCCTTCAATGAAACCGCTGGGGCGGAGGATGCCAAAGATAAGCTGCTGTGGCGCTTCCCGCGCGAACGTTTGGAAGGCGAAGTGATTCGTGACGCCGCACTTTCTGTTGCTGGCCTGTTGAATGAATCGGTCGGCGGCCCCAGTGTGTATCCGGAACTGCCCGCAGGGGCTGGAAAGCCTCGCGGTGGATGGAAGGTTTCCGAATCAGCAGAGGATCGCAACCGTCGCAGCCTCTACATTTTCGTACGCCGCAACGCCCGCTATCCGATGATGGAAGCGTTTGACATGCCCGATACACACGAATCATGTGGACGCCGCAACCAAACGATTACAGCACCCCAGGCGATGTCGCTGTTGAATGGCAAAGTCAGTCTGGAATGGGCCCAGGCTTTTGCAGGGCGCGTGTTGAAGCAGGCAGGGCCCGATGCTCAGGCTGCAATCAAGGTTGCCTACAAACTGGCCTATGGCCGCAGTCCCGACGGATTTGAAAAGGATTCCGTCCTTACGTTCTTAAGCAAGCAGAAATCGCTTGTAGAAGAGCGAAAGGTGGCTGGCAAGAAACTCGCACTGCCAACGGCGATGCCTGCAGGCTACGATCCAGCGCAAGGTGCCGCCCTTGTTGATTTCTGTCAGATGCTGCTCAACTCCAACGAGTTTGTTTACCGCAATTAGAGGCCATATGTCGCACAAACGCCAACCCGTTTCCAGGCGGGATTTTCTACAGAACTCCGGCAGCGGCCTGGGTGCAATTGCGCTCAGCGCCATGCTCTCCGCAGAGAGTGTGGCCGGTGCCGTTGCCGATCCGCTCAAGCCGAAGAAGCCACACTTCAAGGCCACCGCGAAATCAGTAATTTTTCTATTCATGGAAGGTGGCCCAAGCCACCTTGATTTGTTCGATCCAAAGCCAGCGCTCGACAAGCTTGCCGGCCAGCCCATGCCCGCGTCATTCGGCAAGGTCATCACTGCCATGGGCACTTCGAACAACACTATCATGCCCACTAAACGGGCCTGGAAACAGCATGGCCAGAGCGGCATCTGGGTGTCTGACTGGTATCCGGAAATCGCCAAGCACGTGGATGAGATGAGTGTCTTTCGCGCCTGCTGGGCTGATGGGCTCAATCATGTTGGCTCTGTTTGCCAGATGAACACATGTTCCATACTTGCGGGCCGTCCCGCCCTTGGAGCATGGATCACATACGGATTAGGTTCAGCCAACCGCAACCTCCCCACGTTCGTGGTTCTCACCGATGCTGCGGAAGTGGTCGGTGGCCCAAAGAACTGGAGCGCCGGTTTTCTGCCAGCGACCTATCAGGGCACTTTGCTTCGAAATCAGGGAGCACCAATTCTCGATCTGGTTCCTCCCGAATCGATCGGCGATAACCAGCAACGCGCCCGCTTGGATTTGCTTAAGACGCTTAACGAACACTTCAGCGCCGACAAAGCTGAAGACACCGAACTGGAAGCGCGCATCAATGCCTACGAATTGGCCTATCGCATGCAAGCAGCCGGACCTGAAGCGGTCGATCTGACAAAAGAAACGGAAGCGACAAAGAAGTTGTACGGGATGGATATCGAAGATACAGCAAAATTTGGCACCAATTGCCTGATGGCTCGTCGATTGGTGGAGCGCGGCGTTCGCTTTGTGGAACTCTATTCTGGCAGCGGCAGTGGTTGGGACGCGCATTCCAACATTGAAGGTAATCACTCTAAGTTGTGCCACGCCTCCGATGCGCCAATTGCAGGGTTGTTAACGGATCTAAAGGCTCGTGGCCTTCTTGATGAAACGCTAGTGGTTTGGGGTGGCGAGTTCGGCCGGACACCTTTCAACGAGAAAGGCGATGGTCGTGATCACAATCCATGGGGCTTCACCATGTGGATGGCTGGTGGTGGCATTAAGGGTGGCCAAGTGATTGGCACAACCGACGAGATCGGCCTTAGGGGCATCGATAAGAGAGCCCATGTCACCGATATCCATGCTACTATTCTGCACGCACTGGGCCTGGACCATAGGAGTGTGACTTATCTCCACAATGGCCGCGCTGAAAGGCCGACCATTGTTACCGGCGAAGCCGTCCGGGAAGCTTTCGTCTAAGTTTTATTCGCAATTCCAGTTGTTCAGCAGTAGTTGCATTCGGTTCCACAAAGATAAAAAAGGAAAGGTTAGTCAGTGTTAAACAACCCTTTTGGAAGAACACTGAAGGTCTGCCTTACGTTCTCAGTGCTGTGCCCCTTCAACGCACTAGCGCAGGATAGAGGAACTATTCGAGGTATAGCCAGTGATCTCGGAGGGGCAGCCGTACCCGGTGCGGCTATTACCGTGAAGAACGTAAACACGGGACTCATCCAATCAACAAGAACTTGCGGAGATGGCATCCTACGTTTCTATACCTGCATTCTTTTACTTATTCCGTGATCGCCGATAAGGCCGGATTTCGTAAGTCCGATATCACCGGCATCATTGTTCAGGTGGCAACCCTGTCCAACTTGGATGTCGTGCTGACCATTGATTCTATAATACAAACAGTTGAAGTAAGCGCCGCCGTACCGTTGCTGGATCTGCAGGGTACCAATCTTGGAAGGGTAATTCCCAAAGCAGTCATTCGCGACCTGCCGCTCTTTATCGGAGGCGGCTTCCGCTCCAACTTAGCCTTTGTAATCCTTACACCCGGTGTCATCGGACCCGCCAGTAACCCACGTATCGGCGGCGGACTGCTCGATGGACAGAGTGAACAACTGGACGGTGCGGAGAGTCAAACTGATCGCCGCAACGATCCGGGCATGAACGGCGTCAGCGTCGAAGGTATGGAAGAGTTCAAGGTACAAAGTTCTTCCTACTCCGCTGAATACGGCCGCACTTCAAACGGGTCATCAACTGGGTGACAAAATCAGGAACCAATGCTTTCCACGGTAGCGGCTTCCTATTCAATCGCAACGAAGTGTTCAACGTCCGCAGTTTCACTACGGCGCCGTCCAAGCGGCCTATCGTCAGGCAATGGAACCCTAGAGCCAGTTTCGGCGGCAGCAAAGCTGCTTCTCGGTATGCTTCCACAACCGAATGATCCAACGAAATTGACCGCCAACTAACGCTCTCGCACCTTCTCCACATCCCGTTCCTGGCTCCCTTCAATTAAGGGTGATTACGTGTTTAGCGAAAAGTACAGGGCCAACCATCTGTTCAGCCACTGTCGCAGTTCGGCTATGCCCAGCATCAACCAGTTTGAGTGGCTGCCGCGGCAAACAGTGGACGACTTCCATGCCTCGCGTGCTGGAAGCAGTTGACGGAAATTGGAAAGTATCTGGAATCTTGACTTACGTGTTCGGTACGCCCCTTGCGGTCACCTGCAGTCAGAATCTGTTCGGCGCCGGAAAAAATCAGCGCTGCAATTTTGCGGTAGGTGTTTCCACCGGTCAAATCCATCTCATCAATCCGGCCTGGACCTGGAACCACGACAATATTGGAACAACAGCACAAGGACGCATTCCCTACCTGAATCCAGCAGCCTTCGTGCTACCGGCTAATATGACTTATGGCAACACGCTGCGGCAAATGTCCTACCTCCGCCGGCGCGTGTCAATGATAGTGAGACACTCCCTGTTGGAGTTTAGTGAGTATTTTCGTCTGAGCTTAGTGGTTTGTTGATCCAGACCTCCTTGGGAAGGGGCAGCGGGACAGGCGGCCTACGGACGAATCGATCAGGATG
>JANXSF010000132.1 GCA_025352795.1 Acidobacteriota bacterium
CATCCTGATCGATTCGTCCGTAGGCCGCCTGTCCCGCTGCCCCTTCCCAAGGAGGTCTGGATCAACAAACCACTAAGCTCAGACGAAAATACTCACTAAACTCCAACAGGGAGTGTCTCACTATCATTGACACGCGCCGCTTGCGGTTGGAGTTTTAGGACTTGAAGGGAGCAACAGAAACAGACGCCATGACATACAGAAACAACATTCGATTCCTCGTCGGAATGACCGTGAATATAATGATCGGGATTGGCTCCGCAATCGCCCAGACAACAGCATTTAGTTGTCCTGCTTCAGACGGCATAAACCCACTTCCGAATGTGCAGGCTGCAATCAGCAAAAACGATCAGGCTTTTCTAAAGGCCTTGCTAGCACAAGACAAAGTGGCACTCAACGCCATGATCTCCAACGATTTCGTTTATGTGCATGAGCCTGGCCTGATCAGCACCAAGCAGCAGTTCCTTCAGGATTTTGTGGCGAAAGGATACATTGAGGCGGTATTGGAACCACTGCAACCGGCTGAGCCAATGCGCCAATATTGCAGCACAATATTTTCGCATTACACCGGTCACCTTCGGACGAAACAAGATAGCCCTTACCCGCCAACAGTTGTCGTTCACATCTGGGCGCTGCAAGATGGCAAATGGGTACTTATCCATCGCCAGGAGTGTCACAACGGCCAACCAATCGGCAAGCAACTCAGCCAGGAGGGTGGTCCAAACTTTACCGACGCGCTCGGCTCAAAGCCATCACCAGAAGTACAGAAGATTATTGAAGAGCGTGAGGCGTCGTGGGTTTACGCAATGATCACCACCGATTCGCCAGGCATGGACAAACTTACTCACGAATCATTGCGCTACATCCACGTAAATGGTCATTTCAGCAGTAAGAAGGATTTCATGAAGGAGCTGTTGGGAGGCTTCACTGAGACTGATTTGCGCGAGAACAGTTATCGCCAATTTGGAAATACTGTGATCGCACTACACAAAGCGCGGTTTCGGCACACCGGCCAGGCTGGACAGTCCCCTGGCCAGCAAATCCATGTTTGGTGGAAGGTGGGTGACAACTGGGTTATGGTTAGCAGGCATTCGGCGCGTTTTGAAAACTGAAGTTTGAATTTGAACAGGGGTGTTTCTATGAATAACTTAGCTCGAATGTTTATTCTTTTCGCATTGTCATGCGCGTTTGCCACAAACGTTTTTAGCCAAACAGCGCAAGTTACTGGAACCGTTGTCGATTCGACCGGGTCCTTTATGGCAGGGGCGAGGGTAGTCGCCACGAATCTGGACACCAGCGTTGCTCGCGAGGCAGTGACAAACGCTTCGGGCAACTACTTAATCACGGCGCTGCTTCCGGGCAGGTACCGTGTTACTTCCGAGGCAATGGGGTTCAAACAGACCAGGCGTGAATCGGTCTCCCTGGCCGTCGACCAGATCGGCCGGATTGACTTTGCTATGGAAGTGGGCGACACAAGGCAGTCGGTCACGGTGGAATCATCCGCAGTCCTGCTGGACACGGCTACCGGCACCATCGGGAGCGTGGTTGAGAACAAGCAGATCGCCGAGCTGCCGTTGAGCGGCCGCAACCCGCTCGATCTTCTAGGGCTGTCACCGGGCATTCGCATACAGGGTAACTTCACAGGCAAGAACGGCGACTGGGGAAACTTTTCCTCGAATGGTGGGTTGGCCAATTCCAACGTCGTGATGGTGGAAGGGCTTGCTTTAGACCTGGCGCGGATGAACGGGCCGTCCTACGTGCCCCCGGTTGATGCGACACAGGAGTTCCGCGTTCAGACCAATAATTTCTCAGCCGAGTATGGGCGAACGGGCGGCGCAGTGGTCAATTTCAGTATCAAGTCAGGAACCAACATGCTCCACGGGTCGCTATACGAGTTTCTGCGCAACAATGCCCTGGATGGGAACAACTTTTTCAACAATCGTGCCGGAGTCACTTTGCCTGCGTTCCGCCAGAACCAGTTTGGAGCGTCGATAGGAGGTCCTATCAAGAAGGACAAAACCTTCTATTTTGCCAACTGGGAGGATTACCGCCAGCGCTCATCATCCCGCAGCATAACCAGTGTTCCGGCGAGTTTGGAGCGGAGCGGCAAGTTTTCGCAAACCCGGAATCGGAATGGCGGAGTTATCGCCATCGGGGACGCTCTAAGTTCGCGCCAAGTGAATGGTGTTTGGACCCGCGACGTTTTCCCTGGGAACATCATTCCAACCAACCGGATCAATCGAGTGGGTGCCGCCGTCACTCAGGTATTTCCACTGTCCAACATACAAGGCGATCCATTGACGGCAGTGAATAATTACGCGACGGTTGGCGGGAGTGGCACCAACGAGCATCAGGTGGTGGCAAAGGTGGATCACAACTTGAATTCCCGTTGGAAACTTTTTGGAACCTACGCTAACCTGTCTGCGAAGTCGTTCAACTGAGGTGGACCCCATCGGTTGGACAAAAAAACAGGCGTCCTTAGATGGTGAAGCGGTGTAACTGAAGGGCGGCTGTGAGGCCGCCATCCATTCCGGACTTGCATCGGCGCTCGGGTCGCATCCCTGCGTCGCCCTATC
>JANXSF010000134.1 GCA_025352795.1 Acidobacteriota bacterium
TCCTTGGCCTTTTTCAGGGCCACCAATCGGTCTCGATCGGTTTGCGTCATCAGTAGCGTTCCTTGGATTTCCAATCTCCAGGATCAATCCAGTCAATAGGACATTTCTACTTTGCTCAAATAGGACATTCTCATATTGCCACGACACCTCAACTCGCCAGCTTGACTAGGGCTCGCGGCAATCGATATGATTCCAGATACTAATGTGAAGTTTCTCGTTTACGGGCTAAGGCTTGTGAACCAAGGCGGGAGGGTTTTATGAACAAGCTGCGTTTGCTTGCAGTTGTTTCCTTGCTATTGGCATGTGTGCCAATGGTAAATGCTCAGTCGGTAACCGGCCAAATGTATGGCGTTGTTGTCGATTCCACGGGTGCCGTTGTTAGCGGTGCCTCAGTCAAACTAATCAATGATAATTCGAAGGCTGTGATCAGTTACGAAACTTCTGCGAACGGTTCCTTTACCTTTATTGGTCTTTTTCCAGCAACCTATAACCTGAAGATCTCGCATTCTGGATTTAAGAGTTACGAGCAGAAAAACATCCACGTAAATACCCAGGAACGAGTCGATCTTAACGAAATCAAACTAGAGGTTGGCGACGTTACTACTTCCATCGCGGTAGAAGCCAGTGCGGTTCACGTGGCTACCGATAGCTCCGATAGATCCATTTCGATTGGACTGCGGCAGATTGAAGATACGCCGACTCGCGGGCGTAATCCTCTGTCACTCGTAATGACCTTGCCCGGCGTTCAAACGCTGGCAGGCAACGATTTCCGAGGCTGGTCTGGCGGCGGAATTCCGGCCGTCAATGGCGGACAGACCGGGCAAGTTATTTTGAATCTTGACGGCGTAGCCAGTCAGGATTCCGGCAACCTGAACCCAGGGTACATGTCGCCCAGCATTGATGCCATTGGCGAAGTAAAGCTGCTTGTTTCCAACTATACGGCGGAATACGGCGGTCGCACTGGCGGGCAGTTGACGTTCACCATCAAAGGTGGAACCCCGCAATATCATGGCACTGGCTATTACTACATGCGCCATGAAATGTTCAACGCTGCTGAATTTTTCAACAACAAACAGAACACGCAGAAAGCCAAATATCGTTACCAGAATCCCGGTGGAACCTTCGGTGGTCCACTGCTGATTCCTGGCACAAGATTCAATAAAGATCGACAGAAGCTGTTCTTCTTTTTCTCTTACGATCAACTGCGTAACAAGAATACAATCAACAATACTTACACCATGCCCTCTGCCCTGGAAAGAGCTGGCGATTTCTCAAAGACTGTAACTACCACAGGCCTTCAGGTTCCGATCATTGACCCCACCACGCAAGTAGCTTTTCCGGGTAACATTATTCCGCCGAGCCGCATTAGCCCCCAAGGCCAGGCAATGTTGAATCTGTTCCCGCTGCCCGATGCACAAGGGCTGGCGCTGGATCCGACTGGAAACAAAGGCTTCAATTTCCGTAACATTCTGCCGCAATCACGCCCTAACGTAGGTAAAGTGTTGCGCGTGGATTACAACATCGGTCCTAAGTTGCAAACGTTCGTCCGTTTGCTGAATGACTATCAGGCTGTGGATGGGTACGCCGGGACCGTTGGTCCTTCCGGTGGTAACTGGGGCCAATTTCCGCACAGCTATCATGTGCAAGCGGCTGGTGCGGTGGGAACTTTGATTTACACAATCTCGCCAACCATGATCAATGAATTGAGCTATGGTCTGAATCGTGGGAAACAAGGTGTGAATCCTTTAGATGGTTCGGATGGCAATTCCTCCGTAGGCGGTACAAGAACGTTTGCTGACAATTTGCTGCCACTAAAAGATATCAACGGCAAACCGCTAACTTTGCCGCGTATTTTCCCTGCAAGCAATGTACTGAACTTGTTGCCACAGGTGAATTTTGGTTTGCCCACCGGCTTCGCTGCGCAATCTGCAGGCCAGGGTATAAATTCGCCTCCTTCTTTTGGGCACGATTCTCGCTGGCCCTTTGTCGGTACGGATTTATTGCAGACCATCCAGAACAAAATTACTTGGATTAAGGGTTCGCACAACGTAAAGGCTGGTATCTATATTGAACGGATGGCGCGTAACGTCAGCGTTTATTCGGTATATAACACCGCCGGTACATATTATTTCGGCTCAGATAAGTCGTCAGCTTTCGATACAAACTATCCTTACTCTAATGCCTTATTAGGCAGTGTCTTCGCCTACGGTGATGACAATAAGAAGCAAGTGAATCATGCTCATTACACACAAGCGGAATGGTTCATTCAGGATACCTGGAGAGCCACCCGTCGTTTAACGCTGGATTACGGTTTGCGTTTCTACAGAGTGGGTGATCTGTACTCTTCCGGCGGAACCTTGGGCTTATTCAGCAAGGCTGATTACAGCGCCAGCAAATCTGGCCAACTGCTATATCCGGCTTTGGTCAATGGGCAACGCGGCGCCATTAACCCGGTTACTGGTGCCACGTTCCCCTATGTCCGCCAAGGTACGTTCGATACGGCATCCTATACAGGGCTGCCGTTTTCGGGCATCAAACAATATGACAGTCACTTCTTCAACGTTGCGCCCATTCAATATGGACCCAGAGCCGGCTTTGCTTACGATGTGTTTGGGAACGGCAAGACCGCGATCCGCGGTGGAGCTGGAATTTCCGTGGGACGCAATTGGACGGTGGATTACATTGGCGCTTTAGGCGCAGGAACGGGTCCGCTAGCTGCTCCTCCCAACTTCCAGGCCCCGACGATTCTATACACAAACTTCAATAATCTGGCCAACGCTCAGCCTTACTTCACCCCACAGAACGTTGTGGGCGGGTCGCAGGATGAAAAAATTCAGAGTACCTATAATTGGAGTTTCAGTGTTCAGAATGATCTTGGCAAGGGGATGATTCTGGATGTGGCGTATGTAGGAAGTGCTCTGCGCCATGGCTTCGGCCAGATGATCGACTTCAACGCGGTAGCGCCACTGACCACCTGGAACCCCAAGGATGGACCTATCGCGAAATTTCGCGACCCAACCAGCACGGGATTCTATTCCACTAACCTGATTCGCGCCCAAGTAGGATATGCAGGCTTCGGCCAGATTCCGATCTGGACTTACAAAGGCACCAGTTCCTATAACGCTTTGCAGATTCAATTGAATCGCCGCTTTGGTAACTTACAATGGAACGCGAATTACACCTGGTCACACACTATTATCTATGAAGGATCAGTTAATTCGACGAGTACGTCGAATCAGTGGGTGAATGGGCAATTGACGAAGAACACAACCAATCGTCCTCACGCTGTGAACTTCAACGTGGGCTACGAATTGCCTAAGCTCTCCAACTATTGGAAGAACGGGGTAGCCAAGTTCTTGGGTGATAGTTGGAAAGTAAATGGCAATGGCGCCATATTCTCGGGTACGCCTTACACCATTGCTTGCGGAGCGACTGCCGCACCGATCGGCTATTGGACAGGAACACCCACTGGTGGAATTCCTTTCCGTTGTCAGATGGGCGGCAATGCCTACTTACCGGATGGACAGTTCCCATCGAAGACAGAAGATCCCCGTTTGCAGGTTGCCTTTAACCCTGCGAACTTCACCTTACCAGCGATTGATTCCCTGGGCATCGGCAACACGCCTCCAACACTGCGCTACGGACCTGGAGCCTTCAACCTGGATATGTCACTGGCCAAGAACTTCAAGTTTGGCAGAGATGGTCGCTACGGTACGGAATTCAGAGTGGAGACTTTTAACACGCTGAACCATTTCAATCCGAATAATCCGAACACGAGTCTAACCTACAACTTCACAACGGGTGCCCAAACGAATGCGGCCTTTGGAACCATCCAAGGTGCTCAGGTGCAAGCACGTCGGGCGATCATGTCGTTGCGGTTCCGATTTTAAACTGTATTCAGAAGTAACTATGTAACAAGAGACGGACAGGATCTTACCGGATTCTGTCCGTTTTGTTTGTGGGGCAGTGTTCGTGGGCCAGTTCGCGCTTGCTATTGACCTTGTCCCATCGAGTAGCCCAGCTTTCCATTGAAGGTGCAGAGGTTTTCGGTTTTGATGAAATCGAATCCCGAGGCCGTCACCCGTTCCAGCAGTTCCAGTATGTCGCGGTGTGAAATGACTGTACCGTTCTGAAAGCGGCAACGCCAGTGGTCTGTGCAGAATGTTTCCGGGAAGCCCTGGGGCCAAACCTTCACGCCGCGGTTGGTAATCATGGTCAGCGGCAGTTTGGCTGTCCCGGTGGAAATCAGTTTGGTCGCCAGTTCATCCGGCGCTCCGCCCGTCCATTGAAGGAACACATCTACTCCAACAATTTCTTTAACCTCGGGCTCCCGTCTGGCAATCATTCTCGTAGCCTGTTGGTGCGCCACAGGTTGATAGGAGACAGGTCGCAACTGCTCTGGGCGTTGACCCAGACGGGTAATCACCGCTCGCGCAAACTCCTCGGTGGTGGCCTTCTGAGTGCTCTGCGCCACGTCAAACACGTCGGCTGTGTGAATGCCGTCCTCCAATGTCCGCAGCAGGGCGTTGTGCACCAGGGTCGCCGCTTCGCACTGACCCAAATGGACCAGCATCATCACACCTGCGTGCAGTAAACCAGATGGATTGGCCACTCCCTTGTTCGCGATATCCGGGGCAGAGCCGTGAATTGCTTCGAACATCGCGATACGATCCCCGATGTTGGCCGAACCCGCCAGCCCAACCGAACCGGCAATCTGCGCAGCCACGTCGGATAGGATGTCGCCATACAAGTTGGGCATGACGATAACGTCGAAGTCGGTAGGCCGGTCTGCCAGTTGGGCCGCCCCAATGTCCACAATGCGGTGCTCGTGCTCCAGGTCGGGGAACTCTGCGGCGATTTCGTCGAACACCTTATGAAACAGGCCGTCGGTCATTTTCATGATGTTGTCTTTTGTGAAGCAACTCACCTTTTTGCGGCCATTGCGACGAGCGTAGTCGAAGGCGTACCAGATGATTTTTTCAGAGCCGGGACGTGAGATCAATTTCAGGCATTGATAAACCTGATCTGTCTGGCGGTGTTCAATACCAGCGTATACATCTTCTTCGTTCTCGCGCACAATCACCACATCCATGCCGGGGTGTCTGGTTCGGACAAAGGGATGGTATGCCACGGTAGGCCGGATATTTGCGAACAGGCCCAGCGTTTTGCGCACCGTCACATTCAAGCTCTTGAATCCTCCTCCTTGGGGTGTGGTGATCGGCGCTTTGTAGAACACACCTGTGCGGCGGAGCGAGTCCCACGAAGAAGTCTCAATGCCGGAACTCACGCCCCGCCGGTATACCGCTTCGCCAATCTCAATGGTCTCCACATCCAGCTTTGCTCCTGCCTCTCGCAGAATACGCAACGATGCCTGCATTATCTCCGGGCCAATTCCATCTCCGTGAGCGACCGTTACAGCAGTCGCACACGCATTTGTGCTTTCCAGTGGTGTGGTGGGTGTGGTTAGGGTAGCCATAAGTTAAGTTTTTAAGTCGCTGGGGGGATCAGCTATCTACGACTTCTAATATACGACATGAAAATCAGGTTTTTCAATACGTATTTTAGTAGGCGTATGATAAAAGACATGGCTGCCGAGCGATGGACCTTCCTGACCAACTACGGACACGTCCTGCTTTGCATCGCATCGGACCCATTAATCCGCTTGCGGGATGTTGCCGATAAGGTCGGCATCACGGAGCGGGCGGCTCAACGGATTGTGGCCGATTTGATTGAGGCTGGCTATCTGGAATCGAACAAACAAGGCCGCCGCAACCAGTACATCGTCAACGGATCGCTACCGTTACGTCACCCGATTGAGGAACAGAACCGTGTCGCGGCACTGTTGGCGTTGACGCAGCCGCCGAAACTTCGTAGTCGAGTCAAATAGAAAGCGCCAGTCCTGGCTCGGCAGTAGGGAAGGGACTCAACTGTCAGCTTCGAAATTCCGCATTGCCATTGGGTCATCGTTCACCACACTGATTGCAAACCCGTAGCATCCACTCACACAATCACGTCGGCCACCGGACGCCGCAACGAGTATGGCATCTGCGGACCGTGTCCGAAGCGAACCACCAGGTCGGGCCGCCGCGAACCTAGCCCAAGCCACTGAGCGAACTGCATTCGCACAGCCGGGACTTCGACTGGTTGATTAAGGAAAGCGGTACGCACGCCGAGCTCCGTCGCCGTCAGTGCGAAGTTTTCGTAAGCACGACCCACTTCAAACCAGTTTGCCGGGTCGGCGTTCTCCCCAACAAAAATCGCCACTCCAGCCGAGGAGCGTAGCTGCCGGGCTTGTTTGTCGTTGTCGGATTTGTCGCTCAAAACCATGCTGAACAGTATATTGCCAAGCCAGTGTGGCAAGGTCGGATTACCCGTCAAACGCGAGAATAAACCGTCCCCGGTGGCAACAGCGTCAGCCTCGTTGAATCGAATCCAGCTCTTCAGCTCTTTCACGAAAGCTGGGTCGCGAATTTGCGCGCTGTTGCCTTGTGTGACGTATTCAAGTACACCTTCGACCTATGGTCTTCTCCGTGATCAGGATCAGACGAACGCCGGGGCGATGTGAGGCGCGCTCCAATTGCTTGAGCACATCGTTTGCTGTAGGCTGACCGTCGTAATCAGCACGTGTGCATTGCCGCTGGAAGATCGCGTTGGCCAGCGGTGAGGTGATGGTTGCCGCGTTGTGCAGGCCGATATGAACTGCTTTTGCGCCGAATGTAACGTCAGCGTGTTTGCCCAAAGACTCCGCAGCAAGAACCAGATTTTCAGCGGCGCAGCCGAGGCTCACCCAAAGATGATGTTCGTCGGGATCGACCACCGGTGTGTGGCGAGAATGATCGGGTTGAATTGTAATGGCATCGGGCGATAACCCGAATTTCCAAGGCTGCGTGTTATGACCGTTGGCAGCCAGTGTGGCGCAGCGCACCAGTTCCCGCAGCAGTGCCGCGTGTTCTGTGGATTCGAGTAGCGGACTGCGTAACGCGGGCAAGGCAGCTCCATAGTGGTCAGCTCTGGTGCAGGCCACGTTGGTGATGGCAGCAGTGGGAAGAGCGTTATAAAAGGCAGCGTTCCTGATAAAGTTTCTTCGAGTGACCATCGTCGATCTCCAACTTTCTCTAGGATAGCCGAGTTATAACAGTCTAGACCCGAAAATCCTTAATGGTGGCCGACCAGAATGAGTACCCGCGACTGAGGGTGCGACGTTATCTGAGAGTTTGGGAATTGGGTAGTGGCTTAAAAAGGATCGGCATTGCGTGAGGGCGTAAACCATCCACCTCGGCGGCGTTGTGTCTTAAGAGTTCATGCCCCCAGACCGTATTGCTTTCTTCATGACAGTCCTTAGCCAGTGATGAGCCTATAGTTTCGTAAGACCCGAGATTCGCCCTCTTGAGATCTTCCGGTTCGGTCCATGTTCCAAGAATAAAAACTCTGTCAATCAAACGCGATGGAACCTTTGCCATAGCATCAGCTAACCTATCGCGATTGCCGTCGAAATCGATCAATAGAACCATGAGACGCGCAGGGTAACGGTCCATTGTCGATGCGTAGCTTGCGCAGAACGTTTCAAGAACTTTGATCCAACCACCGGCAACAGGAAGGACTTGAATCCTTGCGATTAAGACGGATTCGTTGAGTAGAAACCCATTCGCCAATTGTCGGTTAGGATCGTCTTCCGGGAGTATTAGAATGTGAGGTTCGTACTTGTTTACACTCATGGTTCCAAATCGCCAAGAGTCAAGGCGGCGACTAGATCGCCTTTGACATTCAATTCGGAGAGTGGACGAATGATAGTAGGTTCAAGGTGGCTATTGCGGTATAGCAGCAAAGTGTTTTCATCGGAAAAACTTCGGATGGCTTCAGAGTTGTGAGACGTCGCAATGAACTGGCCGCCGGACTGGAACGATTTGCGCAGGTGTGTTACAAAATGTCCCACTTCGGAGAGGGCAAGATAATTGTCTGGTTCGTCCCAGAAGCAAAGAAGTGGAGCATAGGAGTCCTTCGCGGCAAGAACAAGAGCGCAGATCATAAAACATTTTTCGCCATCGGAAAGGTCTTCGAAAGGCAAATTAAGGCTACCTTGCTTGTTGGAAAACCGCACCTCAAGGCTACGGGCAGCCTTACCAATTAACGGGTTTTGTATGTCCTCAAAGTCGGACATCACTTGTTTGAGATAATCACTAACCTTGCCGTATCTTCCTGGTTTCTCATTCAGCAAACCTGAAAACCATGCGCCGTAGTCAGTAACTTCCGGGTTGGGCTGAAGCACTTTCACGATTGGATTCCCCGGCAATCAAGCTTGGTATTGGCCGAAGAACCAGCATTCTCGAAAGCCACTCTTTGAACTTGATCCCGCTGTGCAGAATGGGCAAAGCTATCAGGTGAGCGTCGATTTCCATTACCGCTCCATTCACTTCCTTTGGGAACATGTCGAAATGCAACACTGAGCCCTTTCGCGAGTAAAGCATCCTACCGCCATAAGAGTACTTCTCTTCGAGGACGCGGAGCTCTCCTTCCGAAAACTCGAAAGAGATTATGTATTCGCTGATGACATCGTCAATTTCAACCAGGATCTCGAATCGGACCGGCACGTCTGTTCGTCCCTCGGTGAGATCCTTTAGCACTCAACAATTCGTCCACTCGATTGGTACCGCGACCGATTTTCTGAAGCATTTCGAAAACGCGTCCAACAGTAGATTTCCCGGAGCCGTTCTTGCCAATCAGCAGAATGGACGACTGTCCAGAAATCGGCAACTCGAAGTTTTCCAGGCAGCGGAAATTATGAACGTAAAGGCGGCGTACCACCTATCTAGGATAGCGCGAGTTATATCAGCTTAGACCCGAAAATCCTTAATGGTGGCCGACCAGAATGAGTACCCACGACTTGCCGAATACGGATCATCCTCCACAGTAAACGCCACGTCGATCTTCATCCCTGGCTGCAACTCTGCTGCACGATGGCCCATGTCCCAGGCCTTCATCGTCATCACTCTTCCATTGCGACGGAGCTTTACTCGCAAATGTTTTTCGGCGAACACTTCCCCAGGGCCGGCCACTTCCGCTTGCAGAGCGGCCAGCATTGGAGCCGGGTTGCCCATGCCGAATGGGGCCATGGAAAGGAGTGCTGTTGCGGTTGGATCGTCCAACTCATCCAACGAAACCATTGCGTCTATTTCATAAGTCTTGCGGAAGTCTTCGGTGCTTAACTGGGATGCCGCCACTAACTGGAAACGTCGGCGAAATTCTTCTAAGTTACTGGCCTCCAATGTTAGTCCGGCCGCTTGCTTATGGCCTCCGAATTTCACAAATAGTTCAGCCATACTTTCCAGACCTTGCAGCAGATGAAAGTTCACCGCGCTGCGTCCTGACCCTTGCACTTTGCCGGTTTCCGTATCGATGCTGAGCACGAACGCCGGACGATGAAAGCGGTCCACCATGCGGCTGGCAACGATTCCGACCACTCCTTTGTGCCAGTTCTCACCAGCGAAAACCAGCGCGTGCGATTCATCCGTCACCGGAACCTGTTCGCACTCACGCACAATGGCGGCGATGATTTCCTGCTCTGTCTGTTGACGTTCCGTGTTCAGCACGTTCAACTGTTCAGCCAATGCGAATGCGCGGGCTTCATCGGCGGTCAAAAACATTTCAATGGCATCGGCAGGATTGGCCATACGGCCCGCAGCGTTAATTCGTGGAGCAATGCGGAAAGCCACTTGCCCCGCCGATGGCGATTGGTTGGGCTCAAACCCGGCCACTTGCAAGAGGGCCCGCAGACCAGGATTGCGGGTTGCTGCCAAATCAGCCAAGCCATGCTTAACGATGATTCGATTTTCACCTTCCAGCGGAACCACGTCAGCCACCGTCGCCACTGCCGCCAACTTCAATAAACTGAGCAGAATTTTTTGACGACGTGCTGCATCCCAACCCAACGCTTCATGCAGCGCCTGCACCAACTTCAGCGTCACCCCTGCACCGCACAAGTTCTTTTCCGGATACGGACAATCTGGCCGATTCGGATTCAGAACAGCCACCGCAGGCGGCAATTCCTCTTCCGGCAAATGGTGATCGGTCACAATGCAATCGATCCCCAACGCAGCAGCCTGCTTCACCACGGCAGTGGCGCGGATGCCTGTATCCACGCTGATGATCAGCTTTACACTATCGGCCGCAGCTTGTTCAATGACTTCGGCATGCATCCCATAACCATCTTTCAAGCGATGAGGAACGTGAAAGCTGGCGTTCAATCCAGCAAGTCGCAGCGCCGTTTTTAGAATCACCACGGACGTGATCCCGTCCACATCGTAATCCCCATATAACAGCACTTTTTCCTGACCTTCAATGGCCCGCAGCAAACGGGCCACGGCATCTTTCATGCCTGCCATCAGCATTGGGTCATGCAGATCATCCAGCGAAGGCTCCATGAAGCGGCGCACTTCCGCGCGCGTGCGCAGGCCACGTTTCCAAAGGATTTTGGCAACAATTGATGGGATGCCCCAATCGCTGGGGATTTCTGCGAGGGCCGGTTGAAGCCACCGCGCCGGTCTAGTTCTTGGAGAAGTAGCCGCCGCTGATGGGTTCATCGTCAATGTCCTCCGGACCGCCAAACCCTGGGGAAAATACTTCGAACTGCGCAAGAATATCTAACAGTTCTTTGTACCAGGTGGTGGTAGCGCTGAACAGATACGTTTGGGTAGCGTGATCGAAGCTCAGGTCCAGTGCGGAGATGAATCCTTCGTACATTTTCAGGCGCTGTAAGTCACGGGCCAGGTTACGACGCTCATCGCGATCCAGATCCAATTCATCCAACTGGTCCATTAGTTCGCCAATTTGCCCGGCGGGTAAAGTCTTGTAGTGAACCACAATAATACGAATGCCTGCGGCTTCCGCCACAGCAAAAAATTCACGAAAATCAGGGTGAGCTTCAGCATCCCAAACAATAGCCATTTCCCGATCAATTTCCGAGCGTTCCATGCCATAGAAGATGGCGAACTTCCTTTCGCTCAAGGATTGATCAATTTCCTGTTTCAGGGAATCTAGATTTTCATAGTTCATCGTTCAGCCACCACCAACACATCATATTGAATTCCCAGGTCGCGCGCTGAAGGGGTCACGATGGATTTTTTGCCAATATAAATTTTGCGTCCCTGGTTGATCGCCTGACGAATATCGTTTTCACAGACGAAGTCGGCCAACTCAATTTTAGGAACCGGAGGCGGAGGTGTGGCGGGTGTCGGCGCGACGAAAGTCGACGGTTCTGGTTTGGGCTTCGCAGGCAAATCGCAACCGCAATCCGCCGCTACCACGGGTGAAGAAACAGGCATGCCACGGTCTGCCAAAAAGCGATCCACAATTGAGCTGACACTGGCCTGGTTCAAGCCTGCGGCCACTTGCCCATCGGTCAGGCCGCGCTTTGATAGGTATCGTTCTACTGCCGATGCTACGGCATCTTTATTCACACTCTGCGACGACAATACAGGCTCCTCCAAACGTGGCGGAAATGCTTCTTCGGGCTTGCGCACGGCCCAGGCCAAACGCTTCGTATTGATCAAGTGCAGCGGCGTCACATTATCGCCAGTGCTATTGCCAGCCATGGCCCCGCAGCCCAACGTCATGGCCGGGAACACATTGGTCGTAATGCCGGTGGACCCTTGTGGCGTGGGCGTATTCACTAACACGCGGAACGCTGGCATAAGACGCCCATATTCGCGCGCCTTCGCTTCATCTTCCGTATAAATACCGCAGGTATGGCCTAATCCGCCGAATCGTAAAATGGCTTGGCAGGCTTCCACGGCTTTGTTGAAATCATCCACAAAATAGAGCGATAAAACAGGACTCAGCTTTTCCGCCGATAGCGGATGCCCAGCCCCAATACCGCCCAGTTCGGCAATCAGCACCGTTGTGGAATCAGCCACGCTGAAACCGGCCATCTGGGCGATCTTGCGGGGGTCCTGCCCAACGCAATCGGCATTGACGGTGGTGCCATGGCGGAACAATAACTTTCCTAGCGCCGTAGTTTGGGATGCATCGCACAGGTGCGCACCTTGGCTGGTGAGTGCGGCAAGAATCGGTTCCCGCAACTTCTTTTCGGCTACCAGGGTTTGTTCACTGGAACACAGCGTGCCGAAATCGAAAGTCTTGCCGCTGAGAATTTTGGTTACGGAATCGGACACGTTGGCGGTAGTATCCACTAACACTGGAACGTTGCCCGGACCCACTCCATAAGCGGGCTTGCCACTGGAATAAGCAGCCTTCACAATGCCACTGCCTCCGGTAGAAAGAATCAGCGCAGTGTGCTTGTGGCGCATCAGTTCATGAGTGCCTTCCATGGTGGCTTGGGTGACGCATTGAATTATGCCTTCCGGTGCACCAGCAGCGGTGGCCGCGCGCGAGAGCACGTCGATGGTTGCGCAACTGCAAGCCTTGGCTCTGGGATGCGGGCTATGAACAATAGCGTTCCCCGCCTTCAACGCGATCAGTGTTTTATAGATGGCAGTGGACGTGGGATTGGTGGTGGGTAGGATGGCCGCAACAACGCCGACGGGCTCGGCAATTTCGACGACTCTTTCGTCAGGCAATTCGCGTATAATGCCGATGGTCTTCATGCCCTGCATGCGTCGCGGCAAAAGGTCGGCAGCCAACATGTTCTTGGCCACTTTATCTTTCACGCGGCCATAGCCGGTTTCTTCAACGGCCATTTCAGCCAGACGCAATGCAGCTCCACGCGCAGCGAATGCCATGGCCTCAACAATCGTATCTACCTGTTGCTGATTGAAGCCTCGGTAGGAGTGCCAGGCGTTCCAGGCTTTGTCGACTTTGGCGCGGACTTCCTGAATGGACAGGAGGTCATTATCCTGGAGCATGCCGCGTAGACCCGATTACTTGCCAGACTTATGCGAGCCGGGCACAATCTTTTCCACGTCTTCGTGGAGGTTGGGGATGACGTGGACGCTGACCAGTTCGCCAACGCGCCGGGCAGCAGCAGCTCCAGCATCGGTAGCGGCTTTGACGGCACCAACATCACCACGAACGGTGACAGTGACATATCCGGCGCCAATGAATTCTTTGCCTTGCAGTACGACGTTGGCGGTTTTGACCATTGCATCGGCAGCTTCAATAGCGCCAACCAGACCTTTGGTTTCAACCATTCCGAGGGCTTCCATATGCGCCTCCTTTTGAGAATTGTACGTGATTTTTCACGGTAACACAGTATGAGGTGGGGAAGTGGGAAAAGGTGGGCGGGTTATTGGATGGTGACGGGTCTGATGTCAGCATAGAAGTTATTGATGAAGGTGGGGAAAGTTTGGCCATTCTTGGTTTCGCTCCTTCTTATTTCATATTTCGGGACAATCATGAGGTTAAGATTTGCCGCTAGTTGGCTATCCGTGCCGATCAGCATTCTTAGTAATGTTGGGGGAATGAACACTTGTCCATCAGTAGCCGCAACGTTGCAGTAAATCCCTTTTGCTTCGTTTTCAAAAAATGGAAGCATTAGCGAAGCAAGTGTAGTATCGCCCACTTTATAACCGTTTGGATCCCATTTCAACATCACCCCAAGTTCCTTGGAAATGGTAGAAATCAACTGTATGTTTTGTGCACGCATGGGGTATATGGGGAAGTGCCATTGGAAGGAATTGAAGCGTTATGTTTCCCTCCCATTGAATTCCCATGTGCCACATTCATAGGGTGATGGCGGAATGGTGTCCAAGGAATAGAGGGCGGCGGAATCGGACAGTTGCAATCCGTAAATTCCTGACTCATTCGGTACTAAAGAAAATACCCTACCACTGGGACCTTTTAGGCTTAGCTTTACTCCATCGGTAAAATCGCTGGTTGGAGGGTCGGGGCAAGATATGGGGTTACGATATGGATCGACAAAGACGCTACCAGGGACACTGCCGCCAAAGCCATAGATTGCCGCACTCTCAAGCCGACAGCCCATCGGCAAAAATGCGGCCGTGGACTCAGAAAATCCGAACGACTCTGCCGAGTATGTTGCAAATTGGGTGCTGACGGGATCATTCAGAGAGTATTGTGGTCCTTCGCCTTTTTTCAATCCTCGTTCGGAACCGATGCGTACAGATCGGAGTGGGATGCATTGGCCAGAATCGAGTACCTGCAGTTCTGACAGAGTAAATGGCGACGAATTAGAACACACACCTTCGTCTCGGCTAATTGGCACTGCCAGATTATCTGCCAAAACGCCATTCACAAACGCTTGAACCGGAACTGCACACCCTCCAACGACGGTTGGCGGCACCTCAAATTCAAGAAGGTCCAGGCCCTTGCCATCCTTACGAACTCGCACAAATCCCGTCTCTATGGGAGGATTCCCGAACTGTAGAGAAATGGTTTGCTGGTCAGGATCGGCACCCAATCCGGTGGCCGCAATCGTCCCCATTTTTCCAGTTTGCAAAGGATGGACCAGGCCCACCGCCACTCCATCTTTCGACGCAGTAACCTGCCATTTCACTCGGGGATTACGTACAAACTCGAAGCGCACCCGGACAATCATCACTTCAACGGAGAGTTGCCGCGAACCCAGCCTTACGGTCAAATTCGCATTACCTAATTTGGCAGTGATGGGGATTTGGACCGCACACCCATCTAAACTGTTGACTTGCTTCGACTGCACGATCACAAGTTTCTGTTGCGACCCACCTTGCTGGAAACGCACAACAGGGGACAAACGGTCACTCGCCGGATACGGAACACCATAGTTATCGTACGCTGCATCCACTGATAGGATCGCCAGACTACCAGCAGCGAACCCTAAAAACGGATATATGCCATCTTGAGTTAAATGCGACACTTCGATTCGCCCTTGCCCCATTGCCAAGCCCGCCAGGCACAGTAACATCAAAGTTAGTCGCATACTGAGTTGATCATATAGTAAATGCCCCAAAAATTACGACTATTTCTTGGAAATAAGCCCTAGAAACAGGAATGGGATTGGTGAAGAAACACTTTTTCAAATCACCAGAGGCTGACACCACTTTCCATTATTGATACTCATTTGCTGGCAATCTGGTACACTCACCTGGCATGTACCCCTCAAAATTAATTCAAATCTTGGCGTGTTGCATTCCCCTAACGCTTACCGCTCAAACTGAATTTCACATAGCCCTCATTGGTGATATGCCCTACGGTGCCGCAGCCGAGGCTCCCTTTGAACGGGTGATCGCCGATATCAACCGGCAGAATGTGGACATGACTTTCCACATTGGCGACACAAAAGTCCGGTTCCGGTCGTTGCGACGATTCACACTACGTGAAAACTTTGAATTGGTTTAATAGTTTCGACAAAGTCCTGATTTACACCCCAGGCGACAATGAATGGACCGATTGTGTGGGGACCAGCAATGGCGCATACGACCCGCTAGGCCGGTTGGATTTACTACGTAAAACCTATTTCGCCAGCAATCTTAGCCTGGGCCGCCGCCCCATCGCTTTACAGCGGCAAAGTGACGATGCGAAGTATTCGCTCTTCGTCGAGAATGCCATGTTGGTGAAAGCCCCTGTGGTCTTTGCGACCATCAACCTTCCCGGCAGCAACAACAATCTGGAGTACAAAACTACCCAAGGCAATCCAAACAAGTTCTTCGATAACGACAAGGAATACACGGCACGAAACGCGGCCAATTTGGCATGGTTGGCGAAGGCATTCCAAACAGCCAGAGATACGCACTCTTTGGGTGTAATGCTTTTCGTTCAGGCAAACATTTTCGAGTTTTTCCTGGACCCGATCACCGGCAGCACCCATTCCGGTTTCAGCGACTTCGTAAGCGCACTGCGCAAGGAAACCAATAACTTCGCAGGGGAAGTGGTGCTTGTTTCCGGCGACACTCATTTCATGAGGATTGACAAGCCCTTGACCGACAAATATCCCGGCTGCATCTCAGCAAAAGGCGATTGCAAACCTTATGATGGACCTGTTGACGATCGCGGTGCACGGGTCTTGAATTTCACCCGTGTCGAAGTGCCTGGCCAGTCCGATGTGCATTGGATGATTTGCCATATCCGTCCCAATAGCCGCAATTTGTTCCAGTTCGAATTCATGATCATGCCCCCGCTTGCCCCCGCTGGTGTCACCGCTGTGGTTACTGGTCCAGGGACTGCTCTGGCCGACAATACGTTTGAGACTGGCAGCAACCAAATCAGCCTCAACGGGTCTTTATCGTCAACTTCAAATACTGGTGGCGTCACGTATTCCTGGGAGAACGCACCTGGATACCCTGTTGCAGCAATTCTTCAATCAACCACAGAATCACCGGTCGTCCAATTCAGCCAACGGGGGACGTATCAACTCAAATTAACAGTAACGGACCGCACGGGCGCTTCGGCCTCAACTATAGTGACTCTGCGCTACGTCTAGGTTCTAAGAAAACTGACTCAGCCTGATCTGCCTCTTTTTGGATAAAAGGGAAACATGGCAAATCACGCTGAAACTGTTTCCCTTGCAGAGCAGATCCGTAACAAAGTTCCACGCGTCCACCGGAGATTTCCCTTGCCCAGCCTCGCCTCCCACGATATGGTATTAAACATGCGCACGATTCCTTTGCTTGCCCTGCTTGCACTTCCAGCCTTGGCTCAACCTCGAACGGCGATCATCAAAGTTAACGCGGACGGCAGTTTCAGCCCGCAAATAACCAACATCCGTAGCGGCGATACTGTCCGCTGGGAAGGACTCACTCGCAGCGATTCCATCATTCCCGTAAGCAGCTCCTCTTATCCCTCCATGTGTACCGCGCGTCGACCGTTTGACCCCCGCTGATCGCAATGAGTTTACCGGTCCCCTTCCTTTTTCGCCGTCCGGTGTCTTTACACTTAGCCCCTTAGAAAACGGCCTGATTGAGACCACCGCCGCCAACTGCCCCGCTGGCTCACGCCAACTTTTTAAGGGTGACAATGGAAAAACCCTGTGCATGGGTGGGGGTCCATTCCAGGCTTCACTTGATTCCACCTGGACCAGTGACCGGAACACCGGTGTATTTATCCGGCTGTTGTGGAAAGACATCCAGCCTACTGCGGGCACCTACAACTTCAGCGTGATGCAAAGTGAAATTGAACCGGCAGTCAGGAATGGAAAGCTATTCAGCATCGGCATTAAAGCCGGAGACGATGGCACACCCGATTGGATCTTTTCGACCGCTGCCGATGGTTCGGCTCGCCCTGGCGGGGGAAGCGGAGTTCCCCGCTTAAGTCTGCAGGCGTCTGATGACGACACATCGCCCAGTTGCGGCAACAAATTGGATCTGGGCAACCCCACCCGCGCTACTTACAAGCAACTATACTTTGCCATGCTCACCGAAGCGGCACGTGTCATCAAAACCAGATCGGACTGGTATCGTACTCTGGCCTATGTAAAGATCTCCGGTGCCAACTATGTTTCGCATGAAAACCGCCTTCCGAATACCTGTAAGCAAGGGTGCCCCTGCAACCCCGCCATCTTCGCCGCAGACACTTACAGACCATCTTCTCTGTATGCATTTTACGATGAACAGAATCTATTACTACGCACACTGTTCCCTGGTAAGCCCATTAGCTTCGCACTTATCCAGGAAGGCTTTCCTCGCATCAATGAAACAGGTGGATATGAGACCAGCTCCGGCGGCTCTTCAAACACCGCTCCGCTTCCAGGGTTTACAGAACAGATGCAAATTATCATTGACCGTGGCCAGGCCAATCATGGCATTAACTACGTTGTGCAGCACAATGGACTTCAGATTAAGCGCATGACCTGCAATCTGGAAGGCGTGCATCCCAAGCCTATTCTCCCGGTGGATCAATACTGGTCAATCGGTAGCTGCCCCAACCGTTGGACTGTGAAGGAAGGCGCGGAGGGCCAAATCACAGGCTTCCAAACAAACAACCTGTCCATGATCAGCACCCCCAATGATTTGGACTCCGCCTTTCAGAATGCCTGGGACAACTCCGACGGCGTTTTCGTGGAAATCTACGAAGAGGTGTTCTGGGTGGCGCAGAATACAAGGAATGGCGTGCTGCCCATCACTAGCAAGACTGTGGGCGATTGGGCTGCCGAATTTCACCGGCGTCGCGTTGATCCCATCTTCGCTAATTTCACTCGTGCTGGAAACCCGTTTCCCTCAACCTATAGTTTCACCTTCAACCGCACCATTTCTGGCTCTGGCGCGCAGACGTTTAACTTTGTGCACGGTTCAAAATGCGGACAGGGCAAGCAGGAGTTCGGGCAAATCATCCTAGACCAACAGCCACCCGCTGTCAGCCCTGGCGGCGTACTTACTGCGCTTCAGTTCGGCGGCTCTTCGGCCATAGCTCCAGGCTCTTGGATTGAGATCTACGGAACGAATCTGGCTTCAATAACACGCGAGTGGGGCGGTGCCGATTTCAATGGCGTCAGTGCGCCAATTCTGCTGGAAGGAACGTCGGTTCACATTGGCGGGCAGTCGGCTTTCGTACGGATTGTTACCCCTACGCAAGTAAACGTGCAGGTGCCCAGCACGGTTTCAAGCGGCCCTCAACCTTTAACCGTTTCCACCCCTTCTGGCACAAGCGCTTCCTACACGGTGACGGTGAACACGGTGCAGCCCGGCTTGTTTGCCCCCACCTCATTCAGCGCAAATGGTCGACAGTTTGTTGGCGCACTTTACTCTGATGGCGCCACCTACGTGCTACCGCCGGGCGTCAACGGCGCAGTGCTCGCGCGCAGGGCGAAGGCTGGCGATACGATTACGCTTTACGGCGTTGGCTTTGGTGCAGTCACACCCGGAATCACTGCAGGCCAAACCGTACAGCAAATTAATACACTGGCGCAGCCCTTCACTATCCGTTTCGGGCAGACCCAGGCCACGGTCAGTTATTCAGGGCTGGCACCGGGCGCAATCGGCCTATATCAATTTAATGTGGTTGTTCCGAACGTAGCGCAGAGTGATTCCGTGCCAGTTACCTTCACGCTTAACGGAGTGGCAGGGGTGCAAACTTTGTTCACCGCGATTCAGTGATTAACTGGGTCCAAGTACAATTCACCAAGGCTGTTGACTTCGCGTACAAAAGGAGGACCCGTCAGGGCGATGGGGCAGTTAGTGCCCCCATCTTACCCGCGATCACAGCACACCCAATATCCAGCCAACCCACCTGCTATGAATCACCTGAGCCTTTTCTGACCATCGTCGCCCAACCTGAATCTTCCACCTTGCATGCTACTCTCATCGTAATACTTCAACTTAAAATACGGGAGCGGCCACTGCGCCATAATCAAAGACATGGAATTGACTGAGCTGCTCCACAAAGTGCGGAATGGCGACGATCAGGCGCTGCATGTTCTCATTCCACTTGTCTACAAAGAACTCAAAGCCTTGGCGGCTGGTCACTTGCGTCGTGAATCCCGTAATATCCCGCTGGAAACTACCGACCTGGTCCATGAAGCCTATCTCAAATTCTCTTTCCTCTCCCTTCCCGATTTTCAAAATCGAGCTCACTTCTACGGCATCGCGTCGCGACTTATGCGTCAGGTGTTAGTGGATTTAGCCCGTGCCCGTCTGGCGCAGAAACGGGATGCTGGTATCGAAATTGTTCTTACAGATATGCCCGGCTCCGCTCCCTTGCAAACCGATGCACAACTGCTTTCCCTGCACGAAGCTCTGCAGCGTCTGGAAAAGGAACACCCTCGCAAAGCAAAATTAATCGAAATGCGTTATTTCGGCGGGATGACTGCGGAGGATTCCGCTGATGCTTTGCAAATGCCCGTTCACACGGTCCGGCGCGAAGTGCGTTTCGCCCAAGCCTGGTTGAAGAGAGTGCTTGAAACATGAACTCCAGCGTTGAAACTCTGTTTCATGAATTGGCCGACCTCACGGACCAGCAGCGGCTCAATTACTACCAGCAACATCAAATTGAAAGCGCCTTGCTCGAAGAAGTGGAAGCTCTCATTACGGCTGATAAGAACTCCGGCACATTGATTACCCCTGTCGCGCAAGCTGCCCGGCAGGCAATTTCCGATCTGGAAATTCGACAAGCGCCCGTTCGTTGTGGCCCTTACGATATTAAGGAACTTCTCGGCTCCGGCGGAATGGGTTCCGTCTATCGAGCCGAACGGGCTGACGGTGAAGTTCGCATTGAAGTAGCCATAAAGCTGGTCCGCAGCAACGCTGGAAATGCCTCCACGCTGGAGCGCTTCTTGCAGGAACGCCAAATTCTGGCGACCCTCACTCACCCCAACATTGCAAGACTTTTGGACGTGGGTCACACCGACGAACCAACCAAAGCAACACGCCCCTATCTGGTAATGGAATTGGTGAAAGGCGTGCCCATTGACGAATGGGCGAAAGGCCGCGGAGTGCGCGAAATAGTGGCACTCTTCCTTCCCGTTTGCGATGCAGTCAGCCAGGCTCACCGTCAATTGATTATTCACCGTGATCTAAAACCAGGCAACATACTGGTGACGCCCGCCGGTGTTCCCAAACTCCTGGACTTTGGGATTGCCAAACACTTGGACATTGCAAGTACAGTTACACAGATGTTGTTCACGCCTGGGTATGCAAGTCCTGAACAGGTGAGTGGCGGTCGCCTGAGTACTGCCACCGACGTCTATTCGTTGGGCGCGGTTCTTTACAAACTGCTCACTGGCAATTCTCCTCATCAATTTCAGACCACCGAGCGCAGTGGGATTCAGGCCGCCATCACCGAATCTAAGCCGCAACTTCCTAGTGCGGCCAATCCGGAATGTAAAGGGGATCTGGATTCCATAGTCATGCGGGCACTGCGCAAAGAACCGGCTGATCGATATGTTTCCGTGGACCGTATGATGGAGGATCTTCACGCCTATCTGGATTCACGACCGGTAGCTGCCAGACGTGGGGAATCGCTTTACCAGGCCCGTAAATTCCTGCGCCGCTATTGGGTGCCGGTGGTGGCAGTTGCCGCTGTAATGGTTAGTCTGCTGACTGGCTGGATACTGACTCAACAGGAAAAACGCATTGCCGAACGTCGTTTCGCCGATGTTCGCGGATTGGCCGGTAAGCTGCTGGACGTCGAAACGCAGATCCGCAGTATGCCCGAAAGTCTGCCAGTGCGCAAACAGATCGTCGATTCCGTAGTCCAATCTTTGAGCGGTTTGATCTCCGAAGTGCGCAACGATACTGGACTGCGGATTGAAGTGGCTCGAGCCTACCGCCGGGTTTCCGAAGTACAGGCGCAGCGCGGCAAAAGCAGTTTTGGGTTGCATCAGGAAGCTTTCAATTCCTTGACGAATGCCGAAAATCTGCTGTCTACTGTTCGGCGCACAGATCCGGGAAATCGGGAGGCGGCCGTTGAGTGGTTTTTTACGGAAAGCGCAGTGGCAGACCGTATTTATGACCTTGGCAAAGAAGAGGAAAGCGTCAAAAGAGCGCAACAAATCGCCGATGAACTGGAGAAATACCAGCACAGCATCCCAGTGCTGAGCGAACAGGAAGAGCAGGTGGCCATCCGTGTATATGCTGCAACATCGCGCGCTTTATTGAATGCCGGATTCACTCAAAAAGCCATTTATTACTGCCTTTTGGACGCCAAAGCATCCGCAGTTCAAGCGGACCGGCTGAAAACTGCGCCTTCACGGGTAAGCGCTGCCAGTTCGTTTCGTGCATTGGGGACTGCCCAGCGTTATGCAGGGGAATTGGAGGCCGCACTCACTTCGCTTCGGAGCGCCGAAACTTGGCTGGACGCAGCCGGGTCCGACAAAAGGGCACAAGTGGAGCGCCATGATACGTATTTCTATCGCGGATTGATTCTAGGCGAAGTCAGGGGCCTCAGCCTTGGACAATATGAACAAGGGGCACATTGGCTTCAGGAATCTATCCAATTGCTTCGTAAAATGACGGTAGCAGATTCCTCCGATGTGGAGTCCCGCCTGAACCTGGCGGAAGCCGCACTTAAACTTGGCCAGATCCAAATGAAGTTGAACGATCCGAAAGCGTCACTTTCTACCTTCGATGAAGGCATAGCGATTCTTCGTTCAGCTCCAGAATCCAACCGTTATGCGGCCACCTACAGATTCAAGATTCAGCTAGAGCGCGCAGTTGTTTTAGGAAAGCTAAGGAAGCTTGATCAAGCAAGATCTCTGTTGAATGCCACTATCGCATCCTTGCCAGAATCCAAAAACTGGCCATCCAAAATGATTGGCCCTACTTCTCCTGAAGATGCTGTGTATAGCGTGAAAGTAGAATTAGCTGCTGCCGCAGGAAGGTGGCGAGAGGCTCTGCAAATTTTAGAAGAAAGCCTGCGCGCCCTCCGCGCGAATCCTGATTTCAAACCTATTGAAGATCTGGATTCCGCAAACCGCCTTTCCTTGAAACTGGAACGCGCCGGACAATTGGAAATGGAAGTCGACCGCGGCGAATCCCCTCATGCTGCCGAACGAGTCACCCTTTGGCGCGATTGGAAGATCAAACTACCCGCAAATGCGTATGTGGAAAGGCAATTAGTACTAGCCGTTCGTCAAACATCAATTAAAATTAATAAATAATTGTCATTTTTCCTACCCTTTGCGCACTTAGTATCGAGGTATTAAGAATATGGCAATAAAAAAGGTTCTGGGCGCGATTGCGCTTCTGTCAATTTCCTTACGTGGTCAACTTGTAGATCAAACCAAATCCCCCAATCCAGCGAAGGAGGGCATCGCAAAATCCCTCAGTGAAGAAATTGGAGCCGGACGAGGCGATTGGAACACTCCCAATTCATCGTCATTTGTGATTGCCAGAGATCCGTTTCGAGCCATTCGGCGTGGACGTCAACTGTTCCAACGCAAGTTTCAGCGGCTGGATGGGTCCGGTCCTTACAATAGAGACGGTTCTGGCGACATTGCTGCTGATAATGGCATTGGTGCAGGTTCGTCCGATAGCTGCTCTGCCTGCCATGGCCGTCCGCGAGGGTCTGCTGGCTTTGGCGGCGACGTTGCCACCCGTCCTGATAGTCGCGATGCTCCACACCTTTTTGGCTTGGGCTTAAAAGAGATGCTGGCCGATGAAATCACCGCCGAACTGCGCGACTGGCGTCGGTTGGCCATTACCGAAGCAACGTTGTCAAAGACCGCTGTCACTAGGCAACTGTCCAGCAAGGGCATCTCCTATGGCCGCATCACGGTGCGTCCTGATCTGGTGGTGGATACTTCGGAATTGGAAGGCGTGGATGCCGATCTGCGCGTGCGCCCCTTCTTCCATCAGGGCGGAACCATTTCCATCCGCGAATTTGTAATTGGAGCAATGAATGCTGAAATGGGTTTTCAATCTGCCGATGCGGAATTAACGGCAGCAGCCAAGGGCGGCAGAATGGTGACGCTAAGCGGCATGGTGTTGGATGGCAAGTTGGACAAACTGGAAATGCCACCTGCGGCAGACACAATGAAAGTTGCGATGGGCGAACCGGTTCGGAACCAGATGGCCACGGCAGTGGTGGACTATTTGGAGTTCTATCTGTTGAATTATTTAAAGCCCGCTGTTTATAGAGAAACAGTGGAGTCAAGAATGGGTCGGGCGACTTTGGATCGCATTGGTTGCACATCCTGCCATGTGGCGGACCTGCAAATTGATCGCGACCGCCGGGTTGCCGATGTGGAAACGACCTACGATGCGGAGCGCGGTAACCTGAATAACTTGTTTGCAACGGCTGCGACTCGATTCACTGCATCGACCCCGGATGGCACTGGTTTCCCAGTGGTCAAGTCCCCATCGTTACAGCCATTCCTAGTCAAGAATATCTTCACCGATTTCAAGCGGCATGACCTGGGTCCTAACTTCAATGAGCGCAATTATGACGGAACCACTAGAACGCAAATGATGACCACGGCGTTGTGGGGCGTTGGCTCCACTGGACCATATGGCCACGATGGCCGCAGCATCAACCTGCATGAAGTGATTCTGCGCCATGGGGGCGAAGCACAACGAGCTCGCGATGCTTACGCAGGATTAACAACGGGGGAACAGCGTAATCTGCAAGATTTCCTGCAAACGCTGATCGTATTTCCTCCAGACGATACGGCCTCGAATCTGGACCCAGGGGACAAGAGCGCACCAGGCTTCCCTCAAGTTCGGCATGGTTCCATTCGGTTGACGACGCTGTTCAACGTCACTACGGAAATCGAGTAAGTCAAAAGGCTTGGGAGTCCCAAAGTATTTGCTTTGGGACTCTGCATGATCGAGAGCTTAACGCAGCCATTGGGTTTATCGATTTAGCTGATATACTGTCCCAACAACGCTATGTCGAACCTTTTGCAACGAACCATGTGTGCCTGTTTACTGCTGTTGGCTGCGGCTGGGGCATTTTCCCAATCAACTTTGAATCAGCAGATCTCGGGGCAAGTGATTGATCCCAGCGGCGCAGTGCTGCCCGGTGCCGTTATCACTGTAACTCACCAGGACACCGGACTTACTCGCATTGTTAAAACCAATGCGGACGGCAATTATGTGATTCCAGATCTTAGCACTGGTAAGTATAGAGTTACGGCCGAAGCCCCCGGATTCACCAAACAAAGCGTGGACAATAATCCGCTGGCCACCAACGTCAGTATTGAAGTCAATTTCAAAATGCAGGTGGGCAGCCAGACCGATACGGTAACAGTTCAGGCCGATAGCGTGGTGCTTGAGACTAGCAGCGGCGAGTTGGGATTTACTGTAACCGGAGAGCAGGCCAGCGAACTGCAATTGAACGGTCGTAACTTTCCAGAACTGCTGGCACTGCTGCCTGGAGTTTCCACAACGTATACGGACGGGTTCGGGCTGTTCGGCGGCTTCGGCGTGAACAACAGCGGGCAGTCTATCAACGGCGGGCGTACCGATTCCACAACTTGGAATCTGGATGGAGCCGACAATAAAGACAATGGCGGAGGAGGGAACAATTTCATCAACATCAACCCCGATGCGATTGGCGAATTCCGGGTTTTGACCAGCAACTATAGTGCGGAATCGGGGTCCAGTTCCGGGGGTGTCGTGAATATTTCCATCCGCAGTGGAACGAAATCGTTTCATGGGAAACTATACGAATACTGGCGCAACGATCATCTATCGGCCACCACATTTAACGGTGCCGGGGTTACTAAGCCAAGACTGCGTTGGAATAACTTTGGAGGGAATATCGGTGGACCTGTGTTACTCCCAGCGGTACGATTTAATCGGAATCGGGATAAGCTGTTTTTCTTCTACAGTGAAGATCTGAAGTTCCTGCGGGTGGCCACTACCACTACCTGGACCGTTCCCACGGCTGCTCAAAAGAGCGGCAACTTTGGTTCCACGGTTGTTCGTGATCCAGCCACAGCAACACCGTTCCCAGGTAACATTTTGCCACCCAGCCTTATTAATCGCAACATGCAGAAGTTGATCAACATCTATCCGGCGGGAAATCAGGGTGGCACCAACTTTTCATTTAACGCACCGCAGCCCACTAATGTTCATCAGGAAGTTTTGAAGTTGGACTACAACAAGAATGAGAAGAATCAGGTTAACTTTCATTGGGTGCATGACTATTACCGTCAACTGAATAACGTAACGAATCTGGTGGAGTTCTACCGCAAGATTCCAGGACTGAACACTTCCATTCAATGGAACTACGTGTTCACGCCTAGACTGATCAATGTGCTGCAATTTTCCTATACAGGGAACGTAATTATTGAGCAGGATGAAGTGGTCCCTAATCCCATTTTCCTTAAGAGCTTCACGCGTGAAGGTTTGGGAATTACGCTGCCAACTATCTACGGGGCGTCGAATGTGATTCCGCAAATGGCGATCACCAATTTTACTACCCTAGCAGTGCAACCGCTGGCATTCAACAACTTCAATCGCATTTTTACATTGAAAGAAGGGCTAACCAAGATCGCCGGAAATCATACTATCAAGATGGGCGCTCTGTTCATGCGCAGCCGTAAGAATCAGGACAATCCTCCGGCCATCAATGGGCAATTTTCCTTCACTACGGGAAGGGCCCCTACCAGTGGTTATGCGCTGGCCGATGCGCTACTGGGAAGCTTTCAGAGCTATACGGAATTTCCAAGTGTGAGACAGGGCTGGTATCGCTTTACTCAAATTGAACCCTATATCCAGGATGATTTCAAGGTTAGCCGACGCTTAACTTTGAACATTGGGTTGCGCTGGTCCTACATGCAGCCGCAATACAGCGCGTTGAACAACACAGTGCAATTCCTACCGCAATACTATGATCCGAAGCAGGCGGCCGTCCTCAGTCCTGTTAACGGTACGATTATCAGTGCGCCGAACCGCTACAACGGTTTGGTGATCCCAGGCAATGGATTTCCCGATACAGCCAAAGGGCGCATCAGCCAGTATGACGACCCTGCGGTGCTGGCTCTGTTCCATAATTTACCCAAAGGCGGCGCGAATACGGCGTGGGGGAATTTTGCTCCTCGAATTGGGTTCGCTTACGTCTTGAATGACAAACAAAGTACCGTGTTGCGGGGTGGTTATGGAATCAGTTACGAACGGATTCAGGGCAATTTCCTCTTTGGTGGAATCAACAATGCTCCTTTCAATTCTTCTACTGTGGTGCTGAATGGAGATGTGGAGAACCCGTCCAATGGAGCAGGCGGTGCACTGGCAGTTTCTAATATTACGAATTCACACGCCCTGGACATGCGGGTTCCGCGAGCAATGACTTACAGCTTGGGTGTGCAGCAGAAGTTTGGAAAAGATATGTCGCTGACGTTGACCTATGTTGGTTCTTCAGCGGCCAACTTATCTTACATTCGAGACATCAATCAGCTTCCTTTGGGATATGGAAAGTCCCAATTTGTTCCTGGTTCCACGACGACGTTGGCCAACGTCAATTCGCTTCGACCCTATAAAGGCTATGCGCAAATTCAGCAATACACGACTGGAGCCAACTTCATTTACAATTCATTCCAGTCGCAGTTCCGTAAACAATTTGGCAGAGCAGGCTCACTAACCACATCGTTCACATGGGCGAAGGGTAAGACCGATGCGAATTCGTTTAACTATCAACCACGCGATAGTTACGACCTGCGTGCCGATTACGGAACTTCCAGTTATAGTCGGAAATTTGTTCTTGTGCCAAGCTGGGTCTACCCAATTCCTTTTTGGCGCGGAGGAGGCACCTGGTACAAACAAGCCTTCGGAGGATGGCAGGTGAACGGCGTGGCCCAGATCCAATCTGGACTTCCTGTGAATCCTCTTATTTCAGCAGAACCAGCGGGCACAGGCGATGGTAACCAGCGCCCACAACTGGTTGGCGACCCGTATTCCGGCGATACCGTTGGTGGCTTTCAGTACTTGAATAAGAGCGCATTTGCCGTTCCAGCATTGGGCACTTTCGGCAATCTGGGGGCTTTCAATATCTTTTTGCCGCGATGGATCAATGTGAACAGTTCGCTTGTGAAATCCTTTTTCACTGGGGGCGAATCAGGACTCAGGTGGGATGTACGGTTTGAGGTCTACAATGTAGCGAATCACCTGGTAACCAGCGCTATCAACGTCGGCGGATATACCGGAGCCACGCAGATCAATTGGGGACAGAAAACCGGCACCACGCCACCACGGGCAATGCAGGCTTCGGTACGGCTGAACTTCTGATCATCGTGACGGCGTGACTTACTGCGGGAAATGAAAACGGGTCGCCACATGTTACTCACTGTGACGACCCGTTTTTGACTTGAAGTTACTTACTGACCAACAATGCTGAATTGCGCTTTGGGGGCCAATCCGCCTGGAACTGCCAGATCTGGCATTGGTTCCGCCTGAAAGAATTGACGGCATGGCTTGGCTAACATTCTAGCCCAGCTGTTGGCCTTTTTACGACGTGCACTATCTGTAGTGATGCCCGTGTTGGCATACATTTGACGATAGAGTTTGGAGATGAACAAGAAGGCAAGTTTTGACTTCAGACTCTTTACACACTTGGCCCGATGCCAGATGGCTTTTGTACCGTAAAAGTCATCCCAAACACCCTGCGTGCGGACCCGAATTTCTTCGTGCGTCATGGTCGGATGTGGGGTATACAATTTCGGACGTAGATCGCTGGGGATTAGCCAATAGCGGGTCACCGGAATGCCCGCTACTTTCTTTTCGCCATCTTCACTCTTTTCCCATTTGTTGAAATCGACGGTACCCGGGAATGGGGTCATCATCACGAATTGGGCAAAGGTCAAATCAGCCTTTTTGGCAAGGGCAGATGTTGCAGCAAAGGTGCTTTCGCGATCGGAAGAGAGTCCGAAAATAAACGAACCCAGCACGTGGACGCCGTTGGCCCGGAAAACTCTCAGCCGTTCGGCAAGTTCTTCTCCCACCAAATTGAAGTCCTTATAAACGGTCTTCAGTCCTTCTGCGGTAACCGCTTCCACGCCGACCAAAGCTCCCTTAATGCGAGCCTTCTTCATGGCAGCAAGAAATTCCAAATCCTCTGCAGCTTCCATGGTGATCTGGGTGAAGAAAATCATGTCGTCAGGCAGCAAGGCCATACGACGCATCAGTTCAAACCGCTCATCACGAATCGCTGTGAGTTCGGCAACTCTGCCCAGATTATTCTGTCTTTTTGCCAAGGCGATATCGGTGATAGTTACGGGGTAAAAATTATCGTCAGCCAATGCGATGAAGCGATAACCAATCCTTCGCAGTTCGACAATTTCACCCATCACTGCATCGGACGCGCGCTGACGAGGCTCTTGACCATCGGTACGCCAAACGGAACAGAACGAGCAGTGCTTAGGGCATCCACGAAGGGTTTGCACAGAGGCCCACATATAGGCTTTCTCCGGCATAAGATCCCACCGGGCCGGAGAGAATTTTTCGGCCGACACGCGACCGCCATCATAAATTTTCTCAAGTTTCCCGTTGACGCAATCGGCCAATGCCTTGCGCCAAACCACATCGCCATCACCCTTTACAACAGCGTGAGCACCGCCCAGTTCCAATGCTTCTTCAGGATACAGTGTGGCGTGAACGCCGCCAAAAATAACCCACGCACCAAGTTCACGGGCGATTCTGCCCACAGCAAGTCCACGCAACACATTGGCTGTATGAATCCCAATGCCAACAATGTCACCGGGCTTGATCGTCGTTGGATCCAGTAGTTCCAGCGTTTCATCGGTGATTAAGGGATCACCATATTCTTTAGGCGTAGCTGCTGCCAGGACGTAAAGCCAACGTGGAGTGATTACTCCAATACCAAAAGATATGTCGCTCGGATTGATCAGATGTACACGCACTAGCCCCACTCCTTTTCTGCCGACCATCAATTCGCACAGGACGCCAAAAACATGTTGCGGCAAATTCCCGTAGACCGGACCATCCCGATATTACCAGATTCCTGGAAGATGGGGGCCAAAATTGGCTATCGGAATGCAACGGGTCTGCGTAGAATTATTTAGATGATGAGATACTTTCAGAAACCGACCGATTTATAACGTTCGGCCAAATAATATATGCTATCCTCGAATCTTCCAAGGTACGCTCTCTTCACGGAGAGCGTTGAAAAGAGAACCCGGTTAGAATCCGGGACTGTCTCGCAGCGGTATTTGGGAACGAAAATTGCAAGAATACACTGGTTTTGCGCAAGCAACTGGGAAGTAGCAATGAGTAGGTAGCCCATAAGTCCGAAGACCTGCCTGGAACAGCCAATAGGCTGATTTCACTTTGCTCTCGAGGGAGGGGCAGGTTATCATGACCCAGCTATCTATCTATTCATTACTCACCGGACTGGTTATGTCCGGAACCTTATTAACAGCACAGACATCGTTACGCGGAACCGTGCAAGATCCACAAGGGCAACACGTAGACGGAGCCGAACTAGTGCTTTATCGCACGGGCGCCACCGTTCCATTGGGCCGCACAACTAGTCAAAATGGGACTTTCACTTTCTCCACTATGACCGCCGGAAAGTACGTCCTGGAGGTCTCCGCCGAAGGATTTCGTCGTACTTCGTTGCTAGTGGACCCGTCGCAGCCAGTGGATGTTCGTCTTACAATCGCCGGAGTTGACCAACGTGTGTTAGTAACTGCGGAAGGTGCGGTGCAAACTATTGATCAAGTTTCCAAAGCAGTGAGTATCATTGATAGCGAAGAGATTGAACAGCGCAACGAATATAGTCTGAGTGAAGTGTTGCGCGATACTCCTGGGCTGCTCATTCGTAATTTGGGTGGGCCAGGGCAATCCACTTCAGTACGCATTCGCGGTCTTCGTGCCGATGCTACAGCGCTGCTCATTGACGGCATGCGTTTTCGCGACACTGCCACCATTCAAGGGGATGCCAGCTCGTTTCTTTCCACTTTCAATGTTGTTAACTTTGATCGCGTAGAAGTACTGCGAGGTTCTGGTTCCTCGCTATACGGATCAAACGCCGTGGGCGGTGTGGTGAACGTGGTTACTGATCAAGGCGGGGGCACGCTACATGGTGGATTGTTGATGGAAGGCGGCATGCTCGGTTTGATTCGTGGCAGAGCTACGGCCAGCGGCGGACTTCTGAAAAATCGCTTGACGTTTAGCGGCGGTCTGCTGCACTTGAACGTTCTGAATGGAGTGGATGGTCATGATCGTGCCCGCAGCACTGGCGTTCAAACCTTCACCCGTTACACCATTACTCCTTCAATTTCCATATCCGGTCGGGTGTTCTTTTCAGACGATTTTGTGCAGCCCAATTTGAGTCCAACCTCTTCAGGACTTCCCGCAGGCAACATTCCCAACACCACCATTGTCCCCGCCATTCCATTGGCTTTTGATCAAGTGCAGCGGTCTGCCGCCGGACTTTCTATTGTGCCTGGTGATGCCACGTTTATTCCTAATCGCGATGATCCAGACAACCGCCGTACATCCCGATTTTATAGTGGCGCATTCATCTTCCGTCAACAACTGAGTAGCACTGCAAATTGGCAGGCCAGTTATCAACGAGTGCATACCAATCGCTTTTTCAGAAATGGTCCTGCTGGTGCGGGCTTTCAACCGACGGTTTCTAACCTGAGCCAATTCGGTGGCGATATTGATACGGCTGATGTGAAATTTCAATGGCGACCGCGCCAGTGGTATTCCTTTACTGGTGGCTATGAGTTCGAAAGGGAAACTTACTTGGATGTAGAGGATAACAAGCTTCCCTCGCCTGGTACAGTTGCCACAACAACGAAGGCCGCACAACGGTCCAATGCGACTTACTTCGCCAATCAAATCACGCTTGCTCAGCAACGCCTTCAGATTTCCCTTTCCGGACGTTTGCAGCAATTTTCGTTGGATCGACCGAACTTCATCTACACAGGCACCGCCAACAACTACAGCGCCGTTCAAACTTCCAATCCACCTCGCGCTTTAACTGGGGACATCGCCATCTCTTACTTTCTACCTACGACAGGCACTAAGTTGCGAGTCCATGGTGGAAATTCCTATCGGGCACCGGGACTCTATGAACGCTACGGTACAGGCTTCTTCTATAACAGTGCAACCAATGCGGTGGCGTTTAGTCCTTACGGCGATCCAAGGCTTTCACCAGACCGCTATAACTCAGTGGATGCTGGCATTGACCAATACTTACTGAAAGACAAGTTACGGCTCAGCGGTACTTGGTTCTACACGCGCATAGTGCAGATCACGCAATTCGATTCGGCGTCAACTGTGGTTCGTGCAGCTTCCGATCCGTTTGGACGCACCTCCGGCTACTACAATGGCGCAGGCGGAACGACTCGTGGCGTGGAAATGTCCGCAGAGTTGCGACCCCTGCGATCCACTCTGTTCCGCGCTTCGTATTCATACGTCAACGCCGATACAAACCAGGACAATGCAGTGCGCGGCTTCTTTGGTGCGCTGAGTGTTCCTCCGCATTCTGTTACCGCAATGGTGCACCAGCAACTTGGTAAGAAGACAGATGTGACGGTGGATTTGTATCGGGGATCAGATTACTATAATGCGTTGTTCGCTGGGGGAAGGTCGCGGGCATACTTATATCCTGGAGTAACTAAAGTTGACTTTGTAGTTAGTCGTCAACTTTGGAATGGTGATAAGCACACACTCAAGGGCTACGCTAAAGTGGATAACACTTTCAACCAGCATTACTACGAAAATGGCTTCCTGGCACCTGGGGGAACTTTCCTTACCGGCCTGCAACTTCTTTTCAAATAGGAGATACCCAATGTCAATCGCTACAATGCGCGGGGATGGCGGCCAAACAGGTCTTTCCGGAGGGATTCGCGTCTCAAAGTCGTCCCCCAGAGTAGAAGCTTTCGGGACTTTGGACGAACTGATTTCGGCCATGGGATTCGCCCGTGCCATTTGCCACAACGAAGAATTATGCGCTGCGACAAAGCGGATTCAGAAAGAACTATTCAAGGTGGCATCGGCTATTTCAACCCCACCGGAAAGCCCCAAAGGGATTCCGGTAGTTGACGATGCTATGGTGGACGCACTTACAGCACATGTGCATCAGATAGAAGCTATCCCGGGCATGTTGAATGACTGGTCATTACCTGGAGAAGATCCTGTATCGGCGGCGTTCGACGTGGCCCGGACCATCTGCCGCCGCTCGGAGCGTTTAGTTGTCGGACTGGGTGAAAATGGATTGCCGTTGCAACCGAATGTTCTGCGCTATTTGAACAGGCTTTCCGATCTGCTGTGGCTTTTCGGTCGGCAAGTAGAGAAAGAGATGGGCAAAGACGCTCGTCTGCGCGATGAAAACACGCCGGGGCCGAAGTGGTCCAGAGCTTGGTAAGTAAGCCTTATTGTTTGGAGACTCGGGATCGCTGGTTGGTTGCCAGTTTCGCCGAACCTTGGGCTGTTTTTAGTTGGGCGGTTGTCAATGGTGGTTGGCAGCGAGTAACTCAAGTTGCATGGCTCTACTTACAGCCTAACGAGATTGCTGGAGTTACTGATGCGGCACAATGGATGCAAGCGCAAATGCATGCCGAAGGCTTGGCCGGTGCGGTCGGTTTCATGACCAGCCGTCGGACTCATTCCTGGATAGAAATGGAAGCGGCGGATGGCGACTGCAAGGCTTGGGCGGTGGGCACAGTCGGCATGAGCAATGCCTTACGGGTGGGCGATCCAAGTGGACCCAGACCACCGCAGCCGGGCACCATCAACATACTGGCGTGCTGTTCCAAGCCTGTAACGGTTGAGGCCGCTGCGGAATTATTGAGTCTCGCGTCGGAAGCAAAAGCTCTGGCGACGATGGGTAGCGGCTTGAAAAGTGTGCAATCTGGTTTGCCCGCAACAGGCACGGGGACCGATTATTTGGCGATAGCATGGCCGTTGGTTGGGGATCGGCAACAATACGGCGGTAAGCACACGCCTATAGGCTCTGTGGTTGGCCAAGCTGTGCACAAGGCTGTTACTCAAGGTATTTTAGATTGGCGAAAGGAATGGGGCGTTCCCGAGTAAGTCATGTTACAAGCGTTGTTCATCGGCGGCACGGCATCCCATGTGGGTAAGAGTTGGTTCACTGCTGCATTCTGTCGACTGCTTGTGCGACGCGGCGCTCGGGTGGCTCCATTCAAAGCCCAGAACATGTCCAACAATTCCTACCCTTGCGTAGAGGGTGGGGAAATTGGTCGTGCCCAAGCCATGCAGGCCGAAGCGTGCGGACTTCCGGCAATGGCCGACATGAACCCGGTGTTGTTGAAACCGAATTCAGCTACCGGGTCGCAAGTGGTGGTGCAGGGTCGGGTGTGGGGCAACGTGGAGGCCAAGGAATATTACAACCACACTGAAAAACTCTTAGCACTGGCTTTGGAAAGCTATCAAAGGCTGGCCGCGCAGTTCGATTATGTAGTTGCGGAAGGCGCGGGTAGCATTGCTGAAGTGAATCTGCGCAATCGGGACATCACCAATCTGCGCATGGCGGAACGTATTGGGGCACGCGCTTTGTTGGTTGCCGATATTGAACGTGGCGGCGTATTCGGATCACTCGTTGGAACTATGGATCTGCTGCCGCCCAATCATAGGGTTTTGGTGAAGGCTTTTGCAGTGAATCGTTTTCGAGGCGACCGCAGCTTGTTCGATGAAGGTGTGAAATTTCTAGAGGCACGGCTGGGCATTCCATGTTTGGGCGTGTTTCCACTTGATCCGCGAATTGTTATTGATGAGGAAGACAGCCTGGGCATTGACGAATCCGAAGTTTCTGATTCTAGTGTTGCGGTGATTCGGCTGCCGCATATTTCCAATTTCACTGACTTTCGAACCATGGGTTCGGTGGCCTGGATCCAAAAACCGCAAGACAAGCAATATGCGGTGGTGTTTCTGCCGGGAACCAAAAATACTTTGGAAGACCTGCTTTGGTTGCGCGCACAGGGACTGGATGCCTGGGTTCGTAAGCAGCACGTTGGCGGTGCGTTGATCGTCGGAATCTGTGGTGGATACCAAATGTTGGGAGAGCGGGTTGAAGATCCTGATGGTGTGGAATCTTCCCATGGTGCGGTGGATGGCTTGTGTTTACTGCCAGTAAATACGGTGTTGCGCTCGCCCAAAGTAACTCGTGTGACCAATGCCCGCACTGCTGCTGGGAATCCGTTCACTGCTTACGAAATACATATGGGGGAAACATCGCGCGCCGCTGATGCAACACCTTTCGCTTATCTGAGTGATGGCAAGAGTGAAGGTTGCTGCGCCCCGGGCGTGATCGGCACCTATTTACATGGAGCGTTCGATGACGCAGCGGTGGCCATGGAAACTTTGCACCTGACGATCAACGCCACCAGTAAAGATGTGATGTATGATCGGCTGGCTGATTGGCTGGTGCAGTATTCGCGACCCGAAGTGTTGGAGTCTTTGCTTGCATGATGGTGACTCCACTACAACTGGGGTGCGGCGTGGCGGCGGATCTGGCATTTGGCGATCCGCGTTGGTTGCCGCATCCAATTGTTGGCGTGGGTCTTCTGGCTTCGGCAATGGAACGAGTCTGGCGGAGTACGAACTTGCCGCTTAGAGTGGCCGGGATCGGTGCATGGATCAGTGTAGCGTACGCTACGTGTGGCTTGGTGTACGCATCAATGCGATTGTTGCCTGAACCCCACATTCAGATCTATTGGATTTGGAGTTTTCTTGCGGTACGGAGCTTGGACGATCATGCGATGGCAGTGATAAAGCCGCTTCGGAAAGGAAATATTGCAGCGGCTCGCCAAGCCGTGGGCCGCATTGTGGGGCGCGATACTGAAAACTTGAATGAACACGAAATCACGCGAGCCACAATTGAAACGGTGGCTGAGAATTTAAGTGACGGCGTGATTGCTCCTTTGTTCTGGCTGCTAATCGGTGGCCCAGTGGCCATGGCTGGATATAAAGCGGTGAACACCATGGACAGCATGTTCGGATATAAGAACGACCGTTACCGCGAGTTCGGTTGGTGTTCCGCGCGAATGGATGATTTCGCAAATTGGATTCCTGCGCGGTTGACGGCAGCGCTCATTTGGACCGTCGCCGCCGTGTGGCCTAGTCTGAATTTGCATCAGAGTGTACGCTCCACCTGGCAAGATGCACACCGTCAACCCAGCCCCAATTCAGGATATCCAGAAGCAGCGGCTGCTGGAGCGTTGGGCGTTCAATTAGGTGGAGTGAGTTATTATCGCGGAGTGCGATCAGAGAAAGCGTTGCTCGGCGAAAATCTACAACCGCTGAACTGGCAGATTTACTGGGGCATGCGAGTGCTGTTGTTCACTGTCACGCTCTTATTCACGGTGCTATCGCTGTTGTTGGTGAACCTGCAATGACTCGCAACATGACTCACGGTGGGAATATTTTCAGCGTCGCTGAACAGCAAGACATCGCCTGGCAACAGATTCTGGATTTCAGCGCCAGCATCAATCCTCTGGGTCCGTCACCTGCTGCACGGGAAGCGATTCTTGCAGCAATGGATCGCATTGCGCATTACCCGGAACGCACAGGATCACATCTCCGTGAAAAATTAGCAGCCGAATGGTCAGTCAACAGCACTCAAGTGTTAGTTGGCAACGGTGCCACGGAATTGCTCTTTGATTGGTGTCGCTACTTTGGAACAGGCACCATTGCTGCACCTGCGTTCGGAGAATTTCATCGAGCCTGGCCGCAGGCGTCGGTGTGCCAGCTATCCGATGTTACGACCTGGCCCACAATGGGTCCAGTGATTTTCACCCGACCAGCGAACCCTTGCGGCACTCTACTTTCTGCGGAATCAATAGCCGATTATGCGGCCAACAGAAAAGATGCTGTGTTGGTAGACGAATCGTTTTTGGACTTTTGCGGCGCGCCTAGTCTGACTCCAGTAGCGAAAGACAACCTGTTCGTCCTCCGTTCGTTAACCAAGTTTTGGGCCTTGCCTGGACTTCGTATCGGCGCGTTGGTAGGCGATGTGGATCAACTTGCTGCATTGCGACCTCCATGGCCCGTCAATGCGCTGGCCGAAGCAGCGGCGCTTGCGTCCATTGAAGATCGGGAACATGCAGCCAGGACCCGCGCATACGTTCGCGAAGAAGCATTGTGGTTCACAGCAGAACTTCGTAAGCTACCTGGAATGCTGGTTTGGCCTTCAGTAGCAAATTATCTTTATATAGAAACTGTGCGTGCCACGGAATTGATGCAGTTCGCAGCCAGCCGGAAAATATTATTGCGCGATTGTTCCCATTGGCCAGGATTCGCGCGTCCATCCATTCGTATCGCAGTGCGAAGGCGATGGGAAAATGAACTGCTGATCGCCCTCATCAAGGAATTTGTATGCGCCTAATTTACTTACTGTTTGCCGTCGCCACTTCCTACGCTGCCAACCCGCAACGGATCATTTCCACGGCCCCAGGCTTCACTGAAACGTTATTTGCAATTGGGGCAGGGGATCGCGTCGTCGCCGTATCCACTTACTGTCATTTCCCCATCGTAGTAGAAAAGTTGCCGCGCATTGGCAGCTATCTGCAGCCCAACATTGAAGCCATTGCTAAGTTAAAACCGGACTTGGTGTTGGTGCATGCGGAACAAAAACAGGCGTTGGCTCAATTGAACGGCTTGGGAATTCACACCGTGGCACTTCGCAATACCAGCTTGGAAGATACTTTGAAAACTGTTCGTGAAATCGGCGTGGCGGTGGGTCAATCTTCGGCTGGCATTGCTTTGGAAGCCCGCATCCGGGGGAAACTCGCGGCTATTGAAAAACGTTTGGAAGGCCAACCTCGCAAGACGTTGTTATTCGTTGTTGGACGCACGCCAGGACGCCTGGATGGCATGATCGCCGTCGGAAAGGGATCGTTTCTCAACGAACTGATTCGCATTGCCGGCGGACGCAACGTGCTCAATGATTCGCCTGTCACTTATCCGAAAATCTCACTGGAAGGGCTGATGCGATTGAACCCCGACGTAATTGTAGACATGGGGGACATGGCGGTAACCACTGGAGTTACCGAGGCGCACAAGAGGTCCGTACTTAAGTTATGGGAGGTCCAACCTGGAGTAACTGCAAAGGTCTATGCTGTGGCTGCTGATATCTTTGTAGTGCCCGGCCCACGCGTGGCGGAAGCTGCCGAAGAATTTGCCCGCATGTTGCACTAACCATGACGACACTCACTCTTCAAGATGTAAGTTACTGTTACCCCGGCGGAAAACTTGTGCTTGAAGGGATCTCCGCTGAAGTATTGAAGCCAGAAGTGATTGCCATTGTTGGACCAAATGGTGCCGGGAAATCAACGTTGCTGGACTTAATAGCCGGGCAGAAAACTCCGATGAGCGGAACGGTCCAAATAGCAGGCCACGCAACCACTGCACTGCAACGGGACGAATTATGCCGCTTGGTTGCGCACGTTCCACAACACGTCCCACCTGATGTTCCATTCACTGTGGAAGAAGTTGTGCTGACTGGTCGGATCCCATATGGTCGTGGACTTTATGAGAATGACGAAGATCGTGCAGCAATGGAATTAGCGCTACGCCGCACCAAGCTGGAGTCATTCAGGGATCGGCGATTCAGTAGTTTGAGTGGTGGTGAAAAGCAACGGGTGCTGACTGCTGCCGCTCTCTGTCAACAATCGCAAGTGCTTCTGCTGGACGAACCCAGCGCACATTTAGACCCTGAAAACGAAGCCCAATTGTGGGAGCTCTTCCAGGACTTACGAGATAGTGGTCATCTCATTTTTGTAGTTACTCATCACTTAGCCCTAGCCGCGCAAAATAGCGATCGTATCTGGCTACTGGATCGCGGTAAGTTGGTAGCCGATGCCCCGCCTTGCGATGCTCTGCGACCTGATCGGTTGCAAGAAGTTTTCCATGTTCCGTTTCATTGGAACGAGAGCGCCGAAGGACGTGTGTTTTTAACTTATGGCCGCTGATTTACAAAGTCGCGCAAGATGGGTGTTGTCCTTGTCCATATTGGCAGCTTTCACAGCAGCAGTAGTGTGCCCATTCTTAGGCGGATTGGGACTTGATTACGCAAAGCTATGGCGCCATGAATCCCCTGATTGGAACATTTTCATCAATTTGCGTTTGCCTCGCACGTTCCTTGCACTGCTAACCGGGGCAGCGTTATCTGGCGCTGGCGCGTTGTTTCAGGCGCTGATGCGCAATGCCTTGGCCACTCCATCAAGCTTAGGGATTGAAGCCGCTGCGGCACTGGGGGCAGTAACTGCCATCTCATTATTTTCGGGCGATGAAACAGGCTTTCCACTGGTGTGGTTCGCCGCACTTACTGGGGCGGTGATCGTAGTTGCACTGGTGGCCACGATTGGTCACATCGGACGCTTTCCCACCTTCACAATACTGCTAACCGGCATTGCGCTCAATTCGATTTGCACGGCTTTCATTCTGCTGCTGCATAGCTTGGCGGGCATTACAAAAAGCTTTCAGATCACGCATTGGCTGATGGGCGGAATCGACGCCGTGGAATATCCGGTGCTGCTGATGCTAGCTGCTGCAATTCTGCCGATTTGTATCTGGATGCTGAGACTGGCGCGCGTGCTGAACGTCATTTCTTATGGCGAAACATGGGCTATTGGACGCGGCGTGGATTGCCAACGCATCACCTGGCAAGGCTTTGCCGCAGGTGCCCTTCTGGTTGGAACCACCACTGCGGTAACCGGACCCATCGCTTTTGTTGGGCTGATTGTTCCGCACTTGATGCGGCGCATTGTGGGGCCCGATTACCGTCTGCTGATGCCCGCTTCCATTTTTGGAGGTGCCGCTTTTCTTGTAATTTGCGACACCATTTCACGCACCGTACTGGCGCCTATTGAATTTCCAGTGGGAGTGACTACTGCGTTATTAGGAGGGCCATTCTTTGTCTGGTTACTCTGGTCGCGCTGAAGCGATTGGCCATGCTGGTGAGATTCTGCAGGGCGCAGTGCGCATTTTGAATCGCATTGAGCCCTTTCTGGTGACTCTGCCAGCCCCCGACTTTCGTAGTGAAGCCGCTATATGTACGTCGGAAGCTTGGAGCGTACACCCACCATGGAAAATCAAGGCGATTCGCGCTGCGCAGTTGGCTTGTCAGAGGTGGGGTATTGAGGAAACATTGAAAGTCGAGGTCCGCTCAGATATTCCGATTGCTCGTGGTTGCGGATCGTCCACCGCTGATTGCGTAGCTGCTGTGCGCGCCGTCGCCGACATGACAGGGCGGCAATGCACTGCTGAAGAAATTGCCTGTTTGGTGCAGCAAGCCGAAATCGCCAGTGATTCCACTATGTTTGATTTACAGCCGGTGGCTTTCCTACCGCGATCAGGTAGAGTGCTGCATCACTTCAATGCACCGTGGCCCGCTATGCACGTGACTATTGTTGACCTTGGGGGACCTGCAGTTGAAACGTTAAATTGTCCCACACCAAATTATGAAGAGTCGGAATTAGACGAGTTTTATTGGCTTTTGGATGAATTAGGTCGCGCCATGGAAGCACGGGATGCCGCCGCCCTAGGCCGTGTGGCCACTCGCAGCGCTATTATTCATCAGAAGTACCGGCCTCATCCTGAGTTTCAACCACTCTACAGAAAAGCGTGCGAAGCTGGTGCCTTTGGCGTAGCCTTGGCCCACAGCGGAACCGTAGCGGCAGTGCTATCGCCTAAGGCAGTGTACATAGAAGGCGCCGTTGCGTACGCTATGGAAGGAGCTCAGCATGCCGATCTTGCTGGTAGGCGGAGGTAGCCGCAGCGGTAAGAGCCGCCACGCCCTGGAACTGGCCCGAAGGTACGGTCCACGTCGCGGATTTCTGGCCACCGCGCAAGCCTTTGATGATGAAATGCGCGATCGTATCCACAAGCATCAGCAGGAACGTGGCGATGAGTTCCTGACGTTTGAAGAACCCTTTGATTTGGCTTCTGCGATCCAGCGACTGGAAGGAAGTTTAGATGTGCTGGTGGTGGATTGCCTCACCCTTTGGTTGAGCAACGTGATGTTAGCTGAAAGGTCTATCGACATGGAAGAAACACTCAATAAAATGGCCGCATCAACGCTACCCTGCGTGCTGGTGACCAACGAAGTGGGCTGCGGTATTGTGCCGGAAAATGCGCTGGCTCGACGGTTTCGAGATCAGGCTGGCATACTCAATCAACAAGCTGCAGCAAGAGCGATAGAAGCCTATTACATGATGTTTGGGGTCGCGTTGAAGATCAAGTAACCATGCGACAGGCAATCCAGTTTCTAACGGTCATCCCGATTCCTGCACCTCCTGGCCCGCCCGGTAAGTCAGCGTGGGCTTATCCCATTATCGGCGTATTATTGGGGCTCGGCGTCGCTGCATTACTCCCGCTAAAGTTCGGCCCGCTGCTCATATTAATCGCCCTGGCACTCATCACCGGTGGACTGCATGAAGATGGGCTGGCCGATGCGTTCGACGCTATTCGTGCCAATCGCACTCGCGAAAAAATGCTGTTGATTTTGAAAGACAGCCGCATTGGCGCACACGGAGCCCTGGCATTGATTGCATCGTTTGTGTTTCGTTGGCAAGCTCTTAGTGCACTGCATGGAAACCCCTGGCTGCAGCTACCTGCCGCTTATGGAATATGTCGAGCAGCCATGGTTGTCATTGTCGCCATCACGCCTGCGGTTGGCGATGGATTAGGGAAATCATTTTCAGAATCGTTGCCGCAGTGGGCGGGACCATTGGCAATTTTCCAAATTGTTTTACTAGCCGCACTTGCTGGATTTCCCACCGCCTTGTGGTTACTTGGAGCCAACGCGGTGGCACTGTTGTTACTGCGCCAGTGGTTCGTGATTCGACTGGGCGGAGTTACTGGAGATTGTCTGGGTGCCGTGGAGCAGATTTCCGAAGCCGTTTCATTAGGGGTGATGGCATGCCTATGATCTACCTGATCCGACATGCTCGTCCAACGCTGGCCGGTGTGTTGTTAGGAAGTACCGATTCGCCACTGGCTTCAGGAATCCATCTGCCAGCATCCTTCCTCAAAGTGGGCACAGTCATTTCCAGCCCGTTATCCAGAGCTCTGAAAACCGCCGAATTGATGTTCCCCAACCAGCCAATCACCGTCATTCCTGAACTAGCCGAACGTTGCTTAGGACATTGGGAAACCAAGCGTTGGGCCGAAGTGGAGGAGGAATGGCCGGAACTCGCTGCCAAAGCCACAGCCGATTGGTTCGGCACCACTCCACCCGGTGGAGAACCCTGGCACACCTTCAAAACTCGTGTCACGAATGCCTGGAGGAGCTTAGCCAAAACCAGCGTCACAGCAATTGTTGCCCATGTCGGTGTGAATGCAGTGTTGTGGCACTTGGCAACTGGTGGCGACCTGACTCAGTTTCATCAGGAATACGAAGAGGTAATTTCCATTGATCTCACTCATTAATATTCCATCGACCAAGAATGACTTACTCACTGCTGCTGTATTGGCTCGTTGGAATTCACTTACAAAGCCGCCTGGGAGCTTGGGTAGGTTAGAATCGCTAGTAACTCAACTTGCTTTGGCATCAGGCACAGCGCAACCGACAGTTAGCCGCAAAACGATGGTGGTATTTTGTGCGGATCACGGCGTGACTGCTGAAGGCGTCAGTAAGTATCCGCGCGAAGTAACTGGGCAGATGCTGCATAACTTCCTGGCCGGTGGTGCGGCTATCACGGTGCTGTGTCGTCAATTTGGCATCACGCCGATGATTGTGGATACTGGCGTGGACGCGGAGCCTCTGAGCGGCGCAATCAATCGCCGATTGGGCCGTGGCACATCGAATTTCTGTAACCAACCGGCCATGACCGAATCGCAACTGGAACAGGCAATTCAGAACGGCATTGCTCTGGCTGACGAAGTGCGGGAGCAGGCCGATATTGCAGCAGTCGGTGAGATGGGCATCGGGAACACCACGTCGGCCAGCGCGCTGCTTTGCGCATATACAGGCATGCGTCCAGAGGATGCAGTGGGTCCAGGCACGGGCATCGATGCGGCAGGGGTTTCGTTGAAAGCAGCCGTAATTCAACGGGCACTTACATTTCATAAACGTGTTGTGGAAGAAGCTGACCCAGCTAAAATCCTGGCCACATTCGGAGGCTTTGAGATAGCCACCATGACCGGATTTCTGTTAGGTGCCGCAGCCAATCGGCTTCCTGTAGTGGTGGACGGATTCATTTCATCATCGGCAGCATTGGCCGCACGGGCAATGTCGGCGAATGTGATGGACTACTTATTCTTCTCTCACGTTTCCGCAGAGACAGCACATAAGCGTATGTTAGGTGCGCTGAACGCACATGCCATTCTTGATTTGGAAATGCGTTTAGGGGAAGGTTCCGGAGCAGCTATGGTGATGCCCGTATTCGATGCGGCAGTGGCGCTCTATTCACAAATGGCCACCTTTCCTGAAGCGGGTGTTAGTGAGTCTTAGGGCTTACTTCGGGTCGGTTGGACTCATCAGGAGTTCGATGGTAATGATATCCAGGATCGCGTTATTATCTTTTTGAAGAATGTCCATAATTCTTCGGCATGGGCCAGCGCCGGTTCAGTGATGTCAACCTGAAATACCAAGCTTCTCCTTAAGTTCTGCGAGCGCCTTCCGGGCTGGTTTGACCTTGCCTTGCTCGGCGGCCGCAATGCCAACCCGAATCGCCTCGACAGCTTCGAGCCGGTCAAGAATTTGCTGATAGCTTTTCGTGTCCTGCACTACAAGTTCCGCTTTACCATTCACAGTAAGAATCACAGGCCGATGGGTCCTCTTCATTTGGCTCATGAAGTCGGTAGTGTTTCGTTTGAAATCTGTTAGTGGGTGAATGTCTTGGGTCAGATTAAGCATAGTTTGTTTCGCATCTTAAAGGCATCTTTAGCACAATAACACCCGTTAGAAGGTAGGCCCCTCTTTAATAGCTGAGCAAAAACATTGACGGAAAATAGTCTTGTGATACAGTAATGTATATACAAATGGTTTTCACCTGGGATGAAAACAAAGATCGCAGCAACAAGAGCAAACACGGAATCTCATTTGAAACGGCGGCTCAAGTGTTTACTGACCCAGATGGGATCAGCTACCCGGACCGCATCATTGAAGGCGAGCAACGCTGGCATGCGATTGGGTTAGCGGTCGGCATTGTCGTTTTATTGGTGGTTCATACAAGTAAGGAGAAAAATGGTGAAGAAGAAATCAGAATTATCTCCGCAAGAAAAGCGAATTCCCGCGAGCGCTCTCTTTACAACCCCCATCACTGAAAAGCAGCGTCGAGAATTGAAACGGCTGGCGGCCAAGCCTGATTCTCAGATTGATTACTCCGACGCTCCGGAAGTCTTTCCGACAGCGGTAAGCATTGAGGTTGGCCGCTTTTACCGGCCCATCAAGCAACTGATAAGCATACGGGTGGATGCGGACGTCCTCAATTGGTTTCGTTCTCGTGGCGGGAAATACCAGACTTACATAAACGAAGTCTTGCGTCGTGAAATGCTGGGGCAACCACGTGGTCGATGATTGCGCTATGGATATGCGAAAGTTAGCTTCAACAGATTGGTTAAAGGATGTTTCAGCGAGTTGAATTCATGATTGATCCATCACTTAGTTTGGCAATTTCCGTTCAAAGCAACCCCGGAGTATTCGCACTCCTGCTTGGTTCGGGCGTGTCGCAGTCCGCTGGCGTGCCCACCGGTCGGGAAATTGTTGTGGAATTGATACGCAAGTTAGCCGCCCTGAAAGGCGAGGATTGCAATCCTGATCCCGAAGCTTGGTACAAGTCTTCCTTCGACAGGGAAGCCAATTATTCAGAATTACTAAGCGAAGTCGCCAAGTCACCTGCAGAAAGAATGCAGCTACTCCGTGTGTACTTTGAACCTTCAGAGAGCGAGAGAGAACAAGGTCTCAAATTACCCACACTTGCTCACAAGGCTATTGCAGAACTTGTGTCCAAAGGGTACATACGAGTCCTGATAACAACAAATTTCGACAGGTTACTGGAGTCTGCGCTTGAGGGCGTCGGAATTCAGCCGGTAGTGATTAGCACCGAAGACGATGCAAAAGGAGCTTTGCCGCTTGCCCATTCGCGCTGCACAATTCTCAAACTCAACGGTGATTATCTGGATACTCGACTGAAAAACACTGGTGACGAACTCGCGCAGTACGAAAGTTCAACCGAGCGTCTCTTGGATCAGGTGCTTGATGAATACGGCTTGGTAGTCTGTGGGTGGTCCGCTGAATCAGACACTGCGCTTAGGCGTGCTTTGAAACGGTGTTCTACGCGGCGATTCTCAACTTACTGGGCTACCAGAAGTGAACCGAGTCCATTAGGCAATGATTTGGTGACCTTTCGCCAAATGACAGTTCTCACGATTAAGGGCGCGGATGAATTCTTTAACGAGCGGCGCGTGTCAATGATAGTGAGACACTCCCTGTTGGAGTTTAGTGAGTATTTTCGTCTGAGCTTAGTGGTTTGTTGATCCAGACCTCCTTGGGAAGGGGCAGCGGGACAGGCGGCCTACGGACGAATCGATCAGGATG
>JANXSF010000042.1 GCA_025352795.1 Acidobacteriota bacterium
ATTCCCACATTCCCACCGCCTCGACTGCGGTTGTGTTGTGCCTTTACCAATCCAAACAACAAAACAAGAAAACAAGAAAACACAAAGGAGCCCGGTCTAAAGGCCGACCTTCAGGCTCATCCTTCGATGAGAATATGCTAAGAACCACCGTGAACAAAAAACAATACCGGCAAGTTGGATTTGCCCTTGGAGGCATATACGTCCAGTTTTTGCTTTGATTTGTCTGTGGCGTTGCCTTGCATGTACTCAATTCCCTTGGTTCTGGAAATATCATCGGCAATGGAATTTGCGGGCAACTGCAATTCTCCATCGGCTGGTTTACGGACAAATACAGGGTTGGAATAGATCCACGGGCGCTCTTCACCGTCTAAGGTAAGCCAGGCTTCAAAGCGGAACGTTCCGGTTGATTTTGTATCGTAAGCTACTTTTTCCCCTTGGCCTTCGGCAATCTGTTTTCCGTTATGAATGATTTTCCAATGAGCGGCAATGGGCAAAAATGCAATTAACTTGGTTGTACCTGCGTGGGGAATTTTATCGCCCACTTCGTAAACTCCCAAATTATTTTGAGCTCCAAAATAGAATCCGGTAGGGTCACAAAGCCAATCGTGAGCCACATAGGCGCGACCTTCCCGCAATGATTTCCGAATCGCGGGCTCAGTCAACTCCGCTGCCAGAATATGAGTAGACACATCGCGGAAGCTGATTTCATAGGGATCAAAAGCGGTGCCCTGGTAAACCTGATTGCGATGGGCATCGTTGGCGGCTAAACCGGTGAATGGCCCATTGGCCGTTTCTTTATCCCATCGTGCAAACAGCTCTGGCCAATAATCCTGATGGGCACCAAACATTTCTGCAGGATAGTTTTTCTGCCGTTCGACTAAAGTGGCCCATTCCGCTGGCTTCTTCATTGCTGCTTTGAAGTAGTCGTAGAATTCGGGTTCGTCTTTGGCATCGGCATGGCGATTGTAGATTTCCATTCCGGCATAGCCAGCGGACAGTTTTTCCGGAGCTTCTTCCAGATGGGAAAGCACCAGCAAATCGGCACCCGGTGAGGGCCAGCGAAGCTGATTGCCTTCATCTTCAGATCCGGCTATGAACAGAACTCCGTCCTGAAGTCCGGTCCAGGTGGCTGGCTTCGGACCACGATGATCTGTCCAAAGCACTACTTTAACTTCAGCTTTTTTGGCACCTTCCAGGACTTGAGCTCGGGTGCCCTGAGTATGTTCGGCATCTTCGGCATGGACGTGCAGAACGGATCTGAAATCCTGATAGATGGTTAGAAGAGGCATTGTCTTGCGAACTTTGGCGAACTCTGCCCGAGCCTGCTGCACTGCGGCAAGATGTGTAGGCTCAATGCGCTCCAGCGTGGACAGCTTACGGAGCGCCTTGCCTTCATGATTGATGGCAACAGGTGTCTGGCTGGATAAAACAAAGGCCGCCGTAGCAGCCAGAATGGTTAACGAAATAGTTCTGGACAATTACTTTTTATCTTAAATAATCAGCTAATTTTTTTCAACGATATAAAGGTAGATCTTGTGCATACGGTTGTGGGCATACACTTCTTCCACCATCTGCGGCTTCCAACCCTTTACAGGATAATCGTGTGACACCACACGCGTTCCCGCCTTCAAATTTTCCTGCAATTTGGGACGAAGCGTTTCATTGGCGGAAGTTGTTAAATACAGCGTGACCACATCGGCTGGGCTAAGGTCCACATCCATGGCATCGGCCTTGAGAACTGTGGCACGATTGCGCAAACCGAGCTTATTTACAATTTCAGATGCGGATTGAGCCAGCTTAGGGGAAATTTCAATTCCCACTGCTTTGGCTCCGAATTTTTGAACGGCAGTGATCAGGATTCGGCCATCTCCGCAACCAATGTCATAAACCATTTCTCCGCGCTTCAGTTGGGAAACTTCCAGCATGCGGTCAATGATATCTTGTGGCGAAGGAACATACGGGGCTAGCTGATGGCCTTCTTTTTGAGCCAGCGCAACCATGCTTAAGCAAGCCATGCTGAATAAGAGCGTTGTTCGTAACTTCATATTACTTACTGCCCTCCACCGGCAGCCGAAGCGGCGCGGTTATTTTTCTGCTTCACAATACTTTCCACCATTTCTGACGTCGCAAACCACAAATCTCTAGGCTTGGAAATGGTGAATTCCTGCCCTTTGAAATATTTAACCGCGTGGGAGATAGCATCCCTCCATGGTGCGGCTTGCGGGAACAAGTTGTAATTCAAATAGTAGACCGGATAGGTCAATGCGCCCAACTCCTTTAAGACATCGGGCTCAATCTTGGCGTCAACCATTGCTTTGGGTCCGGCGAACACAATAGCATCGGGCCGATCTGTGCGGGACAATTCCGATTGCACCAGCCCGGACAGAAAGGAAATTTCGCCCTTCTTCTGGCCCAGGCGAGTAAGATCCACCGTTGCTAATTTCACTTTACTCACAGCCTCACCCAAACTTGGGAAGTCGATAGTTTCGGCATTTTCCTGGCGAAACAAAATACGTTGCTCATGTAAATTAAAGGCGACCAACGAAAACTTACCGATGCGCGGGTCGCGAAAAATGCTGCGCAAAATGGAGACCAGCGCCGTAATATCGTGAGGGCGCATGGCTGCTGAAGCTGAATTTTGCGGGGCATAGTTCAATAACACCTTGACATTAATAGGAGCCGCAGGGGTACGCTCAACGGCGGGTTCCTCACGGAAATATTCCAATTCAACCGGCCTAACTTCTGATTGCGGGATCGCTACAGTAAGTGACGTATCCTTTGGCGGTAGGGTTGCTTCAACATCCCAATAAAATGAGCAGACTCGTTCGGCGCGGTCGCGCATTAGCCAGTCCACATGATATTTCCCGGCGCCCAAATCGAAGCCACCCTCCAGGCTAGCCTCGCCTTTAGCATCGTCTTCAATGGCCGGAACCTTTACCTTTTGGATGAAATAGGAGGACTCTTCCACCTTGTCTTTGGCGGTGACGCGGAAAAGAATGGTTAGCAGATTTTCAGAACCGGCCAGTTCACGAAAAGGAACATTCACTTCAAAACCGGTATGAAATTTAAGATCGAAACCCAGGGGTGCCTTGGATGGAGTGACTTTACAGGGAAGATCGTTACGCACTTCCTGCATCTCAAGCACTGCCGAATCGGTGGGAATCATGCGAACCAAATTGCCTGCGGAACCCATGGGGGTTTGGCCGCACAACATAGGCATATGGGCTAAAGCCCAAAGCAAGTACGCCGGAATGGTCGTAAAACAATGCTTTTTTATCAGCATGCTCTCCCTCAGGAATGCACGGTTACTTGGTGTGCCGATGATTCACGGTGGTGAATTTCCGGCACAGAGTGACTACGCGCTATTATCTACTAAAAATAAGATCTTTGGAACTGAAAAATACTCTTTGAAGGAAAATTCATAAAAACGCCAGCGACTCAGGAAACCGCTGTGCTACATTGCCCATATGGCGAGAAGCTTAAATAGAGTGATGTTGATTGGGAATCTCGGTCGCGATGCGGAAACGAAATTCACCCCGGCCGGTGCGGCTCGGACTACATTTTCAATAGCCACCACGCGTAAGTGGAAGGATCAGGCAACGGGCGACTGGAAAGAAGAGACAGACTGGCACAATGTTATTTTGTGGCGGAGTGAAAACCTTGCCAACTACCTATTAAAGGGTAAACAAGTTTACATTGAGGGTCGTCTACAGACTCGGAACTACGAAGATAAGGACGGCAAAAAAGTTTACGCAACCGAAGTGGTTGCTGAAGAAGTGATGCTGTTGGGCGGTCGAGCTGAAGGGGAAGGTGCCGGTGCGGGTGGCGGCGGATTCCAGCAGGAACGGGGAGCGTCATCGGAACGCAGCGGTGGTCCAGTGTCCATGCCTCGTAGTGCCAGGGCGGCACAACCAGCAGCGGCAGCATCGGAAAGTTTCGATCAGGGAATTACTGACGACGACGTTCCTTTTTAGAGTAGTTTTGGTAGGACTCTTCAACCTTCGTTGGGATATCCTGTGGTAAAAACACTGGTCCCTCGCGGTCACGGCTCGGTAGAATCAACATGTTACCAAGCCGTGACCGTAAGGGAGCGATGTTTTTACAGGCCTTAACACATTACTTCCACTCCGTCACCATGTTGTCATCCGTTACCACCTTGAGCATTGCGGTTCGCTTTAGCAAGATGTCCCTGGTCTCCATCTTTTCGTCATCTAATGGAAAGCCGGGGAGCGTGTCCACGTAGCCCAGAATTTCGTTCAATCGTTTCACCCCTTCCGGCTTTACAAGATCCAACGCGGGTTTCCCTTCCAGCCGATAGTTCACCAGCACCTGACGCCAACGATCTTTGTCAATCACAATGGGACTATCGCTGACTGCCATCATGGGGCCGAAGCGGTAGGCATAGGGGAATTTCACTGCACCGGTGCGTTGTGCTTCTTCGGAATATGTTGAGTTGTAATACAGCACTCCGCCGGGCTTCAGCCGTTCTCTGGCTAAATCCATCATTTCGACAGAAAGCAAATTGGTGGCATGGGCTCGATGATGATAGATGGTGTCCATCACGATGAAATCGAATTTTCGATCTTTGTTGCGAAACATCCAGCGGCGTCCATCGTCGATGATAATTTGCACTTTCGGATTCGTCAACATGGGTGCCACATCGGCGTAGCGAGGGATCAGTTCCAGATAGCCGGGATTGATTTCGATTGCAGTCACCCTTTCCACATGCGGGTTATTGGCGATCACCTGCGTCCAGGCACCACCGGAAAGTCCGATCATTAAAACTGCTTTAGGGTTGGCGTGGAACAGGCTTACAGCAAAGGCGCGCTCCAAAATTTCCGTCTGCAACAGATTGGTACTGAGCATGCCATCGTAAATGCCGCTGCCGTAAATGCCGTGCGCTTCGTCCACGCTGATGACGCCGCTGCGATTTTCAACAATATCTATGATGCGAGTCCAGTGCTTACCAAAGTCTCCCTTTGATTGCAGTTCGTCGTACACAGGGGCAAATAGCGGGCCAGAGGAAACCAGCAGTATGGTGCAAAGCGCAACGCCAGCCAGGGCGTTCCGTTTACTGGCTCCAAACAGGAGCGCGGCTACGGCAACACCAAGCAGAGCTAAAAGCAATGAGATGGAACGTAACGAAAAGTAATCCATCAGCACGAAACCAACCAGCCAACTTCCGGCGGCTGATCCGATGATGTTGCTAAGGTAAAGATAGCTGAGCCCCTGGCCCGCATCGTCATTGGGGCGCACGGAAATGTGGCACATCAGCGGGAACGTTGCACCCAATAGCCCGGCGGCAATGGCCACCAGCGGAAGAGTCCAAACATAATCCATGTAGCGGACAAGGAATGCTACAGCCGGAACAATGCAAAAGCCAACCAGATTGGCGAACAGCACCAGCACACCAATGGAGTGGACAGAAGCAGTCTTACACAGGCGTCGTCCAAGAAGGGATCCAAAGGCGATGCCTGTAAGAAATGTTCCCAGTACAAAAGCGAAACACTGGGCGGTGCCTTCACTGGCAAAGGAATAGAGCCGATACCAGACAATTTCATAACAAAGTGCAATGAAACCGGACGCCGCAGCCAACATCATGGCCACTGGAAAAGGAATCATCTGGACAGCATCAGATGTCTCTGTGAGCGGTTGGTTATCGGCCATTAAACCTCGCCATTGGAAATGGAGAAGCAGTACGACCAAGGCCGCAAGAACGTTGAGTGCCACGGCGACGGCAATGGACCCGGACATACCCAAGTTGCGCATGAGAAACAAACCTGCGGCAAAGCAGGCCACGGCTGATCCTAGAGTGTTCACAAAGTACAACGTGCCTACAGAGCGGCCAACGTTGCCGGAGAGTCGTACCAACTGGGCCACTAACAGCGGTAAGGTGGCACCCATCAGGACCGTAGGAATCAACACCAGTGCAAACGATATAAGTCCCGTTTCAAGAGGCGGTGCGCCAGCGGTGAAGTTCGCCACCCAGTGAAACAAGGGCAGAGATACAGATCCGAAAGCGGCAACCCCCAATTCCACAGCGGCGAATAAAAGTAGTAATGGGGCGGAAGGGTTTTTGGAAATTCTGCCGCCAGCAAGACTACCCAGTCCCAGACCAAGCATGAAGGCACTGACCACCATTGTGACCGACTCAATATTGACGCCGTAGATAGCAAATAGCGTGCGTTGCCAAACAATCTGATAGATGAGCGCGGGGAAGCCGGATAAGAAAAACAGGGCATAGAGCCAACGAAATGCGGATTGATGCATTGAGCTTTATCGTACTCTGAAAAGCACTTGATGCGGTGGTGTTTGAATCCACATGTTAGGCTCAAAGGTTTACCTCTAGGCACAAGCTAATCTTCCTATGATGGGGCTAAGATGTGGTGAGGCTTAGATATTTTGATAGTACCCATGCGCAACTCCTCCCTCCTTGTTTGTCTGTTGTCATTCCTGCTGGTTCCTTCCATGGAAGCTCAATGGGACGAACTGCGATCCAAAAATCCCGCAGGGAAAAACCCCCAGTTACTGCTGGTGCAGCCTCACGATTATCGCCAGGGGGAACTGATCCAATTGGAACGATCGTTTCCGCAGATCCCTGGCGTAGCTGGAGCCCGACCCCAGGAGCAGTGGCAGGCAGCCGGATTTCTGTTGTACCCCGGCCCGGATTGCGGTTCGTTGCAAACTCCATGTAACGGGAATACCCGGTTTCGGCTAGTGAACGCCCGATACAGTGAAGGTTCCCAACACATCGCGCTTAACTCTTTTGCGCCCGCACTGCCGCCAGGCCATTATCGAACGACTGCACTATGGCGCAAGCTGGTGCTCATCAGCCGGGATCCAATGTCGGCGTCGTATGGCTACCCCACGCCTCAACAATATGTGGTCTCGAACGACGTGGAGTTCGATGTTGTGCCTGCTTCCACGGCCTGGATTCGCCAAACACTGGCGGCCAGTGTCGCAATTCTTAGAGCGCCGCTGTCCATGGGTGTTGAAGGTTATGTCAAGCGACAAACGGCCGCGCAGCAACTCGGGTTTCTGAACGACCCCGTTGCATGGCGTGCCGCCCTGGACCTTCTACCGCAGGAAGAAAACAATTTACTGTCTACGCTCTCTACACATGATCCTGTGCGCCTTTGCCAGTTAATGCAATCTCGGATTGCCGCGCCGGAGCAAGCGGTCTCATCAAATTACCTGTCTACAATGATGCAGGTGTGTGAACTGGCCTATCTGGCACCCCCACCGATAATTTCGTCAGCAAGTAAGGCAGTAGTGGGGGCCGTTTTCTCAGCAACGCCACCCCCGCGAGTTGCTGTTCCCATTGATCCTCAACTGTCGGCCTACTTTCAGAAGCAAGCCGTGTATCGTCGCAGTTTCATGAACGAAGCCGCCAAGACGCTGGGTGGGAGCCTAACGAAAAAGAAGTCCGAGCCGAAGACTATCGCCTTGGCAACACTGCTCAATCACATTCAGCAAGTTCGTTATGCTCAGCCGCCTGAACCTGATCCGGCATGGGCTCCTATCATGAAGCGTGAATTCATTCAATCTTTTTCCAACATAGAAGTTGCTCCACAACAATTTCTGCTCAGTATGTTTGTGGGACTGTTCCCATCCCCGGAGATTGTGCCGCTGCTTGAAGCGATACTGGACAGGTGGAAAGCTGGGGCCGCTTACGAAACAGCTCACGCAGCCCTGCGCGCTCTGAACAAAATCGATCCCAAGCGGGCGCAATCGCGAATGGTTGCCGAGTTGGGCAAGGATAGAACTTGGCTGGATACTCAGTTGCTGGACCTTTTGCCTGCTTCTGCAGTTCCTTCTATGGACGATGCGCTGATTACATCTCTGGCTCTTGCCCAGCTTTCCGGTGGCTGGAATCCGACTTTACGCATGGCTGCGCTGGCAAAGTACGCCACTGCTCAATCCCTACCCAGACTAAAAGCAGTGTACGAATCGCAGCAGTCTTGTCAGCCGGAACTGGTGGCCTACTTCGTTCGTGCCGACCCGGCATATGCCGATAAGTTATTTCGCAGCAGTCCGTGGAACATGCAGAAACCGGTCCCGCGTTGCGCTGTAGACATTTTTCTGCGGACGTCGCCTTTGGCAATGCACCCTGTGCTGGAAAAATATATGGTGGCCTATTTGATGCATAGCGAGGTCCACGTAAAAACTGTCGCAGCACAAGCGCTGGGGCGGTACGGATCGAAAACCGTCCAATTGCCATTGTGGGATTCATTCCGCTACTTTCACGAGTATTGGAAAGGCAAGGAAGCGCAACTGGCGGTCAATGGTGAAGGCGTGGTTCTTGAGGCTGAGTTACGCAACGCAATTGCGAGAGGTCGCAATTGGCTGACGACAGACACTGATCTGCGGACGATAGCATCGCTATGCATTTCCGAACGATGCCGCGCCGACACGGCGGGGGATTTACGAACTTGGCTGAAACCGCTACGGATCGAAATTATGGATCCGCCAAATGGTTCGACAGTAGCGCAGTATTACGGGCTGGAAGGAGTTGAAGCAGTAGAAGCCAAACTTAGCCAATTTCCCACAGGCACGCAATTCGTTTTGACGGCTAGGATACAAGATGCCAGCGCGCAAGCCGACCGCATTCGCGCATTTGCTTCAGGGCATGGGTTAGTGGTCACGCTTGTTGGTAGGGATGTAAAACCCTGAGCCCCCTTCTGTTCAGCCAAAAAACAGTATAGAATCTTCGCATGCGCTGTCTACTGATCTTTGTCTGCCCACTCGTGCTGTTTGCGCAAAAACAGTTGAAGGAAGAATCTCTGCCCATGGAGCGATTCTCGGAAATCCATGCGCCCATTCTTCAGCCAAGCAAAACCAATCTGCCGGGCACACTCACTGAAACTATTTCCAAATCACTGCCACCGACGAAGGCGAATCACTTGGCAATCGCCAAGCGAAATTTTGTCGATGCGCGTATCTTCGGCAAGATGGAGCGCGACAATATCCCGCATTCCGAACTTGCTTCCGATCTTGAATTTCTGCGACGAGTTTCGCTTGACCTTACCGGACGTATTCCATCCCCTCAAGATATTCGTGAGTTCACCGCCAGCAACGATGCCGCCAAGCGGGACAAGCTGGTTGACAAATTGCTGGCCTCCGATGCCTTTGTGGATAAGTGGAGCTACTTCTTTATGGACCTGTTCCGAGCCAATGGCAAAATGGGCCGTGGGCAGGACCTGTTCCACTATTGGATGAAGGAAAACCTGAGTGTGGATCGACCGTATGACGATGTAGTTCGCGACATCATTGCTGCTTCTGCAAAATCGAATCACGTGGTGGCTGCCTCAAACGTTATCGCTCGGGAACATGTGCAAGGTAAACCCCAGCCAGACGATGGTCATGACATGGGTATGATTCACCAAATGGATACTCACGATGAACTGGCAGTGCTGTATAACAAGGTGTTTTTGGGCATCAACACCAGTTGCGTTTCCTGCCATGATGGCAAAAGTCATCTGGAAAAAGTGAACGTCTATCTTTCGACGAAGAAGCGCACAGAGTTCTACGGCAACTCGGCATTTTTGGCCAACTCGCGCTACTTAATGTATTGGGAGGACGGTAAACCGCAATCGGGCGAATTTCTGATTGATGATGGCAACCCTGGTTACGACACCAAGGGCAAAAGTATGATCCGCGTGCCGCGCTTCGGTGGTGCTGGCCAACCGTCGTTTATGTTGACTGGTGAAAAGCCGCGACCGGGGGTTGAGCCTCGGGTTGAGTTTGGACGCATGCTTACGGCGCATCCGCAGTTCGCGAGGGCCACCGCCAATCTGTTCTGGGCCAAGCTGATGGGGCAAGGCATTGTGGAACCATTCGACGAATTCGACCTGGCCAGACAAGATCCACACAACGTTCCCAAAGGTTGGGATCTGCAGCCATCGCACCCTGAATTATTGGAAGACTTAGCTGCCGGGTTCCGAACTCACAATCACAGCTTGAAGTATTTATTTCGCACCATAACGCAATCTTCCGCCTATCAGCTTTCCGCTCGTTTCAATGGCGAATGGAAAGATAGTTATTCCAAATACTTTGCCCGGAAATTTGTCCGTCAATTAGGTGCTGAAGAAATCCACGATTCCATTGCAACGGCCACCAGTCGTCCAGGAGCTTTCAAACGCGGCAAGGAAAATATGCCCATGGCGATGCAGGTTTCGGGCCCTGCCGGTTCTGGCGATTCCAAAACATTGCTGGCTGCGTTTGGACAATCGAACCGTAGCAATCCACCGAAAGATCCTACTGGTTCCCCACTGCAACCGTTATTGATGATGCAATCGGGCGTGGTCAATGATCGGGTGATTGCGGCCAAGGATAGCCGCGTGCAAAGGCTGCTGGATACTTACCCCAGTGACGATGCAAAGGTTGTGGAAGAGCTGTTCCTGGGTACGCTTTCCCGTTGGCCCAGCGGTGCAGAACAGACCGTGGCCAAAGATGCTATGAAGACGGATCGAAAGCGTGGTGCGGAAAATTTGCAATGGGCGTTGCTGAACCAAGTGGAATTTCTGTTTAGCTATTAAAGGGGCAACTATGAAGACAATTGGTGAACTGTTCCCCTCGCGTCGCGAACTATTGGATTGGGGTGGGCGTGGAATTCTGGGTGCCTCGGCGTTCGGGAATTGGCCGCTGAAGGCAGCAGCTTCGGGTACAAAGGTGAATCCGCGTGGCACGGCTCGCAACGTGATTTTCTACGAAATTTCCGGGGCCATCAGCCATATTGAATCGTTCGATTTCAAAGAGTCGAAAGGCTTGCCCAAGGATCTGGACATTGTGAAGCAGGCCAGTGGCGTGCACCTTTCGCAACGCCTGTTTCCACGAACGGCAAAGCATTTGGATAAGCTGGCCATCCTGCGTTCACTGCATAGTCACGAAGAAGTTCATTTTCGTGGTCAGTATTATCAGCAGACCGGACGACAACTGAATCTTGCATTCGCCAGGGAAATTCCAGCCATTGGATCAGTGATTGCAAGTGAGCTGGATTCGCGTCGCAGAGCCACCGACACGTTCCCCACTTACCTTTCTTTCTATCTTGAAAAAGGTGCTGCGGGGGCGCTATCTACCGGATTTCTGGAACCTCGTTTTTCGGTTGTGGACATTAATCCAGAATCAGCGGCCAAGGGCAAGGCGCTGGATCAAAAAGCCATGGAGTTGATTGAAGAACGCTGGCGTTTGCTGAAGGCGTTGCGTGATGCGCAGGGCAACAAAGCCTCCTTGCTGGGTAAATCAATGGCTGGTTACGAAGACTATTACGATACAGCTCATCGTCTACTGAGTGATGCCCGTTGGCCTGCTGCATTTAACATTCCGGAAGCAGATCGAAAACGCTACGGCAACAATCCAGTGGGCATGTCGGCAATTCTGGCGCGCAATGTTTTAGCTGCCGATGGGGGAGCGCATTACATTCACATTTGCCACCCCGGTTGGGATCATCACGTGCAGATTTGGGATAAGAAGGCACCTTCAAACCACTACAAATTGTGTGATGAATTTGACCCGGCCTTTTCCAGTTTGCTGGAGGATTTGGCGGCCACCCCATCGAAGATGGACCCTACCCGCACACTGTTGGATGAAACGCTGGTGGTCTGCATGGGTGAATTCGGTCGCACTGTAGGAGCACTCAACAACATGGATGGTCGTGACCATCACAACAAGTGTTACCCGGCCATGTTCGCAGGCGCGGGAGTAAAAGGCGGCCGCGTGCTGGGCGCGTCTGATAAAGATGGTGCCTTGTGCGTGGATACCGGCTGGCATCGCAAAGAACAACCGCGTATGGAAAACGTTCTGGCCACCATGATGTCGGCATTGGGCATTGACTGGACGAAGGAAATCCGCAACACACCATCCGGACGGACCTTTGCCTATGTGGATCCGCTTGGCCCCAATGGATACATTCCCACTGATGAGATTTCGTCTATTTACGGTTAGTGTTTTAGTCGCCTGCTGCCTTACCGCTGCTGAACCGGGAATGGTTTTCATTCCTGGTGGAGAATTTCTGCGCGGTCGATCCCACACGTTGCCAGATGACGGATTGCAATGGGTGCCCGATCTGGTGAAGGACGATCAGCCAGTGAAGCTGATCCAAGTGGCACCGTTCTACATGGACACGCATGAAGTGACCAACGTTGATTATGCCCGATTCGTAAAAGTTACCAATCATAGGGCACCGTACAATTGGCCTGAAGGTAAACTGCCTGTTGGGAAAGAAAAGTTCCCGGTAAGTGGAGTCAGTTGGAACGATGCGGAAGCCTATGCCAAGTGGGCGGGCAAGCGCTTGCCCAGCGAAGCGGAATGGGAACGCGCATGCCGCGGCCTGACGGAAAAAGCGAAGTATCCGTGGGGTGAAAAAGCACCCACCGATAAGGATGCAAGGTTCGGGGTAATGAGCGGTCCACAGGAAACCGGTAAGTGCGCAGCCAACAGCTTCGGACTGTACGATATGGCAGGAAATGTGTGGGAATGGACGGCGGATTGGTATGATCGTGATTACTATCAGAAGGCTGTTGCAGAAAATCCTAAGGGGCCGGATACGGGACAATATAAAGTATTGCGTGGCGGTTCGTGGGCTGATGTGCCGAAGTATTTGACTTGTGCCTACCGCAGTTGGGCACGGTCGGCAGAACGCAGCCCGAATATTGGATTTCGTTGTGCAAAAGACTTCGGCAGGAAATAGGAATCATATTCTCTTTTACAAACCATACGGCGTGCTAACCCAATTCACCGGCGATCCCGGCGAAAAGACGCTGAAAGATTTCATCAACATTCCCTACGTCTATCCAGTCGGTCGTCTGGACAAGGATAGTGAAGGCCTTGTGCTGCTTACCGACGATGGCGTGGTGCAGTATCGGCTGAGCCATCCCAAGTTCGACAAAGACAAGACCTATTGGGTGCAAGTGGAAGGGGCCATGACTGAGGAGGCCCTGGACAACCTGCGTCGGGGAATCGCCATTCAGGATTACGTCACCAAAACGGCTAAAGCGAAGTTGATTGATGAACCCAACGTGCCACCACGCGAGCCGCCCATTCGATTTCGGAAGGATATCCCGACAAGTTGGATTGAAATCACGATCACGGAAGGGAAGAATCGACAAGTGCGCCGCATGACGGCAGCAGTAGGGTTCCCGACGTTGCGACTGATCCGCATCGCCATTGGCCAACTGCGTCTGGACGGTCTGGCTCCAGGGGAGTGGCGTATGCTGACACCCAGTGAAATGTCGCGGTTGTAGGGGCGGCGAAGTTCGTTGCAACTACAATGAGAAGAATGAAGAGCAAGACGAGTAAGAATCTTTCCTATTCGGTTTTCTACGAACAAGCTCCTGATGGCGGTTACGTAGCATACGTTCCGATTCTGCCCGGTTGTCACACGCAAGGTGAAACCCTGGAAGAGGCGGAACTAAGTATCAAAGAGGCAATCGAGTTGTATTTGGAAAGTTTGGCGGCTCACGGAGAAACCATTCCAGAAGAGGGGCGGTCCTTTCAAGGAAGGGTAGTTGTTCCGGTGTCTATCCCTGCTTGATCTATGGCAAAGTTGCCCTCATTAAGTGCACGGAAAGTTGTACGGGCACTTAAGCGTGCCGGATTCAACAAAGGGGGAGCCATCTGGTATTGATTCACCTGAGACGAAGGACAGGACCGTAGTCCCAATTCATTCCGGTCGAACCATTAGTGAACCACTTCTACGTGCAATTATTCGGGACGCAAGCCTTACCGTTTACGATTTTCTGGAGTTACTTTGAACTTCTGAATGCTTATTACCTGCAAGGCGTGTCCTTCTTTTATTCTGTAGGGATCTGGAGGATTCATCGAATTCGAGTCAGCCTGAAAGAGCGGAATGTTGACTAACCTGAATATAAAATCGCTCCCAATTGAGTTCCCTGGCCATCTTTTCAAGGCTTGAAACGATCATAGAGCGACAGCATTGTTCACATTTAGGGGAGGTCAGGCAGGATGCCTATCCCACTTAATGTTAACGTCAATCGCCCAAACTGCCGATCTGTGATCAGGATAAATGATCAGCAATGGCTGCGGATACACATCGTGCGAGTTGGTGGAAGCCGTCGATGACGGACTATTTCTTCCTTGCAGTAATGGCTTGGAGTTTCCTTGCCAGCCCCAATGGTTGGGCTCGATTCCTTCTTGATGGCGATGTCTTCATGCACACCCGCCTGGGTCAACGGATGATCGAAACCGGCGCAGTGGCTACTACCGATCCCGCTTCATTCGCCATGCCTAGCGGTTCCACCTGGTATGCCTTTGAATGGCTCACCGAAATCCTGTATGCCGTTCTTGCCATGCGCTCCGGGATGGGGGCTATCGCGCTGCTTTCAGGAACGCTGGTGGGACTCACAATTGCACTGCTCTATTTCGATACCTTGCGGCGCGGCGGACATCCCCTGATCACCACTTTCCTTATCCTACTTGCTACCAACGCCCTCAACATCAACTTCCATGCGCGTCCTGTGCTGTTCACTTACTTGTTTCTGGTAATCAGCATGATTTTGCTGACTCGCGATCAGGAATCGCCCAGTTGGACTGTATGGCTGCTACCTTTTCTGGTTGTCTTGTGGGTGAACTTGCACCCTGGAGTTGCCGTACTGTTTCCATTGATCGCGATTCTGGGAATCAGTTGCGGCACTTGGCAAGGCTTTGTGCGATACGCCGGGCTGGGAGTGGCTTGCGCTGTAGCGACGCTGTTCAATCCCTACGGAATTGGGCTGCACAAGCATCTGGCAGCGACGCTTTCCTCGGAATGGATTCTGAACAATGCCATTGAATATAAATCCCCAGAATTCCGTGGGGAATTCATGTTTTGCTTTGCGATTCTCTTCCTGCTAGGCATCGCGTCCATTGGATTATTTTTACGCCAACGGAAGTACACCGAATCGTTATGGATTCTGTTCCTGGCCTACAGCACGCTAGTTTCACGACGTCATGGAGCAATTTTCCTACTAGTGGTAACGCCACTTGTGGTGATCCAGCTCAGTGCCTTATGGAACGAGTTTGTTGCGGGAAAAGGCAAGAAATCTGCTGCTGGAATCCTTGACAGCCTGTGGCGCGGTGTGGCCTTCGCTCCTACAATATGGCTACCGATTTTTGCGTCAGTGATCGTGATATTCAACCCCATCCCGATTGACGGCAAGCCTTCCTCTGAGATTTACCCCACCGGTGTGGTGGAACATAATCGCGACCTGGTGCAACGATCGCGCACCTTCACAACCGAACAGTGGGCCGATTTTCTTTACTACATCAACTACCCCAAACAGAAGGTCTTCATGGACCCTCGTCACGATCTTTACGCAGCCAAGCTGGGCGATGATTATCTGCAAATTCTCAGCGGCACTCCATCCTGGAAGAAGCTAACCGAACGCTATGGCATTGACCTGATGCTGGTCAAGCCCGGGATGACTTTGGTCAGCCTGCTGAGTTCCGATCCTGACTGGGAAAAAGTGGACGAAGATAAAGTTGCCATTCTGTACCGTAAACGCCAAGCCAGTGTTATGATTCAGTCGAATGAAATTCGCACTGCTTCTACTCTTACTGCTGCCCACACTCGCTAGCGCCAAATCGTGGAAAGTCGGTCTGGCCTCGGTGGACATCTCGCCTACCGAACCGATTTATCTCAACGGCTATGGGAATCGCACCCACCCATCCACTGGTGTGAAGCAGCAACTTTGGGCCAAGGCCATTGCTTTGGAAGACAACAAGAGGCAGCGAGTGGTGATTGTCACAACCGATCTGCTGGGCATTCCCGGTGCCGTTTCCGACGTCATTGCTGCGCGCGTTGCCAAGCAGTACGGCCTCAAGCGAAGCCAGTTACTGCTGAACTCCTCGCACACGCACGGAGCCCCCATGGTGGAAGGCAATCTGGGCACCATGTTCGCACTCACCCCCGCCGAGCGGCTGGCCATCCACAACTACACCGAACGCCTGAAAGATCAAATCGTGAATGCAGTGGACCGCGCGTTGGCCGATCTGAAACCTGCCCAACTGGCCCTGGGCCATGGCAAAGCCACTTTCGCCATCAATCGCAGAGTTCTTTCGAAAGACGGCACCTATATCATTGGCACCAACCCCAATGGCCCAGTGGATCACGACGTCCCGGTGCTGCGCATTTCCTCACCCGATGGCAAACTGCTCGCCGCATTGTTCGGCTACACCTGCCACAACACCACCATGGGCGGCGATATTTACGAGGTCCATGGCGACTACGCCGGTTATGCACAACTGGCATTTGAAAAGGAGCATCCCGGAGTGCAGGCCATGTTCTATCTGCTGTGTGGAGGGGATCAAAACCCCAGCCCACGCGGCAAATTTGAGCTGGCTGAAAAGTATGGCAATGAGTTGGCTGCGGCAGCATCCGCAGTGATCACTGGCAAAATGCAACCGTTAACGGGACCACTGCGCACGGCCTTCCGAATGACTGACCTCAACTTAAAACTGCATTCCAGAGAGCAGTTTGAAGAGGAGTTAAAAGATAAAATTCCGGCCAAGGTACGTCGTGCGGAATCTATGTTATCGCTCTACAATCAGCAGCGTCCCATGCGCAGCGTGCCGTATCCGGTGCAAGCCATCCGCTTCGGCAAGCAGTGGACTCTAGTGGCCCTGGGCGGTGAAGTTGTGATTGATTACCAACTGCGCATCAAAAAAGAATTTCCCGGCGAGGATACCACTGTTGCCGGCTATTCCAACGATGTGATGTGTTACATTCCATCCCTTCGCGTTCTGAAAGAGGGCGGCTACGAAGCAGATTCCAGCATGATTTACTACGGCAAGCCAGGGCCATTTGCCGAATCTGTTGAAGAACAATTGATGGCCACGGTGGATAAGGTGATGCGGGATGTTGGTCGAAATAAATGATGGACATTAATTGCGATATCGGCGAATTGGTGGAACTGATTGAAGACGGATCGCAGGAAGCGCTAATGCCGTTTCTGACGTCGGTAAACATTGCTTGCGGCGGTCATGCGGGGGGTAGCCGGATGATGCAGATCTCGGTAGACCAGGCAATGCAGTATGGGTTGAAGATTGGCGCGCATCCAGGATATGCAGACGCTGCAAACTTCGGACGGCTGGAACTGGACATGCCCTTCCCTGCCGTGGAGCAGATCGTCTACGAACAGATTTGCGCCTTGGCCGCAGTGACGAAACATATTTCCCACGTGAAGCCGCACGGTGCTTTGTATAACCAGGCGGTGAAGAATCAGGGATTGGCGCAAGCCATTGCCCGTGGGACAGCGCGCTTCAGTCGGGAAGTTACTCTGGTTGGGCTGGCCGGTTCACAGATGCTGGTTGTCTTTCAAGAGGAAGGATTTAGAGTGGCCGCTGAGGCCTTTGCCGATAGGCGTTATGAAATAGATGGTACTTTGCGATCAAGAAAATTTGCTGATGCTTTGATTCTGGATCCTGAAGAGGCAGCACGCCAGGCGGTGCGGATCTCACAGTCGAAAATGGCCGATACGATTTGTATTCACAGCGATACTCCGGATGCCTTGGCGATTGCGACTGCTGTCGCCAAGGCACTGCGGTGAGACCCTATGCTACAGGAGGTTTTTCGACGATCTGGAATTTCTTTTCGTCGAAGTAAAGCACCTTGCCTCGACGATAGCTTTCCACAGCCATGGTAATTGTGACCTGAGCTCTAGCGGCAATTTCCACGTTGAGCGTAGGTGTTTCTCGTGTGCGAATACATTTCAGGAAGTTGTCCACATGGCGTTCCATGGCGCTGAAATCTTCCACAGGAATCTTCACGTCTTCCATGCCGAATTTATAATCAGGACTGATATTTTTCTTCGCATTCTCACGGCCCACAGTTTCAGGCTTCATGGTGAGGTTGGGAGAAAATCCTTCAAAACGGCCATGTTCCACCATCACCAGCGTACCTTCATGACCGCGGATCAGGCCAGGAATATGCTGTGAATTGGCCATTGAGGAAGTGAGCACCAAAGAATGACCTTTGGCGTAATCAGCCATGAAATGGAAGGTATCGGGCACTTCGCGCTTTTCTTTGAAGACATAGATGCCGCCACCAGCCATCACTTTGTGCGGGAACTGTGCTTCGCCCCAGCAAATATTCATGGGCGCAACCACGTGGAAGAATAAGTCGGTGGCAATGCCGCCCGAATAATCCCAATACTTGCGGAAACGGAAGAAACGATCGGCGTCGTAGGAACGCTTGCTGGCCGAACCCAGCCACATTTTCCAATCCAAATAATCTTCACCCTTGCCGTCAGGACCGGCGTTGGGTTCAATCGTGTAGTTCCATTCGCCTTCAATCGAATTGCGATGGTAGGAACCCTGGCTGAGCAACATTTTACCCAGCATTCCATCGGCAATAGCTTTCTTCGCTTTGTGCCATTGGTCGCCAGAAGTGGTCTGCGAACCAACTTGCATCACACGCTTGGTTTCTTTGACCGTGTCCACCAACCGCTTCACTTCGGCAATGGTGTGGCACATTGGCTTTTCGCAATAGACGTCTTTGCCTGCGTCCATGGCGGCCAGGGCAATGGGGGCATGCCAATGGTCTGGAGTGGCGACAATCACGGCGTCCACATCCTTGCGGGCAATCACTTCACGCCAGTCAAGGTAGCCTTCGGCCTTGTACCGATCTGCGGCACGTTTCTTACGTTTTTCGTAAACGTCGCAAACGGCTACTATCTGGCAGTTGTTATCGCGTTTGCCAGCTTTTTCAAACTCGCTGGCCACATAAAAACCACGACCACCGACGCCAATTACGCCAATGTTGATCTTGTCGTTAGCACCTAGCACGCGACCCTGGCCACCTTTCACAGCCTTGGCAGCAAATGCGGTGGTGGCGGCGCTGAGGGCTGAAGCGCTTTTCAGAAAATCTCTACGATCCATGGAAGGACCTCCTGGTTGACGCGGGCGTGGTTCTGACAATCAGCCTAGCCTACGGTTTGATTCAATAGTTCAGGATTGAACCATCTGTAGGTAGTTTACTTCAGCCAGGAAAAAAATGCACACACATTAAACCTGGTCGCTAGCGTGATACGAGCTTCGCACCAGTGGCCCAGATTCCACATGAGCAAAGCCCATCGCTTTCCCTTGCACCTTATATTCCGCAAACTCTTCGGGATCGACGTAGCGCAGAATCGGGAGATGCTTTGGTGATGGCCGTAAGTATTGCCCCAAGGTCAAAATGCTGACTCCATGCGCGCGTAAATCGCCCATCGTCTGCAGCACTTCCTCTTTGGTTTCGCCCAACCCCAGCATCAACCCGGATTTCGTTGGAATGGTGGCGTCCAGGCTCTTGGCATAGGCCAACATTTCCAGTGACCGTTCATAGCGTGCGCCCAGGCGGACCGTCCGATACAGTCGGGGCACCGTCTCAGTATTGTGATTCAACACATCGGGCCGAGCTGCCATGACGGTTCGCATGGCCGGGTGCGACCCTTGAAAATCGGGCACCAGCACTTCCACTTTGCAACCGGGAACGCGCTCACGAATTTGCTGAATGACCATGGCGAAAATTTCCGCCCCGCCATCTTTTTGATCATCGCGGTTCACACTGGTCACCACGGCATAGCGCAGTCCCAGTGCCTCAACTGCTTCCGCAACACGGCGCGGCTCGTCGAAATCCATGGCCAGCGGAACACCTTTTTGCACCGCGCAAAATCCGCAACGACGGGTGCACACGTTCCCTAAAATCATGAATGTAGCCGTGCGTTGATTCCAGCATTCCCCCACGTTTGGGCAGGCAGCACTTTCGCACACCGTGTGCAGGCGCAACCGCTGCACCAAGCCCTTTAATTCACGATAATTGTCGCCGACCGGGGCTGGAGCCTTTAGCCATTTTGGCCGCTCCTGCTTTGATTCAATGGTAACCAGCACTTGTCTTTATTGTAGCGCCCAGATGCGCGCCGTCAGTTCCTTGCGAGTCTCTTCCGATTGGATTCGGCTAAGGTTCGGCTGAATGCAGGTGATGGCCGCTTGAATCGCCGACCGACATAAATACAGAGAAGATTCCACATCGGTCTGAAACTCCGGATGCGCTTTTGCCCGCAGATCCTCCATGCGCTTCACCAGTTGGTGGGCCCGGGTGGCCACTTCAATGGGTAACCGAGTGGCTGCCACCCAATCCACTTCTTCGCCGGTTTCCAGTGCCCGGTCAAAAACTACTGCGTCGCGAACTGCCGCTTCCGCCAGCCACACTTTATCGGCAGTAATTTCGTCATGGTTCAACCCTGAAATGCGGGCCATCTTTTCACCCACCGCCGCTGCCATGGCCGCTGTAGCTGCAGCGGCACGGCCAGGGCTCAGGTCAGTCAAAAAATCGGCTAGCGGATCAGCCGGAAACTCTTCCAGTAACCTGTTTTCTAAAACCATTCCTTCACGGAAATGTTCCACCTTCATTAAGCGGGCGCCTGCTTGATCCAACGCCTGCCGCGGAACCAGCCCGATCAATTCCGTGGATTTCACTTTCACCCCAAGCTTTGTCGCTTCCCGTTCCACGGCATGAAACAGTTCCCCCAACGACGTCCGTTCGTAGTCAGTAAGATTCACCGAAACCTGCGCCAACTTGCGCGATTCCAGATATAACCCCAATGCCCTTACGGAAGCCAGGCCCCCAGACGATTCCCGAATGGCCGCCGCAATTAGCTTCGCCACTTTCACATCTTTGGTTTCCAAATGAAAGTTATAGGCAATCAGAAATTTACGCGCCCCAACTGCCACCGCCCCGGCTGTGGGATGCAAGCTGGCATTGCCAAAATCTGGCTTCTTTTCAGGATTGGTTTTCACTTCTTCGCGCAGCCCTTCAAATGCTCCTTTGCGAAGATTGGGCAAAGCCGCCCGTTCCGGATTCTTCGCCGCCGCACCGTACAGGTAAACGGGAATTTGATAACGTTTCCAAATTTGTTCACCAGCCTGTTCAGCAAGTAGCGCGCATTCATCCAAGGTGATGTTTTCAACGGGAATGAAAGGCACAACATCGGCTGCACCAATTCGAGGATGAACTCCCTTGTGGTGGTTTAAGTCAATCAGCAAAGAAGCTTCGCCCACGGCCTTGATGGCTGCTTCAACCACCGCCTTGGGTTCGCCTGCAAAGGTCAGCACGGAGCGGTTATGGTCCTGATCCATTTCCTTATCTAACAGCCGCACCCCCTTCACACTGAGGGCTGCCGCTGCAATGCGGTCCACCACATCCGCGCGACGACCTTCTGAAAAATTCGGAACACATTCCACTATGCGCCTAGCCATTGGGGCTCCAGTTGTTGAAACAGAATCTCGCCATGTAAGATCACCTTTGAAACCAAGTTGATTCCCAAATGATATGGGATTTCACGGTAGTCTGGGACATCCAAAATTAGAAGGTCGGCCCGCTTGCCAGGTTCCAGAGATCCGGTGACTTCTTGAATCCCCATGGCATGGGCCGCATTAATGGTGGTTGCAGTGATGGCTTCTTCAATAAAAAGCCCCATTTGTGCGCAGGCCAGGGAGACGACGAGTTGCATGCTGGCCGCACCTCCCAGCCCACAATTCGCTCCAGTTGCCAAGGCCAGGGCTACGCCCGCATCAACCATTTCCCGCCATTGTTTGCGGGAACGATCGTGCCGCAGGCTTTCGAGGGGCATACCCAAAAGTACCCAGCTTTGGTTGGCCGCCCAATCTATTTCTTCAACAGTGGCGTCACCTTCCCAACAAACTTGCTGCACCGGCAAATTGCGACAACTGCTCATTGCGCTGGTCCTGATCTTCATCAGGCAGCCAAGGCCCGCAGCGTGTTCCATCCAACTGCGGGTTTCCTCTTTATTGAACTCCGTGGCAGTGGATGGAATTTCTATAAATTGGAATAGCTCTTTCTTCAGCAGTTTGGGCAATTGCGCATCGTAGACTTTTTCTGGAACATAGGTAGAAATCAGATTGGGATTGGATAGGCTTAGCTGACGATTTGCCTGAAGCTGCCGAAATTCTCCGGCATAATCGGCCATCGGACCTGCCTGGGATTCCATTGCCAGCGTTCCACAAGCGGTAACTTGCGAAATTTTTCGACGCGACACTTCCAGCGACTTTTTAGCTACCGAACTCTTTTTCCAAAGGGGTGGGTTGCTGGGAAGCAACCGGCAATCGGAATCAATGAAACCGGGCATGACCACTTTGCCCGTTGCATCAATAACGCGCACATCTCGTGTTTGGGCCAGATTCGCTAGCCGACGGGTAGGGCCGACGGATTGAATGGTGCCCTTGGAAATCAACACGGCGCCATCTTCAATAATTCCGAGATCGGAAAGTTTGGCACCACGGCGGGGTCCTGCAGGGGAGCTTGCTGTGTCACGCAAAGTTAGCAACTGGCGCGCTCCCTTAACCAAAAGTGGGTGGGACATGATGTAGGTGAGGTTGGTGAAACTGGTACCAATAGTATCAGTTTGCCGTGTTTCGAAATCTCAATTAAAGGCGGAAACACCGGGCTGTCACCATATAAAAGCACCTGGAAACGTTGTATTTCAATTCGTTGTGTTGTCTTATCTGCGTGCATCTGCGACATCTGCGGATAATATTGAATGATTGGGCTACGTCGCGATTGACGCAGGCCGACTGAGATGGTAGTTTTGATTCTCCCCCACAGTGAGTGCAAGTAACGAACAATAGGAGATTAAGAATTTGTTACATCTAATTTATCAGTGCATCATCGGCGTGATTGTCGGAGCCGTGGCCAAGTTCGTCATGCCGGGCAAAGAACCTCCTGGTGGAATTTTTGTGACCATGCTACTTGGAATTGCGGGCTCTATTGTGGCCAACTATCTGGGTAAGATGTTGGGCTTTTACCAATCAGGGGAAGCCGCTGGGTTCATTATGTCGGTGATTGGCGCGGGCATCCTGATGGTGATCTACAAGTTCGCTACCAAGTAGTGCGACCGTTCAAAGGGGATTATGCTTGAAACTTTGTCCAGCATTCTCGGCTTGTCGTTTGTGTCGGGTATCAATCTTTATGCGGCAGTCCTGACCGTCGGCCTGGGAATTCGGTTTGGCTGGCTGTTAGGATTGCCGCAAGAGATGCAAGTACTGGCCAATCCCCTTGTGCTGACTTTGGCGGCAGCAATGTATTTAGCGGAATTTGTTGCCGATAAAGTTCCATTCTTTACTCCCATCTGGGATGGCATTCATACCTTTATTCGTCCTCTGGGCGCAGCCATCCTGGCCATGGAAGCGGCTGGGAAATTATCCCCTACTGCTCAAATTCTTGCGGCTTTGGCTGGTGGTTCCATTGCTTTGGGAACCCATTCCACCAAGGCGGCAGCCCGTCTGATTGCCCACGCCAGCCCCGATCCGGTAGCCCATTCGGCGATGAGCATAGTGGAAGACTTCAGCGTGGTGGCGTTGTTGATCCTCTCCTACAAACATCCGGAAATCGCTGTGCCGCTGTTGGTGGCATTGATCATCGGCGTTTTTATTTTGTTGCCTGTGCTGCTGCGAGTTCTGCGATTTACACTGGCGGGCATCGGTGGCAGAATTTCCTCCTGGACCAGTGAATCTAGCAATACGGACGTGCCTCAATGGGCCATGCTGGATACTGCAACCGGATTGCGATGCTATTTCCGCTCAGGGGGTCGCATGCGCAGATTGAAAGAAGCTTACCTTTTGAAAAAAGGTCATTCCTGGACTCTTACTGAAAAAAAGCTGTTTAAGCCCACAAATGAAAGTCTACTGGTTACATCCACCTCCGTTGCACAGGGTTTGCTCTACGACACGATTACCCTGCGCAACGGCAATTCTGAACAAAGCTTCTACATAACTAAAGAATGGGCCGGGCAATGCCGAAAGATGTGTGGAGAGCAGTCTTTCGCCAATGCCGTCCAGGTCACATCTTCACTCAGCTAATTCCTCCTTGTCAAAAGGAGTTGCACTATGGGCCTGGAGTTCGAAACAATGAACTAATGACAGCCCATGTGTACGTCACGCTAAAGCGCACAGTTCTAGATGCCCAAGGCCAAACGGTTCAATCCGCGCTGCGCGGCTTAGGCCACGCCTCCATCGCCGATGTCCGGCAAGGTAAGTTTTTTGAAATACAGATGAACGGGGTGAGCCGCGAACAGGCTCAAACAGAAATTGATCTGGTAGCCCGTGAAGTTTTATCCAACCCGGTCATTGAAGACTATCGGGTTTTGATTCTTGAATAGAGGGAACTATGTGTGGAATTGTTGGCTATATCGGTAGTAGAAAGACTGTGCCCATTATTTTGGATGGGCTCCGCCGATTGGAATACCGGGGCTATGACTCCGCCGGCTTGGCCGTTTTCGGTGAAGATGGGGAATTAATCATCCGCCGGGCCTCAGGCAAATTGCACAATCTGGAAGAAGCAGTGAAGTTGAACCCGGTAGAAGGATCCTATGGAATTGGCCACACACGTTGGGCGACCCATGGGCGTCCTACCGAGGAAAATGCCCATCCGCACACTGGACCCAGCCGTAGCGTGGTGTTGGTTCACAACGGCATCGTCGAAAATTATTTGGACCTGAAACGCGAGTTGGAAGCCGAAGGGCATGTATTCCGCACGGAAACCGATACCGAAGTGATCGCCCACCTGGTGGAAAAATACATTGATGGAAATCTGGAACAGGCTGTTCAAAAAGCCGTGAAACGAGTTTCCGGTGTGTTTGCCCTGGCCGTGATGTCAAAGAAAGATCCAGGTAAAATTGTTACCGCACGCAGTGGTCCTCCGGTGGTGGTTGGTTTGGGTGAGGGCGAGTATTATGTGGCCTCCGACGTCCCAGCGATCCTTAGCCATACCCGAGACATGTTCTTTCTGAACGATGGCGACATGGCAGTGTTGACAGCTGATGGCGTCAAACTGATGGATTTTGAAGGCAACCCCGTAAAGCGCCAGGTGACCCATATTTTGTGGGATCCCATTATGGCGGAAAAGGGCGGCTACAAACATTTCATGCTCAAGGAAATTTATGAACAGCCGCGCGCTGTTCGTGACACCTTGCTGGGCCGCGTCAGTCAGGACACCGGCAAAGTGTTTCTTGAAGAAATGAACATCACTCCTCAAGAATTCGCTGCCTTCAAATCGATCAAAATTGTGGCCTGCGGCACCAGTTGGCACGCTGCCCTGGCAGGCAAATTCATGATTGAAAAGCTGGCCAGAATTCCCGTGGAAGTGGATTACGGAAGCGAGTTCCGCTATCGTGACCCTATTCTTGGCCCGAAAATTTTGGTGGTGGTAATCTCCCAATCGGGGGAAACTGCCGATACAATTGCCGCCCAGCGCGAAGCCAAGCAAAAGGGCTCAAAAACACTGGCGATCTGCAACGTAGTGGGTTCCATGATCCCACGGGAAGCCGATGGCACCATCATCACCCATGCTGGTCCGGAAATTGGCGTGGCATCAACGAAAGCGTTCACTTCGCAGCTTACAGCCTTGTTTGTTCTGGCCCTGTATCTGGCGCAACAACGAGGAAAGATCAGCGAAGAGGAATCCCGCAACATCGCTCAGGAATTAATGCGACTGCCGGGCAAGCTGGAAGCGCTGCTGCAAAAAGATATGCGCTACGACGAAATGTCGCGGACACTTTCCAAAGCTCACGATTTTCTGTATCTGGGCCGTGGCATCCATTTTCCGATGGCATTGGAAGGTGCTTTGAAGTTGAAGGAAATCTCCTACATCCACGCCGAAGGCTATCCCGCCGGGGAAATGAAGCATGGTCCGAATGCTCTAATCGATGAAAATCTGCCGGCAGTTGTGCTTGCCGCCTACGATCCTAACGATGAAAGCAGCCGCGTCCGTTACGAAAAAACACTGTCCAATATTCAGGAAGTGAAAGCCCGCGAAGGCGTGGTGGTTGCCATTGTCAATGAAGGGGACCGGGATGCTGCTGGCATGGCCACCCATGTCTTAGAAATCCCCATCACCCATGAACTGTTGCTGCCCATTATTGAAGTGGTGCCGTTGCAGTTGTTGGCCTATCATATTGCTGTCCGGCTGGGCAAAGATGTGGATCAACCTCGTAACCTGGCCAAAAGCGTCACCGTGGAATAACCGGAGACTGGCGCAGGCGAAGCCCGAACTTGCTTTTCGGAGTAAGCTTCCAAGGCAAAATGCCGCCCGCGTCAGTTTTCTTTTCTTCCAACTCCCTGTCATCCGATTCCACGTCGTATGCGGTATTCGGTTTCAACCCCAATAAATAGATGGTCTCCCCAGCTTCCGATTCCAGGTCCAGCCGAAAATTGTCGTGATAGAAGTAGATCATGGTTCCGGCAATTTCAATTGGCTTGGGGGCCGAACCCAGTTTCAAATCTTTGCGCACCCCGCCTTCAAACATCTGCGCCTGCATACCTGAAAAATGAAACCAGGAGGCATCATCGTCCCAACTAGACCGCAACACCAGCGTTCCTGATGCCGAATGATGCTGAAACAGCGGTAGATGGTAATAGCTCAACCCCGGCTGATATGGGTTCGCCCAAAGAAATTCGTAGGTGATACCGAATACACCGCGCATCGTGAAGCGGTCATGAATCAGCCAGCTTTGCACAAACTGCGTTTCCTGGGCATTGGTATCGTAGGCGACCATCGCCAAATCCCCTGCCCTGCTCAGTGCTGCAGTCTTTAGATCCGGTTCGCCATCGGCTGTGTAAAAAGGAATGCGATATTCGTTTTCCGCAGCCGGAAAAATGGCCGGATAGTAACTAAGAATGTGGTAGGCCGGAAGTTCCTTGAAATACTTGGCGGCGTCCTGCCGAAGTTCCACGTTGGTGCTGTCGCGCAAGGCATGGAGCATCTCAAACATGGCGTAACTATCCTGGCGGGGAACTTCTTTCGACCCAGTGCGCAGCCCCGGTGCCATCTGTTTGCGCCACCATTCGTTCACCACCACCTTCAACTGTTCCTCAGTGTTCTTTGGACCATGCCCCACTAGCGCAATCAGGGCCAACACGCGATCGCGAACCTGGGGAATGGCCGGGCCTCCCTCCAGCGCCGCCGCACCGCGCACCAGCTTGCCAGCTAGCACCTTGGACTGTGCCTCGGAAAGCAGCGGCTGGCACCAATCGAAAACCAGGGCCAACTGTCGCAGATCTTTCGATTGGGGGTTCAGCGCCCAATCCACCGCCTGCTTGCCGAACTCCTTGGCACCGGAAACCTGATAGTAGAGGGCCCAGGCAAACCCCGGTTCGGGCATGGCGGCTTTGCCGACAATGAGGGTTTCCATTTGGCGGAAGCGTGAGGAATCCCGTTCCCTCTCCCGCTGCAAAAGACGCAAGCGTCGAGGAGGCAGCAAAAGTCGCGGATGTTCAGTTGATACGGAAATATCTTCTTCCAGCAGTTTCTCCACAGGGTTGTTTTCCTGGGGAAGCAGCGGTAAGGCGGTGAATAGGAGGAGTGCCAGACAAGGAAGCCGACTCATGAAGTATCTTGACCTAATTGTGTCACACCGACACACCCTGGGACATATATGACCCTTAATCAAACTTTCTTTGGGGAAAGACTTGATTTCTTTTCAATGGTTTGGTGCAATATGTTCGTTGGTGGCTTACATGCTACACAACAAGTGAACTTGAGGAAGTTCAATTTTAACCACCCCTCTGGGGCAATGGAACAATCTAGAAGAAGCGAGTGGGCTGAATGACAGCGTGCTTGCGGGAGCCGGTAAACATTTTAGAACCGCTCCTTCTACTGATTGCAAATTGCATCAGAGGGAATTTTTTCGATCCTCACCAATTTTGAGTTGTAAACGTGGAAACCCACCAGTGGGTAGTAAGCTCCGGGTAAGAGTGACTTTCTGGTTCTGAAATGTTTGGACGCGGGACGGATTCAGGAAGCGAATTTTATCAGTCTCCCGGCGCAAGCAACCCCCGCCCGCCTTGGGCGGGCCGTATCGGAAACAGGTTCCCTAGACTACCAACCCTGTTTCCGATACGGCTTTTTCTCCAACGACTAGAATCGTTGGAAACCGGTGTTACCAGCTTAATGTGCCGGTACGTGGCGCTTCTGACAGATTTGGCAGATACAGCGTCTTACACTTCTCGCATCGATAGACCTCGGCATCGGCGCCGTAAGTCTTCTTAATTTCTTCCCCAAAAACAAACCAGCGCTTCAAATGGCCAACGCACAGCTTGCCTTTTTCATTCCTCTCACTGCAGGCCCGCATACGAGGAACTCGCCGCAACACTTTCGTGCCGTCAGCTAAAGTCATCAAAAGCTCAGCAGGGGCAGTTGGAATCTCCATAAAATGATGAAACGATAATTGTAGCAAACTGGTACTATGCACTGTTTAGTATTGCTAAAGCTAATGCCGCGAAAGCTACTGCTCCCTGCCCTGCTGCTGTTGTCCTGCGGTCGCGATTACAGCAACCTGCAGCAACCATCGAAGCTCACCAGCACTTCCCCCGCCACCTACCTTGCCCAATTCGATACCACGCAAGGACCGTTCACCATCGAAGTGCATCGCGACTGGTCGCCCCTTGGAGCTGACCGATTTTATCAACTGGTGGACAATGGCTTCTACGATGGAACGCGCTTTTTCCGAACCATGCCCAAGTTCGTGGTGCAGTGGGGCATTAATCCCAACCCGCTAGTCTCGCAAGCCTGGAAGCACGGCACAGCCATCAAAGACGATCCTGTTCTGCAAAGTAATCTTCGCGGATTTGTAAGCTTTGCCACCGATGGGCCGGACACTCGCACGACACAGATTTACGTCAACATGGCCGACAACGCCCGACTGGATGCAAGGGGCTTTTCCCCATTCGGCAAAGTGAGTTCAGGCATGGAAGTGTTCAGCAAACTATATGCCGAATACGGCGAAGGTCCGCCGAAGGGTGCCGGTGCGGATCAGGACAAGATTGAAGCCGAAGGCGATGCCTATCTGGCCAGGAATTTCCCCAAGCTGGATAAAGTGATCAAAGCGCGAATTACTGGGAAGTAATCTCAATACACTCTTCTAAAATATCCATGGCAGTCTTGGCTTGAGCCTTGGTAACAATCAACGGCGGCGTCAGGCGAATGGTATTTTCCCCCGCACCCAGCAACAGCAAACCGCGCGCAAAAGCCAGATCTACAATGCGATCCCGTTCCGTCGGGGCAGGCGTTTTTAATGCCTGATCGCGCACAATCTCCACCCCAATCATCAAACCCCGTCCGCGAACATCGCCCACCATCCGGTGCTTCGCAATCCAACCTTGCATCCGCTCCATCATGTAGCGGCCTGTCGATTCGGCATTGGCCATCCCCTCTCTTTCAAGGACGTCTATCGTCGCCATGGCCGCTGCCAGACATACCGGATTTCCTCCGAATGTGGAGGCATGCGAACCAGGCACCCAATCCATGATTTCCGCCCGGCTCATGCAGACGCTTAGCGGCATGCCCGAAGCAATTCCCTTGGCCATGGTCACAACATCGGGATGCACGCCGGAATGTTCAATGGCGAACCATTTACCGGTGCGGCCCGCGCCAGATTGCACTTCGTCGACAATCATCAGAATTCCGTGTCGGTCGCAAATGCGGCGGATCTCTTGCAGAAAAATGGTGGGGGCAACCACATAGCCGCCTTCACCTTGAATGGGCTCCAACACAATGGCGGCAACTTCCTCTGGTGGAAGCGTGGACCGGAACAATTTTTCTTCTATAAATCGTGCGCAGCCCAAGGCATAAGCTTCCTGTTCTTCAACCCCACCGGAACAGCCGCGATACACGTTAGGATAGGGCACGTGGGTCACCCCAGGAAGCATTGGGGCAAAGCGTCGGCGCTGCTGCGGTTTGGATGCGGTCAACGAAAGCGCGCCCATCGTTCGTCCATGGAATGCGCCAAAAAAGGCAATGATGTTTTGCCTGCGCGTGTGATAGCGTGCCAGTTTAATCGCGCACTCCACCGCCTCCGCCCCGGAATTACCGTAATAGAACTTGTGCGGACCTGGCATGGGCGCAACCGCCGATAGACGCTTGGCCACATCCGTCATCTGCCGATAGTAAAAATCGGTCCCCGACATATGGATCAGTTCAGCCGCTTGATGTTGAATCGCGGCAACCACTTCAGGGTGACAGTGGCCGGTGGATGTTACGGCAATGCCCGCCGAAAAATCCAGGAACTGATTGCCATCTACATCTTCAATCACCACCCCCCGACCCTTTTTCACCACCAGCGGATATCCGCGAGTGTAGCTGGGTGACATCAACAGTTCGTCATCGGCAATAATGCGTTTTGCGTTGGGGCCGGGCAATGCCGTTTTGATGTTAGGAATTTTTGGCGCGCGCCTAACCAACTTCGAAATTGACGCCCTGCGCAAGTGGTAGGACGTCTCCGTAATTGACGGTGTTTGTGGCCCTGCGCATATAAGTTTTCCAGACGTCTGAGCCAGATTCACGGCCGCCACCAGTTTCTTTTTCGCCACCGAATGCTCCTCCAATTTCAGCCCCGGAGGGCCCAATGTTGATGTTGGCAATCCCACAATCAGACCCTTCGGCAGAAACAAATAATTCCGCCTCGCGTAGATCGCTGGTAAAAATACAGGAAGATAAACCCTGCGGAACATCATTGTTCAAAGCAATGGCATCGGCCAAACGGCTGTATTTCATCACGTAGAGGATGGGGGCAAAAGTTTCCCGCTGCACCAGTGCCGTTTGCGATGGCATCTCCACCAAAGCCGGTCGCACGTAATAGCCTTGCTCACAGTTTTCTATGGGAACGCGCTGTCCGCCGGTCACCAATCCGCCGGAAGCCATAGCCTGGGCCAGTGCCGCCTGCATGGCATCGAACGCCGAACCGTCAATCAACGGACCAATAAGAATAGCCGAGTTCCGCGGATCACCAATGGAAACCGATTGATACACATTTTTCAACCGCGCAATCAGAGCATCGTAAATATCTTCGTGGACAATCAGGCGGCGCAAGGTTGTGCAGCGTTGCCCGGCTGTGCCCATGGCCCCAAATGCAATGGCCCGCACGGCAAGATCCTGATCGGCACTGGGGCAAACGATTCCGGCATTGTTACCGCCCAGTTCCAGCAATGCTCTTCCAAATCGGGAAGCGACTACCGGTCCCACATTGCGACCCATAGTCGTGGAACCAGTGGCCGATATCAGCGGCACTCGTGGATGATTGGCCAGTGCTTCGCCCACGTCCACGCCTCCCAACAACACCGTGGAAAGTCCCGGCGGAACGCCCCCGAATTTCGCTGCGGCCCGATCAAACAAGGCTTGGGTAGCCAGTGCCGTGAGCGGAGTTTTATGAGATGGCTTCCAAACCACGGAGTTGCCGCAAACCAGCGCCAGCGCAGCATTCCAGCACCAGACGGCCACTGGAAAATTGAAGGCAGTGATAACACCCACTACTCCCAGCGGATGCCACGTTTCCATCATTCGATGCTGCGGACGTTCCGACGCAATAGTCAGTCCGTAGAGCTGCCGCGAAAGTCCACAAGCGTACATGCAGATATCGATCATCTCCTGTACTTCGCCCGCACCTTCGGAAAGAATTTTACCGGCTTCCAGCGTGACCAGTCGTCCCAGAATGCGTTGATGTACTCGAAGCTCTTCGGCAAACAGGCGGACCAGTTCACCGCGTCGTGGGGCAGGCACTTTTCTCCAGATGAGGAACGCGGCATGCCCCTGATCAATGCTGGCTTGGGCTTCAGCGGGACTTACAGATGTTACGAAACCGATCAACTCTCCGCTGATGGGACTGCGAACTTCAATGTTTCCAGGGAATGAATAGCTTTCCTCAGGGACACCCAAGCGCCGCAATATACTTGCTGCGTCAATAGCAAGGGGAGAGGCTTCGCGCCAAGAGGAGGTCGGATGCATCGCATCTTAATTGAAGCATGGGCAATGGTGAAGGTAAATGGCCCATCGGTCCCACGACTCTTAGACTTTTAAGCAGTTGCCTGAAGACTCTCCAGAAACTTCACTACAGCCTCCGCCTCGCTGCCGCCTTTTTTAGCATGGGCGATGAGTGGGATCTTGTGCGGACCTGCTACCTTGTGAATTCCAGGGAAGGCTGCACACGCTGCTTTGATTATTTCCAACTTACCCAACATGGCTGCCGCAAACACATCCATCCGGGCGCCTTTTTCTAACAACAATTGAGCAATTTCCCGACGCCCCATATGCGACGCGCCGCCCAACGCTGTTTCGAAGTCGCCGCCACCCCAATCCCAAGTCGCGTTGATCAGCATCGGCTGTGCAGTCAACATGGTCTGCGTCTTTTCCAGACTGCCATGGGCCGCTACCACGAAATCTTTCACCAGAGTTGTGTCAATCGCCGGGCCACGATCGGGGATTTTCGCAGTTTGGCGACCAAAGGAACTGCAAGGGGAACAGCCAGCCCGAAAGCAAGAAAATCGCGCTTTGAGATATTTGCCATTGCTTAAGATTAGCTCTTGTTCCTAGGGCTGAAGCGCTACCGTCGCTTTCCCTGCCGGACCGTTATAGATCAGTTCAATCGACTGAAGGCCCGTGGTCTTGCCGCGATATTGAAAGAAAATCAGCCCCGCCTGTGGCAGCGTGCGGTCTCCCTCTGCAAGGGTGGCCTTCTGCACTCGCTGTTGCATTGCCCGACGCACCTCAATGGGGATTGGCGGTGGTGAAGGAGGAGGATCATTTTTATCCCCTCCGCCCCCGCCACTACTCATGCCGCCTTTGGATTTCTTATCCACCGGAACTGCCGGTTGCCATTCTGGATCCTTTAAGGAACTGAGTACCGCCCCATAAGGCTGGCCAGACAAGGGAGTTTTCTTGCCATTAATGCGCAGTGAAAAATCGTCGAAGGATAATTTGAGTTTTGCGTCTGCATCGCCGAAAAATGCCGTTTCCACCACCACGTAGTCTTCCGTGGTCAGCGGCCCTTGCGCGGTGGGAACGGAATGTCCGGTAAACTCCGCTGCAATGGTCACATTTCCTGCCTTAACCCCTGTCTTAACCATAGACTGATAATCAGTGGGTGCCGCCCTGGGTGGAATTCCCTGAGCTTCCTTTGTTTGCCCGTGGATACACAGGCAAAATGCAGTGACCAATAAGAAATTCATTTTCAGGTGAAGGATGCTTCGCATGTCTGCTATCAAGTTAGCATACGAAATTCGCGGATTCTCACAATTGGTTAAAGAAGATCGCTCTTTCTGCCGAACAATTAGATGCGGCATGACCAACCTTCAAAATTCCCTTTATCAAGCCTTTCTGGCCTCGGTCCTTGTAATTTGCACCAGCACCGGGTTCGCCCAAAGCGGTGGCGTCTATGCCGGCAACGGCCAATTCTCGCCCTATTCTGGCGATGGCGGATCTGCGGCAGCGGCGGTTCTATCCGGTCCAACGGGCATGTCTTTTGATTCGTTTGGGAACGTCTATATCGCCGAGCGTGGTCATATCCGCCGTGTAGATGGATTGACCAAACAGATCAGCACGGTGGTGGAAGGATCGGGGCTGTCCCTTTCTATAGAAGATGGGACGGATTACCCCTACGACGTGAAGTTGGATGCAGCCGGGAATCTTTATTGGAGCGACACTGCGGCCCACATCGTCAGGAAGCGGGATGGCATTACCGGCGTGATCACCACGGTTGCCGGGCGCGGTTCGTCAGGATACAGCGGCGATGGTGGATTGGCGACGGAAGCGGAATTGAGCTTGCCGACGGGACTTGCGCTCGATGTTGACGGGAATATTTACGTGGTGGATTCGGGCAACCATACGCTACGCCGAGTGGATCGAATTACCGGCGTGATCACCACACTGGCGGGCACTGGGACGCCCGGTTTTTCAGGCGACGGCGGTTCCGCACCGGCGGCCAAGCTCAATTCTCCGGTGGGCATCGCCATTGATCGTTCGGGAAACTTTTACGTGTCGGAAATGCGCAATCATCGCATCAGGCGCATTGATGTGTCCACAGGTTCCATTGATAGCGTCGCCGGAACTGGCATGGCCGGATACAATGGCGATGGCCTCTCCGCAGCACAAGCCAATCTGAAAATGCCTGGACTAATGACCTTTGACAACGCTGGAAACCTGATCTTTGCCGATGTTTTGAATAATCGGGTGAGAATGCTTGAGATTTCTTCCGGGCTTATCTGGACAGTGGCGGGGGGAAGGCCGCTGAGCATGAAGGCTCCCGCCGGAGTTGCGATTTCAAGTGTGGGAACACTTTTGATTTCCGAAAGCCGTGGTCATGTTGTGCGCAACTTGTCATTCCCCAGTTCCACTGTTGTGACTGGTCTGAAACTCTCCACCGCAGCGGGTCGAGTTCCCATCACCATTCCGCTTTCCGTAACCGCTTCTTTGGCCACTGGGAACAACCTGCCGAAAAATGCTACGGGAACTGTGAACTTTTTTTACGGACCCACTTCCGACGGAACCTATGGACAATTGGGCACGGCATCGCTTCTCAACGGCGAAGCCACACTCACTACCCCTTTGTGGGATGTCGGTGCGTGGCGCATTAATGCTGAATATTTGGGCGATACCGTCTTTGCTCCTACGGCCACTTCAATTTCAGGGGAAACAGGCGGGCAGGATCTGGCTTTGACCGTCACTCCGCTGGTGAAAATCGGTGTCTCGCCAGCTTCTCCGGTGAGTGGGGAAGCGGTTGCTTTCACTGCATCCCTAACCCCTGGTAGCCAGGCCGGAACCATTGAATTTCGCGATGGGGAAACGGTCCTTGGCGAAGCAGTTGTAACCAACGGATTAGCCACCCTATCGGCCCCCGCCCCGGCTGCTGGGGTACGCTCTATCGGTGCAATTTACCGCGGCGACGCCATTTTCGGACCAGTCCCCGCCGAAGATCTCCCAGTCAAAGTGAAGCGCAGCAGCTACGCACAAGTGATTTCTTCCCGCAATCCTTCAGGACAAGGAACCACCGTCACCTTCTTCGCTCTGGTTGCTCCCGCAATTAATACTGGGACAGTAGCTTTTTACGATAACGGCGTGCTGGTTGGCAACGCCAGCGTCAATGCTGATTTCCCAGGAACCAGTACATTCACCACCTCATCACTGGCTCTTGGGACTCACAGCATCACGGCAAAATATGCCGGTGATCTGGATACAGGCGCAACCATTTCGGCAAGTGTAGTGCAATCCATACTTGGCGCTGCCACGGTCAGCCTTTTTTCCAATCCGGCCACCCCTGCCCCTGGCCAAAGCGTCACGTATACGGCCATCGTGAATCCGGCAGCGGCAACGGGGCTGGTTCAAATTTTTGATGGGGAAACTCTCCTTGGCTCCGCTAATTTGGTGGCTGGATCGATATCTATTTCACTGGCTGGCCTAACCTTGGGGACGCATTCCATAAAGGCAGTATATAGTGGCGATTTCAATCATTCTGCCGCCTCCAGCAACGTGCTTTCCCAATCGGTCCTGAAGAAGAATATTACGCTCACTCTGAGTTCCAACTTGAACCCATCGGTCACCGGCCAATCGGTACAGTTGTCGGTCACCGTCAGCCCGGCAACGACAAGCGGCACGGTGCAGTTATTCGATAAAGGGGTGTCCTTGGGCACAATCACCTTTCGAAACGGAACCGCCAGCTTTATCACCAGTTTCTTGAGCGCGGGAATGCATTCTTTGCAAGCGGTTTATGGTGGCGATGCGCAATTCAACGCTGGTTCATCAAACGTTATTACCCAACAAACCAAACGGGCAACTTCAGTAACGCTGAGTGCCATCGTCAACCCTGCGCTGGTTTTAACCGCCGAAGTGGATCCCCACTCAGCAAGTGGCTCCGTCCAATTCTTCGACGGCCAATTGCTGATTGGGTCAGGAACGTTGGTTGACGGAAGGGCAAGTTTAGCCATCAGCGGCTTAGTTTCTGGCACGCATTCCTTTAAGGCCTACTATCTGGGCGATCCCACACATGCCACCAATATTTCCGCCGCATCGTTAGTGCTCATTCCATAAAATCGCACCTCCAGCTTGCGCGGGTTACCCAGAGTGCCAAGTTTTTCACTCGTAACCCCTTTCCTGAAGCTATTCCAAACACCCCATTCCGGTTGGAATTAAATTGTGATACGATTCTTTCCCTGGTAGTTCAAAAAGTGTAGCGCAAGGGCTCAGCGGCCCCAAACGAGTCTGTAACTCGTGAAATCCTTTCAGCCGCCACAGCTTTGTTTTGCGCAAGTTGCTATGCAGTAAGAACGGTCGACTTTGAGGCCGGCCGTGAAGCGTTTGCGCAACAAAGGAGTGCATCCGTATGAAGGTTTACGAAGGCAAGGACATTCGCAATGTGGGCTTAGTGGGCCACCTGCATTGCGGCAAGACATCGCTCACCGCAGGCATGTTATTTACCGCTGGCGCAACCAACAGACTCACACGAGCCGATGAAGGCAATACCCTCACCGACTATGACGAGGAAGAAATTGCGCGGAAGATCACAATCTCCACCGGACTAGCCGTTGTGGAGTGGCAGAAACAGAAAATCAACCTCCTCGATACTCCCGGTTTCAACATCTTCATCAATGACACCAAGGCTTCCCTAGTCGCTGCTGATGCGGCATTTGTGGTGGTCGATGGTGTTGCCGGAGTCGAGGTGCAGACCGAAAAAGTTTGGAACTTTTGTGACGAATTCGGCCTTTCGCGAGCCATCATCATTAACAAACTGGATCGCGACCGCTCCAGTTTCTACCGGACCATGGAAAGTATCCACGCAACTTTCGGCAAGTCCGCAGTTCCGCTGCAGTTGCCCATTGGCTGGGAACGGGATTTCAAAGGAATTGTCGATCTGGTCACCATGAAAGCCTACACCTACACACCCGATGGCAACGGGCGTGGCCAGGAGTGTCCTATTCCAGACAACTTAGTGGAAGAAGCCAATGCAGCGCATGAACTCTTAGTGGAAGCCGCTGCCGAAGGCGACGATCAACTGATGGAAGAATTTTTCGCCGAAGGAACCCTCCCCGTCAACCACATCATCGACGGAATTAAGGAAGGCATTCGCGATAAACGCCTGGTGCCAGTGCTCTGCGCATCGGCACTGCATAACATTGGTACTGACCAGATTCTGAATTTTGCCGCTGACATCTTTCCATCGCCACTGGAGCGCGGCAACATTAAAGGCCGCAAAATTTCCGATTCTGAACATCCCGCCGCCTTTATCTACAAGACCATGGCAGACCCCTTTGCCGGTCGTGTCAGCTACTTCAAAGTCATGTCGGGCATCCTTCGTAACGACGCCCATCTAGTGAACGCTTTCACCGAAACAGACGAGCGTTTGGCCCATATTGGAGTCATGTCCGGCAAGACAATTCTTCCGGTGACGGAACTTCATGCTGGCGATCTTGGGGCGGTGGCAAAGTTGAAAGACACACTCACCGGCCATACGATTTACGAAAAAGGTCATGCCATTGCCTATGAGCCAATCGTACTGCCAGAACCTTCCATTGCCTTCGCTATTCAAGCCAAAACACGTCAGGATGAAGATCGCGTGGGGACGGCTATCCATAAAATCATGGAAGAGGATCTGTCTCTGCGCTTCGGTCGTGATCCGCAGACGAAAGAATTCCTGCTCAGCGGTTGTGGTCAACAGCACATTGAAATTATTGTCAGTCGCCTGAAGAAGCGCTATCAGGTTGACGTAGCGCTGCATTCCCCAAAAATTCCCTATCGGGAAACTATCCGCGGATCGGCGGACGTGCAAGGCCGTCACAAGAAGCAGACCGGCGGACATGGGCAATTTGGCGATTGCTGGATCAAGATGGTTCCGCTGGAACGTGGCAAGGGCTTTGAATTCGCCAATGAAACCTTCGGAGGCTCGGTGCCACGCAATTTCATTCCGGCAATTGAGAAAGGAATCGTTGAAGCTTCGCAGAACGGACATCTGGCGGGCTATCCCATGGTCGATTTTCGAGTGGTTGTCTACGACGGCAGTTATCACGATGTAGACAGTTCAGAAATGAGCTTCAAAATGGCCGCCCGCAAGGCCTACAAGGCAGCTTTGGCGGTAGCTAAGCCCGTGCTGCTGGAGCCAGTCATGAAAGTGGAAGTACAGGCGCCCGTCGAATACGCTGGCGACCTGATGGGTGACATGAACGGTCGCCGAGGCCGCTTGTCGGGTATGGATACCAAAGGTGCCACTCAAATAGTGAAAGCCATGGTTCCTATGGCGGAAATGCTGACTTATCAGAATGACCTAACATCCATGACGCAGGGTCGAGCCACGTTTTCCATGGAGTTTGATCATTACGACTACGTGCCATCGCTACAAGCAGATAAAATCATCGCCGCAGCCCAAGCCGCCCGTGCCGGCGAAGTGGAGGAAGACGAATAAGACGTTGCAGCACATTGGCGTGGAGACGCACGAGGAGGCGACACCTCAAACACCGCTCCCTCGCGGTCACGGCTCGGTTTCGATGCTACTGCGCTCGGATTTCCGCGATTCGCCTGCATTTCTACGAATCGATCACGTTAAGTTCCCCAGCCTGCTAACTTGGTAGTGATGCAAGGCCGCATTCTACAAATTAATGTTTCCAATGGGGGTGTGCCCAAATACCCTGTTCCAATGGCCATCACCACTCGCTTAGGACTGGAAGGGGACCATCATGCGCATCCTAAAATTCATGGGGGCCCCCATCAGGCGTTGCTCCTCATCACATCTGAAGCTATCGAAGAGTTACGCTCCCAAGGCTTCCCCGTTCAGGCCGGATCGTTAGGTGAGAACATCACGACACTAGGAATTGACCGCAAGCGTCTACGCATTGGTCAGCAATTTCGGTTAGGAGAAGTGATCATTCAGCTGACCAAGGTCCGCGCCCCGTGCCTGCAACTAGACGTCTATGGCCCCGCAATTAAAGACGCCATGTACAACAGGGCGGCCACCAAACTCAACGACACCAGTTCCCCCACTTGGGCCATTAGCGGCTTCTACGCAGAAGTCGTTTCCTCAGGAACCGTGCGCGTTGGTGACCCCATCCTGTTACTCAGTGAATCTGCCTAATCATCGCCATGTCAGCGAATCATGCCCACCTTAACTGAAGGAATGCCATTCCGCCACCTGGACCGCGCGCTACAAAACTTGCGTGCTGTTTCCAACGATCTCAGCGAAGCTTCCCTAACCACGGTGCGCCTGCTGCTGGCCGATTCTCCCGATCCCGACGCTGTCATCCACTATCTGGAAAAACTTCGAACCAGTTCCCCAGTAGATTTTCAAAGTCTGTTAAATAACGATGCCGCATCTCCTTGCCTGGCGGTCGTTTTCGCCCATAGCCAATTCTTGAGCGAAGAAATTCTTCGCCGTCCTTCGTTGATTGACGCCTTGCTTATATCAGGCGACTTGTACCGCGGCCTCAGCCTACATGAAATGATTGCTCAGTTGGAACAGGAATGCCCTGAAGGCCTGCCCAGTCCGTTGCTGTTAGCCACCTTTCGACGACGCCAGATTTTACGAATTCTGCTGCGCGATGTCCGCGGATTAGCCTCCCTTTCAGAAACCACTACAGAACTTTCAGACCTTGCCAGCGCGATTCTGCAGGTTGCCTATCGCCACGTGCTCAACCAGTTCCGACTGCGCTACGGAACGCCCCATTTCATTGCCGATGACATAGCCCAGCCCTGCGAATTATCCATCATTGCCCTGGGAAAGTTAGGCGGCCAGGAGTTGAATTACTCCTCCGACATAGATTTAATGTTCCTCTATTCTGCCAACGGAGAAACAGACGGGGAACGTTCCATTGACAATAAAGAATTTTATAAGCGATTAGCCAATGCCCTTACGGAACTGCTTTCCACTTACACCAGTGAAGGGATCTGCTACCGCGTGGACCTTCGCCTTCGGCCCGACGGAAAGCTGGGTGAACTGTGCCTGCCCCTTGCTGGTGCGAAGGCGTATTATGAAACTCGCGGTCGCGATTGGGAATTGCAGATGCTGATTAAGGCTCGCGTAGTGGCCGGTGAAAAGGGTCCAGGTGCAGGGCTGTTGGATTACGTTGAGCCGCTGATTTACTCCACAACGTTAGATTTCGGGGCGGTAGAAGCAGTTTCCGTCACTCGTCTACGCATTGGCGAACAGTTGGCGCAAAAACGAGGTGCATCCAATGAACTGGATATTAAGCTGGCCCGTGGCGGCATTCGCGATATTGAATTTTTAGTGCAATGCCTGCAAAGACTACATGGCGGTCGTGACCCCTGGGTTCGTCATGGTGGAACGATGCTGGCCCTTTCCCGTCTGCGCGATAAGGCCCTGTTGAGCCCTGTGGAATACGCAAAACTTTCCGCCTCCTACCAGTATTTGCGCCACATGGAACATCGTCTGCAATATTGGGATGATCGTCAAACCCACACTATTCCCAAAGATCCTGGAGATCTGGATCTGCTGGCCCGACGGATGCCTGCCTGGCAAACCGGTGCCCGCGCATCTGGCATGCGCTTGGTCAAGCAACTGAATTTTCATCTGGAAGAAGTGCAGGAAATTTACGAGCGCGTCATTCATGCTCAGCAACCCGTCTACTACAAGATGGCCGTAAATAATTCGTCCGGTACGAATGAAGAGCCGTCCAGCAACTTAGTGCGTTTTCTCGATGAAAAAGCGCCTCGCTTTGCTGCCCTGCTCGAAAGAAAACGGATGAAGCGTGGGGTGGCCAATTTAGATCTGTTTCTGGAAAAGATCCTGGATCAGCCAACAGCCATGAATGCGTTGGATGCCGATCCTCTGTTTGCCAGCTATTTACTGGACCTCTTCGAATCTGGCCCCTATCTGGCAGAACAATTGATCCGCACGCCAGATCTACTAGACGAATTTTTCCGCTTCGGCGCTGGCTTGAATTTTCGAGATTATTTTGAAGATCCGGTGGAGTTGCGTCGCTTCTACCGTCGTGAAATGTTCCGCATTCAAGCGGAGAGCATATGCTTGCGCCAGCCTATTTTTCACACCTTAGATCAAACCAGCCAGCTAGCCGAATTCGCCATTGAATCGGCCTATCGCGCCTCCATCCAACAAATCCAGGAAGCCCGCCCACCGGCATCACCGCAATATGTGCCTCGCGATCAGATGATGGTCATCGCCCTCGGTCGTTTGGGTATGCGTGAATTTGATTTGGGTTCCGATGCCGATCTGGTGTTTGTATTGCCTGACCACGATGCCCAGGAAATGAACTTCTGGCGGCGAGTTGCAGAAAGGCTGATCGACATTGTTTCAGCCTATACAGGCGAAGGAATGGTGTTTGCGGTCGATACCCGCCTGCGCCCGTCGGGCCGTGAAGGCGACCTGGTGCAACTGGAATCAGCCTATATTGACTACTTCGATAAAAGCGCCCAGGCCTGGGAAGGCATCACTTACATGAAGGCCCGTGGAGTGGCTGGCAACATTGAAAAAGCGACTGATTTCTTGAATCGCTTGCAGGAAGTGGATTGGCGACGCTATGGGCAAAGCGGCCGTTCGCAGCAGGAGTTGCGCAAAATGCGCATGCGCCTGGAAAAAGAGCAGGGAGAAACCAATCCACTAAAAGCCGGAGTGGGTGGTTATTACGACATTGATTTTTCACTGATGTATTTGCGGCTGAAAGGAGCTGGCATGTTCTTCAAACTTTTGAACACTCCAGCGCGTATTGACATCATCGAAAAAATGGGACACCTGGAACGGCCCGATGCAAATTTCTTGCGCGATGCGGCCACTTTTTACCGATCCATTGACCATGCTATGCGGCTGTTCACTGGCCACCCGGAAGGGAGCCTGCCCAAAGCTCCTGGGCAATTAAGCATTCTCGCTGAACTGATAGAAAGTTGGGTTCCAGAACATTTGTGCGATCAACCATTGATGATTGAACATGCCCAAATTCAGGATCGTACCCGCGAATTTTTCAACCGCCTTTTCCCCGGTTAAAATAGTGGTGTACCTCATGAATAGACGGACATTTCTATATTCGACTCTTGCCGCCTCGGCATTAGCCACAACCAATATCGACCAGGCATTTGTGCGCCTCTACGAATTCGATTTTAAAGGTGTGCATGATGTTACGGCAGCTCACTTAAATGATCCGCTGACACGCGGGGTCAGGGCGGCGGCCATCTTATTCAGCGAGTTTGTGCAACTGAACATTTGGGAAGGGGAAGATTTTTTTGAGACCGGTAAACGGAGCAGGGCCAAGCCCAACCTGGCCGTCAGGAACTCCTTTTTTGAGGAACTTCAGACAGCGCGTCGTTTGGCGGATGAAGCTCTTCGCGTGAACTCGAAAGATACAAATGCGCTGTTCACCCAAACCATGACGTATGGTTTGGAGACTGATTATTTAGCCTTTGTGGAACGTCGCTCCATTGCCAGTTTTGAACCCTGCCGGACCAGCCAGCGCTGGGCCGATAAGTTGTTGGCCGTCGACCCATCTTTTCACGACGCTTACCTCACAACCGGCGTAAACGAGTTCATGTTGGGTGCCCTGCCCGGTGTTTTGCGATGGGCCATTAAAGTAGAGACCACCAAAGGCGACAAGCGCCAGGGATTGCAACATCTGGAAATGGTGGCCAAGGGTGGGCGCTATTTTCCTGGGTTCGCCAAACTATTGCTGGCCGTTTTTTATGAACGGGAAAAACAACCCACTCGTGCTGAAGCCATGCTGCTGGATCTATCGCGCATCTACCCAGGCAACCAACTGTTTCAACGGCAGCTTCGTCGGCTTCAATCCAAAGTGGAAAAGACCATTTCGCGATGATTCCATTCGCCAAGGAAACCTTTGGCCGGCTAAGTCCGTCTTGTGTCATAGTGATTATCATGCCCCTTGTCCGGATGCTTGCGGTGTGTCTGCTGGTTTGCTGCATGCAAAATTCGGCCCTGGCCCAGGTGATTGAGTTTGAATCTGGCGGCTTGATTTACCAAACACTCACTCGCAATGGCTTGACGGTGATGTTCGCCCAACTTCCAACCCATATCCGTGAATATAGTGTGGTGCAAGTTGCAGTCTCCAACGGATCGCCCAAGCCCTACATTTTAAAGCTGGACGATTTCACTTGGGTACGTGCCGACGGTTCTGTAATGCGTCCGGCGATTCCGCGCGACGTGGTCCAGGAATTCCTCGAAAAAGCGGGTCGAACAGAGGTAGTTCGCCTGGTATCGGCCTATGAACAGGCTCTATACGGAATCAAAAATCTGCGCTCCACCAGTGGCTATGAGCAACGTCGTTTATCGGCTTTGGCGGAGGTGAGTTCGGCAAAATTGAAAGCCGCAGCGGCCGCCAGTGCCATTGCCTTTGTCCCGTCTAAACTGGCTCCCGGTGAAAGCACCGATGGCGCGTTGTTCCTGGTAACCAACAATAAGCCGTTGGGTTCTGGAAAGCTTAGCGTGCTTACCAATGGTCTGTTATTTCAATTCAATCTGACCGACGAACAGCCCAAAGCATCCGGCAAATCGGACGCACATTAAAGAAAGGAATCTTTTCTGCTACATTGCAAATATTCCCGCTAGGTAATCCAGCAGCGATAAGAAACACCTTCCAAACAGCTTCAAGTCATTGAAAACTTGTGCGACTAACATTTGGTGCAACGGTTGCATCAGAAAGTGCATCCAACGTTGCGTAATTGTCTCAGCATTGGACGGCAGGAACTCCCCAACAATATTTGTATCAATTAGGAGAACGAATGAGTTTCAAGTTTAAAATCCGGCAAGGTTTGCCGATGGTTTTGGTTTTGCTCACCTCTACATGCATCTGGGCTGACCAGATCGTAATGAAAAATGGAGACAAAGTAACCGGAAGCGTTGTGAAAAAGGACGCCAAAACAGTAACCATCAAAACGGATAACTTTGGTGTGGTTACACTCGATTGGGAAAAAGTGGCGTCGGTGAATGTGGATACGCCCATCAACGTTGTTTTAGGCGACGGGAAGACCGTGCAAGGCACCTTGGCAACTGCTGGTGAAAAAGTGGAGGTCACCGGAGCAGGCGCAAAACAAGCCGTCGCACCGGCAGATATTGTGACCCTGCGCAACAGCGTCGAACAGGCAGCTTATGAACGTTTGCTGAAGCCACGCTTTAAGGATTTGTGGATTTTTGCTGGCAATATTGGCCTGGCTGGAACTTCTGGCAACGCCAAAACTACTTCGTTTATTACACCCATCAGCGGGACTCGGGTAACCAACACGGATAAGACAACCATCTATTTCAACTTCATTAAGGCATCGGCTGATGTGAACGGTGTGAATTCCCCAACCGCACAAGCGGTGCGCGGCGGATGGGCTTACAATCGCAACCTGAAACCTCGCCTGTTCGTGAATACTTTTAACGATTACGAATACGACAAATTCCAGAGCCTTGACCTGCGCGCAGTCTTTGGTGGCGGCTTGGGATACATTGCCTGGAAAGCCGAGCGTGGTCGTCTGGACCTGTTAGGTGGTGCCGATTACAACCATGAAAAGTTCGATCCGGGTAAGCCCGCATTGCCCTTCTCCAGAAATTCCGCAGAAGCCTTTTGGGGTGATGATTTCAACTATAAACTGAATAGCCGGGCCAGCTTGTTTCAGAATTATCGGATGTTCAACAACCTGAGCGACACCGGCACCTACCGTCAAAACTTCGACGCAGGCATCAGCGCCAAGTTGACCAAATACCTGACATGGAACGCAGCATTTGGAGATCGTTACTTAAGCAAACCCTCACCAGGCCGGCTCAAGAACGACATTCTGTACACCACAGGGTTGGGTTTTACTTACGCTAAGTAGTTTTCTTTGGGGGGCCATGTCATGGCTCCCCCGCTTTACTCTAAAGCTTCTGGAATTGTTTTTCCTGCTTCAAAATCCTTCGCACGTCGCGCTTGCTATGCAGAATTCTGACCATTCGCAGACAACCTGCAACTGCAACGTAATAGATACGTATTTGCTCAAAGCCTTTTAAGTGCCATGAACGTAGGCCTGGGATAGACCCACTAATCATTGAACCCATTCGCGGATGAACCTTAAGCTGCCCAATACTTTCTATAACAGATTCGCGAAATGAGAACGCCATGGAAGGCGTATCTTGGTCCACAAGGTAGTATCGAAACTGTCGAATAATATCGTCTTTAGCGCGAGGGTAGATCTCAATTCTCACGGATGTGTTTCCGTGATTGATGCTCCACTGCCATCGCGTCGGTGGCCGATCTCAATTTATCCCAGAAGCTTTCATCCGCTTCTACCGCCGTGCCGGAATTAAGGCCATCGAGTAGAAGTTCTTGCAGTTCCTCTTGGGTCCCGTCAAAGTCGGGGGCGGCAGCCATCTCCACGGCGGCAACAGCTGCGTCAAGCGCTTCTTCGGCGGAACGATACGCCCCTGCGTTGACTACATTCCGAATTCGATGTTCCTGTTCGGGAGTGAGTTGGATAGACATGGCGTATTCCCAGAGTACACCTTCAGCGAACCCATATAACTTCACCCACAGCCCCCTCCAACTCGCCTTTCCCACCGCGCGACGATACAATGGTATTTCCACCATGAATTTTCCGCCGGACGTTCCGAGTTTCGAACCGGAACAACTGCTTTCCTGGGCTATCCAACAATTCGGACAGCGCTTTGCAGTTGTCACCAGCTTTCAAAAAGAAGGCATGGTATTGGTCCATATGGCTGTCCAAATATTTCCGAAAGTCAGGGTTCTCACCATTGACACCGGTCGCATGCCCGAAGAAACTTACGCCATGATGGAAACCGTCCGCCAGCACTATAACATTTCCATTGAAACGCTTACTCCTGATGCAACGGAATCTTCGCGACTCGTGACACTGCATGGTCCTAACTTGTTCCGCCAATCCGGTGCGCTGCGTAAGCTCTGCTGTGAAGTGCGCAAAGTACGTCCATTAGCCAGGAAAATGACCGAATTGGATGCCTTCGCCGTAGGATTGCGACGCGGTCAATCGGAAGAACGTGCCCATGTGGAAAAGGTTGCCGTCGATGGTCCAAGGTTGAAGTTGAGTCCACTGGCCGATTGGGACGAAGAGCAGATCGAAAAATACCTTACTGAACATCAAGTGCCAGTGCATCCGCTTTACGCACAAGGATACGCCACCGTTGGTTGCCACTGCTGTACGCGAGCCATTCAACCGGGGGAAGCGTTACGAGCCGGTCGTTGGTGGTGGGAAAACGAAGGCGACAAAGAGTGCGGCTTGCACGTTACGCCCAAAGGCCAATTGAAGCGTGAACTGGACGTGTTGCTTGAGGAGATTACGGCAAGTTGAAGCATAAGGGATTTACATTGTGGTTTACAGGACTTTCCGGCGCGGGGAAATCCACCCTATCGGAACGTGTCTTCGAGAAGCTGAAACTCGTCGGAGCGAAGGTCGAACTGCTGGATGGCGATGAAGTGCGCACGCACCTTTCCAAAGGTCTGGGATTCAGCAAAGAAGATCGCGATGCCAACGTGCATCGCCTGGGATTTGTGTGCCAGTTGCTTTCGCGTAACGGCGTCATTGCCATTGTTGCCGCCATCAGCCCGTATCGCGAAACACGCGATGAAGTGCGGGCCAAGATTGAAAACTTCGTTGAAATTTACGTTCACTGCCCAATTGAAGTGCTAGCCGAACGCGATGTGAAAGGGCTCTATAAGCGCGCTTTAGCAGGTGAAATTGCACATTTTACCGGTATCAGCGATCCTTACGAGCCGCCCACCTCACCGGAAATCATCGTCGACAGTTCCCTGGAAACATTGGAACAAAGCGAAGCCCGCGTCTGGGCCAAGCTCAAAGAATTGGAGCTATATTCCTAGTGATTGATCTACATTCCCACACCAATGCCAGCGATGGAACGCTGAGCCCCACGCAACTAATCGCGCTGGCCCAACAACAGAAGTTGGAAGCGCTGGCCATTACCGATCACGACACGTTTGAAGGTTATGACGATGCCCTGCCCTTGGCCCAGGCCGCTGGCTTAGACCTGGTTTGTGGCATTGAAGTAAGCACCCGTTTTCGTGCCAAAAGTGTCCATTTGCTGGGTTATTTTCTGAACGGGAACCCTTCAGAAGATTTCCGCACCTGGCTGCTTTTGCTGCAGGAAAGCCGTCGGGAACGTAATAAAGAAATGGTGGTTAAGTTGAACGCCATGGGCATTGGCATCAAGTTGGCTGAAGTGGAAATGCTGGGGCGCAGCATCACTGGTAGACCTCATTTTGCCCGCGCTATGGTGCAACAAGGCTACTGCAAGACTACTGAAGAGGCATTCAAAACTTACCTGGGTGAAGGGGCTCGAGCGTATGTGGAACGTCGGGAAATTATGCTGCCCGATGCCATTGCTTTGGTTCGCGAATCGGGTGGCGTTCCTGTATTGGCGCATCCAATCCGTTTAGGTAAGGAAGACCGCACCATAGAAGAAAAGTGGATTTCAGAAATCGCCGATGCTGGCCTGTTGGGTCTGGAAGTATTTCATTCGGACCACGCCCCAGCCGATGTGGAACGCTATCAGCGCTACACCCGCAAATTGCAATTGGCACCCACCGGCGGCAGCGATTATCATGGCGATAACAAGCCCGATATTCAATTGGGAGAAGGCCGCAAGAAGAACTTAAACATTCCCTTCGCTGTTCTTCAAAACCTGCGCGACAGCTTCCCCAACCAGTAACGGTGCTGCCGGGTTGCGCACAATCTCAGCGCGCACAAAGCCGTAAGCAAGCACCTTGCCTGCCTTAGGGGAAAATGCCGCGCTAGTGATTTTGCCGACTCGAACTGCGTCCGAAAAGATCTCTGTTTCAGCAGCAGGAACCACGGTGCCTTCAATTGAAAGCGGCACCAGCAAGCGGTTCACCAACCCCCGCGACCGAACCCGTTCCACAATTTCCTGCCCCAAGTAACAACCCTTGGTGAAATGAATGGCGCGCATCTGGTTGGTTTCCTGCGGAATATGCTTGTCACTAAAATCCACCCCATAGGTTGGGCGCTGCTGTTCCAAATGGTAGACCAACAAGTCTTCAGGGCTGGCGTTCACCACGCCTGCATTGCTTAGCTTGGCCAACACTTCATCCTTTTCATGGATCGGACAGAAGATTAGAATCGACTGGTTGTGGCTGATAGCAGTGCCGTTGAACTCAATGATTTCGTTTACAAGAGGAACAGTAAACCCTGCTGCTTCTAGAGCCGCTGTTGAGGAAGGGCCTTCCACAGAAATTGAAGCTGTTGGATCGGTCTCGTTATTCAAAGTCACGTCATCGGCAATGATGAACTTGTCCAGATGATCAAACACCAGTTGAGCTGTAGATGCTTCGGTATCGAGCAGAAACGATTCCCCCATATTCCAAATATTGACGTCGGCCAGAATGCGCCCCTGATTGTTGAGGAAAAACGCATATAAGCCATGACCCGGCTGCAGATCATTTACGTGATTGGTGGTCATGGCGTGCAGCAAACGTGCCCGATCTTCGCCGGACACACGAATCTTGCCCCGACCTGTAAGGTCGGTTAGAGCCGCGCCTTCGTGAAGTGCTTGGTAACCAGGGGTCATGATATGGATCGCATTGTGGCCGAGAGCAACAGAATCACCAGACCTGATATAGCGGCTCCGGTTAGCAGCCGGGCTCGCTTGTCATCGGTTACATCGGGCTTAGCGGAAATCAACATCACTGCGGCAACGTGCATCACTAACAGGAATTTAATTCCAAAGATCGCATGGTACGTCGGGGGCGCACCCTTCATTTTGGACATCAATTGATAAATTCCGGCCAGAAGAATGGCCACAATAAACGGCAGCACCTGCGCAGCGGTCCAAGGGGCACCTTTCAGCTTCCCCTGCCGCGCAAGGAAAGCGGCATAACAGGCACCACCAATCAAAATTACAGCGGAGCTGATGTGCACCCAGCGAACCAGAATTGCAGCTAACGAGGAAATATCCATTCCTTCATTCTACAATTGACCTATATGATCCACGAGATGATTCCGGTGGGAATGTTGCAGTGCAACTGTTCTATTTTCGGTGACGAAACCACGCACGACGCCATTGTGATTGACCCAGGCGACGATATTGCAGACGTTGAAGCCATCCTTGAAAAGCATCAGTTGAAGGTGACAGCGATTGTTATCACCCACGCCCATATTGATCACATAGGGGGCGCGGCCAAGTTGAAGAAATCTACCGGAGCCCCGGTTTATATGAACGAAAACGACCAAGGTCTGTATGATGCAATGGAAATGCAGGCTGGCTGGCTGGGCATTGAAACGCCGGAGCAGACCGAAATCGACTCCAATGCTGCCGATGGTCGAATCTTAAAACTGGGCAACGCCGATTTCCATGTTTTGCACACCCCAGGACACACCCAAGGCAGTTCCAGCTTGTGGATTCCATCGGAAAAGAAAGTGGTGGCTGGCGACACTTTGTTTCGCGATTCCATTGGCCGTACCGATCTTCCTGGCGGCAACAGTCGACAGATTCTGGTTTCGATTCAAGACAAACTGCTGCCGCTGCCTGAAGAAACAATTGTTATTCCGGGCCATGGCGGACTTACGACGATTGGCCGGGAGAAGGCTCGAAATCCCTTCCTGGTTGGGTTGTAGCATTTCTTACTTGCCTGCCGCAAGCTGCATGGCGTCGCGCACCAATTCCTTGGCATCGGCAATTTCTTTCAGCACCAGTTGCAGATCCATAGCAGGTTTGGCTGGGTTCCTGGCACTTGTGCAATAAACGCCGTGCTGGCCGGTCATCGTCAGGGCATCTGTCAAAAGATCAAGAGTCATCGCCAACTTCCCTCGAATGGGGCCATACTGAAATTCGTACCGTTCAATCTCTTCGCGACGTTCAACGTAAATGGACATGGATTCCTTTATTGTAGAGGTATAGCCTGATGCAGATACCGAATTGGCCCGTAGCGGGCGAACGTGAGCTGGAACTGATCCAGAAGGTGCTCCAGAGTCCCCAATGGGGCGGATACCACCCGTTAGTGACACAGTTTGAAAATCAGTTTGCCGCTTTGCAACAAGTGGAACATTGCATTAGCGCAATGAACGGCACCATCACGCTGGAAGTCTTACTGGCGGCGGCGGGGATTGGTGCTGGCGATGAGGTGATTGTGCCAGCCATCAGCTTTGTGGCCACTGCCACCAGTGTTTCCCGCCTGGGGGCAACTCCTGTATTTGTAGACATTGAACCATACAGCTTCAATGTCGATCCCGCTTGTGTGGAACGGGCCATCACGGCCAAAACGAAGGCCATCATTGTGGTGCACTTTGGTGGTCCTTTGGCGAATATGGATCGGTTGGTGGCATTGGCTGAGGATCGCAAAGTACTGCTGATTGAAGATGCGGCGCATTCGCAAGGGGCGTCCTGGCGGGGGCGTGGTGCGGGAAGTTTTGGTTGGGCTTCGTCATTCAGCTTTCAAAACGGCAAGGTATTAACGGCGGGCGAGGGCGGTGCCATGACCACCAATTCCGCCGATCTGGCTCGTAAGCTGCGCTGCCTGACCAATATTGGACGCAAGGAAGGAGAGAACTTTTTCTTCCATTATGAATTGGGAACCAATGCCCGCATCAGTGGATTTCAGGCGGCAGTGCTGGTGGCGCAACTGGAACGTTTGCCATCGCAGATTGCGTTACGATCCAAAAATGCAGCCGCGATCATAGATGCCACGCAAGGCGTGAAGGGGCTGACGTGGCAACACATTCCAGCAGAGGTGACGGCCAATAGCTGGTACCTGATGCTGGGGCGGATTGACGCGGCTGCCTTTGGCCGAACACGCGATCAGTTGCACAAAGATCTTACGGCGGCGGGAATCCCTTGCACTCCGTTTTATCCTCATACTTTGTATCGCAATCCGCTGTATATAAGAGGCGGTTGCCGGGTGGAACCATGTCCCAACGCCGAGGCTTGCGTTCAGGATGCTTTCTGGTTGCCGCATCGGGTTTTAATGGGGGATGAATATTTGACCCAAGCAATTGCCTCAAGTCTTGGACGCTAAGACCAAGATTAAAAGTTGTGAAGTTATCGTTTACCTTTTGTTAATTCACATTGTAAAGAATTGCAAAAGTTTGCGTTCAACACACAACTGTAATATTCTTTACCTAGCTGATTTCTTCGGGTCAAGTTTTCCTCTGGGAGTGTTTGTGAAATTACTATCAACTCTATTTGTTGCTTTGGTGTGTATGGGCTCGTTAGCCAACGCCCAAACCGCCGCTGGTTCTATTTCCGGAACCGTGCAAGACATTCAAACTGCATCGCTTGCTGGTGCAACGGTTACGATTACAGATCAGGAAAAGAAGTCCTCATTGAAAGCCACAGCCGACAATGCTGGCCGTTTTACCTTCCCACAATTACAACCAGGGAACTATACAATCGTCATTGAGGCTAAGGGCTTCCGCAAGATTGAACGCAAAGATATTGTTCTTAATGCCAATGATAAGATCGCTTTGCCGCCTTTTGTAGCCGAAATCGGCTCGGTGGATCAAGTTATCGAAGTGGCGGCCCAGAGCCAAGAATTACAAACGGAAAGTGCTGAGCGCGGTGCGGCGATCACAGGTAAGCAGTTGCAGAATGTGGCCGTCAACGGGCGCGGCTATCTGGCCTTGGTGGGCTTGGCACCGGGCGTTGTAAGTACGGTAAATTTGCAGACAGCCGGTAGCGGCGGCCTGGGATCGATATCCGCCAACGGTGCGCGCACCAGCCAAAATAACCTTACCTTGGATGGCATTGGCAATGTGGATACCGGTAGCAACGGTGGTCAGTTGGCCACTGTCAGTCTGGATTCGGTCCAGGAGTTCAAGATTCTCACCAGTAACTACCAGGCGGAGTACGGACGATCTTCTGGTGCCCAGATTAGCGTTGTGACGAAGAGTGGAAGTTCCGCATTTCACGGCAGCGCATATTTATTCCATCGGCATGAAGGTTTGAACGCCAACAATTGGAAGAACAATCGCGACGGAATTCAGCGTAACAAATACCGCTACAATGACCCTGGTTACACTATTGGCGGTCCAGTTTTTCTTCCCAAGATTTTCAATACGAACAAAGATAAACTCTTCTTCTTTTTCAGCCAGGAATTTCAGAAGCAGTTGGTTCCACAAGGTACTCGCAACGTAACCATGCCCACGGCTCTGGAACGCAAAGGTGATTTTTCGCAGACGGTGGATAACAACGGCAACCTGTTCCCTTACATTAAGGACCCACTTTCCACATCCCCCTGCAATGCGGGCAATCAGTTGGGATGCTTTGCCGATGGCGGTGTTTTAGGTCGTATTCCAGCTAGCCGATTGTATGCACCAGGTTTGGCAATTCTGAACTTCTACCCACAGCCTAACGCGCAAGTGGCAACGAACAGAGGATTTAACTTCCAATCGCAGTTTTCCGACACTCAACCGCGTCGGGAAGACCTTTTGCGCGTCGACTACAACATCAGCTCCAAGTGGAAGGTTTTTGGTCGTTTAGTGCAGAATACCGACATCCTCTCAACCAATTACGCATCCTTTGTGTTGAATGGCAACTTCGCTTCAGGAACCCAGCATGTAGATAAACGTCCAGCCAAGAGCGTGGCATTTACGGCAACCACTTTGATCAGCCCCACCATGACCAACGAAGCTACCTTCGGAGTAGGCGGGAACAAGATCAATATTGACGCCAACAACGACGGTCTATCGCGAACAAAAGCAGGGTTGAGTAACCTTCCTCAGTTGTATCCGAGCGCTGTTCAAAATGATTACTTGCCGGGCTTCGGTTTTGGCGGATCGCGCCTTGCTAACAGCCCTGCCCGGAACACCCCGGATGCGCCGTTTGTGAACTACAACACCACCATTGACGCGATCGACAATTTGAGCAAGGTGTGGCATGCCCACACACTCAAGGTTGGAATGTACGTCAGCCGCAGCCGCAAGGATCAATCCTCATTCGCACCATTTAATGGCAACTTCAACTTTGGCGATAACGCCAGTAACCCGCTGGATTCCGGTTACGGTTACGCCAATGCCGCACTGGGCGTTTTCCAAACGTTCCAGCAAGCATCGCAATACGCCAATGGCATGTATCGTTACACACAGGCAGAAGGCTACATACAGGACAACTGGAAAGTTACCCGCCGTTTGACACTGGACTACGGTTTACGCATGAACTGGATTCAACCGCAGTTCGATGCCGGTCTGCAAACTTCCACGTTTCTTCCTGATCGGTTCGACCCGTCTAAGGCTTCCAGACTTTGGCGGCCAGCGTTCAACGCCGCAGGAGCCCAGATTGCTGTTGACCCGCTGACGGGTGCGACGAACCCGGTTACTTCCGTTGGCCGCATTATCACAGGTTCGGGCAACATTCTAAATGGAATCGCGCAAGCGGGTAAAGATGTTTCCAAGTACCTGATGGAAAATCGTGGTATCCATTGGGGCCCCCGGTTTGGATTTGCCTATGATGTAACGGGCAAGCAAAATTTCGTAGTTCGCGGCGGTGGTGGTGTTTTCTATGATCGATTTCAAGGCAACGAAGTTTTTGCCATGCTGCAAAATCCGCCGACTACATTCGCTCCAACACTTTTCAATGGCTTCATAAAGGATATTGACCCGAAGAGCGCGTTGCTGGCCCCTCCCAGTTTGGACGCTTTCAGCTTCGATGGTAAGGTGGCCACGGTTTACAACTTCAACTTTGGCATACAAACCAAACTGCCGGGCGGCTTTGTGCTGGATACGGCTTATGTGGGCTCACTCGCTCGCCATTTGCTTCAGCGCTTAAATATCAATGCCATTCCTTACGGTGCAACGTTTCTTGCCAAGAATCAGGATCCAGTGAAAGTTGCCAGTTCCCCAACAGCATTGCTGGGAAACAACGCGTTCAATCAGGACTTCTTGCGTCCCTATCAGGGATTTGGCAATATTAATCTGCACCAGATGGGTGGCACCTCGAATTACAATTCGTTGCAAGTAAGTCTAAACCGTCGATTCTCACACGGCCTTTTATTTAACCTCGCATATACGTGGAGCAAAGCTTTAACAACGTCTAGTGGGGATGGCGGATTCTTCCGTATTGACGAATTCAACCGCAAAGCAAATTATGGCTTGGCTGACTTCCATAGGAAGCACACGCTGGTGATGAACTACGTTTACGAAATCCCAAGTATTGCCAAGCATATGGGAGACAAAGGTTGGATGAAGACAGCGATTGATGGATGGCAGCTCTCGGGAATCACAGTCTTCCAGACCGGTCAGCCTTTTGGTGTGGGCATGAGCATTCCAGGCGTTGGCAACCAGAATCTTACTGGTTCCTATACCGAAGGTGCCCGAATCTCACTGATTGGAAATCCGGTTGTTGGAGGGGGTGACATTTACCGCTTTCTGAATCCGGCAGCCTTCACTGTTCCTCCCGTGGGAACGCTTGGCATTACCGCACCAGTCAACTACATCATCCGTCCTGGCATCGCCAACTTTGACTTCACGCTGCAGAAGACCTTTGCAGTGAAAGAGCGTGTTCGCTTGCAGTTGCGTGCGGATGCCTTCAACGTGTTTAACCATGTGCAATTCAATGGAATTAACAGCACGTTGAACTTCACCAGCCTGACCAACGCCACCCCGACCAATCTTCCGTTTAATGCTGATGGCACCCTGCGCGACAAGAATGGATTCGGAACAGTAAGTGGAGCACGCGATCCGCGCATACTGCAATTAGTTGTGCGCTTTCAATTTTAGGCTGAAATGTAAAAGATGAACCAAGTGCTGCCCTATGCTTACCAAGCAGCGGGCAGTATTTTTGTTGTATAAGGAATGTTGTTATGTTTACCAGAAGAGACTTTTCAAAAATAGCCTTAAGTGCAGTGCCAGCGGTTAACGCCATGGCTGCTGTCAACAGCAAGATTAACGGCGTGCGCGTGGGCGTGCAGTCCTACAGTTTCCGTCAGATGACTTTGGACGATGCCATTAAGGCCATGGTGGATTGCGATCTGCATGAATGCGAACTGTTCGCACAGCATGCCGAACGTGCCGCAGGTGCGCCTGGCGGTGGACCTGGCCCTGGTGGCCCCCGACCTCCACAACCTCCGGCTGGTGGACCTCCTGCCGCTGCTGGTGAGCAGAAAAAGAAAGGCGGCGGGTTCCGTCCGAATCCCGAAGCACGTGAGGCCATGCGCAAGTGGCGCTTGTCGGTATCGATGGATGCTTTCAAGGACATTCGCAAGAAGTTCGATGCGGCAGGCATTATGCTGCATGCTTTTAACTTGAGCTTCCGTGAAGATTTCAGCGATGAAGAAATTGACCGTGGTTTTGAAATGGCCAAAGCGTTGGGGGTGAAAGTGATCACCGCATCGTCAACAGTAAGTGCGGCGAAAAAGCTGGCACCGTTCGCCGATAAACACAAAATGATTGTGGCGATGCACAACCATTCCAACTTGAAGGATCCCAATGAATTCGCCAAACCGGAAGCTTTTGCGGCGGTCATGGCGATGTCAAAGAATTTTTACGTGAACCTGGACATTGGCCACTTCACTGCGGCTGGGTATGATCCGATTGCTTATCTGAAAGAGAATCATAAGCGGATCACCAATATTCATATTAAGGATCGGAAGAAAGAAGACGGGCCGAATACGATTTGGGGTGAAGGCGATACCCAGATCAAGGGCGTGCTGCAGTTGTTGAAGAAGGAAAAATATCCCATTCCGGCTGACATTGAATATGAATATCAGGGTGCCAGCGATTCTGTAACGGAAGTGAAAAAATGTTTGGCGTTTATGAAGACGGCGCTAGCCTAAACCGCAAGGGAGCAATGGTACGTTCGATACCGAGCCGTGACCGCGAGGGAGCGGTCTTTGCGGCTAAAGCCAACAACTAACCGACTCCCTCGCGGTCGCGGCTCGGTATCAAAATCGCATGCCCCTTCGTCAACGATTGCGATTCACGTCGGGACGCGCGTCTTTAATGAACCCATTTTTATTGGGCATTTGGATCTTAGAAAGTTCCGCAGCGTTCAACTCTGCTGTCTCATCCCACAGTCCATTGAGATTCAAAATATATGCCACCACTGCGTAAACCTGGTCTGGAGCTAAGCTGCCAGGATCTTTGAAGGGCATTGCCCGATTTACGTAATCCCAAATTCCCGGAGCGTGCGGCCAATAACTGCCCACAGTGCGCAACTCTTTGGGCTTACCCAGCGACCCTATGCCACCGGCCAGCGCGGCATCATCGGCACCTTCCGCTTTTTGACCATGACAGCGGGAACAGCGGCGTTCAAAAACCAACTTCCCTTCAATCGCCGTGCCCTTACCGGCAGGGAGACCTTTGCCTTCCGGCGTGATGAATTTGTCTTGTTGGGCAATTACTTTTTCGGCAGCCCGATGCCCAATTTCCAACCGCCTCTGCGCCTGCATCAGCATCGGCAGAAGAATGAGAATGAGTAGGCTATGCTTCCACATGTGTCACGCTCCCTTCAGCCCCCACTTGCCACACTTTGATGCCATTGAAATGGTAGTGCGAGTTTGCACCCCTGACCGCAAGCAGCGAATCCCGACTCGGTTGGACATAACCGGTTTCGTCCACTGCCCGGGAGGCGATTTGCGTCGCCAGGCCATCCCACATCCAATCGAAACGAAAGCGTGTAAACGCATTTGCCAAACGAGGTTCCTGTAACTTGGCCCGCTGCCAGGATTTACCGCTGTCGGTGGTTATCTCCACCGCATCAATGCGACCCTTGCCCGTCCATGCCAAGCCGGTGATTTCCACATAGCCTCGTTTAAGGATGCGCTGACCGCCGGAAGGTGCCGTGATTACAGACTTGGCTTCCATATCGAACGTGTATTGCCGAGCCTTACCATTGGGCATCATATCGGTGTATTTCGATGTCTCCTCACGGCTGGCTAACGGTTCAGCAGTGACCTTGAGTTGACGAAGCCACTTCACACATACGTTGCCTTCCCAGCCTGGAACAATCAATCGCAGCGGGTAACCTTGCTCAGGTCGAAGCGCCTCGCCATTCTGTCCATAGGCCACCAGAATATCTTTCAAGGCCTTATCAATGGGGATGCTGCGGTGCATACGGCAGGCGTCGGCCCCTTCGGCAATCACCCATTTCCCTGCTGGTTTTAAACCCGCTTCCTGAAGCAGGCTGGACAGCTTCACGCCAGTCCATTCACTGCAACTAGCCAGACCGAAGCCCGTTTGCACATCAGCCGACACTTTCGCCGACCATTCGCGACCACTGTTTCCAGAACACTCCACAAAGTTGATTTGCGATGCCGATGGAAAGCTTCTCAAATCATTCAACGTGAAAGTCAACGGTTCAGCAACCAAGCCATGCAGCAGCAGTTCATAACCGGCTTCCTGCAACGTTGGGATTCCTGCATGGTGCCTCTCAAAATGCAATGCCGACGGGGTGATGATCCCCATGGTTTGGGCCAGCGGCGTTAGGCTGGAACTGGCTTCTAAATGTTTATTGGTTCCGGGAAGGCGGGTGATTTTCTGATCGGGTGATCGCTCTCCATATTTACTGACCACTCGGCCCAGCAGGTTGACCACGTCTTCTTCCTGCCCTGGGGGCTGGTTTGTGTTTGGTGTGCAGCCAGTTAGCAACCCACCCACTGCGGCACTATACTTCAGCCAACGCCTGCGGCTAGAATCCGAACTCATTTGTTGAACACTCCGTTGTTGCTGACAAGTTTGATCCATAAGACTGTTGTCCATGAGACCATCTAATTTTATATTGAGGTTGGAACAAATGTACAAACTTGTTTTTGCAGGATTGGTGGTTACCTCGCTTTGGGCCGAAGGTCCGGGCCGGATTGAGAGCGTTTATTCTTCGACGCCAATTGTGTTGAGTGCCGATCCCACCACTGCCCACTGGCGAACCATTGCCCCCACCATTTCCGATAAGGATCACTTTGGAAAGCCTATAGCAGGGCATAGAACAGAAATCCGGTCGCGATGGACGGATAAGAATCTGTACTTTCTATTCACTTGCCCGTATGAACAACTGAACCTCAAAGACGACCCCAAGACGCAAGAGGAAACCAATAAGTTATGGCAGTGGGATGTTGCCGAAGTGTTCATTGGCAGCGATTTTGAACATATCTGGCAGTACAAGGAACTGCAAGTTTCACCACAAGGCGAATGGGTGGATTTGGATATCGACCGCAAAACCCCTTTGCCGGAAGGTGGCTGGAAGTGGAACTCCGGCTTTAAGGTGAAGGCGCGCTTGGATCGTGAAAAAAAGATTTGGTACGGGGAAATGGAAATTCCACTGGCCGCGATTCACGCGGGCCAAGTGCACGAAGGGAGTGAGATGCGCTTGAATGTCTTTCGAATTCAAGGTGCCAAAGAAAATAAGAAATACGTTGTATGGCAGCAGACCGGGGTGTTGAACAATCATGTGCCGGAAGCGTTTGGACGCATCTCATTGGTTAAGAGCAACTTGGTGAAGAGCAAACAGTGAGCACGGGTAAAATTCTTCGAATTTCTCAAGTAGGATTGCGCGGCGTGGTAGGCCGTGGATTGAGTGCCAGCCATGTGATGGATTTCGCATCGGCCTTTGGCACATTCCTTGAGCCTGGAAGACCTGTGGTTGTGGGTCGCGATCCACGGGCCAGCGGCTGCATGATTCGTGAAGGAGTGGTGGGTGCGCTGATGGCCTGTGGACACGACGTGGTGGATTTGGGTGTGGTGTCATCGCCAGTGATTCAACATGCCATTGTCCGAATGGATGGGGCTGGTGGCATTTCCATATCGGCCAGCCATAACGCTGCGGAATGGAATGCACTACGTTTTTTTGGCCCCAGAGGCGTGTACCTTTCGTCAGCTGAATCCAGTGAACTGCTGGATATTTATCATTTGAAAAAATTCCGATATCAGAATTGGGATCAGCTAGGGTCGCTACGTGAGGATGCATCGGCACTGGATGCCTACCTGGATGATTTGGCTCGTGTTTATGAGCTGGATAAGTTACGGCGCTTCAAGGTGGTTGTGGATTGCTGCAACGGGACGTCTTCGTTAATCTTGCGCAGAATGAATGAACGGTTCGGCTTTCAATTGATTCTGATCAATGAAAAGCTGGGTTCCGCAACGTTTGCCCATGAACCAAATACTTCATCCGCAACGGTTGCGCTGCAACTTGCACCGCTGGTAAAGCCGTTGGGTGCCGATGCCGGATTCCTCTTCGACGCCGATTCTGATCGAATTGCATTTGCCACTGAGGAAGGCGTGCCCGTATCGGAAGAAGTTGTGTTGCCCTTGCTGGCCGATTATTTACTGCCGAAAGCAGCGGGGAAATTGGTGATCACCAATCTTTCATCCACCATGTTGCTGGAAGAAATTGCGGCCCGTCATAGTGGAAAGGTGATTCGCGTCCCAGTTGGTCGGCAAGCGGCAATTGATGCCTTATCGGGATACCGTCCGGAACAAATCGCGTTGGCTGGAGAAGGAACAGGCGCAGTGATGATGCCGCAGTTCCGCTTTGTATACGACGGCATTGCTTCCATGCTGGCCATTCTTTCCATGATGGAAGAACGCCGCCAAACCTTGTCGCGAATTCTGGCCAGCTATCCACCGTATTCAATTTTGAAAGGGGAACTGCCCATTTCCAGTTCGCGCATTCCGGCATTGATGATGGACCTTCGTAACCGCTACGCCAGTGGCACTGTGGATTCAACCGATGGGCTGCGCGTATCGTGGCCAGACCACTGGTTTCATGTGCGTGTAAGCCAGACCGAACCCATTATCCGCGTGATTGTGGAACAACGTGGCGATGCCCCGGTGGAGCTGTTTGAAAGCCTGATGGACCAGGTAAGGAGCCTTCGCTAAATGGCCCGTGAACATCTATTGAAAATCGGCGTTTCCGGCGTGCGTGGAGTTGTTGGAGATTTTCTGACGCCGGGCCTGGCACTGTCTTTCGCACAAGCGTTTGGAACCTATGTGGGCCGCGGCAGGGTAGTGGTGGGTCGTGATACGCGGACCAGTGGACCTATGCTGCAACATGCTGTTGCATCGGGACTGCTGGCAGCTGGTTGCGAGGTGATTAATGTTGGTGTGATGCCTACCCCCACCATTCAACTTTATATCGCCCATACAGGGGCCAAAGGCGGCATATGCTTAACGGCTTCGCACAACCCGCCGGAATACAATGCGCTGAAGCTTTTCAATAAGGACGGATTCTTTTTCAATCAATACGAACGTACGGAATTAATTGATCTCTATCACCAAAGCAGTTTTGATGAAGCGATGAATCATGAAATTCGTGAAGTGCGCAAGCAAGGTGCCACGGCCCAGAAAATTCATGCCCAGCGTGTGCTTTCGTTTGTAGATGTGGATTTGATTCGTTCCAAAAAGTTTCGTGTAGCGCTTGATTCTGTGAACGGTGCAGGGTCGGTGATGTCGCCAGAATTTCTTACCGCGCAATTGGGTTGCGAACTGCATGCCATTGCCATTGATCCCACCAAAGTATTTCCACGCATCGCCGAACCCCGTCCCGATACGTTGGGCGATCTTTCAGAACTGGTGAGGAGCACCGGCGCGGCCATTGGGTTCGCCCAGGATCCGGATGGGGATCGGCTGGCCGTGGTGGATGAACGTGGTGAGGTGCTGGATAACGATGATGTGCTGGGGCTAGTCGTCAAGCACGTGCTGCCGCGTTTTCCAGGGGACGTTGTGGTGAACCTGACCACATCTTCGGTGATGGAAGATCTGGCTGCCGCCAATGGTCGCAAAGTTTTCAGAACCGCAGTAGGCGAGGCCAATGTGGTGGACATGATGTTGGCCGTGAAGTCTGCCATTGGCGGGGAGGGGTCGAATGGGGGGGTGATTTTTCCCGGGGTTCACTATTGCCGTGATAGCTACACGGGCATGGCTTTTCTTTTGGAATTGATGGCACAAACTGGAAAATCAGTTACTGAACTGGTGGCCCAATTGCCGCGTTACTATCGCAAACTGGGTAGAGTCACTTTCGAGCATGGACGATTGGGAACATTGATGCAGGCGCTGGAAGAACAATTCCCTGGAGTAGTTGCAGACCGTACCGATGGGTTGAAACTGATTTGGCCCGATGCCTGGATTCACGTTCGCGCATCGAATACGGAACCCCTGTTGCGCTTAGCGGCGGAGGCGAAAAGTGCCCAGCGCATGGAAGATTTATATGCTCAAGTAACGCAGCTTTTAACGTAGCCGCTTATTGTTTGAAGTTCAACGTTACTTGATCTACCGGTTCAAGCAGGCGTGGCTTCAATTCAGGCACCTGGAAAAGTCGCAAGGCAGTTTCCACTGGTTGTGGAGATGAGATTTCACCGGTACCTGCACCCAGTTCATTGAGCTTACGCGCGGAAACCAGCACTCGCGATTCCAACGTTCCTACGGCCTTATTAAAGGCTTGATTGGTACGATCCAAATGCTTGTGAATATCGTCAAAGTGCTCTGCCAGCGTGCGAATACGATTATACAGAGACTTGCCTAAATCGCGAATTTCTGCGGCGTTCACGGAAAGCTTTTCCTGCTTCCATCCATATGCCACAGCCTTTAACAGCGCGATCAAGGTGGTAGGGGTGGCCAGAATAACCCGCCGCTCCACCCCGAATTCAATCAACGACGGATCTTGTTCCAGCGCCGCTGAAAAGAAAATCTCTCCAGGCAGAAAAGCCACCACAAACTCTGGCGATTGGTCGAACTGGTCCCAATAATTCTTTGAGGCTAGGCGTGTGAGATGGGTGCGAATCTGTTGGGCATGGGCCTTAATACGGTCGGCACGAATTTCTGGGGTAGGGGCGTCAATCGCTTCCAGGTATGCCGATAACGATACTTTTGAATCCACCACCACCATGCGTTCATTGGGCAACTTAATGCTCATATCGGGCCGCAAACGTCCCTGTTCCGTGGTTACGCTTTCCTGCTGCAAAAAGTCGCAGTGTTCCAGCATGCCAGCCATTTCCACTACGCGCCGCAACTGGATTTCACCCCAGCGTCCACGGGTTGCCGGTGCGCGCAAAGCGTTTACCAAGTTGGCAGTCTCTGCCTGCAACTTCACTTGTGCGGTGGCCATTGCCTGCACTTGTTGCGACAATCCGGCATAGGCCCCAACGCGAACCTTTTCCAGGTCCAAAATGCGCGTATCCACCTTTTCCAGCGATTCCCGGATGGGCCGCATGACTTCCACAATTGCGTTCTGACGAATCTCTAAGTCTCCCTTAGCCGATTCTTGAAAGCGCGACAGAGTCTGATGAGCCAGATCCAAAAATGTTTGGTTGTTGTTGGTTAAAGCATCCGCCGCCAGCGCCTGAAAGTTCGCCATCAATTTTTTGTGAGAATCTTCTAGCGCCTGCACTTTTTCTGATGAATTTGTATTCGCTGCATCCATCCGTGCAGCAAGGTCTGCTGCTGTGGATCGCAAGGACGAGTTGGCTTCGCTCAACTGCTGGGCGTTCATTTTCTCCGCACTAAGTTGCGTATCGAGTGTAGTGACTTGTGCATCCCAGGCCGTGTTCGCTGAATCCAGCCGAGCGGCAAGGTCTGCCGTTGTCGATCGTAGGGACGAGTTCGCTTCATTCAACTGCTGGGCGTTGATTTTCTCCGCAAGAAGTTGCGTATCGAGGGTAGCGATTTGTAAATCCCTGGCCCGCAACCGCTCACACAGCTGAGCCATGGCTGCAGTGGCCCGCAGGCGCATTACAAGATAGACAACGACGGATCCGAACAATAGACTAGCGAACGCCAGAATGAATTCCATAAAACAAAAATTAATCCTTCTGTTTTATTGTAGCCTGATGATTCACTGGTCCCGACCCATGCCCCAGGCCAGGATGGGTGCGGATGGCTTCGGCAATAAACAACTTGGCCGCACGCACAGCATGTTCCAATTCCTGCCCACCGGAAAGGCCTGCCGTAATCGCTGCGGAATACGTGCAGCCAGTGCCGTGCGTGTGATTCGTATCGGTACGTTCCGCTTCCAAGATCAGAAAGCCTTTGGAACTCAGCAGCACATCGGTCGCGCTGCCAACCAGGTGACCACCCTTCACCAGCACCGCTTTGCAACCGAACGATAAAATTCGTTCCGCCGCACGTTTCATGGAATCAATGGAATCCACTGTAAATCCTGCCAATAAGGAAGCCTCGTGCAGGTTCGGTGTAACTAATGCGGCGCAGGGTAAAAGTTGCTGCACCAGCACTTCTCGCGCGTCTTCGGCGATTAAGGAGGCCCCGTGCTTGGAAATCATCACCGGGTCCACAATCAATGGGATCAACGGATGCCTACTCCAAACCCGTGCCACCGTTTCGATGATGGCGGCATTGCCTAATGCTCCGGTTTTGGCTGCTTGGGCAGGCATATCTTCCAACACCGCTTCCAATTGCTCCCGCACCAATGCCGGATCAAGACAATCCACCCGGCTCACTTTGACCGTATTTTGAACCGTCAGCAGGGTGATTACTGCCTGTCCATAGACTCCAAATTGGTGAAACGTTTTCAGGTCGGCCTGAATTCCCGCACCACCGCTGGGATCTGAGCCAGCAATACTCAGTGCGACGGGAATCATTGCAGCTTGATCCGGTCGGTCTTGGTGATGGCAATCGAATTGGCCATTTGTACAGAGACAGCGGAGATGGCAGAGGTGTCGCCAGTGAAGGGGAACACTGCTTTCAATTCAAAGATTCCCCCAGCTTTGCTCTGCGCAAACAAAGATTGAAACTGATCCTGTAACAGGCCCTTGCTATAGGCCCCTTCGGGCAAGGCAACGTCATTGCGGTCGTAAAAAGTGAAGAACACTTCGCGGCCAGCGGTACGTGTATTGTCGAATCCGGAGATCACTACTTCCAGTGTAGATGGCGCACGGACGGCCCGGGCGGAATCAATTTGGATGCCCATTGGGGCTAGCGTTAGGGGCAAATAGTCTGACCGATTTGCGACACGAAACGATAGCGTGCCGGACCATGCCGTGGTCCCCGTCTGCAAGATCACTGAGGAAGAGGAACCAAACTGCGCACTACGTATGCCCTTGCGCACTTCAAAAGAAATGGACTGCTTTCCACTGGGCAGAAATTGAATTGCCTGATCAAAGCCCAAGCTATTCGTCAGCAGACTCAAGGAAAGATTTCCGGTGGCATCGGCAGGTGGGTCCTGATCAAAAACAATGGAAATCGCCGCCTGGTTGCCGCTGCGTAACGCGGCGCTATTCACCACAAATCGACCGATAGGTAACATTGGATCAATGAATTTCGCAGTTAGGGCTACTTGCCGGTTCCCAACAATAAGCATGGCGGAACGGTCAACAGCGGCATCCGATGTCGCTTCTACGCGAAATAAAATGACCCCTCCCGCAGCAATGGCGGTAGGCGTAGGCATTGCGAAAATCAGTTGAAACCCTTCGCCTCGAATGCTAATTGGGGGCACTGCCAGGGATTGGCTGCCGGGATTTTCCAGACTGAAATCGCGCTGTGAAATACGCCCAGCCGGGGTGGGACCAAATTCGACTAGTGCATCAGCACTCAAAATGGAACGAGCCATACCTGTGGTGTCCACCAGCACCAGACCCTCACTCACCGTTGCCAATAATAATGTCGACCAATCATTCAAAATCACCGAAGCACTATATTTCCCAGGTGCCGTGGATTGAAAGCGAACGGTCACTGTTTGCGATTGATCGGCAGCCAGGGAGAAGGGCAAGGTAATCGCCGGTACAATCGCAAAGCCCGTACCCAGAACAGATATAGTTGTGATCTTTAGCGGTGTGGTTCCGATGTTGTGCAAGGTGAAAGTTGACGACCGCACATCGCCGGAAGGAGCGGTTCCCATATCCACCAAAGCGCGGAGAGGAACGCCGCCGTACAACACCTGCAGTTGCGCTCTCAGAGGAACGGCAAGCAGCAGAATCAGAAGAATTGTTCGCAATCTACTTTCCCTCCGATAACAAAAATAATCCTTCTTTGCCAGGAGTAATTCGTAAAACCGAGTTGCCCAGATGAATCCATTCCTCATTGATCCATTGCACTATTGAAGGGGGCGTGTCGAAGGGAAAGGACAAGTCGCCCAGACCAAGAGCCCCATTGGAATAACGAAGAATTCTGCCGCCACTTATCAGAAACGTCCCTTCAGCCGCTGCCGAAACGTTGCTCGCACTGACAACTACCAGTGCATCCTGACGACGAACAATCGCCAACCAGCCGTTATCTGCCCCAACTCCAATGGACACCACCTGTCCCTCAATTTGGATGGGAATTGGCAGCAGTGCCTGACCGTTCCACTGCAGCAGTTCACCGCTTTCCACCAGATAGGCAAACGCCGGAGTGCCATTTGATTGAAAGGCAAATAAGGCTGCCCCGGCGATTGCGGGAATTTCCCAACTCACCGTGCCTTCAAAAATCTTTAAGGATCGGGCAGTTTTTATGAATCCAGCACGTCGGGAAAATCCGGCACTAATGACTGCTTCCGAACCGGTTGCAGGTTCAGAAAGCAGCAAGCTCCCGCTGACACCGCACAGGTCACGCAAGGATCCAGCGGGATCTACTAATTTGCCGAGGCATGGCATTGTGAGGGAACTCTGTGCGGAACAAATGGAGGTTACTGCCAGGATCCAAGTGATGATTGTGGTGCGAAGTTTCGCCATCATGGTTTCCCCACAATCAACACAGGGGCTCCCAAGGAAAAGCCTCCAGACGAAAAGCCCGGTTGTGTTACTGGCGATGCGCTCAACGTCGCTTGCCCAACCACCGCCACTGCATTTGGGGATCGACTCAGCCCAGTGGCCGCAACCACCCCACCCGCAGCCGCACCAGCGATGAGCGCGGTAAGGGTCAACCACTTGATTCTGGATCTGGGACTGACCGCCGCTGCTTCACGACTGGAATCTGCCTGAGCCTTGCGCGCCTCCTGCGATCCACCCGCTTCCCTAACGTAAAGCGGCGTCACCGTGCCCGCCCGCGCCTCGCCCTTGACCGCAGTAATTCGCATTTCCACGGGCCCGGCAATCTTGCTCCACTCAACGCCCCACACCACCGCCCGCCCATCGGCATTGCTGATGACCAATTCTGATCGCAAACCATTTCCAAAATTGCCGGTAGCGCCCTGTTCTGGTAGGCGGAAACTAACCGCCACACCTTCCACAGGCTTGCCGATTTCGTCAGTAATTTGCACCACTAAAGGTCGAATCGCGCGAGTTGCGGCGGCATGAACACCGCCCTCCCCTTCCAGGATTCTAATTTGGAGGATGGCCACCGCTGAGGGTGAGTAATTTTCTGAGGGGTCAAATTCGGCGGACGCCGAAAACGCCAACGCACTGCACGTGAACACGGCAGCGGCGGCCCTCCACAAGAGGGCTGTCATAAAAAAAGTTTTAGGCGACGCGCAGAAGAACGGTAGTTATGTTGTCCGGTCCGCCAGCTTGTTTAGCCTTCTCTATAAGAGTCGCTGCTTGCTGACTTAATTCTCCACCGGATTTCAAAATATTTTCAATTTCCTGATCGGAGATCACGCCATGCAAGCCATCGCTACACAAAAGGAACAACATACCCTGTTCCAGTTCAATGGTGGAAGAATGGATCCTTACCGGCTCACTGACGCCAATGGCCATGGTTAGAACATGACGCATGGGGTGGCGTTTTAACTGCTCCTCTTCCAGGCCCAAGCGACGTCCAATTTCGTTAACCCACGTTTGATCTTCAGTTATCGCCCGTAATGAGCCTTTATGATACAAATATGCTCTGGAATCACCGACACTGGCAACATACGCTTTCGTCCCGTTTCCCAACAACGCTACCAAGGTTGTGCCCATACCTTCCAGACGAAAATCACTGCGCGATGCGTTCAGCACTTCGCGATTGGCCTGCTCAAACGCATCGGTAAGAACAGATTCGGCAGCCTGAGAAATTCTGGATATGACGGATTCTACTGTGGTTGCAGCCAATTGCGAAGCTTGTTCTCCAGCCTGCGCCCCACCCATGCCATCGGCCACCAGGAACAGCTTAGACGATTCGGCAATAAGGAAACAGTCCTCGTTATTTTCGCGTACGCAACCGGCGTCACTTAGTCCAAAGGCTTCTAGCATCAGCTCAACTCCATCATAAACCGAATTCTACATGGCATATCGTAAAAATGAATTAACCCTGTCAATCACAATTCAAAACTAGGGACATTTTTTTTCAGGAATGGGCATAAAACCTGAGGGGGACTCTTCTAATCGTAGCTTACCGCAATTTTACAGTTGCTTGGCACGAAATTAAAGGTCCCCAACAGGGAATACTTTTACAGAAACTGGCATTCTGAATTAAGTTTAACTTTTAGTACTTCGGCACAGTTGGATCTACCTGATCGCTCCATAGCCCAATGCCACCGGTCATATTCTTGACATTCTTAAACCCGGCTTCGCGCAGCATGACGCAAGCTTTGGCGCTACGCGTACCGCCTTTGCAATGCATCACGTAATCGGCGGTCGGATCCAGTTCACTCAACCGCTTGGGCAGGTCACCTAACGGAATCAACTTTGCGGTTGGGATGTTGCAGATCTGGTATTCATTGGGTTCCCGCACGTCAATCAGAATGAAATTATCACCCCGGTCCATGCGTTCTTTCACTTCTTTGGGAGATACGTCGGTCATCTTGGTTTCCTCGGCAGTCGGCTTCGGGGCTTCCTGTGGAATGCCACAGAATTGTTGATAATCAATCAGCTTGGTAATGGTGCGATGGTCGCCGCAAATGGGACATTCCGGATTCCGCCGCAACTTCAACTCGCGGAACTTCATGTGCAACGCGTCGTATAAAAGCAGTCGGCCTTTGAGCGTTGTTCCCTTCCCCAACAGCAGTTTCACCACTTCCGTGGCTTGAATTACGCCGATGATTCCCGGCAGAATTCCCAGCACTCCACCTTCCGCACAACTCGGCACCAAACCAGGGGGAGGTGGTTCCGGATACAGGCAGCGGTAGCAGGGCCCATCTTCATAGCCGAACACACTGGCCTGCCCTTCGAAGCGGAAAATAGATCCGTAAGCGTTCGGTATGCCCAACAGCACACAGGCATCGTTTACAAGGTAGCGCGTCGGGAAATTATCGGTCCCGTCGGCCACAACATCATAGCCTTTGAGAATGTCCATGGCATTCTCGCTGGTCAGCGCCGTATCGTACTTCACGATTTCCAGATACGGATTAATATCCAGCATGGATTCCGCGGCTGAATCCAGCTTCTTGCGACCGACATCTTTGGTGCCATGAATGATCTGGCGTTGCAGGTTAGAGAAATCGACAACATCGAAATCCACCAGCCCGATTTTGCCAATACCAGCCGCAGCCAGATAGAGTCCAAGGGGCGCGCCCAGTCCGCCAGTGCCCACCAGCAGAACGCTGGAATTCTTCAGCTTCACCTGGCCTTCCATACCCACTTCAGGCAGGATCAAGTGGCGGCTATAGCGCTGAATCTCTTCAGGGAGAAGCTGCTTTTGCATCTAACGGCCTCCGGCAATGCTCGGGACAATGGAAATGGTGTCGCCATCGGCAAGCGGTGTGGCCTCTTTCTTGATGTAGCGGATATCTTCATCGTTCAAGTAGATGTTGACGAAGCTGCGCAGCTTTCCTTCATCGTTATAAAGGTGTTTTTTCAATTCCGAGTGGGCCGCAGTAAGGGCATTAAGCGCCTCGCCGACAGTGGAACCGGTCACTTCAACGGTGTCTTTTTTGTCAACGAATTGACGCAAGGGTGTGGGGATAAGAATCTTAGTCATAAAATCAATACTTCAGCTCTTCTAATATTTCAGCTCTTCTTTGGGAGCTTCGGTTTGCTCAGCATTGGGCAGGAATGAATTCGCATGGTGGAACTGGCCCTTGTAAATGGAGAGTACAACGAAAGAATACCAGGGACAAGAATTTTTCAAATCAGTTTCCGAAAAGTAAGCATCGCAGTCAGGGTGAGAATGGAAAATGCCGATGAGGTCCATGCCCCGACTTCGAGCTTCCCGATCAGCCTTGAGCAGATCTTCAGGACGCAATTCGTAGCGTTCATGCTGGACTCCGGTAAATGCGTTTTCAATGGCAAGGCCCACTTTGACAGTCTTCACGTCGCCATCAATGGTGCCAAGCATGGCCCCGCAGCATTCGTTCGGGTAAATGGCTTGGGCATGGGACACTATGGCCTGCCACGCTTCTGATTGAATTTGGATCATTCGGAACTTTCATTTTAGCGCAGTGTGGGTGGGGTGGGATTGGATTGGTGGGGTGGGCAACAAGTGTGGCCTGACTCGCCGGGGTATTTTCGGAAGTAGAGTCTTTACAAAGGGAATGGGTTTCCCAGAACACTGTTTGCTGGGGCCACTTGTCCGATATGCCAACATCGCGGATAAGTTCAAGAATCTGACATTCCTCAAAGAATGAGCGTCTCTAATTAGTGTGCGAACAATCGAGGCGGCAAAAGTTCTCGGGCATCAACAAGACATCGCTCCCGAATCGGCGAGAATCAAGGAACGACTCATGAGCATGAATACCAACCTGCAAGGAAGACTACGGAACACACCGTTGCCATTGAGCCACGGATTGTTCAGTCTGTTCGAAGCCGTAGTCAACTCGATTCATGCTATTTCCATGCGGAACTCGGCGGAAAAGTTCGGCAAGATCGACATCGAGATAATTAGGATCCCACAGATGGCATTCAGCCCGAAGATGGCAAATCTAAACGAGCTGAGAGCATAGTCGGGTTCAAGGTGATCGACAATGGGGTGGGGTTCAACGATGCAAACATGGAATCCTTCGAAACGCTAGACGGTGTCTATAAGGCCCACTTGGGATGCCGTGGGGTAGGACGCTTGCTCTGGTTAAAAACGTTTGAAAGGATAATTATCAACAGCACTTTTGTAGATACTACAGGCAATGCGAAGATACGATCCTTTTTGTTTACCGCGGCCCGCGGGGTAGATGACGTCAAGATGAATCAAGCCGGGCCGGGTGACGAACCCAGAACATGTGTGCACTTGGACGGATTCAATAAGCAGTATCAAGATGCTTCACCGAAAACGGCCAAAACCATCGCCAACACTCTGTTTGAGCATTGCCTCTGGTACTTTGTCCGCGAGGGTGGTGCGCCCTCAATCAATATCATTGACAATGGCGATCGCATCAGCCTGGACGACGAGTATGAGGCATACATGGTTTCTTCCGCTGAGAAAGAGAACCTTTCCATCAAGGGGCAACTCTTCGAGCTTACCCACATAAGATTAAAGGCGGGTTCAGCTAGGAAGCACTCCATAGCGTGGTGCGCAGCGGGCCGTTTAGTTGAGGAGGAGACGATTGCTTGTAAGGTACCTGGCCTGTACGGGCGTATTCAGGATGAAGCAGGGGATTTTGTGTATGCCTGCTACGTGACCTCCACGTTTTTGGACCTACACGTCCGTCCAGAACGCTTCGCCTTTGACATTAAAAAAGAAATGAACGATGGTCTCTTTAGTGAGACCCAACTCAGCTTAGGCGAAATTAGGAAAGCTGTACTGGAGTCTGTTGGTTCACATCTGAAGGATTACCTCAAGGATAATCAGAAAGCCAGTTACGAGAGGATAGAGTCTTTTGCGTCGAAGAGCGCGCCGCGTTATCGACCGATCCTTGCTCGAATCCAAGAACGCAAGCTAAGCATAGACCCGAACATCACAGATAAAGAACTCGAACTGATTCTACACAAGGAGTATTCAGAGCTGGAGAGCAGCCTGCTTTTAGAGGGTCAGGAAATAATGAACTTCGGCATTGGCGAGTCGCCCGATCAGTATCGAAAGCGGCTTGCTGACTACTTGGCTAAGGTTGACGATATAAAGAAATCTGACCTTGCGAACTACGTATTCCACAGGAAAGTTATCTTAGACATTTTGCAGAAAGCAATACAGATGGGCCCAGATGGGAGTTACGCCAGAGAAGACCTGATTCATGAGCTCATAATGCCCATGCGAAAGACCTCCAATGAGATTCACTCAGATAGTTGCAACCTTTGGTTGATTGATGAGCGGCTCGCGTTTCACAATTTTCTCGCCTCGGACAAGACACTCTCCTCAATGCCGATTGTCCAAACCCAAGAAACGAAGGAACCGGATTTATGTGCATTAAATGTGTTCGACGAACCAATATTGGTATCTGAAGGCCAAACTCTCCCGTTAGCATCTATAGTCGTAGTTGAAATTAAACGTCCGATGCGGAACGATGCGAAGGCAGGCGAGGAAAAAGACCCAGTAGAGCAGGCGCTTGGATACTTGGAACGCATCCGAAACGGTGGAGCTAGAACGGCGTCTGGTCGGCCGATTCCAAAGTCTGAAAAAATACCCGGTTTTTGCTACGTTATTTGCGACCGTACGACGACAATTGAAAAACGGTGCAAGCTGCTTGGCTTAAAGACCACAAGCGATCATCTCGGTTATTTTGGATACAACCCAAATTTCGAGGCCTATATCGAGGTTATTTCCTTTGACAAATTACTTAACGCGGCTCGTGAGCGTAACCGCGCATTTTTCGACAAGCTTGGATTGCCAGTTTCTTGACCAATCCGACCGGCATCGTCCCGGCGCAGTAAACACGAGGAGCGCAAATTCTACCGGCCCGCGGGCCTACTCTTCCACAATTTTCCGCATCTCAATGACCAACCGCAGTGCGTCATTCACTTCTTTATCGGTCTTGAACTCGCTGTGAATTTCTGGTTCTATCAACACCAGATTAGTTCCAGCCTCGAACCTTTCGGCATACTTGCCCTTGATGCCGCCTTTGAGTAACGCAGTCATATCGTATTCCGGACGAAGTACGTCAATTGTGTTTTTCGCGCGCTTATTCATAGACTTCTTCTCCTTTCTGGTAAGTGTGCGGGCGCTGTTAATTCTCAAACTGCCATCCCTGTCGGCGTGGGAAACAAGCAACATCCGACTTCGGCGTCTGACCATTGATACAACCGACGTGCCATTCATCAGGCATCTTTCATAGTGCATAGTGACGAGAACCCCAAAGGTTTTCTAACGGTTCTGCTTCAGCCAACCCGCCATCATCTGGCGGAGGTCTGTGAAGGTGACCTCGTCCGGTTCCAGCTTCGCATCCTCAAACAGTGCGGGGTAGACTGCCTGAAACCGCTTGTATCGCTCGAAGATGTCTGTGCCGCCTGGCAGATTAGTGCGCTTGGTGGAAAGCCATTTTCGGAGCTCTCCTATGGCAGTCTTCACGTCATTACCGTGCGAGTGGATGTCCTGTCCAGCGATGTCCGAGATGAAGATTTGATAGCGGTATGGATCAGCATCGAAAATCAGCGAAGCTTTTTTACGCTGAAGATTATTTCCGTATCGCTGGCATCCCAGAAATAACCGAGTTCCAAGGGCATGTTGAACCGCGGGAGCTTATGCTTCCTGTCGAGCTTGACGGCAGATATGTCGTGGATTCCGTACTTGCACTGTTCGATGATGCGTTGAATCTTCGCGAGCCGGACATCTCCACCGTCATCTTCTTCCCGCGCGGAGCGTGCAAAGAAGCCCAGATCGGTGACCGCAAACATTATCGCGTCGAAAATAGGCTTATACCCTTTGTCGAAGGGACAATTCACGAAAACGTGATTTTTGGGATTAACCACGAAATGGCAGTGGGTCCGCGTCTAGCCGGTCACGAGTGATTTTTCCAACTGCCTTCTCGATCTTTGCGGATTTTTTGCCGGGCGGGTCTTGGATAGGCGGTATGCCATATGCGTTATATTCCCTAATCTGCCCATTACGTCCATGAACCACAAGTTGGCCAGAGATTCCCTCTCTTGCTATGACTCTGGCGCTTTTGATTGCCTCTCGTTGGGTTGAGAACACGCGAGCCGGTTTGCCGCCTTCGCGCTTCACCGCCCATCTCTCGGAATCACATGCACGGTCATTGACATGGCTTATGCTCCTATTGTAGATCAACAAGCATTCCTTCACTGGCCGCTCGTAAGAGATTTGGATGTCGTGCAGTCAGCTAAGTCCGTGGTGCACGTAAGTGGGTATTGAAAAAGTCTAACGTCTTCGCCCATGCATCACAAGCGGCTTGGGGATTATACGCTGCACCCGTGTCGTTATGAAATCCATGGCCAGTGCCCTTATAAACCTGGACACCGAACGTCACCCGGGCATTCACCAGATGATTGCTTAATTCACCGATCCTGACCGCTTGGTTTCGGTCCGTATCCGAATAGATGGCCAGAGTCGGCGTGACCGTCCGTTCTGGCGGAGGTAACACTGCATTTGGCAACGCTCCATAAAACGGAACCGCAGCCTGAAGGTTCATGCCATTGATCACGCCGTGAATCAGATTGCCGCCACCCGCACAGAAGCCCACCGCCCCAATGCGATCCCAGACGACATTCGGCACTGTCTGCATGTATTCAATAGAAAGCGCGATGTCGTTGAATCGTTCACCCACCGTCGTGCGCCCATAAGCCGCCCCCCGGGTGGTGGCGTCGGGGAAGATCTTGGTTCCGCCTTGACGGGAAAGCAGGTCGATCCCCAAAGCAATGTATCCGGCCTTCGCCGCGCGACGAGTCACGTCACGAATGTGATCAGTTAAGCCGGCGTTTTCGTGAATAACAACCACTGCCGGTAGAAGTCCAACCTGGTTTGCAGGCCGTGCCAAGAGTCCGAATAGGGGGCTCTTTTCGCCCGCATAGGTAACGTCTTGCCAGACAATCGCAGGATCGTTTTCCTCCACGCGGATGCCAGCCGGGCAAACGCCTGTGGTTACCTGGGCCAGTCCGTGAGTCTCAAGAACGGCCATCGCAGCAGCGCTTCCGCCGACCATTTTTGTAAGCCGTCCCCACATCTGCCGACGGCTCAATCCGCCGTCCACATAGAGGTGCAACATATGGTCGATTTCTTCTTCTTCCGTGACTGGTGTTGAAAATTCGTCTCTCATCGAAAAGGCTCCTGCTTGACAAGTATACTCTAAACTTTAGTGGGGTTCTAGCGGTTGTGTAAGGCGTCAAACTGGTATGAAAATCGGAACCGCGCTTGCACGTTCCAGCGCGGTTCCAATTGACTTTCAAAGAACACGTCTCAGTTTCCCTGGAAATTCACCGAGACAGTATCTGTTGCCGACACACCCTTTGAATCAGTCACGGTGAGTTGGAACGTGTACGTGCCGCGCTGCCCAAGTTGAACTGTCGGCGTAGCGGTTGTTGCACCCAAGATGGATGCCGAGGGGCTGCCGTAAGGAATCGTCCATAGGTAGGTCAATGCACCTCCGGGCCCACTGATAGACTTCGTTCCATCCATCTGGAATTGCCGCGATTGCACGGTGAGGCCTTTCGGTCCGGCGACTGCCGCAGTGACGACGCCAGTAACGGGTGGCGCAACGGGTCCACAACGATTTGGGGTTGTCACAGGATTGTCCTCTAAACAGGGAATTGCGCTCAAATACTCATAGATTGCCTGCAAATCACGATCGGTCATGTTAGCGTACGCTGGCCAGGGCATGACCATCAGAAGAGTGCCGTTGAACGGAGCCGGAATGCATTTGCCATCTGGTTTTCCAACGCACGGCGGGTGCAATTTGTCAGGGTCCAGACCGGTTCGCATGGTTTGCATGAAGTCTTGCAACGTGTCACCACCCACCGGTCGCCCCGTTTTATCGGGCGTTAGATTACGTGAGACGATATGCGGAAAAGGTCCGGCTGGATCTGGAAAAGCACCGAAGTCATTTCCTCCGCCTAAGTAGGTTGCGGGATTGGTTCGGGCGAACTTACCAAAGTACGGATTTCCACCCGGCGCAAAAGCAGTTGGGTTCCCTGCGGAGTGGCAACCGTTGCATTCGCCCACGGCGTTTACAATGTAACTGCCATACCCTACAAGATTGGAATCCCTGCCCACTAAGTTTAACGGAACGGGGGCCAGTACGAATCCCTTATTTATCTTGATTTGCAATTCAACATCAGCCTGTTGTCCTAGTGCTGTAACTGAAGTCAAGACAAAATAGGATGTGTTTAAAGACACAAGCCACAATAGTTTTTTCATGAGTAAGATGACCTCCAAGGTTCAATCCAGCGGAGTCTACAACAGGGGTCTTTGCAATGCAAGGGGGTAGGCGGATGGTGGTTCTAAGACGTCCGCAGATGACGCAGATGCACGCAGATAAAACCAAACACAATTGTTAGATGCTTGGTGTTATCTGCGTCATCTGCGGATAATTGCCCAAGCAGGCGACTTTGAAACTCTCGAGGTTGGTCGTAGGATAGGGTTATGTCTGCAAATCGTGTCCCTTTCGTCACCGTTGCGGAGTATTTAGAAAGTGAACGGGCTGCGGAGTTCCGCAGTGAATATGTCAACAGCGAAGTTTTTGCGATGTCCGGCGGATTGCTGGCCCACGCGGCAACTTGGGCTTAATTTTGGAAGAGAACTAGCAGAAGTTCTGGAAGATGGATCCTGCATCGTCACCGATCTCATGGTGATTTGCGACAAGCCGACCTACGCCGATGGATGCCGCGACATGATCACCAACCCTTCCGTTGTTGTGGAGGTCTTGTCGGAATCCACCGAGCGTTGGGATCGGGCCGGCAAGTTTGCCCAATACCGGCGGATCGGAAGTTTACGGGAATACGTGCTGGTGTCGCAAGGAGAGATGCGCGTGGAATGGTTCACCCGTGGCAACGATGGCGAGTGGCGCTACCGCGAGGCAGTAGTCGCGGATGGTGTTTGCCGTCTGGATGAACTGGGTGTGAATTTGAGTCTTCGGAGGATCTACCGAAAAGTAGACGGGATAGAGAATGTCCGCAGATGACGCAGATCTCGCAGATCTCGCAGATAAAACCAAACGCAATCGTTAGTTGTTTGGTGTTATCTGCGCTTATCTGCGTCATCTGCGTCATCTGCGGATAAATTTTTCAGCTAAGGTCGTACCGATCCAGATTCTTTCATTATGGTTGAGGACGGAGAGTCGTCTGTGCGGTGGGTCGGCGTGCAGTAGAATCATGCCAGAACTATCGGCAACTTCATCCAGTAACCTCAATGACATCTTCAAAAATGCTCGGAGGCACTGGGTCGCCATGCTTCTTCAAGCTCTTGAGATAACCTTCGATTGCCTCACGAATATTTTCGGTCGCTTCGGCGCGCGTTCTACCCTGGGAAACACAGCCCGGCAGTGTTGGACAGGTAGCTACAAACACTCAGTCTTCATCTGGTTGTAAGTAAATGCGCTACCTCATACCCGTATTTTACAAAAGCGGGACATCCGCGCGGCGACATAACCCTAACGTTTGGGCCACAGATGACATAGACGCACGCAGATTAAACCAAGAGTCGTTTGGTGTTATCTGCGCTTATCTGCGTCATCTGCGGACAAATCATCTACCCAAACTCAGCCAAGATCGTACCGATCCAGGTTCATCACCTTCCCCCATGCTGCCGCGAAGTCCTTCACGAACGCAGCCTTCGCGTCGTCACATGCATAGACTTCGGCCAGCGCTCGAAGTTGGGAGTTCGAACCGAACACCAGATCAACCACCGTGCCCGTCCACTTGATTTCGTCCGTCGCACGATCTCGTCCTTCCAGCACCCCTTCCGATGTAGCCGACTTCTGCCACTTCGTATTCATGTCCAGCAAATTGACGAAGAAATCATTCGTCAACGTCCCCGGTTGCTGAGTGAAAACACCGTGTTGGGACTGCCCGAAGTTTGCATTCAATGCCCGCATGCCACCAATCAGAACCGTCATCTCTGGCGCAGTCAGCGTCATCAGGCACGCCCGATCCAGCAGCAGTTCAGCCGCCGCTCCCTGGTGTTCTTTCTTGTGATAGTTTAGGAACCCATCCGCCACCGGCTCCAGCACGGCGAACGAATGCACATCGGTCTGATCCTGCGACGCATCCATACGTCCCGCCGAGAAGGGAACCTTCACATCGTGTCCAGCCTTTTTAGCAGCCGCCTCAACCGCTGCGCATCCGCCCAGAACGATCAAGTCAGCAAGCGAAACCTTCTTCCCGCCGGAATTGAAATCCTTCTGGATCGCCTCCAGTGTTTGAAGTGTCTTCGCCAATTCGGCAGGCTGATTAACTTCCCAATCTTTTTGCGGTGCCAGACGAATGCGTGCCCCGTTAGCTCCGCCGCGCTTATCGCTGCCACGGAACGTTGCTGCCGATGCCCAAGCTGTCGTCACCAATTGGGATACCGAAAGCCCCGATGCCAGGATTTTGCCCTTCAATGCAGCAATGTCCTGTTCGCCGATCAGTGCATGATCCACAGCAGGAATCGGGTCTTGCCACAGCAGTGTCTCAGAAGGAACCAGCGGACCCAGATACCGCGAAATGGGACCCATATCGCGATGCGTCAACTTGTACCAAGCCTTGCCAAACGCCTCGGCAAATGCATCCGGGCTCTGGTGGAAACGCTTGGAAATCGGCGCGTAGTTCGGGTCTACTTTCAGAGCGATGTCCGTCGTGAACATCATTGGAGCATGCCGCTTCGACGGATCGTGGGCATCCGGTACGGTACCCGCAGCCGCGCTATCTTTTGGCGTCCATTGATGCGCACCAGCGGGACTCTTGGTAAGCTCCCATTCATAGCCAAGTAGATTGTCGAAATAATTGTTATCCCACTTCACCGGGTTGGTGGTCCATGCGCCTTCCAGTCCGCTGGTGATTGCGTGGACGCCCTTGCCGCTGCCAAAGCTGTTGGTCCAACCGAAGCCTTGCTCTTCAATGCCCGCACCTTCCGGTTCAGAACTGCAATATTTATTCGCATCGGCAGCGCCATGGGCTTTGCCGAACGTATGTCCGCCGGCGATCAGGGCCACTGTCTCTTCATCATTCATCGCCATACGGGCGAAGGTTTCGCGGATGTCCCTGGCCGAAGCAAGCGGATCAGGTCTGGAGTTGGGCCCTTCAGGATTCACGTAGATCAGACCCATCTGAACAGCAGCCAGAGGATTGGCCAGGTCACGGTCGCCGCTATAGCGCTCATCGGCCAGCCACTTGCCCTCAGGTCCCCAGTAAATGTCTTCTTCCGGCTCCCATATGTCTTCGCGCCCACCGGCGAAACCCGCGGTCTTAAATCCCATCGATTCCAGAGCCACGTTACCACTGAGAATAAACAGGTCAGCCCATGAGATTTTCCGGCCGTACTTTTGCTTAATCGGCCACAGCAATCGGCGTGCTTTATCCAGGCTCACATTGTCTGGCCAACTGTTGAGCGGCGCAAATCGCTGAGCTCCAGAACCCGCGCCACCACGGCCATCGGCTATGCGATACGTGCCGGCGCTATGCCAGGCCATGCGGATGAATAGCGGCCCATAATGGCCATAATCTGCAGGCCACCAACTTTGCGATGTGGTCATCAGGGTATGCAGATCCTTGACCACGGAATGCAGGTCAAGGCTCTTGAATTCCTCAGCATAATTGAATTCCTTGTCCAAAGGATTGGACAGTGGGGCACCCTGGTGCAGGATTTTCAGGTTCAACTGATTGGGCCACCAGTTCGCGTTGACCGTGCCTCCAGCCGACGTGTGCCTAAGGCCGCCGTGCGCGACCGGGCACTTGGCTTCCGCTACCGGGCTATGATCCTGCTGATTGGGGGCTGGCTCCCCCACTGCGGTTTTGAATTGATTCTCCATATGTTTATCCTCTCTAGAATTACTTAAAAATTATGTCGAGCATTCCTTAGCTGCCTTCGACTTTTTCCGGCGTGCCGTTTGGCAGCTCTTACACACTCCAACAAACTCCACTCGGCATTGCTGGATAGCAAAGCCTGCGGGCAACTCGCTGGTTGGCAGACGAACCGATTCCACTGCTGTTTCCTTAATATCGAAGATTGCCTTGCACGAAGCACAGACCACGTGATGGTGCGGGGTCATGTTGGATTCAAGGCGCAACGAACCATGATGGAGGGTGACTTCCTTGAGCACACCGGAATCCAGAAACGTCTTAACGTTCTTGTAAATGGTGCCTAGGGAAATGGATGGAATGCGCTGCCTAACCTGCTCGTAAATCAATTCTGGAGTGGGATGCTCACGCGAATCGACGACGGCTTCGTAGATCACTTGCCGCTGGAAAGTGAAGGCAAGGCCCTGGTCCTTACAGCGTCGTCTGAAGTCGTCGAGAGCTTGTGTACGCAGGTCAGCCATGGACACTCATAGTTAAACAGGAACTATTATCCAATGTCAAACGTTATCTTTCCGTTTGTCGTGGCAATATGAGAATGTCCTATTTGAGCAAAGTAGAAATGTCCTATTGACTGGATTGATCCTGGAGATTGGAAATCCAAGGAACGCTACTGATGACGCAAACCGATCGAGACCGATTGGTGGCCCTGAAAAAG
>JANXSF010000045.1 GCA_025352795.1 Acidobacteriota bacterium
CCGGCAAAGAACGGGATGCGGAAACCGGCCTCGATTACTTCGGGGCTCGGTATATGTCGGCGGCACAGGGGAGGTTTACGAGTGCGGACCCTTACGTCTTTCAGTTCGCAGCAGCTTCGCATACGAGAGATGAGGAAGAGCAGAATCAGCTTCGTGACAGATACATCTCGAATCCTCAGGTCTGGAACAAATACGCCTACGGTCTAAACAATCCTTTGAAGTTCATTGATCCGACCGGTAGGTGCTCAAAGCCATCCGGACAGAAAGAGGGCGAGACGGGCATATGCATCGAGGCATTCATCGCAAAGAGTTGGTTCAAGCTCGTTGGGCGAGGCGATGGGCGAACATTTTCCGGAACCGATGCCAGCCAAACTGCTCGATCACGGATCAAGCTGACCGTTGACGGTAAAGGTAACGTGACCTCACAGAATGTTGAAAGCGCTCGTAGCGGCGTCGTGGTAAAGGGCATGGGTCTTCAAGGCGACACGGCTGCAAAGGTTGAATCGAAGGGGAACCAGGACGGATCGGTCTCGCTGCACGTATCGCTATGGGGTAGAAACGGAGAAGCAGGCATCCCAGGCGCACCTAAAGGGGTCCTTGAAGGCAACTTCAATTTCAACATCTCTAAGGACGGTAACGTCACTCTTCTAAACCAAGGCTCTTCAGCTACGACGTTCCCATCTTGGGGCATCTATGGTTATGGTCAAAACGGCGGCGTGCAGACGGTAAAGGAAATTCCAGAGAACAAAATCGAGGGTCTCCAGAAGCCGCCGGTGCCTCTCAAATGAGTCTCGCAATGACAAAGGCGACCATTTTGACCGGACTCTTGGGCCTACTTATTGGTTTCGCTACTAGTGCATTCGCCCATAGTGGAAACGGGTTCGAGTCAGGTCCGTTGGTGCTCTTGGCCTTGACCGTCTCCATTGTCGGAGTTTTAGTATCGGTGACTTTGATTCTCGTAATGGGACACCGCAGCCAGCTTGTTTCCGGGTTGGGAATGTTCTCGGTCGCCATGCTCTTTGCGCTGATAATCGTCCCGATGGTTTGGCCATACCCCAAGTCGTCTGGACCTGTGCCCTTGAATAGCTCACAGGGGTCATCTGAAACAAAATGACAGCGGAGTTTACCGGCAAGGAACGGGATGCGGAGACGGGGCTGGATTACTTCGGGGCGCGGTATCTGAGTAGTGCGCAGGGTAGATGGACTTCGCCGGATGCGCCGTTTGCAGATCAGCATTTGGAAGAACCGCAAAGCTGGAACTTGTATGGTTACGTTCGTAACAATCCGCTAAAGTACTTCGACCCGAATGGACGTGATGCCCAACAGACCTTCAACGCCGCAGAAATGAAGTCGATCCAAAGGCATATGGCGTTCGCTGCGGACCACCCCGTTCTTACTGCAAGCGTAATAGCTGGCGCTGCAATTGCGCCGGAAGCTGGCGGGGCGGTTTCGTTCTTAAGAGCGGCAGGTACGGCACTGCTAGGATGGGCGCTTGGACATCCAAACGAGGTGCAGCAGACTGCAGCCGCTGCCCTTGAGGGGATGGCCGGAGCAGCTCCGGGATCATTATCCAATCAATTAGAACGAGGAGTTTTAGGTGCTCTTGGATCTTCGGATGCAGCTAAGAGAGCAGAAGGAGCTGTCGGAAAGTTTCTTCTTGACAATGGCCTACTGAAGAGCTTCGACTCGACGGTAGCCGGTAGGCAGATCGATGCTATTGCGGGAAAGTCACAGAGTTTGTCGTTGAAGTGACGACTGGCGGAGGCAGAGGCAAGATCGCACAAGCGTTAGGCCAGATGAAGGACACCGGAAAAGAGGTCGTGATCTATGGAGAGAATTTGAGTAGAGGATTTGTTCGTGAGGCTTCGAAGCAGGGGATTAAGGTCGCTCAGTCTCTCGACGAGTTGAAGAGGATTGTCAGCCAATGAAGAACCTCGGCATATTCAGTCCCTCGGTGGTTGACCACAGCGAACTGGCTCAGTTTGGCTCCGCTCTTGGCGGGATATCAATCGGCGATAGTACTCTTCGGTTCGGGAGTCACCCCAATGAGGCTTATCTTGAAATCGATGCAAGTCTGAACAACGGCTGCTTCGACAACGAAGAGTTTCGGACGTTGCAAAACGACTTAGGCTTCCCACCGGTGTCATACATAAGCGTGCATATGAATTACAGTCAAGAAGCCTATTTGCTGGCACTAAAGATCGCGAGGGCCATCCAAGAGAAATGGGGCGGTCAGGTGGACTACTCAGGGGCTGGCGGAGGACTTGGTACGGATTTCGAGGCAGGAGGCGTTGAGGACAGCCTGAGCCGGTAGCTTCGTTCCGCCAAACCCCGCTAATCCCTTTAGGCTTCGCGGCGATTGCGGACGCGGAGCACGGTGACGGTTTCGCCGTCGGCGCGAGCAACCGCTGCTGGCGCATATATCCCAGGTGGTGTTGCGGACGCAGCCAGAAAGCGGGCACAAAAGATGCTAGATGAGACGCGACAACGTGAAAACCAGTAATGTCCATGGGCACGAAGTTGACTTGCCGCCGAGTGTTGGCCGGAATCGGCGGTCTTTTGCGGTCGCCACAGCTCGGCTCTCTTGGCGCAAAAAAGGCCCGCAATAACTGCTTTGAATATTGAACCAAGTCATGGGAACGACTGTCACCCTTAACCTAATCGATCTTCCAATCCTTGAACGGCGCTTGTTGCCGGGCAGCCAAGCGGGAAGCGGCGCAAACGATCCGTAGTAAGTGGGAAAAGATCAGTGAGCGCCGCGCTGCCAAGCTCGTGGGAATCCCGCGAAGCACATTGCGAATCGAAAGGCGCGGGGGAGCGCGGCAAGCGGATGAGGGAGCAGGTGAAGGAAGTTGCGCTCAAGCATCCTCGTTACGGCCATCGCCGGTTGACGCATGTTTTGGCGAAGAAGCTGGCCAAGCCGGTAAGCCGCCGTAACGTGCAACGGATCATGCGGAAGCTGAACTTGCAAGTAAGAACGAGGCGGAGGCGAAAGTGGCTTGCAAGAGAGGCAGTTGGGCAGCAGGAGCCGCAAAAAGCCAATGAATGTTGGGCGATGGACTTTGTGTCGGATTGGCGCCTGGGGTCGAAACGAGTGTTGCGGATCTTGACGATGGTGGATTGCTTTACGCGGGAATCGCTGGCGCTGCGGGCCGGGTATGCGATGCCGGCGAGGATATTGATCTGGCAGAGCGGCTTGACGACAATTGGCGGCCTTGAAAAGAGCTTGATTTAATGACGCAGAATGCGCTGGGGGCGTTGACCTACCCCGGACTTTCCTTGAACTTGTCTGTAAGGCTCCTGTGAAGCGCTTGGCTCGTTCGTCCGCTTATACCCGCATTGGTCATTAGAAGGTAGTTGTCACAAATGCCTTTCTGGACCAAGAGCTCGACCTTATCCAGCTCGTCATGCAACGATGATGGTGTGAGCGCAGATGCTGTGGTGAATTTGCACTGAATGACGAATGTTCCATTGAGATCTTCCGCTCCTTGGGGACGCCTGTGAACGCTCCGTCTCGACCACCATCGTTAGTATCGAGAAAGGCTTCAACTGTTTGACCTAGAATTTCCCGAGTGATTGTCTGACACAGCTGTTGAAAGTTGTGCCACCCAAGAGCCCCGAGGTCAATGTTTGAAGGCGGCATCGGAGTCCATGGTTCCTTTGCCTTGAGCGTCTTCACTGCTTCCAGCAGCATTTCGGAAAACCCCAGTTGACATACACATAGTCTATTCCACGACTGTGGAATCTAGATATTTCATCGAAATCCTACCCCCCCTCTCCTGTCCTCCAAAGGGTCGTTTGTGCAACGACAACGATTGCATAGACGCTTCACATCATCGGCTTTGAAACCGCGCCGATGCTTTTACTATCGAAGTCTTGAATGTGGAAGGTCACTGTCTTTCGCGGGTAATATTCTCGGTTCCTCACGTTTCTTTTGATTCTCAGATCGTCTTTTCCACCATAGAGCAATCAATGGCAGAATCAACGCCGTCCCCACCCATTGCCAATTTCTGGAGAGAAAGCGCCTTGTAGTATAGGGCAGATTCACCCGAACGTTCACCACTCGGTCCATCAGCGGATACATCCTCTGCTCCTGATTGTTTCCAGAGGCCAGCCGGACGCCAAGAGAAAGATAAAGACTATGCGTTCCGGATTCGAGAGGCAGGACGTGGTAAGACCATTCTGTAAATCCATCTTGTGCGACAAATTGGTCTTTAGGCGTCAAAGGTTTAATTTCGAAAGCATCTTCCCCTGATAGCGTCACCACCATGAGCGGGCCAACTAGAATGTTTTCCATTTGGGCCTTGCCTTTGCCCTTGAGACCCTTCGCTAGGTCAGTAGAAAGTGTCGAGGCGATGCGAACTTCAATCAAGCTGGACACCCCAGTTGTCATGTCCGAAGGAGGATTGAACACGACCCTGCCCTGACTCAAACTCCGCACTTGCGAGGCTATTACTTCATCAATTTTAGAACCAGAATCGATTTTAGAAAAATCGATTGCTATTGGACCGGCAACTCTAACGAGAGTGGTGGATAGGAGACCCACCAATGCTACGAGTGCAACTAATACGAGTGCAACGTGAGGTTGCGGCAAGCATGCGTAACCGACATGAATTTGCCATTCAGGCGGCAATATCGGACGTCTGAAGAAGATTCTCGCGGTAATTCCAAGGCATCCAGTTCGCAGGCGCTTGCGCCAGTTCGCGAGGATT
>JANXSF010000080.1 GCA_025352795.1 Acidobacteriota bacterium
GCTCGACGCGATTCCCACATTCCCACCGCCTCGACTGCGGTTGTGTTGTGCCTTTACCAATCCAAACAACAAAACAAGAAAACACAAAGGAGCCCGGTCTAAAGGCCGACCTTCAGGCTCATCCTTCGATGAGAATATGCTGTGATGTGTTGAGTTGGGATGAAAAACTGCTTCACCATTCCACGTGAGTGGAGTGCAGTTCCCGCCGAGCAGCTTCAATACGGTTCCGCAGCCCTTGCGGGATCCTTTCAGCAGCACGGCGTGTTGCAGCAAAGCGCTGCTGTTGTCGAACCCTGTATGCATCCATTGAATCCTCATTTTCCAGGTAATGAGCAATCGCACCGTAAACTTGGGCAAGCGTTATAGTGTCGAATTCCCCTAATAGTGTTTCGGCGGACATGCCATCGTTGAAGCACTGCACAATGGAATCAAGGGACACACGCGTTCCAGCTACGTAGTATCCTCCATTGCGTTCTTCAATATATTCTTTGGCCATCGGCAATCCGAACCTGATCTAATACTCCATTTTGCGTCAAATGTTATGGAACAGTCCCCGCACATCCTTCAGCAATAAAAACAAGTGGTATGGATCGCTGGGAGACTGCATAAAATCGAACCGCTCGTAGAAAGATCGGGCCGCGTCATCCTTGGCATGGACCGCAAATACACGAATCCCCGCGATGTCCGCTGCTGCCAGTGTTCGTAGCAAGGCATCTTTCAGCAGGCCCGAACCGAGCCCTTTACCTTGCCAACCCGTCGCAATGCCCATTCGAGCAAGCAGCATTAACGGAACTGGATGGCGCGCTAGTCCCTTCCTAAGCCGTTCCGGTGCGTCGTCATATTCAACCTGACCTACAACCAAAGTGTAAAAGCCCACTATTTCTTCTACTAGCAACGCCACGTAGGTTGTCGAAGCACCTGCTTGCTGATTTTGGAAAGCGTATTTAGTGAGGTAGCGGTTTAGTGGTTCCTTGCCACAATCAAAACCGTCCACAGGATGACTCCGCTGCAGCTTCTCTATTTGCGGGAGGTGCACTATTCCTTCATGCCACGTTCGAAGACGCTTGGTTCTTGCAGTAACTTTTTCAGACGGGGGAGTTTGCGAGTGGGGGCATTCAGAGCAGCTTGAAATACTGCCCATTGTGCGGCATCCAGCGTAAAGCGCTGACGGTCTGGAAGCACCTCTTCGGCCCTCGCCAGTGCGCTTTCAAGGACAAACTCGCTCACCGATCGCCGTGTTGCAAGTGCGGCGGTTTGTAACACTCGCTTTGAAGAAGCAGTGAGTCGAAGATCTAGTTTTTGATCGCGAGTCTGAGTTGCAGCCATGGAAACTTTTCCTTTCTTTCTACACAAGACAAGCATAGCATGAATGACGGACAACGTCAGGACAGAGAGCGAATCCCCCACCCCCACGCAGGTAAACGAAAAATCTGATATGGTTTCAAAGTGGTTTCCCCGCCCACAAATCCAGATCAAGGAGCGTCTCCCTGGGAGCGCTATGAATAAGAAAGCTATGAATCGTTTTGCAATCCTCCTATCGGCAGTGGTCCTCACCGTTGCTGTCACCCCGGCCGCTGAAAGGCCTTTCCCTGAAATCATGAAAGCCGCTTATGCTGCCAATGGTGGCGTCAAAAAGGCCATGACCGACAAGGACAACGCCAAGATCAGCACTGAGGCCATCAAGCTAAAAGCTGAATTCAAGGCCATGGAAAAATATTGGGCTAAACATGGCAAGGCCGATGCTGCCGGTTGGTCGAAAATGGCTTCCATGGAGGCTGGCAATATTGTAAAGGCCCTCAAAAAGAACGATTCCGCCAAGGCCGATGCTGCATTCAAAGCCGTCGGCGGCACTTGCAAAACCTGCCACGAAGCGTATCGTGAAAAAGGTGCCGATGGAAAGTTCCTGAACAAGATCAAGGGTTAATTTTCCCCGTTTGAATCCTATGCCGCACCGGTCCCGTCTATATTGTTGACAGGCCCGGCGCGGCAAGCCTATCCTGATCCTTAGGAATGCAACTGAGTTTCAATAACGACTCTGTGTTTTCATTGCGAGATCTTAAAGAAGGCCAGACTGGCGTCATTCATCATTTGAACCTTCCCGAAGATCTGGCTTGCCGACTTATGGAGCTGGGCTTTCTCCCCGGAATGGAAGTAACTGCCGCCAAATCAGCCCCAGGCGGAGACCCCAGAGTGTTTCGAGTAGATGGTGCAGAGATCGCCTTGCGCCTTGAAACTGCTGCTCAACTGTTGCTATTTCCACTCCCCCTGCAGGCCGTCAAATGAGCGATTGCCATCCCAATTCGCCGGTCGGTACGGCAACATCTACTCGCAAGTCAGATGCAGGTGACTTTTACACAGTAGCGCTGGTTGGCCCACCGAACTCGGGAAAAACCACCCTTTTTAACCGACTCACCGGGCTGCGTCAAAAGGTGGCCAATTTCCCTGGCGTCACCGTGGAACACCACATTGGTAGGGCAATTTTGGATACCGAAAAGGAAGTCCGCATTGTGGACCTCCCTGGTGTATATAGCTTGGCTCCGCGGTCTGAAGACGAACTAGTCACCCACGACATTCTGCATGGTCTGAATCCTGAAGTCGGCAAGCCCGACGCGGTACTGCTGATTCTTGACTCCACCAATCTGAATCGACATCTGGTGCTGGGTTCGCCTATTCTGAGTCTCGGTTTGCCGACGCTGGTGGTCCTGAATATGGCTGACGATTTGGAACGACGCGGCGGGGAATTAGAAGTCGCCATGTTGGCAAGTCAACTCAATTGCCCAGTAGCGTTGGTCAGTGCGTCAACCGGTGCGGGCATTGAGAAGGTGAAGCAATTTCTTTCGGGCGCAACCGCACGACCGGCGCATTTCGCGCAACGCGTAGAGCTGCCGATTCTGCAGGACGTGCCTGGTCGACGCCAATGGGCGGGGCGCATGAGTTCGCTGTCCGGATATCGAGCACCGGCACCTCCGTTATGGACCCGCCGGATTGATTCCGTGGCGCTGCACCCCATCGCAGGTCCAATCTTATTTTTCTTTGTGGTCCTGGTTGTCTTTCAGTCGCTGTTTTTAGTGGCACCGCCCATTATGGACGCCTTCAAGGAAGGCATGCGGATCGCTGGCAATTTCCTGGGCTCGTTGCTACCGGCTGGATTTGTCCGCTCGCTATTGATTGACGGTATTTGGACTGGCGTAGGTAGCGTGCTGGTCTTCCTGCCGCAGATTCTTTTCTTGTTCCTGTTCATTGGCATTTTAGAAGATTCCGGTTATCTGGCCCGTGCCGCCCTGATTGCCGATCGCACCATGCGCTATTTCGGATTGCAGGGCAAATCGTTCATCCCATTGTTGAGCGCTTATGCTTGCGCAGTGCCCGCTATTATGGCTGCGCGCACCATTGAAAATAAGCGTGACCGGCTGGCGACCATTTTGATAGCACCGTTCATGACCTGCTCTGCCCGGCTGCCTGTATATGCGCTGATTATTGCCGCGTTCATCCCCGATACACCCGTGCTGGGCCGCTTCTTAAGCCTGCGGGCCGTGACCCTACTGGGTCTGTATGCACTGGGATTTATTGCCGCACTGCTGACGGCGCGCATGCTGAAATCTTCCATCCTGAAAAGCGAACGGACGCCATTCATCCTGGAAATGCCCCCGTATCGCATGCCCGGTTGGCGCTCGCTGTTCATGAGGCTGGTGGACCGTTCCTGGATATTTGTGCGTCGCGCGGGAACGGTGATTCTTATCGTGGTGGTTTCCATCTGGTTCCTGTCCAACCTGCCTCTTGAAAATGGCAACCCGCCGAAAATTGAGAACAGCATTGTCGGCAAAGTGGGTCAGTTTATTGAACCGGTGATTAAGCCACTGGGCTTCAACTGGAAAATTGGGATCGGCCTGCTTACGTCGTTGGCGGCGCGGGAAGTGATTGTGGGCACGCTTGGCACCATCTACGCAATTGAAAACCCTTCCGAGAAAAACCCTGGCTTGCAGGCGGCTTTGCAGAAGGATTTAGATTTGGGCGGGGCACTGGCATTGGTGGTATTCTTTGCCTTCGCGTTGCAGTGCTTTTCAACCATCGCCATTGTCCGGCGGGAAACGGGTGGCTGGAAGTGGCCCATCGTGCAATTTACTTACATGTTGGTGGTGGCTTTTGTCAGCGCATTTCTGGTGAACAAACTCACGCACTGGTTAACGTGAAATGTCCCGACCAGTACTCATTTGTAGCAACTAGTTACTTATCAGTAAGTTGAAGACGTGGAATAGCCGTCGAGTACTTTTTAAGTTCTGTCACAGTACGGAATAGAGGTACCGATTCAATTGAAACTACATAGCTATACGTCCTAGCAGTCCTGAACCGCATTCTTGGTTCAGGACAAAACAATGAAAAACTTACTTTCCCTCGCCGCACTTTCCATGACCTTGGTAGCTCCTGCTTTCGCTATAGTTTTCCCAGCCAGCTTTACAAGTGCATTGGGTTCCGGAGGGAATCCGTCAGGATTTCAGATTCACAGTTTTGTCTTTAGCAATTTCAATACGACCACAAATCAGTTGACAGTGCAGATAGACTACAACCACAGTGGTGGATTTTCCGGCAACTTTGGCGACATCTTCTTCAGCAACAATTCCGTGCGGTACGACTTGGCGATGAGCGGCCACAGCGGAATGCAACAGGGCAGCCTGTACAAGGTGACTGGACATGACGTGAAGATTGGAACTGGCTCCGTCACTACCCATAACCTGGGTGCGCACCACTTCGACACGGTCGTCACAGTGAATACCGATGCGGCATTCCGCAACTTTCTAAATGGCAACTTCAGCTTCGGCTTCGAGTCAACGACACCTTGCGGTAAGGATGTAGTGTTCGGTTCAGTGAATGGCAGCGCAACACCAGAGCCAGCCAGCTTTCTAATGCTAGGGGCAGGTCTGACAGTCCTCGGCCTGCTCAGCCGCAAGTTATAGTTGGCAGCTAGGCAGGGATGCCAAATGTCTAATTGTTGTTATCGGCGTCCATCAGCGGCCATTAATCTGGGCCGCGGATGGACGCCGATGCACGCTGATAACAACCAAGCTCTTCTAGTCCTCGCTAGGCGGTCACTGGCGGCACGATTGTTTTAAGGAACGTGTGAGCCATGCGGAAGCCGCGTTTGTATTGTTCCGTGAAATTCCCCTGTTCGTAGGCTGGATAGTAAAACTGATCTTCGTTCTCAATGTTCATGGCCCCGGTGTAGCCAGCTTCGGCCAGTACTGCGAAAAAGCCCTTCCAATCCACTGAACCTTGACCGGGCACACGGAAACGCCACCAGCGCACGTTGTTCACCGGCTGAATACCCGCCTTGCGCACCACGTGCCACAGAATTTCCGTATCCTTCAAGTGGACATCGTAAATCTTATCTACAAAATCACGTGCCGCCTGGATAGGGTCCATAAACTGCCAGACCAGGTGCGATGGATCGAATTGCAGGCCGACGTTGTTGCTGTTGCCGAAAGCTTTGAACAATGCTTCCCAACCCACTGGACCAGTGGCAATGTTAGGACCGCCAGCGTAAGGCTCCCACAGAATGCGCACTTTGTTCTTTTCACATAACGCGAAATATTTTTCGTTGTAAACGCGAACAATTTCATCCACCTGTTCATTCAGTGGCCGCCCTTTCATAGTGCCCGATTGTCCGCCAATGGCCGGAATGCCCATCTTGCCGCACAGTTCAATGCACTTGGCAGCGTACTTGTTCTGTTTGTCTCTGGCTGTCGGATCGGGATCAATGTGATTGCCGTCGCAAGCCAGGGATGAAACGTAAAGGCCAGCACGCTTGACCTTATCGTTGATGGCTTGAATGGCAGTATCGTCCAACTTATCAGGATCAAGACGCAGTTGCATACTGGTGAAGCCTTCTGACTTCACAAATTCAAGATTGGCGTCGGAATAGGAACACAATACGCCCAATTTAGGCTTCCAATTGGGCAGCCTGGGACGTTGCGCTTGCAGAGCGGAAGCCGCAGAAAGGGCACTGAGAACAGTACGGCGGGAAAGATGCATTCCCTGAAGATACAACAAATAGGTACGGTGGTGTTTTAATCCTTTAACAGCACGGCCAATTGAGTATTCAATTGAAGTACCGCTGGCCCAAGAGTGACTAGCAGCACGGAAGGAAATATAAGGAAGAAGACGGGGAACACCAGCTTGACACCCACTTTGCGCGCAGCCTCCCGAGCCTGTTGGCGCATGCGGATGCGAAGATAGCGGACGTGGGTGCGTAAAGCTCCGGCAAGCCCGGTGCCGAAGCGGTCACAATCGACAAGAATTTGGGCGAACCGCTTAATTTCCGGTTCTGTGTTGCGCAGACCAAGATTTCGAAATGCTTCGGCACGGCCAATGGAAGTGCTCATTTCCATTTGAATCCAGGCGAATTCCTGAGCAAGATCGGGAAATCCGTTGCGCAGTTCTCGGCTCGCTTCCATTAAGGCGGAATCAATCGATTGTCCAGCTTCCACACCAAGAATCAGAAGATCTAAAGCCACCGGCAACCCAGAGCGAACGCGGGATGCACGGCGGCGCACCATCAGGTCCAATCCTCTTTCCGGCAACAGGTAACCGACCCCAGCCATGGCGATTACGCGCATAATAGCCATATCGAAACTTCCATCCATGAATATTCCCAGGATGATGGCAAGCAGTGCAGAGAGGCAAGCGCAGGTGGCCTTAATGCCGTTAAACGTGTGAATGGCGTTGGGGTGATGATAGCCAGCGTATTCCAACTGCTTTTCAATGCGGGTAGTTTTCTTTGCTTCCTTGGGCATTGCCTGGCCCACCCTGGTCACCGTCTCCTGCAATAATTCTTTGGCGATTTCCCGTTCAGTTGGAACTGGTTGATCGAAAGTGACCCCAGCAGATTCCTGACGTGTGCTGAACCAAACGCCCACAAACACAACTCCGGTAAGGACGCACAGGAAGAAAGCGGCGATAAGAAGCAGATGCATAGTTACAGGAGCTCAAATTTTGATAGCAACAATTCGCTTGATCACAAAGTGTCCAAGCACCAGACAAACTATAGAGGAAGCAATCAGCAAAGGTCCCAGCGGATGGACAAGAAGAATATCCAGGTACCCAGGACTGGAAAAATACATGATGCCAGCAATGGCGATCGGCAAAATGGTTAGGATGAGCCCGGTGAGCCGACCATGGGCAGCAATGGCCTGCACATCGCCACGAAGCGAGATGGAATCGCGGATGGTTTCGGCTAGTTTTTCCAGAACTTCAGTCAGTTTGCCACCGGTCCGCGATTGTAGCAAAACTGCCGCCACAAATAGCCGAACTTCAAGAAGTGGAATGCGCTCAGCAAAGCCGGTTAGCACCAGATTCCAACTGGAACCAAGCTTGTATTCATCCACCACGCGTTTGATTTCCGCCCGCAATGGTTGAGGAGATTCCAGCGACAGCAGTTCCAGTGCACCGGCCAAAGCATGACCAGCACGCAGGGCACGAGCTATGGAATCAAGCGCATCAGGAAACTGTTGTTCCAGTTGATTAAAGCGATGTCTGCGTCGCGCCATTACGAATAGATACGGGACAGAGGCACCGGCAGCAAAGGCGACCAGAGAAATTCCTGAAGGCAACCAGGGAAGTTCAGACACCAGCGTCGCAGAAATGGTGCCAGTCAACATCATGGTGGCGGTGACTCGACCAACCGACCATTTCAAGCCCGATTCAACAAGGTAGCGCTGCAGCGATTCGACAACATCCAAATGACTCAGCAGATCTTCCCACAAGGAAATGGTACTCAGCGATTCTTCACGAAGGAGTACCGGCACATCTGTGGCAGGAGCCTCCACGGGAACCGATTCACCACCGCGATCCTGCCAATAGGAAGCAATGACGACCGCCAGACTGGCCACCAGAAATACGCCGATAAAGACGAGAAGCGCGGGCAGTGCGGTCATGGCTTAGTTGAGGCTGTTGGTTGAGAACTGCTGTTTGCGGCTAAATGCTGTTGGGTGGATTGCCAGCTTGGGGTAACCACCACCACCAAGTCGCGATTTTCCTTGTTCATCCATTGTGTGGGAAAGAGCTTGTCCAAAAGAATTTGCGCCTGGTTCTTCATGGTCCAACCGGTAACGGCAAAACTGGAAGGATCGTCGAAATTCAACTCGGTCGAAATGCGCCGACTTTCCACTTCCGGCCCATGCGGAACCGTCACTTCAGGCTGAACCCTCAACCGGATTGACTTCCCATTTGTGGTTGGTTGCAGGTTGAGGAACAAACCACAAGCCAGCCCAGGGGACGGATTCCAGGTGGTGCCCGGATGAACAGAAATTTGACGGTCGTTGACCGAGACATAAGAAGTCGTAGAGAGAATTTCCAACTGTTTGGTGTCGACCAGTTGACGCACCATAGCCTGAGCGTTGCTGCCCTGACGGAACGCGCTAACCGATAGCTGTCCGGGGATTCGTGGTGCAATGAGTTTGGCGTTGAGTACTTCCATTCCCTGATCACTGGCACTCATCACTCGAACCTCAAAATCGATCCGATTGGAAGGCTGGGCGACCACCGCATTGGGCTGTGAAGACGAGGTCTGCGCGGCAATCGAAGTGGATGCGGAAGTGAATTGCGCGGGCTGCAAATGAGTTTCCTGCAACACACGGCTTAACTCAATGGCAGTGCGTCCACTAGCGTCTTTGTCGGTTGGATTTCGTAACAGAAGACGAAGCTTGGCTGTGGCATCGGCCAAGGCCACCCGGTCCGCTTCATTTGGAGTCACTAACAGAGTCAATATGCTAACTAACGAACCGGGCACGTTGGACGCCGGGGAACTGATGGAGAGTACTTCCACGTTTTCCAAAATAGTACGCAGGGCGTTGAGAGACGAAACCATTTGGATATCCACCCGGTTTCCTGGCTTCAAAAACGGCATTAATCCTGACGATTCCTGAATTCGAACGGAAACGGCGCGCATGCCCGCAGGTACTAACGGGGCAGCATTGGCACTGGCCGTTAACTTCGATTCGGTGATGGGTTCGTTCTGACTTACATTGAACAGCAGCGGTTGGCCGGTCACTTGTTCAGGACGGGTGAAGGTGCCCTTGAGGGATTCCGCACCAGCCCATCGAGATACTTTCAAGTCAGACGGTTCCAGTTGCTTGCCGCGGGGCAAATCTCTTGCCGCCACTAAAATAGTTTGGTTGGACATGAGCGTGGTGGCACTTTTCAGTTCCCCGACGAACAGGCCGTAAAACACGCCAGTAGCGACAATGGCTACCACAAATGCAATTCCCAGAAGGGGTACGAGTTTCCGTTTTAATTCGGGCATAATAGCTAACATCCTCAGTAGATCACGGTAAGGTTCAGGTCCAAATCAGTTACAAGCCCTAGGACCCTCTTAGTAATGGCCTTAGGATAAAGTCGGGTGCGCAGGATATCCGATACCGCTACGCTGTGCGGGACAAACGGATGTTGGCCTAGTGTAGTCTTTATGAAGACTTACACTATAAATCCGAAGGAGCCCCCCTTATGACCGAACCCAAATTTGAACACCTTTTCACTTACACCGTCACCCTCAAGATGCCCCCTGAGGTGATCGGGCCAGTTGCTGAAGGAATCCGCGCCAATTTTTATATATCGGGTGGAGTAATCAGCGGACCCCGATGTCAAGGAAAAGTACTTCCAGTGGGGGCCGACTGGATCGTAATCCGCAAAGATGGAGTTGCCAACGTAGACGTTCGCGCAACCCTTGAAATGAACGACGGGGCACTTGTCTATACGGTTTACAATGGCGTCGCCGATCCAGGTCCTGACTCATACGAACAATTCCTGGCCGGAACTCTATCGCCCCAATTCCCCATCCGCATCGCCCCGCGTATACTGCGCATCCGGCCTATCAATGGATGAATCGCATACAGGCTTACGGAGTAGGAGTCGTGGATATGGCCAAAGCAGAAGTCACCTACGACATTTACGCCGTTCTGTAAGCAATTTGCCCAAAGGGCAATGAAAACTACTGGCGATCATAGGAATAAGTTTGTTCCACTTGACGATCCCCGACCCGTAAAATTCGATAAATAGACAGCCGCTTCCCGCCCTCCGTGAGTGTCCAATTGTCAGTCATCTCAATGGGACCTTGCGCAGTGGTTGCCTTCGACTTTGACACCAGCGTAGCCCTTTCCCAATTCACCAGCGTCTTGTAGTCAATGCTGCGAATTGTATTGGCTGACGGGTAACCATCGGTCCACCAACGATACTCCGACACCTGTTCCCCCTGTGCCGTTGTGGTGACGGAACGCACCATTAATGCGGGGTCGCGATGATTGATGCTCATCGTCATGGCTTTTGGTGGAACGGCCGTGGCAAAGTTACTCGCCTGCGGGACTAACTTCCAGTTCCCTGTGAAATTGGGGTGTTGGGCTTCGGCCACCGTGGGGAAGACCATTAAAATGACGACAAAAATAGGAGCAAACACAGCGGCTGGCATCTGCCCCTTTTTAACATTCCCTCAAGGATTTGTCACTCCGGTAAGTGCCTGAGGACCAAATCCCGCTTCGGGTATTTAGTGTGTCGAAGTGAATATACCAGAGATCCACTGGAGATGCTAGAAATTTAAAGACTTACCAGGAAGGCCAGCGGACCGCCCTATTTGGGCACTTTCGATTCAAAGTACCGCGCACGGGATTCCATAATGGCCATGCGCGCTTCCTTCGGACCGCCCCATCCATCCATCTTCGGAACTGAACCTTGCAGTTCTTTGTAGATTGTGAAGAAGTGCTCAATTTCGCGGCGCACGTGGGTAAATATCTGGTCCATGGTGTGGATCTGATCGTAACGTGGATTTTTGGTGGGCACGGCCAGCACTTTCTGGTCGCCTTCCTTTTCGTCCACCATGTTCAAAACCCCTACCGGACGTACTTCCAGCAGGCATCCAGTGAAACTCGGTTCCTGCACCAACACCAGAACATCCAGAGGATCGTTATCTTCCGCAAGCGTGCCAGGAATGAAGCCGTAATCGCCAGGGTAGTGCATGGGCGAATAGAGTGCCCGGTCTAACCGGAACATCCCCAAGTCGCCGTCATATTCATACTTATTCGTGGACCCCTTAGGGATTTCCACAATCATCCGAACAATTTCAGGACATTCGGGGCCGGGGTCAAGGTCGTAGAGCTTCATCTTATGTCAGAGTACTATAACCTATCGACAGTCACACGCATTTTGAGTAGTTCTTCCTTGTTTCGCCTTGTCTTCTCCCGCAACCCCAAATCAGCCCTTAACTTAAAGTCAATTCACCTTTAAAAAACCTCTTGAATTCTGTTGAACCCTGTGGCAAGATGAACTGGTCAGGAATGGAAGAAATTGGTTCTTAATAGCAATAAACTGGGTTAAAGTGGTTGAACAGCAGTTTGAATTGGTTCAGAGTCCATGTCGGAAGAAACTTCAAGGCCGCTTGCCCGCATCCCGGTTGGGATTAAGGAAACGCGCGTCGATGAAGCCGGAAGACTGAAGTTGACTTCGGAATTTCAAGAGTTCTTGAATGCGGTTGGGGACAAGGAAGTTTTTGTAACCACAGCCGACCGCAAAGCAGCCCGCGTCTACACATCCTCAGGATGGGCAGCCGCTGAGGCGCTAATGAACAGCGTTCGTGAACAGGCGGCCAAGGATGTCTACCTGATCATGATGAAGTACGGCCAAATGGCTTCAGTGGACAAACAAGGACGTTTGTTGCTGAAGCAGGAATTGCGGGAATTGCTGGAGCTGGAAAACAAGCCGGCCTATTTGTTGGGCAAAAAAGGGTATATCGAAGTGCTTCCCAAAGCGTTCTACGAAGCACGCACGGCCAAGGCCGAAGAAAGCCTGGAAGAGAAGTTGCGACGGTTGGAAGAATTAGGGCTGGATTAGTTTGACTACAGTGCATTTTCCGGTGTTATGCGCCGAGATGCTGGAAGGGTTAGCCATTAAGCCCGACGGCACTTACATTGACGCAACGGCAGGGTTGGGCGGCCATAGTGGCCAGATTGCGAAGCGGTTGGATGGCGGCGGACGGCTGTATAGCTGTGATCGCGATGCCGAATCGTTGGAAATGGCCAAGGCCAGTTGCGCGGAAAACACTGCCGAAAGTTTTGACCGGATTGAATTTGTACACACGCCGTTTTCGCGCTTAAAAGAAAGGCTGGCAGCACTTCAGGCAGGCAAGGCGAACGGGTTTGTAGCGGATTTGGGTGTGAGCAGGATGCAGTTAACCACACCAGATCGGGGATTTTCGTTCATGTCCGATGGGCCGTTAGATATGCGCATGGATCGCAGTGAAGGGGAAACGGCAGCGGACATTGTGAATTTTACGCCAGAGAAGGAACTCGCCGACTTGATTTACAAGTATGGCGAGGAAAGGAGGAGCCGCCACATAGCTAGGGCCATCATGAGGGCGAGGCCGATCCGAACCACTAAGCATTTGGCTGACGTGATTCAATCTGCAGCGCCCCGGATGGGTAAAATTCATTCGGCAACATTGAGTTTTCAAGCCTTGCGCATTGTGGTGAATGGTGAGTTGGATGAGATTGAATCTCTCCTTGCCGTGATTCCCGATTTAATGCAGTCTGGCGGACGAGTGGCCATGATCAGCTTCCATTCGTTGGAAGATCGACTGTTGAAGAAGCAGTTCCAACAGTGGGCTAGAGAAGGCAAGGCCAAGATTTTGACGAAGCACGTAATGAAGCCAACCGCAGCGGAAATCAACGCGAATGCAGCGAGTCGTAGTGCAAAACTGCGCTTAGTGGAAATGACATAGCAAGGGGCAATATGGGAACTCTGGGGACACGAATCTACAATTTTTTTCAAACCGGTCAAGACGCAAATGACAACCCTGGCAACCGTGCCTATGCCGTGGAAGATTGTTCCTTACGGGCGCTCCCTATGGAAGACATCTGGCTGCACAGAAAGCCGGTGGATAACAGCCGTGTAGTGCGGGCTGTGAATCCCGACGATAACCTGACCAGCTTGAAGGCTTTGGGGAGTGCCGCAGTGGGCATGGCATTGCTGATTGGTCTGCTGTTGCCATCTGCGTATAACCTGATGGCCGGTTACCGAATTCATCAATTACAGCAGGAAAAGTCCGGTTTGGTGACAGAGAAAGCAGCGCTCGAAACAGAACGTGCCCGCCTGTTGAGCCCAGCGGAATTAGCCAAAGCAGCGAAGCAGCAGGATTTTCAAGCAGCACCGGATCGGGTAGTTTTATTGAACCCGAATCTGGATTCCAGTTTCGCTATGAACGTGAAAGTCGGGAAGTAAATTTAGTGATTTTTATGACGCGCTTTGAGAGTGGAACGAGTCCGGTTGGACTCAACATTTTATTAACGGACTCATCCAAGATCCTCCGGAAGGTCCTCCTCTTTTGTTCCATTCCCTTTATTTCCTCAGTTTTGAGGGAGTCCAGCCGGACTCGTTCCACTCTTAGGCGCGGCAATCTCCCCACCTCCCCCAAAAACCGCACATGCCCCCAGGGCTTGTGCGCTGGTGTTGGAGAAACAAATGACAGAAATCAGGGTTGAACCCAAATCTCATCGTCGATTAGTAATGTTGTTTTGTGGCCTTCTTGTCTGGGCCGCAATCATCGCCGGAAGATTGATCCAATTGCAAGTGTTTCAGCACAGCGAATTACGTCGTCAAGCTGAAACGCAACAGATGCAGAAGATGGACGTGAAGGCACCCCGTGGTGCTATTTTCGACCGTAACGGCCAGGCGCTGGCAATGAGCGTCCCCGGCACTTCGGTATCCATCAACCCCATGCGCATTGCCGATGTGGGGATGGCTGCCGATATCCTCAGCGGAGCTTTAAATCTGGATCGCACTTTGTTGATGGAAAAGATTTCCACTTACCGTGCGAACAAGAAAGGCTTCCTGCTATTGAAGCGTCATTTGGAACTGGCAGAGCTCACCAGAATTCAGGAATATGCCAAGCGACTGGATTACATTGCCTTTCAACAAACCTCCGTTCGACACTATCCGAAAGGCTCGCTGGCCGCGCATTTATTGGGCGGAGTAAATTTCAAGGAAGAGGGCGATGGTGGTCTGGAACTGGCTCTGGATGAAGAGTTGGAAGGGCAGACAGGCAAGGTGGAACTGCTGCACGACGTGAAGCAGCGCGGCGTAGATTCTAAGATCTATAGTGAAGCGATGGCCGGCAAAGACATCACTTTATCCATTGATCAGCGCATTCAATTTGTTGCCGAACAAGTGCTGGAAGCTCACGCCAAAAAGAACGGCACACCAACCGGCAGTGTGGTGGTAATCCGACCCTCAACGGGCGACATTCTGGCCATGGCCAGCTATCCGAATTTCAATCCCAATGATTCGTTGGCAGACACCAAAGATCTTAAAGTGATGATGAAGCGCCGGTTGAACCAGGCGGTGGCAGCGCCCTTTGAGCCTGGCTCGGTGTTCAAAGTAATCACCATGGCGGCAGCCCTGGAACATACCGATTTAACTCCCGGAACTTGGATTTCTTGTGGTGGTGGCAAGATCAATTTATTTGGTCGGGTCATTCACGATCATGATTCCTACGGTTCGCTTACCATGACCGATGTGCTGGCTAAATCTTCCAACATTGGTGCCATTCAAGTGGGGTTGCGGGTTGGCGATAAAAACATGTACGACACCATTCGAAAGTTCGGTTTCGGCGCAAAAATCGGTCTTCCTCTTTTCGAAGAGAACGAGGGGAAAGTGCGGCCACTGAGACGTTGGCAAAAGAGCTCCATTGGGTCCATTGCCATGGGGCATGAAATTACAACAACCACTGTGCAATTAGCGCAAGCTTGTGCCATTGTGGCCAATCATGGCCGGTGGGTGAAGCCCCGTTTAGTGATCAAGGCCCAACGGGAAGGCTTAGCACCAGAGGTGATGGTTCCTGAACAAGGCGGTAAAGTGTTGTCACCGGAAACGGCCATGACTCTGCGCAAAATGATGGAGCAGGTGGTTTTGTCAGGCACTGGCAAGCTGGCCAAAGTGCGTGGTTACAGCATTGGCGGCAAAACCGGTTCAGCCCAAATTTTCGATTTTGAACACAAAGTCTACACGCATCGCTACAACGCGTCGTTCATGGGCTTTGCTCCTGTAGCCAACCCGGAAGTGGTCGTGATCGTCACCTTAAATGGTGCAAGTAAGTTGGCAGGCGCAGTGGCTGCTCCGGCATTTCAGGAAGTAATGGCATCTGTGTTGCGAATCCTGAATGTCCCCAAAGACGTTCCGATTGATGAGCCCGAGCCGAAGGATATCGCGACCTCACAAAATGATCTTTCTATCGCCGCACTCAGTGGTTCCAATGATTTGTTGAACGACGATGAAGAAGATTCGAAGCAAGATGCGGCAAGTGATAATCGTCCGCTGGTCGGACCGGTGGCACCTAATTTCCAAGGGCTATCCAAGCGCGCAGTACTGGAACAATCCACGGCCAAGGGCATCCGCGTAAGCATGGAAGGTAGCGGCATTGCCCGTAAGCAAATTCCCGCCCCAGGCAAAGTGCTGGCGCAAGGGGAATCCATCCGTGTGGTCTTCGCCAGATGATTTCGCTGGCAAATCTTCTACACAATTCCGACGTTATAAGTGGGCTGGATGCAACGGCCAATGAATTACAAGTTACTGGGCTGCAATACGACCATCGACTGATTGAACCAGGGAACGTGTTCTGGGCATTTTCCGGGGCTGTTGCCGATGGCCGTAAGTTCGCCAAAGCAGCAGTGGAGCGGGGCGCGATCGCCATTGTAAGTGACCTTGAGCCACTGGAACCCATAAATATTCCGTGGATTCGCGTTAGTCGCGGGCGCAATGCGTTGGCCATGGCTTCAGCGGAATTTTATGGGCATCCCGATCAACAAATCGCCATCACCGGAGTTACTGGTACTAACGGAAAGACCACTATTACTTGGATTCTGGATAGTATTCTGCGGTTCGCCGGACGCATCACTGCGCTGATTGGAACCGTTGGATATCAGGTTGCGGGCGAGCAGCGCAAGGCAGTGAATACAACTCCAGAATCATTGGACCTGTTCAAGAGCCTGTCTGAGTTGAAAGCCAAGGGCGGGACGAACATCACCATGGAAGTATCTTCCCACGCGCTGGCCTTGGGTCGCGTTCATGGAGTGCATTTTCATACGGCTGTCTTCACAAATTTAACTCGCGATCATTTGGATTTCCACGCAAGTATGGAAGAATACTTCGCAGCCAAGAGCAAGTTGTTTGAAGGCTCCCCTTCCCCTTTATTTGCTGTGATCAACACCGATGACGAATACGGCAAGAAGCTGCGAACAAGTTCGTCTGGAGAAGTTTACAGCTACGGCATTCGCTCTGGCGATCTTCGAGCAGAAAATATTGATAGCAGTTTTCATGGCTTACAATTCGATGTCCTGTTCGGGGAACAACGGCATCGTGTGAAATCGTCGCTGGTAGGTGAGATCAATGTCTATAACCTGCTGGGCGCGATAGGTGCGGCCCGCACGCTTGGAATCGACTGGGAAGTAATTCTGGAGGGCATCCGGCAAACAGCGGGTGTTCCCGGTCGCTTTGAGCGTGTCGAGGCCGGCCAACCGTTTTTAGTTGTCGTGGATTACGCCCACACCGACGATGCGCTTCGCAATACCATTCGAGTGGCTCGCAAATTATTAGCGGCTAGCGATAAGCCAGGGCGCGTACTTACTCTGTTTGGCTGTGGCGGTGATCGAGATCGAGCCAAGCGTCCGTTGATGGGAATGGCTGCGGGCGAATTCAGTGACTTTGTTGTGTTGACTTCAGACAACCCGCGATCGGAGGATCCACTAGCCATCATGAACGATGCGCTGGTGGGGTTGCGGCGGTTTGATACCAATCACATTGTGGAGCCAGACAGGGCGAAGGCAATTGTGAAAATCCTCAATGAAGCCCAACCAGGGGACATAGTAATTCTGGCTGGAAAAGGTCACGAGACGTATCAGGTTTTGAAGGACGAAACAATTCCCTTCAGTGACAAAGAGGTTGCCAGTAAGGCTTTGGAACGCAATGGGTACAAAATCATCAAAGAAAAAAAGGGTGCAGCATGACGCTAACCCTGCAAGATGCCGCTGCCGCTCTGGGCGTTCCCGCACCCAATGCCAACCTGGCAATTTCTAATTGGAGTATTGATTCGCGCACAATCGCCGACGGGGCAATGTACTTCGCCCTGGCTGGTGAACATCACGATGGGCACGCTTTTTTGGCTGAAATAGCAGCCAAAGGTGCGGTTGCAGCCGTTGTGTGCAGCAACACCCCCGACCAATCGGGGTTACATTTCCTGCGCGTGCCCGATACGCTGTGTGCCTTAACGGATTTGGCCAAGACCACCAGAAGCCGTTTCACAGGCCCCGTAATCGGCGTAACTGGCAGCGCGGGAAAAACGACTACTAAGGATACAATCTGGTCCTTACTATCGATTGATGGAGTTACTGGCAGAACCGAGGGTAACTTCAACAACCACATTGGTGTGCCACTTACTCTGTTGCGACAGCCGCAAGGTGCCCGAGCCCATGTAATTGAACTGGCCATGAACCATGCCGGGGAAATCCGCGACCTTTGTTCAATGGCCAAACCGGATATCGGAGTAGTTACTAACGTGGGTTTTGCACATGTGGAAAACTTTGTGGGAATCTCTGGCATCGCCGCAGCTAAGCGGGAATTGATTGAGTCGCTACCTGTAAGTGGAGTTGCCGTGTTGAATGCCGACGACCCTTGGGTAAGTAGGTTTGGCGACAGTCATACTGGCCGTACCATTACTTACGGCATTTCTAACGCTGCTGACGTTCGAGCAGAGGATATTTTTCTCGCTGAGGATGGCGTCCAGTTTCGAGTTGGCGAGGTTTCGTTCCAAACAAAAGTTACCGGACGCCATTCCGTTTTGAATATCCTGGCGGGAATTGCAGTGGCTGAGTTATTAGGCACATCGCGTGAAAAGTTGAAAGATGTAATTGCCAACCTGGCACCTGGAAAGATGCGCGGCGATCGGGTCTCACATAATGGAATTGAGATTATCAACGATTCCTACAACGCCAATCCAGAAGCCATGCGGGCCATGTTAGATGTGCTGGCAGCCAGGCCGGAAAGTCGGAAAATTGCCATATTAGGTGAGATGAAAGAGCTGGGCCAATGGTCTGCGGACTTGCATCGTGAGGTTGGCGCATATGCTGCTCAACTAGGAATTGATATGCTCATCGGCGTTTGCGGAGCTGCTCGATTCCTGGTGGAAGAATCCATTCATCGCGGGATGGGTAAGAACGTCGCACTTTTCTTTGATAGTCCTGAACAAGCCGGAGATAGGTTGAAAGAGTTAGCTCAATCCGGTGACGTGATCTTATTCAAAGGGTCACGGGGAACTCGCGTTGAATTAGCAATGGAAAGGTTTTTGTCGTAATGTTCTATTGGTTACTTTACGAACAGTTATATCGGTACTTCACGCCGTTGCGGCTATTCAGCTACGTGACGTTCCGCACGGCGTTTGCCAGTTTGACGGCGCTGTTTCTTTCCGTGGTATTTGGACCCTGGATGATTCGCAAATTGCGCGAGTTTCAAATTGGCCAACACATTCGTGAAGAAGGTCCAAAATCGCACCAAAAGAAAGCAGGGACGCCAACCATGGGCGGAGTGCTGATCATTTCATCCATCACGATTTCAACGCTTTTGTGGGCAAATTTGACCAATGCGTATGTTTGGGTGGCGCTGTTTGGCTTAGTCGCATTTGGGGCAATCGGATTTTTGGACGATTACACAAAAGTCCGCAAGAGCCAAAATCTTGGACTAACTGCCAAGCGCAAAATCATGCTGCAGTTACTCGTAGGTTCCATGGTAGGCGGCATGCTCTTGATCCTACGCGCCAGAGGGTTGTATGACACATCCATCAACATTCCGTTTTTCAAACAATTCAAACCGAACTTGTTAATTGAATCGTTCCTTCAAAGCCCCTGGACCTATCCGCTGGCGTTCATCATTTTCTTTGCCTTCGTACTGTTTGTGCAAGTGGGCGCATCGAACGCTGTGAATGTGACGGATGGTTTAGATGGGTTAGCAATCGGGTTGATGATCATCGCCGCCGGTGCCATGACCATGCTGTGTTACGTCAGCGGACAAAGGACTTTCGCCACTTACTTGGATTTAGCGCGCTTGCCAGGGGCCAGTGAGTTAACCGTATTTTGCGGTGCCATGACTGGCGCTTCCTTGGGATTTCTTTGGTACAACGCACATCCGGCTGAAGTATTTATGGGAGATGTAGGGTCGTTAGCATTGGGCGGCGCATTGGGAGTAGTAGCGGTTCTGATCAAGCAGGAGATCCTTTTGGTGTTTGTGGGTGGCGTGTATGTGATTGAAGCGCTCTCCGTAATCATTCAGGTTGGCAGTTTCAAAATGCGTGGCAAACGGGTGTTCAAAATGGCTCCTTTGCACCATCACTTTGAAGCGTTGGGCTGGCCTGAATCGAAGATTATTATTCGGTTCTGGATTTTAGGTTTGGTAATGGCATTGTTCGCACTGACTACTTTGAAGTTACGGTAAATGGGGAAAGATACGGAATTCCAAGGCAAACGCGTTTTAGTAGTCGGGCTGGGCAAATCGGGCCTGGCGGCGGCGGAATTTCTGCGCGCGCGCGGAGCCCAGGTAACGTTGGGTGACGAAAAGCCAATGGCAGTACCGCCCACTGGATTTGAATTCACATTGCTGGGTCCGCAGACCAAACCGGATTTCGACCTTCTCGTCCAGTCACCCGGTGTGCCTTTGGAAAAGCCATACTTCGAAAAAGCCAGACAGGCAGGCGTGAAAGTAACTGGGGAAGTGGAACTGGCTGCACCATTCTTGCGCGGTCCAGTGATTGGTATCACTGGCGCCAATGGTAAAACCACCACTACAACTTGGACAGCATTGATGATGGCAGCGGGTGGAGTAGAGTGCCAAACAGGCGGAAACATTGGTCGTCCAGTAACTGATATGGTGGAAACATCACGTGAGGATCAGTGGAACATAGTGGAACTGTCCAGCTTCCAACTGGAGACCATTGAAACATTTTCCGCAAAAATTGCGATAGTGCTGAATATCACGGCAAACCACTTGGATCGGCACCATACAATGGACGCTTATGTTGCGGCCAAGGCGCGCTTACTGGAAACCCAAAAGCTCGGCAGTGTCGCGGTGCTCAACGCTGACGATCCAGTTACAGCAAAGCTTGCATCCAAAGTGCACGGCGAAATTGTCTGGTTTAGCAGCACGAACAAACTGGATCACGGATATTGCATTGATGGCGGATGGATCATCCTGGATGGGCAACGTTTAATGCCTCTGGAAAGCTTAGGAGTTCCTGGACGCCACAACGTAGAAAACTGCATGGCAGCAGCGGCTGCAGCACTTCTGGCAGGGGCATCTCGCGATGGAGTTTGCCAGGCCGCCAATGACTTTCATGGTGTGGAACATCGGATTGAATTTGTTCGCCAGCGGCGCGGCGCGCGCTACTACAATGATTCAAAATCAACCACTGCAGAAGCTACTGAAACTGCCGCTGGGGCCTTTCAAAGCGGCCTTTGGTTGATTCTTGGTGGATCGGATAAAGGGTTACAGTACGGACATCTTTCTGCCGTGTTACGACCCAAAGTAAAAGGGGTGCTGTTAATTGGTAAGATAGCCCAGTTGCTAGCTAGACAACTAGGTTCAGAACTGCCGATTACGATTTGCGGAACCATGGCTGCGGCAGTGGAACATGCCGCGTCCAAAGCCTCCCCAGGCGACGTGGTTTTGCTATCACCAGGAACTGCCAGTTACGACCAGTTCGCCAATTATGAACAGCGCGGAAGAGCCTTCAAGGAAATCGTCAACGCTTTAGAAGAGTAACTTGCCATGACCCACAGACATACAGATCGAGTTTTGTTCTACACCATTCTCTCCATGGTATTTTTCGGTGTGATTATGGTATTCAGTTCCTCCAGCGCGGTGGCTGAGACCAGATACCGTTTGGAGATGACTCACTTTTTGAAACAGCAACTATGGTGGCTGCTTGTTTCCATCCCGGTATTAATGATCTTCAAGCGCATCGACTTCCGCAAACTGGAAACTCCGCAATGGGCTTTTGGCACGTTGGGACTGGCCTTGATGTTGCAAGTGATGGCCTGCATTTTCGATAGGAACACACATCGTTGGGTGAAACTAGGCGGGTTCAACTTACAGCCTTCGGAACTAGCCAAGCCCGCTTTAATTCTCTTTTTGGCTTACTTTGTAAGTAGAAGAAGTGGAACCATCAATAACCCCAGATACTCCATTGCCCCAGCGGCGTTAGTGATGGGCTTACTCTTCTTTTCTATCGGCCTGGGCGATCTTGGAACAGCCATCGTCCTTGCAGTAACTGCGGGAGTTCTGTTCTTCGTGGCTGGTTTAAGCTGGCGAGTGGTGGCCTTGGCCGGAGGGTTATTCCTGCTGGCTGGCACCGCGTTTGTCGCATCAAAGGGCTACCGTGTAGGACGCGTAGTTGGATTTTTAGATCCTGAATTTGTGGTGCTTGACCGCATGGATCCCAATGGCCACATCAAGAATTATATGAGGCAGGCATCCACATCTGGTGACTATGGGTATCAAGCCAGGCAAGCGAAACTCGCCGTTGGATCAGGCGGGGTGTTGGGGTTGGGGTTGATGCAAAGTCATCAAAAACTTTCGTTCCTTCCTGAAGCTCAAACCGATTGTATTTTCGCGATTGTTGGGGAAGAGCTGGGCCTATGGGGAACTACCGGAGTACTTTTAGGCTTCCTGGTAATTCTATGGCGAGGGACACGTCTGTTCTTTGTCGCACCAGATGATTTTGGTCGCTACCTTGCCTTGGGAGTAACTGTAAGTATCATTGTGCAGGCGTTCGTCAACATGACCATGGTGTTGGATTTGATTCCCACCAAAGGGATTCCATTACCGATGATCAGTTATGGAGGCAGTTCCTTGTTGAGTACTCTGGCATCGTTGGGAATGTTGTTGAGTGTAAGTGAACAATCGGAATGACAGCACGAACTTTTGTCATGGCAGGTGGTGGAACGGGTGGGCATGTGATCCCTGCTTTGGCAGTTGCCGGAGAATTGAAACGGCGTGGCCATAAGGCAATCTTCATTGGCACAAAAAAGGGACTGGAATCCAAGTTAGTGCCAGAAGCAGGGTTTCGGCTGGATTGGATTGATATTGAAGGCATCAAGGGTTTAGGGTTGGGCGCGGTGTGGCGCGTCGGCATTAAAATGCCGCAAGCTCTTCAGACAACCAGGAAACTTTTACGGCGGGAAGAAGTGGCCGCAGTGTTCAGCATGGGTGGCTTTGTGGCTGGGCCCACAGTGTTGGCCGCCGCCACGTTGGGCGTGCCTGTGGTGGTGATGGAACCCAACGCAATGCCTGGGCTCACCAATCGTAGGATGGCGGGCATGGCTTATCGTGCACTGGTTGTATTTGAAGAGGCTGGAAAATTCTTTCGCAAGGGAAAGTGGGAAGTTTGCGGATTGCCCGTGCGCGAGGAGTTTTTCCAATTAGCGCCGAAACCGTTTGGCAATCCATTCACGGTATTGGTAAGTGGGGGCAGTCGCGGTTCACGGACTTTGAACAACGCTTCCCGTGTTGCCTGGCGGCTTGCGCAAGAAGCAGGCATGGCCGTGCGTTGGATTCATCAATGCGGTGTGGACATGTTTGCGGAACTGGCTGAAGAGTTTCGCCAGGGAAACTATAACGGTAAAGTCACCGCATTTGTAGACAACATGCCCGCAGCTTTTGCAGAATCGGATGTGATCATTTGTCGTAGTGGCGCAGGTGCTGTAAGCGAGTTGGCGGCAGCAGGAAAGGCATCGGTGCTGGTTCCCTTCCCTTTTGCTGCTGATCAACATCAATTGAGAAATGCCGAGGCCATGCAACGAGCCGGGGCATCACGATTGGTGCTGGATCAGGAAATGGATGGCGAGCGGATGCTGGCAGAAATCAAATCGCTAGAGGCAGATGCTGGAACTTTAATAGCAATGGGTGAGGCGGCACGCCGCCTGGCAAAGCCAGATGCATTAAAACGGGCTTGCGATGTGCTGGAGAATGCCGCCGCAAATGCTTGACAGGAAAAGGCAAACTGGAAACAATAATAGCTTGTAATGTTTTTTAAACCACAACACCTGCATTTCACTGGAATCGGCGGCATCGGAATGAGCGGCATCGCCGAGGTGTTGCTTACGCTGGGCTATCAGGTATCAGGCTCTGACTTGAAACTATCGCCCACCACTGAACGGCTGACTAAGTTAGGTGCAACTATCTACGAAGGGCATCAGTCGAGTAACATCGGCCAGGCGAAAGTATTAGTGGTCACTTCCGCCGTGGATGAAAGCAACGCTGAAGTACGGGAGGCCCGCAGGCAGGGCATTCCAGTGATTCCGCGTGGGGAACTGTTAGCTGAATTGATGCGCTTGAAGTTCGGCATTGCAGTGGCTGGCAGTCATGGAAAAACCAGCACAACGTCAATGGTAGCGGCGATTTTGGGCCATGCCGGATTAGATCCCACCGTGGTTGTGGGGGGGAAGGTAGCGTCTCTTGGTGGAGCCAATGCACGCCTGGGCAAGAGCGATTTTTTAGTTGTGGAATCTGATGAGAGTGACGGTTCTTTTTTGAAGCTGGCACCCATTGTGGCCATTGTCACCAACATCGACAAAGAACATATGGATCACTATTCTTCCATTGAAGAGATCCGCCAAGCCTTCCTCGATTTCGTGAACAAGGTGCCATTTTACGGCGCGGCCATACTGTGCCTTGACAACGAAAACATTCAACAAATTCTGCCCAGTATAAGACGGCGGACCGTTACTTACGGCTTTAGTTCGCAAGCCGATTTGAGTATTGTGGAAACCAACTGCCTTCCCTTTCGCAGTGAATTTCACTTACGTTTCAAAGAGACGGAGCTGGGGAAATTTGAGATTCGTGCGGCAGGCAGGCATAACGTTTGGAACGCTACAGCTGCCGTTGCGGTTGCTCTAGAATTGGAAGTCCCCCTGGAAACCATTCGAGCAGGCTTGGCCACTTACGCTGGCGTGGATCGACGATTCCAGTTACGTGGGGAAGCGGCTGGCGTGAAGGTGATTGACGATTACGGGCATCATCCAACGGAGATTCGCGCCACCTTGGGCGCAGCCAAACTTTGCCAATTCCGCAAAGTGCATGTGTTGTTTCAACCTCATCGATATACAAGAACGGCGGCATTGATGGATGATTTTGCGCGCAGTTTTCATCAAGCCGATTCAGTGATGGTGTTGGATATTTACGCCGCTTCAGAACAACCGATTGAAGGAATATCCGCAGAAACATTGGTGGAAAAGATTCGCACGTTTGGCCATCGCGGAGTTTCGTATGTCGGCAATATTGACCAGGCGGCAAGAGCGGCAGCGAAGATTGCTGAGCCCGGCGATGCTGTGATTACACTTGGCGCGGGAAGTATTTGGCAGGCCGGGGACAAGGTTCTATCGCTGTTAAAAGGAGAAGAAGCTCATGGGCGTTAAGGTGATTGCAGCTCCGGTGGAACAGTGGCGCTATGCCGCCCGCGTCATGGGTTGGACGTTGGCAATTTGTTTATTTCTGTTGCTGGGACATTGGACCTGGAGCGAAGTAAATCACTTTCTGACGCAAGACAGCCGCTTTCTTTTAAGCGTACCCGAACCGGGCGAAGCATCGAAAGGAATCCTGATGGACGGGGTGAAGCATTCCAGCCGATCGGCTATTGCCGGAATTTTTTCAGACGATTATGGTCGCAGCATTTACAACATTCCCATTGCGGAACGTCGACGCCGTTTGTTGGCAGTCAACTGGATTAAGGAAGCTAAAGTTGCTCGAGTTTGGCCCAACCAACTTCGTGTGGAAGTGACCGAAAGAGCGCCTGTAGCCTTTCTGCAAGTACCCGCCAACAGCGAGGAAAAAGAGCATCCGGCGATGATTGATGCTGAAGGAAATATTCTGGAACAGGAGAAGGCTGAAAATTTCACGCTGCCTGTAATTACCGGTATCACTAGCAAACATAGACGGGAAGATCGGGAATTGCGTGTGCATCGTCTATTGAAATTAATGGAAGAAGCAGGCGATGTGGGATCGCGAATTTCTGAAGTGGATGTAGAGGATCCAGATAATCTGAAGATCATGTTGCAAATGCACGATCGGGCAGTGACATTGATTCTGGGAGACCGCCATTTCAAGCAGCGCTTGAACAAATTTTTCCCATATTTTGAGGATGTAAACCGCAAGGCCCCTGACGCGTCGGCTTTCGATTTGCGATTGGAAGATCGCATTACGGCCGTACGAGTAGTATCATCAGTACAAAAGAAATCGGAGGATACTGGTGGCCATTAAAGCCCGTCTGGCTGTTGGTTTGGACGCTGGCAGCTCAAAAACTCGTTGCGTTGTATGCGTGGTGGAAGACTCGCGGATTCGTTTTCTGGGTGCGGGTGAAGTGCCTTCACGCGGCTGGGTAAAGAGTCGGGTGAAGGATCAACCGCTGATGAGCGAATCCATTCGTCTGGCGGCTCGCGAAGCAGAACGTAATGCTCAGGTGAGTCTGGAAGCGGTTGTGGTTGGCATGGGTGGCACTGCTATTTCTGGTTCCAACGCCATGGGTCGATATGAATTTGGACGTCCGCGGGAAGTGGAACAGTCCGACATGGGATACGCCGTGGAGCTTGCCTGCCGTGTTCAATTGGAAAATGACCGAACGCTGCTGCAAGTTTTTCCGCAGGATTTTACAGTGGATGGGCGGGCAGGATTTCGTAATCCGAAGGGCATGAAATGTTCCCGTCTGGAATCCAACGTCCACGTTGTAACCACTTCGGCATACGATCATCAAAGCCTGGTTTCAGCAGTTCATCAAGCACATTTGGCGGTTGAAGAAACGGTGTATGAAGCCATGGCTTCGGCCTACGCTTCCATCCTGCCTGAGGATCGCAGCAAGGGTGTGGCACTGATTGATATTGGTGCCGATTCTACCGACATGGTTATCTATGACGGCGAGGCGATGGTGCAAGCATCGAGCTTGCCAGTGAGCGCAGACCACTTTACGCGCGACGTTGCTTACGGGTTCGCCATCGGTTACGAAGAAGCATTAAAACTGAAAGAAGAGTATGGATGCGCCATCTTGGGATTGACTGCGGACAATACGCTAATTGAGATTCCTTCGGCTGCGGGGCGGCCTCAGCGGGAAGCAACGCGTCGGCAATTGAACGAGATTTTGGAAGCCCGCGCTGAAGAAATGTTCCTGTATATTCGCAAAGAAATTGAACAAGCAGGAATGGAGCGGTCGCTGATGGAAGGTGTCATTTTGTCTGGCGGCGGGGCCATGCTCAACGGGATGTGCGACATGGCTGAACGCGTTTTGAATTGCCCTGCACACAATGGCTTGGCAATAGGAATTCAGGATTGGCCGGAAGAGTTAGACGTCCCGGCATGGACCACGGCAGCGGGCCTGGCCATGTATTCCGGTCGATTGAAGCAACATAAAGATCAGCGCCGGAAGTCGCCGGGGCTACTAAGTTTAGTGATGCGTTAATAAGGAGCACCCATGGCTTTTGGAGATTCCAAACTGGACGACTTAAAATTTTCGATTGACGAAGAAACCGAGCCGATGGGCACCAAGATGAAAGTGCTGGGCGTTGGCGGTGGCGGCTCAAATGCTGTTGCACGCATGCTGACCGCAGGTCTGACGGGCGTGGAATTCTTCATCCTGAACACCGATCAGCAAGCGCTGGACAATTCCCCTGTGCCCATGAAATTGAGCTTGGGTGCAAAGCTAACCAAAGGCTTGGGCGCTGGGTCCGATCCAGAAATGGGTAAGCAGGCGGCGCTTGAAGATACTGGGAAAATTGTGGAAGCGCTGGAAGGTGCGGATCTCGTTTTTGTGACTGCCTGTCTGGGTGGCGGCACAGGAACCGGGGCGGCTCCGATTGTTGCATCACTAGCCAAAGAGTTGGGCGCTCTGACGGTGGCCGTTGTGACCAAGCCATTTTCGTTTGAAGGTCCAAAGCGAATGAAGCAGGCCGAGCGCGGATTGGCTGAGCTAGCAGCAACTGTGGATACCATCATTTCCATTCCCAACGATAAGCTACTGGGGCTGGCACCCAAAGGCACTTCGTTTCTGGAAGCATTTCAGACTGCTGACGATGTTCTACGGCAAGCGGTGCAAGGCATTGCCGACATCATTACAACTCCTGGTTTGATCAATCGTGATTTTTCAGATATTCGCGCCATCATGCAGGGCATGGGTTACGCCATGATGGGCACGGCCACCGCCAAGGGTGAGAACGCTGTGATTGAAGCCGCCAGGAAAGCAATCAGTTGCGATCTTCTGGAAGAAGGCGGCGTGCGCGGGGCAAAGGGCATTTTGATTAACATCACGGCATCGCAGCATTTGAGTTTGCATGAAGTAAGCGAGGCCTGTAACCTGATTCGCGCGGCGGCGGAAAACGACGATGTCCAAATTAACTTTGGCGTAGTGTTGAAAGAAGGCGTGGAACAGGAAGCCAAGATCACTGTGATTGCCACAGGCTTTGAACGTTCGAACTTGCCCGTTGTGGATCGGCGTGCGGCTGCCAGCGTGACTCGCGTCCAACCGGTTAGTAATCCGGTGATTGAACGCGTGGTGGTGACACGGCCGGCGATTGTGGAAGTGGAACCGATGCCCATAGTGGTGGCAGCACCAACACCTCCGCCGCTTCCGCCGACCGCGGAACCAATTGTAGAAGCGATGCCCGAATGGATTCCAGAGGAACCGGTAGTCGCTGCTCTGCCGATCGTGGAAGCGCCACCGCCGCCACTCCCTGCTGCACCACCTCAAGCAGCGGTTCCTGCTGCGGGAGCGGCTCCAACTGCAGAGGAAGAATTGGAGATGCCTGCGTTTCTGCGCCGGGAACGACGTCTGTTCCGATAGGCTATTTTTTCTGGCAGCGTGGGCACAAATGGGTTCCACGCTGCGCCACTACAATTCGTTCAATGGGTGAACTACACGTTGGACATGGTTCATCTTTCTTCCCATAAACAAGGTGTTGATTTTGAAACGACCCCTGCCGACCGGCGCTATCCACGTAGTCTGAAATTGAAGATCCGCCAGCGGTGATGGAAGCTTCGAGCACTTCCACGATTACTCTATGCAAGCGTCTTAACCGTTCCGGTTTTAAGCCATCGGCAAAGGCCTGGGGGTGGATTCCGGCTCGAAATAATGTTTCATCCACATAAATATTTCCCAACCCACGCAAGAAGTTCTGATTGAGTAGCAGCGGCTTGATGCGCGTGTGACGATTGCGAGTTCGTTGCAAAAAGTCGTCGACAGAAATCTCTAACGGATCGGGTCCAAGCGCGGCGATGTGTGGTGGTACCTCACAACCAAACTCAATGCGGCCAAACATGCGGATATCGTCATACAGAACCACTCCTTGATCCAGCGTAAAAACGGCCCGTGTATGTTTGCCTGCGGGAGCGTTGGCTAACAGTTTTCCAGTCATGCCCAGATGAACCAACAGAATGCCTTGGTCCAATTGAAATAGGATGTTCTTGCCGCAGCGGGCGACGGTTTCAATGCGCATACCGTTCACTTGCGGTTCCGGCTTGCTGGCAAGAATCAAGGGGGTGAAGAATCGAGCTTCGGAAATGATTCGACCTACAACGAAGGGTCGTAACGTGCGGACCACCGTTTCCACCTCGGGCAGTTCAGGCATGGCTACACTTCCACAAAGATTTCATTGCCGTGGACTTCTACTTTGAAAACGGCAATGGAAATGGATGGGGAAAAATCACTGATGCCGGTCTTAATATTGAAACCCCAGGAATGCCAGGGGCACACAGCGACGTCACCATGAAGGGCACCAGAAGCAATCGGCCCGCCAGCGTGTGGGCAGGTGCCGTCAATCGCGCAGATGTTTCCGTTGTTGTTGCACAGCACAATTGCCTGAGCACCAAGATCAATCTCCTTCATTTTTCCGGGAGGAACTTCGGATAGCTCAGCAACTTTGACCAAAGGCATACTACAATAACCTACCATGCGAGCTTTGCTTTTTCCTTTGCTATTCGTGCTTGTGATTGCCGGTTGTTCCAGAAGTGATAAGAAGATTATTGGCGTTGTGCCCAAGGGGGCAAACCACATTTTCTGGCAAACTGTGCACGCTGGAGCGCTGAAAGCTGGGGCTGAACATGGGTTCGAAATTGAGTGGAATGCTCCGACGCTGGAAATTGATTCCAGTCGTCAAATTGAAATTGTAGAAGCAATGATAAACAAGCATGTGGCTGGCATTGCGCTTGCCCCGGTGGATAGTAAAGCTCTTGTCAGTGTGGTGGAACGTGCTGCAGCGGCGGGTATTCCGGTTGCTATTTTTGATTCGGCATTAGATAGTCAAAAGAAAATTAGTTTTGTGGCTACCAATAACGAAGAGGGTGGCCGTATGGCCGCAAGGCGTTTGGCTGAAGTGATTGGCGGGAAAGGCAAGGTGGCAGTGATTGGCTTCATGCCAGGCAGTGCCAGCACCATGGAGCGCGAACACGGATTTCAAGATGAGATACGCAAAAACTTTCCAGAAGTGAATGTGGTGGCCATGCAATTTGGAATGGCCGACCGTGCAAAATCGATGGCTGCCACTGAGAATGTGCTTACCGCGCATCCTGATTTAGCTGGGCTGTTTGCCGACAATGAATCCAGTCTTGCGGGCACGGTACAGGCGTTGAAAGGGCGTGGAGCGAAGAATGTGAAGTTAGTTGGGTTTGATGCAAGCGACCAACTGATTGCCGATTTGAAAGCCGGGTTCATTGATTCATTAGTGGTCCAAAATCCTTTTCGGATGGGGTATGAAGCAACGCATGCGATTGGTCAAAAGCTGAGTGGGCAAACGCCGGTTGCATTGATAGACAGTGGGGCGACGCTTGTGAAGCGCGAGGATCTGGAGAAGCCTGAAGTGAAGGAACTGCTGTTTCCAGATTTATCAAAGTACATCAAAGTGCAGGGGCACTAGCTAGTCTGATTTATACAGCGCTGTGAGTGACATGGGCACTCGATGTGCCACCAATCTGGCCACGGCGCGCAGAATGCCAACTTCGTTCCCCATACCTTTTGAATCGCAAGGAACGGTAACGTGCGGCTTGCCTTTCAAAATCTTTTCAATCCAGGTGCAGCAGTTGCGACGGCCACCCATTTCAAGAAATACGCGGGCTCCATTCGCATGGACCTTGCGCACTAATCTGGGGAAATCCACTACCTTACAGTAAGCATCGGCAATGGCCTGGCTCAACAAGTCACGTCGAAGTTCCAGTGGCGCGTAGTTTGCCGATGAAAAGAAATCAATGCCGGGAACAGCAACGGTGGTAAGGTCATGGATCTTGGCAAACTCTGCGCGTTCGGTATGCACGGCATTGCAATGAATGGTGAGGTTCACGGGGATTTCAATTGCTGGACCCAGCTTTGCCAGCACACGTTGGCAGGCCTCCGGCTCGCCACCCAGGACCACTTCTTCCGGTGTATTTATCACTGAAACGTAAACACGTGTTTCCGCTTTAATAGCTTCAAACGCTTCCACCATAGTGGCGCGCACGGTATACGATTTCCATCGCACTGGCTCACCCTCAGGCAGGCCCCAATGAGCGCGGATTGCATCCATTGGCCCGTGCAGGCGAGTGCGGAACGTCGGTGAGGTGTCCAGGTGTTCTGTGAGACAAGCAGGCTCCGGCCAGACGCCCAATGCGGCTAGCATCATCGGTTCCCCGAAGCTGTAACCCATGGCGTTATTCGGACGAACCTTGAAGACATCGCGCAGCATCATGGTGAAGAGGAGTGCGGTGCTGATAGCTACTTCGCCGACACCGACAATGTCCCGATAAAAGCTGCCTTCATCGGACTTCTGGCGTGGATAGATTTCGTCGACGTGGAGGTATCGAGCGGCCTGATGCTGCGAGACTTCTTCGAACTGATGCAGCAGCGGTGGAGCCAAGGCGAAGAGATCGGATCCGATCCCAAGGTAGGGACTGCCCACTCCCGGGTAGACGAAAGCGACGCCTTCTTTCCCTAATGGATTCGCTGCAAGATAGCTGCCTGCGGGGGTTTTCACGTCGCCACCAGTTGTGAATGCATGAGGCAGACCGCGTCGCATACTTTCAATTTCCTTGCGCAACCCGGATGCATCGCGGGCCACCAATGCTAAGCCGAAGGTGGCGTCCGATTGATAGGTGGTGTGCCATTGCCTGGACAGTTCATCGAAGTCTGTGGATACCGTTAGCCGCTGTTCCAACTGCGTGAGTAGAGAGTGCAGTCCTGCTTGATCCGGTGCGCCAATTGGGAACAACTTTGTTGACCGCCACGGAAATGTAGATTGGGGAAGAGGAGCCGGAAGGCCTGTCCCCATGTGACTTGAAGCCAATTCAGTTAGCAGGTATTGCGACCCATCGGCAAGAGATACGAGTGCCCGACGAGGAGTGTCCCCTAACCAAGGTCGTCTGGATGCACGGTTCACTGAAGAAGGTAAGAAGCGCAAATACAACGCCAGCGTTGCCAGTTCCAAACTGTGGAATTCTTCGGCATCGGAAGTGTTTGAAGGCTCTGTGGAAAGAATAGCGTAGATGGAATCATGGTCCTGCTGCGCCGCTGTAAATTCCTTGAAGGTAACATGGCCGATGGTTACAGGCTTACCTGCACTGCTGGCCAAAGCATCGGCAATTTGTTTGCCGTTGAGATGTTCAAAGTTTGTCCCTTCAAAGAGGCCTCGGGCAATGGATGGGATGTTGCCAAGACTGATAATCGCTGCGTCGCGCACTGACTTTAAGTATACGGGAGAGCAGTTACCAGCTTGCGGAAATACACTTCTGCCTTACGAATATTGAGATTGCCGATCAAAGGCACTTCGCCCTTCAGACTGCCCACCACGGCAGCCTTGCTGGTGTTACCAGCTCGCTTCCCAGGTTCCGCAACCGTGAAAACGATCCAGGTTTTCCATGCCTTCAATCGGCTTACTTCGAAAATGAAACTCGAATCGATCCGAGGGCCTTTGCTCACCTTGCGGTGGGCCAGGCTTTTGTTCGGGAAGAACGCTGCGCAGCGGTTTTCTCTTCCTGCGATGATTTGAGCAGATGGAAGGAATATGGACAACCATCGCATTTTTCAAATGGTTGATATTGGGGGAAATATAGTTTGCAGTTGCCTGGTGAACGCTTGGTTTACGCAGCTTTGATGTCTCAATTAGGGCAGTTCATCGCTTCAGTTAACTTTGTGGCCATGGGACACGTGTGTTGCGCGACCACACCTAACCCAATGGTGAGGACAAAGACAATCAGAAACGGCACGATAGTTCCTTTTAAGATGCTGACGGCCCATCCCCCTGCTTCCAACTGATTGGAAGCTCGTTTGAGCGTGGAAGCCATCACCACTTGAAGGGCAACTTCGGGAAGCATTTCCGGCGCAATGTAAATCAAGTAGGCACCTGCGCCGAAGATGACCGCAAGCAGTATGCCGAGGACGATAAGAATCCAGCCACCTTCGTCGAAGTCAAAGCTCCAGCTACTACCGCCTGAGGAGGATGTATGGCTGACGCCGGAATTGCTGGTGCTTCCTCCGCTGAAGTCGATTAATTTGGCTGGGCCGACGGAGGGAAATTCCACGTCGTCGAGGTCCACATCCAAATCGGCGTCACTTTGCGAAGAGTCGTTGTAGGTGACATAGGCAACCCAGATTCGCACTAGGCCAAGGAAAACCAGATAGGCAACAAGCGCGGCGATGGGGTAACGAATGGGAAGTGAATAGACGCCCAGGTTCAGCAACAATTTACTGCACAAGACTGCTGAAGCCATCACTGCGGCAAGGATCAGCGACATGTGAAAACGGATTAGGAACTTCTTGGCGATTTGTTCTCGGAAACTTTTGACGCGCGGTCGTTCCACTGGATTAGACATGGGTTGATGGCAGCTCTTATTATCTCTCGGATTTCGGGGTGGGGGAAGATCTGCCAAGTTGACTGCCACAGGGGCTCCACTGACAACGCCAAACTGATCATCCGTCGGCTATTCTAAATTGCCCAGTTGCTTCATCTGACTTCGCCAAAGCATCATAATAGAAGCATGGGCGCACAACTCGCTAGCAAACTGACAGTCGAAGAATACTTTGCCATGGATGACGCATCGGAGCGGCCCCTGGAATACCACAACGGGGAACTCTTTCCCATGGTTGCGGCAACTCCACAACACTCGGTCATTCTCGTCAATGTCTCCCACTGTCTGGCGGCGCGTTTGAAAGGAGGCCCTTGCTTCGCAGCCGGTGCTCCTCGCGTGCAGTCCACTGCCAGCAATTACGTTTACCCCGACATTGCTGTGATTTGTGGCGGCTTTCAATACAGCGCAGAATCAGCGAATGCGATAACGAACCCAACAGTGATCGTCGAAATTTTATCGCCTACAACCGCAGATTTCGATCACGGCGGGAAATTCGCGCTGTATTCGCGCCTGCCTTCGTTTACTGAGTATGTCTTGGTCGCGCAAGACCAAGCGATGATTGAAGTGTTCTACAAAGAATCAGAGGTTCAGTGGATCCTGCGGAAATATGAAGGACTGAATTCGATTATCAAGCTTGGATCTTTAGGGATTGAAATTCCCGCCACCGAAATCTATGCGGGTATTGAATTTCAAGCGTTCTGATGTGAGTTTTCATTGACTGTGGCTTTCCTTAGTTGGGTTAAGGCAATTACTTTATAAACGACTGCGAAGCAATGCAGCAAACCTTGATTTTATCTGCGTTCCTCTGCGTCATCTGCGGACAAATTTGTCCCCCCCGCCTGCAATCCGTTACCATAGCAGTATCCCTATAATGCTCCGCTACGAAACTGCGGGAGAATCGCATGGCGAATGTCTGGTGGCTACGGTCACTGGCTTGCCCGCTGGTGTGCCCATCTCCCTCCAAAAAATTAACCGTGAACTGTGGCGACGTCAGCAAGGCTTTGGACGCGGTGGTCGTATGAAGATTGAAACCGATCAAGCCCAACTCGTCGCGGGCGTGCGCCATTCGCAAACTATCGGTTCACCCATCGCGATTATTGTTCAGAACAAAGACTGGAAAAACTGGACTGAGATTCTGCCTGTGGAAGACTACACTGGCTCCGATGCCAACACCAAACCGGTCACCCGTCCGCGACCCGGTCATGCTGATTTGGCTGGTGGCATTAAGTACAACTATCGCGACGCCCGCTATATTCTGGAACGCGCCTCGGCCCGTGAAACTACCATGCGCGTGGCCGTCGGTGCGATTGCCAAGGCGTTCCTTGCTGAGTTTGGAATTGAGGTACTGAGCCACGTGATCGCCGTAGGGACAGAGCGTCTTGGCCGCAACGCCACTTGGGACGAACTGGTGGCACTGAGTTTGAAAGATGAAGTGATGCTCGGTTGCGTTTGCCCCGACGCTGAGGCTCGCATGAAGGTAGTTGTGGACGAAGCCTATCGCACTGGCGATACCGTTGGCGGTGTGTTTGAAGTGGTCGCCCACGGCCTTCCCATCGGACTGGGTTCGCACATTGCCTGGGACACGCGACTTGATGGACGGCTGGCGCAGGCCATCGTTTCTATGCAGGCAGTGAAAGGTGTGGAAGTCGGATTCGCACAGGAAGGTTCGGAAGCGTTCGGATCGAAAGTGCAAGACACCATCCACTACAACAAGGAAAATCGCGAGTTCTTCCGTGGCGCCAATCGTGCGGGTGGTTTGGAAGGTGGCATCACTAACGGGCAGGATATTTTGGTTCGCGGTCTGCTGAAACCTATCTCAACCTTGCGTCGTCCTCTGGAAAGTGTCGATCTGCAAACGCGTGATCCTGAAAAGGCGGCCTACGAGCGCAGCGACATTTGCGTTGCCCCGGCGGCTGGGGTGATTGGGGAAGCGATGGTGGCCATCGTATTGGCTCAAGCAATGCTGGAAAAATTTGGCGGCGATTCGCTGGGCGAAACGCGGCGGAACTATGATGGATATCAGCAACAAGTGAAGGCTTACTGATGAAACTGCAGATCACCAAATATGGGCACCCCGTGCTTGAAACGGTGGCTGAGCCCATCACGGATTTCGGTCCCACGCTCCACAAACTGGTGGATGATATGTTCGAAACCATGTACTCCGCCAAAGGAGTTGGGTTGGCCGCGCCGCAGGTGAATGTGTCGCGCAGGCTCACTGTGATTGACGTTTCTTCAGGGACCAGGCCGGAAGACAAGTTGGTGCTGATTAACCCGAAAATCATTCGGCTGGATGGTTCGCAAGTTGGCGAAGAGGGTTGCCTTTCCATCCCTGGTTTTCGTGAAGATGTGAAGCGTGCTTTAACCGCCACTGTTCGCGCTCAGAATGCCAAAGGCGAGCATTTTGAAGTTACTGGTGAAGAGTTATTGGCACGGGCTATGCAGCATGAAATCGACCATTTGAATGGGATTTTGTTTATTCAACACCTCAGCTTGTTGAAGCGTGACCTGATCAAACGCAAAGTCAAGAAACTACAAAAGGCGGGCGAGTGGACCTAGTATTTCTAGGCACTCCACCATTTGCAGTCCCCACGCTGGAAGCTCTGATTGCTGCTGGTCATTCCGTAAAAGCCGTCTACACACAGCCGGATCGACCCAGCGGACGGGGTCAGGAACTGTCGCAGTCGGCAGTGAAGAAAGCCGCCCTGGCCCATGATCTGCCCGTTTTGCAACCTGAGCGGGTCCGCTTGCCTGAAGAAATTGCCAAGCTCGCGGAGTTCAGGGTTCCGGTGATGGTTGTGGTTGGTTACGGGCAAATTCTGCCACAAACCGTAATTGATTTAGCACCGCTGGGAATCATTAATGTGCACGGGTCGTTGTTGCCGAAATATCGCGGAGCGGCCCCTATTCAATGGGCCATCGCCAATGGGGAATCCCATACCGGAGTCACTACCATGCGCATTAATGCGGGCATGGACACGGGCGATATGTTACTGAAGACGGAGATGGAAATTCTGCCGGATGATACTTCGACGACACTGGCCGGCAGGCTCTCGTTGCTTGGTGCGGAACTCCTGATTGAGACGTTGAAGGGTTTGGAGACGGGCACAATCGCACCCATTCCTCAGGATCATTCTGAAGCAACGTATGCGGCAATTCTGAAGAAGGAAGATGGTCGCATTGATTTTTCGCGGACCGCTGCGGAGATCGCCAATCGTCTACGTGGCTTCACCCCTTGGCCCGGTGCTTACACGACTTTTCGTGGGACTCAGTGGAAAGTTCTGTCGGCGCGACCAGCGGTAGATACAGTCGTCGGCAGTGCTGGAGAAATTCGTCCAATCGGGAAAAAGGTATTTCTAATCTGCGGAAATGATACATTGTTGGAAGTAATTGAGCTCCAACAGGATGGTCGTAAGCGGATCACCGCAGAGGCTTTCTTGAATGGGCAACGCCCAGTGGGTGGTGAAACGTTTGGCGGTGAATAGGACCTGCAGAGGCAAATAAAACCATGGCAGCCGCTACACACACAACGTTGGAAGAATATCTTTCCACTTGCTACCACCCAGACCGTGAATACGTTCACGGTGAGTTAGTGGAGCGAAGAGTGGGTGACTATTCACACAGCAGGCTTCAGGCTCTCCTTACCATGTTTTTTGGAACATTGGAAGACACGCTTCACATAAGAGTTCTTCTAGAACAGCGCATTCGTGTTCTGAGTTCTGATAGTGAAAAACGATATCGCATTCCAGACGTATGTGTCGTACGCACGCCCTTTGAACACGAAGAAGTGTTTACCCGCCCACCTTACCTTGCCATTGAGATCCTTTCGCCGGATGACCGGACCGCAGACACATTACTCAAAGCTTCAGACTACTCCCGCTTCGGCATCCAGCACATCTGGATTGTGGACCCCGTAGAGCAAAAATTATTTATGGCCGATGGGCGTGGCATTCGGGAAATTGAAGACTTGGTTGGCCAGCTACCGGAAATCAATTTGAGTGTCGATTTCAACATCTTGTTTACCAAGTTACGCCAGCAATAGCTTCGCGGAACATGATTTTCAATTGAGTGTCAGCAGAGTACCAGCATATTCTCATCGAAGGATGAGCCTGAAGGTCGGCCTTTAGACCGGGCTCCTTTGTGTTTTCTTGTTTTCTTGTTTTGTTGTTTGGATTGGTAAAGGCACAACACAACCGCAGTCGAGGCGGTGGGAATGTGGGAA
>JANXSF010000081.1 GCA_025352795.1 Acidobacteriota bacterium
TTGTCTCGGGCTCGCTTTAACCAATCCAGCCAGTCCCGTTCTTGTTGACTCATTGCAATTCGTTCCATCCTTCAGCCTTACGGCTGTCAATAGGAACTTTCTACTTTGCCCAAATAGGAACTTTTCACTTTGCCGCGACACGTGACTTTCACCATGGTTAATTCTTTTTTAGGATCTGCTATAGAGGCGAAGATTTTTCCATTCACGCGGAAATCTGGATGCCCCATATGGGAGCGCTCTTCCGCTCCGGGCATGCTCAAAGCAATTTGCCGAAATTGCGCGATTGTCATATTCCTCTTAAGTCTACTCTGCCAAAATGGATTATGAATGTCTGCCGCAGTTTGCGCATCGCAATGATTCTGCTCTGTTCCATCCATCCACTTTGCGCGCAGGAAGCAACTGAATCTTCGTATCGTGATCGCATTTGGATTTCCGGGCAGATGAATTGGATCAGCCAATTGCACGGAGAATTTCCGGCGAAGTACAGCGGGACAAATAGTCTGGTGTCGCATGGGGAAAACATTACTTCGCGCGTGTTCACGCTGTTTACAGGATTTCAAATTGCAAAGAATACGGAAGTGTTTTTCGATATGGAAACGGCTGGTGGCGGGGGCATTAGCACTGCCTTGGGATTGGCCGGGTTCACCAATTTAGATGTAGTGCGCAACCCGACATTGGGTTCCACACCCTATATTGCGCGTTACATGGTGCGGCAGATTATTCCACTGAGCCAGGAGATGACCGATGCAACCAGGGGGCCGTTTGCGATCAGTAAGAAAGTGCCTGTGCGACGCATTGAAATCCGCGCGGGCAAGTTTGGCACTGCTGATTATTTTGATGCCAACGCCATTGGTACCGATAGCCACTTACAGTTCATGAATTGGACCGTGGATAACAACGGTGGTTACGATTACGCTGCCGATACACGGGGATATTCCAATGGCGTGTTAATTGAATATTGGGATCACGATTGGACACTGCGTTTCGGGGAGATGCTGATGCCTACGGTGGCCAACGGACTGAAGCTGGACTGGAACCCCACACGGGCCAGAGCGGAAAATGTGGAGTTGGAACGGCGGCACAAGTGGTTGAAAGATCGCAACGGAACAATCAGACTGCTAACTTATTTTAACCATGCGAACATGGGCGACTATCGGCAAGCCATCGCCCAAACTACTACACTGAGTATTCCTGATGTGACGGGCACTCGTAAGCAAGGTCGGTTGAAATATGGGTTTGGCGCGAACTTGGAACAGGAGCTGGCGGAGAACCTTCGTGTGTTTGGAAGGTGGGGTTGGAATGAAGGCAGGTATGAATCATTCGCTTATACCGAAGTGAACCAAACGGTGCTTGGTGGAGGCGACTTTAACGGACAACCTTGGCATCGCAAGAAAGACAGAGTGGGTGCAGCCATTGTTTCCAATGCGATCTCCGGTGATCATCGGCGCTACTTAGCCAATGGCGGATTAGGATTTCTACTGGGCGATGGTGGATTGCGTTATGGCAGGGAGAACATCATAGAAATCTATTACAATTTCCACATTGCTCGGGGAACCTTTATGGCAGTGGATCTGCAAAAAATCTGGAACCCCGGTTATAACCAGGATCGCGGTCCGGTGCTGGTTCCGTCTATCCGACTGCATTTTGAAATTGATAAGCAATCCTGGTTAGGTAAAACGGAATAACACAAAAATGATTCAGCCAAAACCCATTGAAGTTCCTGAGCTGCCGCCCAACAACAACACCTATTCGCAAGCAATGCAGTTGGGCGATCTGCTGTTCGTCTCAGGGCAATTAGGAGTTGATCCTTCCACAAAAACTCTTGTCGCTGGAGGGATGAAAGCTGAGACGCAGCAGGCAATCGACAACATTGCGACGATTCTGAAAGCGGCAGGATCTGGGTTAGGTCAGGTGGCCAAAGTGACCATCTTCATCACAGACTTTTCATTGCTTGGAGAGATGAATGAAGTGTACGCCAAACGATTTCCAAATCGACCGGCGAAGACTACGGTGGAGATAGGTCGGCTAGATAAAGATGCATTGATAGAGATAGACGTAATTGCAGAGCATATTCTCATCGAAGGATGAGCCTGAAGGTCGGCCTTTAGACCGGGCTCCTTTGTGTTTTCTTGTTTTGTTGTTTGGATTGGTAAAGGCACAACACAACCGCAGTCGAGGCGGTGGGAATGTGGGAATCGCGTCGAGC
>JANXSF010000007.1 GCA_025352795.1 Acidobacteriota bacterium
CTCGCCTCGACTTTGGGCAGCCACGCCAGGCGCGACCCCGGCGCTGCTGTGCGAACATACCATGAGGGTTGAGATTCAACCCCTCAATTAGGAACTTTCTACTTTGCCGGGAATAGGATCTTTCTACTTTGCTCCGACACGCAGATGACGCAGATGAACGCAGATAAAACGTAAATTGCATTGCCCGTTTTATCTGCGTTCATCTGAGCCATCTGCGGATAATTCGTCTTAGGCTGCTCAGGACGAAACGATTAGGCTTCCTTTACATTAAGAAGTCGTCAATTACCATTTTAGGGCACTTTCTAAACGCGGAACTTTTGTGTTGTGAGTTAAACTCTCGATTGTAGTCCTAAAGTATCAATCTAAAAACAATCCAAATTATCGACCTGGAGATGAAGATGAAATTTGCTGTATCCATACTAGCTTTAACTGTTGTCACCACTTTTGCGCAGCAGTCCGACCGCGAGGAACGCGGCCAGCAGGAGATTACTGTTGGCCACTCAATGAATCCACGTGCGGAAAGTGAAGGCTCACGGGCTTCCAGAGGTGGCGCTCCGACGGCTGGCTCCATTGGCGTAATTTTGCCAAAGATCACCTATCATGGCGGCCAAGTGATGAGTACGCCGACGGTCTATTTGATATGGTACGGGAATTGGAATCAAACGAACGGCACGGATAATCCAATGGGGCAAACAATCGTCCGCGATTTCCTGTTTGGTTTGAGTAACTCGGGGCATTTCAAAATCAACACATCTTATGTAACTCCAACCGGCTTGGTGAACGTAGGGGCTGAATACACAGACGCAGGTTCACTTGGCGTAAGTTTGAGTGACTCTAACATTAAAACAATTGTGACCAACGCTGTGAATGCAGGCAAATTGCCACGGGACACAAGTGGAGTTTACTTTGTGCTGACTTCCAGTGACGTGGCTGAATCTTCTGGCTTCTGCACGAAATATTGTGGTTGGCACACAGCGGGTCGCATTGCCGGGTCAACTTTGAAGTATTCCTTTGTCGGCAATTCGGCGCGCTGCTTAAGCGGATGTGCAGCGCAGGCTACCGGGCCCAATGGCAATGCGGGCATCGACGGAATGCTGTCGGTGTTGGCGCATGAATTGGAAGAGACTGTATCAGATCCTTTACCAACCAGTGGCTGGGCCGATAGTGGCGGTGCCGAAAATGGCGATAAGTGTGCCTGGACATTTGGGGCGAATCCTAAGATTGCGACCAATGGGGCTTTCTATAATTTGACGTTGGCTGCGCAATCACAGCCGACGCGGAATTACTTGATTCAACGAAACCTGGATGCCAACAGCGTCTGTTACGTGGACTACATTACAAAAACTCAGTAAGTCGATTTGACTGTGCGGCGGGGAATTGGTGGTGTAACCGCTACTCCCCGTCGTCTGTTATTTGCCTGTCAAGTGCTGGTCAAACCAGCTAACCATTTCGCCTAAATAATCAGGCGGTTTGACTGCCCCTGGAAATGTGGCACCGTGACCCCCGCCGGGTATAAGAAGCAGCTTTACTTTTACGCCTGCGGCCTTGAGTTTCGCCTCCATATCTACCGATTGGCTGAAGTCTACTTGCTCATCTTTGTCTCCGTGCATCAACAGAAACGGGGCATCGTCACTGGTCACGTAGGAGATGGGTGATGCTTCGGAATAAGTCTTGTATTCCACCGTTTCATGCGAGATTTCCGCAGCAGGTTTTTGCATCCCAATCAGAAAACTTCCATTAGTCCCTTTCAGGAAATTAGTAGGAGCGGCGCGTGCCACCACGCATTGCACTTTCGCACTTTCTCGTTCCACGGGGTCGGGATTGTTGGCGTTTCCTTTGCCATCCAGCGTTCCAAGCATACTGACCAGATGACCGCCGGAAGATCCGCCAGAGCCTCCAATACGATCAGGTCGAATGCCGAAACGTGCGGCGTTGTAACGAACGAAGCGGACGGCACGCTGCGCATCTTCGACTGGGGCGGGATAACGGAATCGAGGTAAGGCTCGATGATTGATTACGAATACGGTATAGCCACTGGTGGCCAGAGCCTTCGCATAGAGCAGTGATTGGCTATTGGTTTTCAGCTCTTCGGCACTGTAGGCAAGGGGTGCCGTCCAACCGCTTCCTGAAATGTGGATGACGCCAAATCCTTTTGGGTTGGCCGGTTTGTAGATATCCAGCAGCAGCGCCGAGCCGGAGTACATTCCATAGACGACGTTCGATTGAAGGGTAAACGGTTCTGCAGCGGACAGGGCGCAACTCAGCAGAATAGGGATAAGGATAAGTTTCACATGGGGGAGTTTATCGCAGTGGATGGTGGAGGTGCAAATTGATCGGACATCATACGATTGGTCTAAAATCCCAATCGCTTCCATGTGTCGTGATCACGCTCAAAATCTTCCATGGTGCAGTTTGCTGTGTCGTTGGGGTCCATGAATCTAACCTAACCCTGCTTTGGACGGGAGTCAAGGCGGAAAGAGTGGAGTGTTCTCCCCCTCTAAAGAGTGGGGAGTTAGCGGCGACCAAGCGGGGGGCGGAATCCAAAAAATCCGCCCCTTCCCCGTGCCCCTAGAACGTAGCTCGGACTTCGCCCCATGCCCAATCAAGCCATGGCATGAGCAGTGCTAAATCAGTGGACTCCACGGTTGCCCCACCCCAAATTCGGAACCCAACGGGGGCGTCGCGGTAGGCGCCGATGTCGAATGCTGCGCCTTCCTTTTCCAGCATCGAAACAATGGTTTTCGCGTGCTTGGCTTGATCCTCTTCAGAAAGTGCTGTGTAGGCTGGGTCAATGATCTTAAGGCAGATGGATGTGCTGGAGCGGATGGCTTTGTCTTCTGCCAAAAATGCTGCCCAGGTGGACTTTGCCACCCAATCTTCAATTACTTTCAAATTCGCTTCGGACCGTGTCACCAACCCCGCCAGACCGCCAATGCTTTCGGCCCATTTCAAACCGTCGATGGCGTCTTCCACACACAACATAGATGGGGTGTTGATGGTTTCGCCAGCGAAGATGCCGGAAATCAATTTGCCGCCTTTGCTCATCTGGAAAATCTTGGGAAGCGCACGGGCTGGGGTGAATTGTTCCAACCGCTTTACGGCGCGGGGACTGAGGGCGATCATGCCGTGGCCGCCTTCGCCTCCCAGCACTTTCTGCCAGGACCAAGTGACCACGTCCAGTTTCTGCCAAGGCATCTGCATCGCGAATACTGCTGACGTGGCATCGCAGATCGCCAGTCCTTCCCGATCGGTGGGAATCCAATTGCCATCGGGGACTCGTGCACCGGATGTGGTTCCATTCCAAGTGAAGACAACGTCATTGTTCCAGTTCACTTTGCTGAGGTCGGGCAACTGGCCATAGGCGGCTTTGGAAACCACCAGATTCTCCAGCTTCAACTGGCTTTTGCAATCGGTCGCCCAGCCGCTGCCGAAACTTTCCCAGCAAAGCACTTCAACGCCACGTTCGCCGAGCAAAGACCACATGGCCATTTCAATTGCACCGGTGTCGGAGGCGGGTACGATGCCAAGTACGTAATCATCGGGCATGCCGAGGATCTTTTTACTGCGGTCGATGGCTTCAGCGAGTTTGGTCTTGCCGATTTTGGCCCGATGGGAGCGTCCCACGGCGGCACCTTTTAACGCATCGAGCGACCATCCTGGTCTTTTCGCGCAAGGTCCAGAGGAAAAACAGGGATTCAGGGGAGTCTTAGTTGGCTTCATATATTGTTGTCTGCTTCTTTTCGAATGTTGGAAGGAACAAAGCGTCAGGCTGCTGCATCACGCTACAAGATCCTACATATATTCTATCGAAATCGTTACCGAAGGATTGGATTGCGGTATTTCCAGCGGACATGTAGCCGATGCGTATTTGGTATCCTAAAGGTTCACTCCCTCATCATGCACAGCAAGAAGCAAAGGCTACTGACTCTGGGTTCTATCCCTCTATATCTACCTGGATTTCCCGGTTGGCCCATCTTAGCTGATCTTTTTAAAAAACAGCTATCAAAACGGCTACCTTGTTGAGTCTGGTAAGGGTGTGGCCGCGCGGTTGCAGCGTGTTCTGCAACATTCTGTTTGAAGAAAAAATAAAAGGAAGAAATGAAAATCCTAGTAGCTGAACCAATGGCCGCTGCCGGTATTGAACTACTGAAAGCGCAGCCCGGTTGGGACGTGATCGTGTCCAACCCCAAGGAATATGCCCAATATCTGGGCGATATCGACGCTCTGCTTGTTCGCAGTGCCGTCAAAGTGAACGCTGACCTTTTATCGAAGGCGCCGAAACTGAAAGTGGTTGGCCGGGCCGGTGTCGGCGTGGATAACGTGGACCTGCCAGCGGCCACTGCCGCCGGTGTTTTGGTGATGAACACGCCTGGCGGAAACGCTATTTCCGTGGCTGAACACACCTTGGCCCTGATGTTGTGCATGGCCCGTGCAATTCCGCAAGCCAGCGCATCCACGAAGTCTGGCAAGTGGGAAAAGAAGAAGTTCATGGGTAACGAACTGCGCGGCAAAACGCTGGGCGTGGTGGGCCTGGGCTCTATTGGTCGCGAAGTTGTGAAGCGAGCGCGCTCCTTTGAAATGCGCATTCTGGCTTCCGATCCATTTGTTTCCACGCAAGCAGCCACAGACATTGGCGTGGCGCTAGTGGACCTGGCTCAGCTGTGTGCGGAGTCCGATTACATTACGCTGCACATGGCTTTGACGCCGGAAACCACCGGGATGTTCAACGCCACAGCCTTCGCCAACATGAAGCAGGGCGTGCGGATTATCAATTGCGCCCGTGGTGAACTGATTAATCAACCGGCGCTTGTGGAAGCCATGAAGTCCGGTAAAGTTGGCGGTGCTGGCCTGGACGTATTTGAAGTGGAACCGCCGGTGGCTGACGACCCGATGCTGGCGTTGGAAGGCTTGATTGCGACGCCACACATTGGTGGATCGACAGAAGAAGCTCAGGAAATTGTCGGCGTGAAAATCGCTGAACAAGTGGTGGAATACCTGGCTCACGGAGTGGCCATCAATGCGGTGAATATGCCCGCGATGTCGCCTGATCAGTATAAGACCGTTGGACCTTACATCGCACTGGCGGAACGATTGGGCACCTTTGCTGCCTATGCGGCGGAAGGCAACCCGAAGTCGGTACGCATGATCTATTCTGGTCGCATTGCGGAATTCAACACCACTTTGCTGCGCAACTCTGGCCTGGCTGGAGTTCTGTCACGCTCAACGGGTACCAAAGTGAATTTAGTGAATGCCATGCCCATTGCTGCGGAGCGTGGACTGGCGGTGGTGGAACGTCATGAGAATCGGAACGGGCATATCGATTCCATTCGCCTGGAACTGGAAACGGAACTAGGGGTGACTATTGTGGAAGGCGCGGTGGTTCTTGACAAGCCTCGGCTGATTCAAATTGATGGAATTTATATTGAAGTGAATTTGGCTGGTCACTTAATCTTGCTGAAGAACTACGATGTGCCGGGCGTAATCGGCCATGTGGGGGGCGTGTTGGGCGAGAACAAAATCAACATCGCCAACTTCGCATTGGGTCGTCAGGAAGGTGAGGCGACGGCGGAAAAGCCGATGCGGGCGATTGCGGTGGTTGGGGTGGATGCGCAGGTTCCCGAATCGGTACTTACGCAGTTGAAAACGAATCCGGCAATCCGGGTGGCACGGGCGGTTGAGATTTCGGCGTAGAAAATTTGAAGGAAGGGCCGGAATACCCGGCCTTACCCTTGAATGACTTGTAATTCTGTGTTAGCATTTAGTAGCTCTCGAAGGGTCCCTAACGGGACATCCCAAAGCAAATCCCACGGAGTGTTGAACACCCACGAATGAGTTTTACCGTTTTTCTTGGCAATCTTCCCCTATGGGTGACCGCTGACGATATCAAGACCTGGTTGCAAGCAGACAACCTGGTGGCCGATTCGATCAAAGTCATCCGCAACCCGGAAACGCAGGAATCCAAAGGCTTCGCGTTTATAGAAGCCCCGAACGCAGAGGAGATGCAGTCTGTCATCCGGCGTTTTGACCGTGCGCCTCTTGAAGACAAGCTTCTGCGCGCAAACCCCGCGCAACCGCCCAAAGGCAAAGGGGGAGTAGCGCCTGTCGGCTTCATGCCGCCTCGCTCTGCTGTTCCTGGAGCTTTTGTTGCTGGCGGCCCACCGAGGGTCGACGGCGTCGACCGCAAATCGCGTGGCGGCAAGAAGCATAAGAAGCGCACATCCAACCAACCGCAAAGTGCATTCGCGGAAGAGTTGGCCAAGGCTCTATAATCAAGTAGCTTCGGATCTCCTAGTAACAGTATCCAGAATGGCCCAGCGCAAGCTGGGTCGTTTTGCTTTATGGTTGTTATGATAGATGCATTTCCTGAACACATGCCCGCAAACGCGCTCGACTACATCACGATCAAAGGATTTAAGAGCATTGCTTCCGTTGAGAAGCTTGCGATTAAACCGATCAATATTGTGATTGGGGCGAACGGATCTGGGAAGTCAAATTTCATTGGCGTTTTCGATTTTCTTCGAGCGATTTGCGATGGGAACATTGGCACTTATGTGACGGTTGCAGGTGGAGCCGAAAAGGTATTGCACTTCGGCTCGAAATCCACGAAGCGGATTGATATAGAACTCTCGCTACAAAACAGCGTTAGGTACGGAATATATCTCCCACCGACCGCAGACGATGGACTTGTAGTTGAACCAGAATTAATAAATAGTGGGCATACAATTCTTCTTCTTCCATTGAAACGCGGAAGGGAAGCTAACATTAGCGATCCCATTCCCAAAGGTCATGAAGAGTTGGTGCGTAACACACTGCATCAATGGCGGCCTTACCACTTGAACGACACTGGTTCCTCTTCCCCAATGCGGAAGACTGCCACTGTCGACGACAATCGTTTCCTGCAAGCAGACGGTGCCAATTTGGCTGCTTTTCTTTACTATCTTCAGGAAAAACAGGAAGACTCCTACAAACTCATCGTCCGCACCATTTAACTTGTAGCCCCGTTCTTTCATGACTTCCGCCTGGCCCCTCTCCAACTGAATCCAGACACTATCAAGTTGGAATGGCGTCACAAACGGTCCGAACAGTATTTCGACGCCTCCTCGCTCTCCGATGGGACGCTCCGCTTCATCGCCCTGGCCACCCTGTTCCTGCAACCTGAGGCACTTCGTCCTTCCTTGATCCTTGTCGACGAGCCCGAATTGGTACTGCATCCTTATGCCTTGGAACTGCTGGCATCCTTGATTCGCCAAGCATCCGTGACATCGCAAGTAATCGTATCCACGCAATCGTCCCTGTTGCTTGATCACTTCAACCCGGAAGACGTCATCGTTGCGAATCGGGTAGCTGACGGTACCCAACTCACACGCTTAGATCCTTGAACGCCTTAAAAAATGGCTGGAAGATTACAGCCTTGGACAACTGTGGGAGAAAAATGAGTTTGGAGGTCGGCCTGTTCCTGGCTGACCCTGCATGGCCCGCTTACTCATTGATGTGGAAGGCCAGACGGAAGAGGCATTCGTAAACCGAGTTTTGCGTAACCATTTGGTTGCGAGGGATACCATTCCGTTGCCTCTAAACTCATAGGCAACGCCCGTTTGCGTGAAGGACGCGGTGGAATAAAACGCTGGCCTTCGGCGAAAAAAGACATCACAAACCACCTGATGGAAGATGCCCACAGCATTGCAACTACTATGGTGGATTACTACGCTTTGCCTGCGGGGGAGCAAGGCGGATGGCCAGGAAGAAGTCAATCGAACGCAATGCTAACTGCGACAACAAAGTCACGCTGCGTGCAAGACGCCGTGAAGAAGGACTTGATGGCGCAGATGGGGCACAGCTTCAATTCCAACCGCTTTGTTCCGTTCATAGTGATGCACGAATTTGAGGGCCTACTTTTCAGTGACTGCGCTGCATTCAGTCGCGGCATTGGCAAGCCTGAACTTGAGTCTCGTTTTCAGGAAATCCGCGATCAGTTTACAACGCCCGAAGAGATCAACGATTCACCCGAAACAGCTCCTTCGAAAAGAGTAGAGGCTTTGGTGCCGGGTTACCAAAAGCCATTCCTCGGCAACCTGGCGATTTTGGAGATTGGGCTGGAACGAATCCGCACCGAATGTCCCCTTTTCGATGCGTGGCTAAGGCAGTTGGAGAATCTTGTTTGTTGAATTGCCCTTTTCAACCGCTTTTTATGACTTTATGGGTTAGTTTTCCTGCATCCCGGTAGAATCTCTAGCCTTTATTTGGGATGAGCTATGGTTAAAAGACCGCTCCCTCGCGGTCACGGCTCTGTCTACTTCGGAGGGGCTGGTTTTGGAGCTACCACTGCTGGCTTGGGGGATGCGGGTTTTGGAGCTGCTGGGACTGCTTTCTTCTGCACTGACACTGGTGCTACCTGTGGTTCCCGATAGACTCTTACCCTGGCCATTTTCACTGGGACATCGGGCTTGTTCTGCCCTGCTGCACCGCTTGGGACCCGTGCAATCTTTCCGACCAGTTCCTGACCAGACACGACTTGTCCGAATATGGTGTGCTTGCCGTCCAAGTGCGTAGGGGTTCCTTCCGTTATGAAGAACTGGCAGCTTCCTGTTCCTAAGCCGGCGTTGGCCATTGCTAAACGACCGGGCACGTCAAACTTTAAGCTAGGGTGAAACTCATCAGGAATCTCTGCGGTTCGACCGGAGCCAGAGCCGGTGGGGTCACCACCTTGAATCATGAAACCAGGAATCACACGATGAAAGGTCAGGCCATTGTAAAAAGGCAGACGGCTCTTGGCGCGGGTCATCGGATTTATATATTCTTTACGACCCATGGCCAGGTCGGCAAAATTCTTCACCGTGATGGGCGATTCCTTTTCGAAGAGCATCAGCGTGATGGTTCCCAAAGGCGCTGTTCCCTGAACAATGGTCATGTCGCAATAAAGCCCTGGTTCGCGCTTCACGACAGGTGGTTTTACGGGGGCCAACTTTGGAGGAGCAACGGCCGGAGCCTGCCCAAATGCCAAAACGCCGAATCCAAGCGGCAACAGAATACGAGACAATAAAAGGGTTCGCATAAACCTCTAATTATAACTTGGAATCCGCCCGAATGGCTTTGTTTCGTATCCTAATCACCTTAATCCTGAGTACGGCCTTACCGGCTGCCAGCATTGAAATCAGTCTGCTTTCCACCACTGACCTTCACGGCAACATTCTGCCCTACGATTACTACACGGCCAAAGCTGCACCTCGCGGTCTGGCCAAAGTGGCGACCTTAATCAAAGAAGCTCGTATTCAAAACCCGAACTCCCTGCTGTTGGATTGTGGCGATACCATTCAAGGGGCTCCCCTGGAGACGGTTCATCAAATGGCCGTGCGCGCTGGAAAGTCCACGCAAATTGATCCCATGATGGCGGTGATGAATTACTTGCAATACGACGCCATGGCGATGGGAAATCATGAACTGAACTACGGGTTGAACAACATGCTGACGGCCCGTAGTCAGGCGAAATTTCCCTGGCTATCTGCCAATACAAGAATCGTCCCAGGGGGTGCTGCGGTAAAGCCATTTCGGGGTTGGATTGTGAAAACAGTTGCCGGGGTAAGGGTAGGGATTATCGGCATTACTACGCCAGCCATTCCTATGTGGGAAAAGCCGGACAACTACAAGGGCTACCGTTGGATCTCCGGGGTGACTGCGTCCAAGGAAGCCTTAGCTGAAATGCGTAAATCGGCCAAGCCCGATGTGGTGGTGGTGATTGTGCATGCGGGCCTTGATCGCGATATGGCCACGGGCCAAATCAAAACAGGTGAAGCGGCAGGCGAGAATATGGTGCACCAAATTGCTACCGATGTCCCAGGCATTGACGTTATTTTCTTTGGACACACGCATCAACAATTGGCAGGCACAATCATAAACGGCGTATTGCTGGTGCAGGCGAAGAATTGGGGTGGGTCACTGGCCAGGGTGGACCTGAAGCTGGAAGGTGCACCTGGTAAGTGGAAGATTTCCAGCAAAGACAGTCGACTGATTCCAGTGACTGCCGCAACGGTACCTGATGCGAAAGTTATGGCAATTGTCAAGCCTTATCACGATGCGGCGGAGAGGTACTTGAGCGAGCCGGTAGCGGAATCGTTGGTGTCTTTACGTGGCACTCATGCCCGCGAAATGGATTCCGCTCTGGTGGATATGATTCATGAAGTGCAGATGCACTATGCCAAAGCCGATGTGTCTTTTGCCAGTCTGTTCAATACTGCGGTTAACTTTCCCAAGGGCCCGGTGACGGTGCGGGAACTGGCATCGCTGTATATATATGACAACGAACTTTATGCCATTGAAGGCGATGGGCAAATGGTCAAGGATGCGCTTGAAAACGCCGCCCGCTATTTCCTATCCTGTCCGCCGGATGGCTGCCCTGGCATTGTTCAAACGAATCCTAAGGTGATTGGCTTCAACTATGACACGGCTCAGGGAGTGGATTATGAGATTGATCTTCGGCGTCCAGAAGGGGATAGAATTCGCAAGCTGATGTACAAAGGGAAGCCCCTGGCTATGGATCAGAAGTTACGCTTGGCCGTCAATAACTACAGGTCCGGTGGCAGTGGCGGATACACCATGTTCCAGCGCGCTCCAATCGTATGGCGATCTGGAATGGAAATTCGCGAAATGATGATTGACTACTACCGCGAGAAAAAGGTCTTTCCGGAAAAGCCAGATAACAACTGGCGCTTAGTGTTGCGATGAGTTTTTGTAGAGCTCTTGCAGCGGGAGAAGTTTCCTGAAGGGAATGGAAAAACAGCTTGCCCTCACTTTTCTAATAGAATATTAAAGTGCAGATCGATTCCGAAGTGCAAAGTGCCGTAGCCCGGCTCAACAAAGTTCGCCAGGAAATTGGCAAAGTCATTGTAGGACAGCAAGAGGTCGTCGATGGCGTTTTAATATGCCTTCTGGCTGGTGGCCATGTATTGCTGGAAGGTGTTCCAGGGCTGGGTAAAACTACGCTATTAAGGACACTTTCTCGCGTGCTTCACTTGAAGTACTCTCGTATCCAATTCACTCCTGACCTGATGCCTGCCGATATTGTTGGCAGCATGATGATGGAATCCGATGATCGTGGTGGTAAGAATTTGCGTTTCCAACCTGGTCCTATATTTGCTCATCTTGTGCTTGCTGACGAAATCAATCGGGCCACGCCGAAGACGCAATCGGCTCTGCTTGAGGCCATGCAGGAACGAACCATCACTAGTGGCACTACCACGCATGAGTTGGAATCGCCCTTCTTGGTGATGGCCACTCAGAACCCCATTGAAATGGAAGGAACGTATCCGCTTCCTGAGGCTCAGTTGGATCGGTTCCTGATGAAGATCATCGTGGAATATCCTACGCGTGCGGAATTGAAAGTGGTTGTGGATCGCACTTTGAATGCGGAAAGCGTGCACCTGGATTCTATTCTGGATCGTACTGCCATTCTGGAGATCCGTTCGGTTTGCCACAAAGTGTTGGTGGCTCCGCATGTAATGGATTTCGCCGTCGATCTGGTGATGGCCACGCAGCCAGAAAGCAGCAATGCTCATCCACTGGCCAAAAAGTATATTCGCTATGGAAGTTCGCCACGTGGTGCGCAATCCCTGGTTGAATGTGGGCGAGTGTTGGCCTTGATGAAGGGTCGCCTGCATTTGAGCACGCAAGACATTCAATCCATTGCCCAGTCGGTAATGCGGCACCGTATTATTCTGAACTTTGATGCCCATGCTGATGGAGAAACGCCGGACAGCATCCTTAAGGAGATCGTCAAGAGCGTTGTCCCTTCGGCGGCTTAACTGATGGCGGAAGCTCTGATTGACCGGCAATTTCTAGAGCGTTTAGAACGGCTCACAATTCACTGGCAGAAATCGTTTCCTGGCTTGGTGGGTGGCCATAATGCCTCGCGCTTTTCTGGCTCCGGACAGGAGTTTCTGGATCATCGCAGCTTTCATCCAGGGGATGATTTGCGGGCCGTCAACTGGCGGGCCTACATGCGCCTGGAACGTTTAATCCTGAAAATGTTTCAAGTGGAACCGCGTGTTCCGGTGCGCTTTTTGTTGGATACTTCAGCTTCCATGGCTACCGGCGATCCCGATAAATTTGACTATGCCAGAAAGCTGGCGGCGGCGCTTTGCTACGTGGGCTTAGTGCGTTTGGAAACTATTCTGGTTCAACCCTTTGCTGATACGTTGCATGATCCTATTGCGGTAGGCGGTGGGCGGCATCGTTTTCAGCCAGTGGCCGAGTACCTTTCCAAGTTGGAAGCTGGGGGGAAGACTGATTTCCTGAAAGTGTCTCGACAATTTTTGGCGGAGTATCCACAGCGCGGATTGCTGATTCTGATCTCAGATTTCCTGGATGATCGTGATGCTGAAAAGCCGCTGCAATATCTGGCCGATTTTGGACATGAAGTGTTCCTGATTCATTTGTGGTCTGACCAGGATCGTCGTCCACCTTGGACTGGTGAACTGGAAGTGGAAGATGCCGAAACGGGCAAGATCGTCAAGATGAATTTCGATGATGAGTCGCGGGAAGCTTACACCACGGCCTTTGATAGTTATGCGGCAGCGGTGCGTCAAATGGCTTTGCGCAAGGGCGGTAAGTACGTTGGGGTGCCCACGTCCACGCCAGTTGAGGAAGCGATTTTTGGACCAATGATGCTGGCGCGGGGGATTTACTAGTGCCCATGGTAGTTGGAACATACGGTCTGCTTCACCGAGGCAATGCACAATCGGACAGCTTCAAGTGTTGGAGTGGAATGTATCAGGCCTTTGAAAAACCGCTCCCTCGCGGTCACGGCTCGGTAGGATTAGTTCGTTACCGAACCGTGACCGCGAGGGAACGGTTTTTTAAAGGCCAACAGAATGTCTCACTCTGTCTTTCTGGTTCGGAGTTAGCGGATAAATAATGTTCTTTCTGAACCTCAGCCTGGCCGAATTTACGGCACTATTCAGCGTCCTGGGTGGCGTTGTGGTGGCGCTGTATCTGTTGGACCGTTCGCGTAAAAAGATAAAAGTTGCCACGCTGCGCTTCTGGGTTCCTGCCGACAAACCGCCGGAAGCCAAGCAGCGTCGCAAAATTCAGCAGCCGCTTTCCTTGCTGCTACAAATGTTGGGATTGCTATTGTTGCTGGCGGCGTTGGGACAGTTGCGATGGGGCTCACCGGAACATTCCTTGCGCGATCATGTGCTGTTGTTGGACACCTCTGCCTGGATGAAAGCGAAGGATGGACGGCGCACATTGTTGGATTCCACCAAAGCAGACGCCATCACTTATTTGCGATCCTTGCCTTCGACTGATCGGGTGATGGTGGTTTCAGCAGACGCTTTGGCCACTCCCGCTACTGTGTTTGAATCCAACCGCAATGTGCTGGAAGAAGCTGTCAAGTCTGCTAAAGCAGGGTCATCGGCATTGCAACTGACGCAGGCGATTGATTTTGCGAAACAGATGCAACGGCTGCATGGTCGGGGCGAAGGGGAGATTGTTTATACCGGTGCCGGGCGGATGGCGGATAAAGATGACAATTTGAATCTGCCGAAAAATTTCCGATTGCTGAGTATTCGTAAGGGTGGGGAAAATGTCGGGCTGCGAAAAGTGTCGCTTAGGCGGTCGGCAGTAGACGGCGAAATTTGGGAAGTTTTCGTGACGGCGCATAATTTTGGAATCAAGCCACGGGTGATTCTCATTGCTTTGGCATATGGGCATGCGCCTGTGGCATCGGGAAGGTTGGAACTCGCGCCGGGTGCCGATCAAAGTGGACGCTATGAATTTCGAACTAAAGCTGCCGGGGAACTGGAAATCCGATTGATTGTGGACGACGCGATTGCTGCCGATAATCGGGCGATTTTTGAACTGCCTGCACAGCGTCTGTTGGATGTGGCTGTCTACTCTGATGAACCAGAGCTGTTGCGACCATTCTTAGGTGTGCATCCGTGGATCACTCCAAAGTTTTTTCCGACTCGCGCTTATTCGGCCGATACGAAAGCGGCGATTGTGATTCTGGATCGCTTCAAACCTGCGGCTGCCCCTAAAGGTCAGGCGATCTATATTGAACCGCCCAGCGGCAGTTCTCCGGCAGGCACAGCGAGTCCGATCACTGCGGCCATGCGGCTTTCCTGGCACAATGAACATCCGGTTGGCGAAGGTTTGCGCACGGGCGATGTGCGGCTGGAGCGGGGCGAATATTTCCCAGGTGCTGTTGGTTCCACTGTGATTGCTGAAGCTGATGGCAAGCCGGTGATTGTGGCATTGACGGAACCAAGTAGGGCAGTGGTGCTGGGCTTTCATCCTGCAAAATCGCAACTGCGCTATGAGTTGGCTGCGCCGCTTTTATTTGCCAACATTCTGAATTGGCTGGCACCGGAAGTGGCCCGCCAAAGAGAGTGGAATGGGGAAAGCATTGGCATGGTGCGGGTTGCCGTTGATAGCAATCTGAAGCCAGAAAACATTCAGGTGTTGAACGAAGGTGGCGTGGCTTTGCCCTTCACTCTGGTTGGCAACAAACTGCAATTTTTCGCTGGTGCGGAAGGCATGGTGCGAGTGATTACCGGTGGCAGGGAACAGGTGTATTCCTTGACTCTACCGGAGGTCGCCGAAAAACAGTGGGAGCCGCCGAAGACGGTGCGTCGCGGCTTACCGGGCAGGTTTTCTGGCGGTGCAAGTTCTTTCGATTTGTGGCAGTGGTTGGCGATGGCCGGTGGGCTGTGTCTGCTGTTTGATTGGCTGTGGTTTGGGCGAATTCGGTTGCATGCTTCCACTGCTGGACAGCAATCTATCGGCAGTTGGTTTATGGGGCAAGTGTCCTCCTGGAGGAAAGCCGGATGAGCTTTGAGCGACCGTGGTTCCTGTTGGCGGCACTCATTCCCTTGGCCTGGCTTGCCTGGGAATGGCGCAAGGGAAGACAGCGCACTTCGCTAACTTTGAAGGCGTTGAGTTTCTGCTGTATCCTGCTGGCGCTGGCCGAACCTTCCATGGTGACGTCAGAAACAAAAATGGCTGTTTCCGTTTTGGTCGATACGTCGCAAAGTATTTCGGATGAAGGCCTGGCCAAGGCTTCAGCGGTTGCCAATCAAATACAAAAACAACGGGGTCGCAACTGGGTGAAGGTGATTCCGTTCGCCCGCAATTCACGTCGCGAGACTGCTGTGGAATTGGCTAAAGGTTACGACTTCAAACATAGCGATGGGGAATTGGGGCGTGGCACGAATCTGGAATCGGCTGTGCGGGAAGGCATGGCGGCAATGCCGGAAGGGTTGGTTCCGAAACTACTCTTGCTTACCGATGGGCATGAAAATACGGGCAGCGTGGCTAGAGCCAGCTATCAGGCGCAACAACTGGGCGTGCCTATTGACACTATAGAATTGGCTGGCCGACCCAGGCCCAAACTTCGATTGGATTCCGTGATTGTACCGGGCCAAGCCTATACAGGGGACCGTTTCCCCATTGAATTGGTGGTGAGCGCTCCTAAAAAATCACCCGTGACTGTAGAAATTACTGCGGAAGGAAAGCTGATTGGATCGAAGCAGGCGACGTTGGAACCTGGGACAAATCATGTTCGTGTCAACGCCAGTTTGAACACTTCGGGCTCGGTGGATCTTACCGGTGTGATTCGTGCGGAAGGGCAGGGGGATGTGCGCTTTGCTCGAGCTATTTCCCTGAGCAAGCCACGCTTGTTGTACGTATCGCAAGATCCTGACGGTTCAGAAAAGCATTTGCTGCAAGTCTGGAATTCGTCGCAGTTCACCATTGATCGCGTCCCGGAACTGACCGAAAGTAAGCTGGCCAATTATCAGTTGGTAGTGTTGAATAATCTGGATCTGGAAACTATGGCGCTGGATAGGAAAGCCAGCATGGAAGCCTACGTCAAACATGGTGGAGGCCTGTTGGTGATTGGCGGGGAACGCAATATCTACCTGGAAAATAAGAAAGAAGTGGATCTGTTGGAGCGATCCTTGCCGGCGAAACTTGCGCCTCCGAGATCGCCGGAAGGGACCTGCGTGGTTCTGATCATCGACAAATCGTCTTCCATGGAAGGCCGCAAGATGGAACTTGCTCGGCTTGCTTCTATTGGAGTGGTGGAAAATCTTCGACCTATTGATTACGTGGGCGTTCTGATTTTCGACAACTCTTTTCAGTGGGCGGTGCCCATTCGCAAGGCTGAAGACAGGACGTTGATCAAGCGGTTGATCGCTGGAGTAACTCCCGATGGAGGCACGCAAATCGCTCCTGCGTTGAACGAAGCCTATCGTCGGGCACTGCCGTTCAAAGCCACATTCAAGCACATTGTTCTGCTCACTGACGGCATTTCAGAAGAAGGCGATAGCATGAGCCTATCGAAGGAAGCGGCGCTGAACAAGGTTACGATTTCCACCGTAGGATTGGGGCAGGACGTGAACCGTGCTTATTTGGAAAAGATCGCGAGCTACGCCAAAGGCAAAGCCTATTTTCTGAATGATCCGGCAGGCCTGGAACAAATTCTTTTACGCGATGTGATGGAGCATACAGGGTCCACGGCGGTGGAAAAAAGTTTCACTCCTATAGTTCAAAAGAAGGCCGAAATTTTGGACGGCGTGGGAATGGAATCGGCTCCAGCGTTGAAAGGTTATGTGAAGTATGAAGCCAAAAAATCGGCTGATCTGATTCTTGCGGTGGACCAAAAAGATCCATTATTAGTGCGCTGGCAGTACGGGCTGGGCCGTTCAGCGGTGTTCACTTCCGACGCGAAAAGCCGCTGGGCTGAGGCTTGGGTTTCCTGGAACGGGTTCGATAAATTCTGGCAAAATGTGGCGCGAGATCTTTTGCCCCACGCGCAGGATGCGGAAGCGAATTTGGAATTGGATCCAATAGCGGGTGAATTGGTTGCCACCTATAAGCTAAGCGGCAATACTGCTGAACCGGGAACACTTCCCAACCTATATGTTTTTGGGCCAGAGAATTTCCGCCAGCCTATTGTGTTGACCAAGGCGGCAGGCGGGTTGTACCGGTCTCGCATTTCTATTGGCGAACGTCAGGGCATGTTCCGCGTTCGATCTCTTGAAGATTCCAAGCTTTTTCCTGAGATTGGATATTATCGGCAGGAAGAAGAGTTGAACGATTTCGATTCCAACCCCGGCTTGTTGAAACAGATCAGTTCGTTCACCAATGGGCGATTCAATCCTTCGATTGATCAGGTTTTCACTTCCAGTGGTCGCAGCGTCAACGCTGTTATGCGTTGGTGGCCAGGACTGTTGGGCTTAGCGATTGCGCTAAACCTGATTGAATTGATTGTTCGCAAAGTGCGTGCGATCCGGTCTGAGCGGGCGTATAATCAAGCGAAACAGTTTCAGGAGGCTTGAGTTTATGTCGAACCGTAGAAAATTCCTGCAGGTTGCAGGGTCAGTACCGATTGCTGGCGCATTCATTGCGGCAGGTGCCACCGGGCCGCAAAAGGGTCGTGATTATTTCAAGGAATTAGGCGTGCGCACCATGATCAACGCCGCTGGCACCTACACTGCGTTGACTGCATCGTTGATGCGTCCAGAAGTGATGGATGCCATTAACTATGCCTCTAATAAATTTGTTCGTTTGAATGAATTGCACGATGCTGTAGGCCGTCGCGTTGCTGAATTGTTGCAGTGCGAGCCGCGATGGTTCCCAGTGGTGCTGCGGCTGCGTTGAGAGCGGGCACGGCGGCATGTGTTGCGGGTAGCGATGCTGACGCCATCCGTCGCATTCCAACAGATATGACTGGTTTGAAGACGGAAGTGATTATCCAAAAAACGCATCGTTATGGGTATGATCATGCCGTTCGGAATTGTGGCGTGAATATGGTGGAAGTGGAAACGGCTGCCGACTTGGAACGTGCAGTAAGCAAACGCACGGCCATGATGCTATTCTTCAACGCCAACAATAACGACGGCAAGATTAAGGATGAAGAGTTTGTCACCCTGGGTAAGAAGTACGGCATCCCCACTTTCAATGATGCAGCGGCGGATTCTTTACCCATGGAAAATTTGTTCAAGCGGACCAAGATGGGTTTTGACTTAGTAACGTTTTCCGGTGGCAAAGGGATTCGTGGTCCGCAAAGTGCGGGGCTGCTTCTGGGTCGTCGAGATTTGATTCATGCAGCGCGCATGAATACTTCCCCCAATGGTGATACGGTTGGCCGTGGGAACAAGGTGAACAAGGAAGAACTGGTAGGGATGCTGGCCGCAGTGGAATCTTAATCTGAAGCGCGATCATGCTGCGGAATGGAAAGAATGGGAACGGCGGATGAACATTGTTGCCACTGTCGCCAAGAGTTTCCCCAGCGTGACAACGGAAGTTTTTGTATCGGAAATCGCCAACCATGTACCGCACTTGCATATCCGTTGGGATCAAACAAAGATCAAGGCATCTTATGCCGATGTGGTTAAGAAATTGCGCGATGGTGAGCCGTCCATTGAGACCACTCCAGGGTTCACCGACAGTTTGTTTATGAACTTCTGGATGCTGCAAGCGGGTGAGGCGGAAATTGTTGCCAAGCGCTTGAAAGAAGTTTTGAAGGCTGCTGTTTAAACCGTCTCTGCTTTGGGCCGTGCTTTCCTAGCGTAGAATGAGAAGAAACTGGAGGTCCTTATGCGGGTAATTTGTTTTCTTCTTTTCACAGCGATGGCATTGGCCCAAGAGGGCGCGTTGCCCATTGACCCGGTTCTGGATTGGCTTCCGCTCGACACTGAAACGTTGGTGGTGGCCAATTACCAACAAACAATTCAGCAGGCGCTGGGCGGGACAAATTCAAACGACCCTGCGGCAGATTTTCAGTGGCAACACTTCGCGCAAATTCCTAATTTTCTTTTCACCGCAAATACTTTGCTCAACAAGAAAATGATTTACGCCGCAACTGCTGCACGACGCTTCCGATTGCCTCCGGTGACCGCCCAGGGGCTGTTTCCATTGGGTAATGGGCTTTCCGATAGCTGCACATTTATTCAATACGATCAGCCTGTGAACGACGTGGTTACGCTGGCGCTGGCCGCCTATCCACGGGAAAGTGTTGCCGGTCAATCGTCGTGGATCGTCACGTATCTGCCGCATCAGCAGATTGCCGGAATTCCAAACTATCGAGCTTGGATCGTCATGCTGAAGCCAGATCTTTTTGTGATTTCTTCAGACCGCGATTTTTTAGAAACGGTGTTGCAGCGTTTTCGCAAGTCGAAGATGGACAAGCGAGCCTTGTCTGCCGATGCGCCGTATTGGAAGTGGGTGGATAAGAGTGCCAGCTTCTGGGGCGTGCGCAGTTACGATTCCGATTCGATTGACGATCCTACTTCGCCATTCATTGCGAAATCCTGGTCGTGGGACGATGACAAATCCACTGCGTTCACTTTCCAGTACGACATTGCATCAAGATTGCTGAAAATGACGCGACTTTCGGGAGCGACAGTTGTCCCGATCAGCGGTGATTTAGAAAGCGGAGCAGCGAAGGCGGGTTTGGCATTGGACCGCCCACAGGATGGGGTTTTGACCATGATCGCGACGGTGAACGCGGCCAATACTTCAAGTGCCGGACTGACGTATTCGGCGATTACCTGGGCTGGCTTTTTCAGCTTGAACTAGTTTGACATCACTGTATCACCGTGTCACGATGTAGTGATGCGGACCACTGTTACTCTGGATGACGATATCTATGAGACCGTTCTTCACCTTTCGCAAGTATCAGGGGAACGTCTGGGTAAAGTGCTTTCTGATCTGGCACGCCAGGCCCTGACACCATCAAAGCCTACCAATGGCCGCGCTGCAAGCAGATTTCCTGTTTTTGAAATTCCTCCCAATACGCCACTTATATCGATGTCTCGAATTCAGGAAATGATCGATGAAGAAGGATAGACTCCTTTTTTTGGACGTGAATGTTTTGATGGCACTCGCCTGGACCAACCATCCGTTTCACGCAAAAGCGGTCATGCGTTTGGGAACAAGCAAACAAAAATGGGCAACCTGCGTGCAGACCCAATTAGGTTTCATTCGGTTGTCTTCCAATCGCACCATTGTTTTAGTATCGAAGCGTCCTGCAGAAGCTCAGGACATGCTTGCGGCGATGACGGCAGATCCTAATCATGTCTATCTTGAAGATCAGCCTGCTCCACTCAGCAAGCCAGTGCGCGACCTATTTAGTCAACTGCTGGGAACGAAGCAAGTGACGGACGCATACCTTTTGGCCGTAGCTCGTCACCATCAAGCAACCTTTTTAACTTGCGACGTTCGAATGAGGGCTTTGGGGGCGGGGGATATCGAACTGCTTGTTTAACTCTACTGTTTAACCAATCTGGTAATGGTTTCCATGTGATATGTCTGGGGGAATAGATCCACCAGGATCATTTCGTCAATGGCATAACCACCTGCTGTTAGCGCTTGCAAGTCACGAGCCAAGGTGGGCGGATCGCAAGAAATAATGGTCACATGCTTAGCCCCAATGCGTAGCAACTCTTTAGTAACTGGCTTACCTAAGCCCGCACGCGGGGGATCCACCAGAATGAAATCGGGAGTTTTATCGGCACTTTCCAAAAACATTTCTGTCTGATTTCGAATGGTATCTACTTTGCGATGCGCGGTGGCCATGTTCGCTTCCAGGTCGGCATGTCCGCTACGGCTCATTTCAACGGCAGTCACTTTTTTGAATCGTCGGGACAAAGGAATAGTGAATAGACCCACGCCGGCGTATAGATCGAAGGCCAATGTTCCTTCGGCCTTACCAATTGCCGCGTCGACCAAATGAGGAAGTAAGAATCGGTTGATTTGGAAAAAGGAGCGGTGACTGACTCGAAACTTTTCTCCCATGGCATGGTATTCCAGCGGACCTGAGATGGCCCCGCTGATTTCCTTTTCAACCCAATCAAAGAAGGGCCTGGCAACGTGCAGTGCTCCATGGGTCTGCATTACGTTCACTTGCACTTCGCTTTCATTGGTGAACAATTCCAGTGATTCCAGAAAGCGTGGAAAGCGGCGATCTTTCACAATGCCGCGCAATGCGCACAGAGCTTCGTTGATCTTTGGCGAAACAATGGGGCATTCTTCCACATCCACTACGGAATGCGATCCTGCTTTGCGATAGCCGATACGACCGTTTTCAATGTGGAACTGAGCTCGATTACGATATTCCCAGGGTTCACCAACAATGGCCGGAATTTCTGCAGGGGCAGTGACACGGCCTACGCGTTCCAACACTTCCCTCAGTACGGTCTTTTTGATCTCTACCTGATTGTCATAAAAAGTGTGCTGATAATTGCAGCCGCCGCAATGGGTGAAGTACTCGCACTTGGGATCAATTCGATCCTTGGACCGTTCGACAATACTTTCAATACCGCCTTCGTCGAATTCTTTCTTTTCTTTGACAACGCGGATGGCAATGTCTTCGCCGGGCAGCACAAACGGCGTCATCACTACCTTGCCTTCGTTTCTAGATAGGCCAGTTCCGCCGTAAACCATTTTTTCAATACGCACCTTTCCATTGTCGCGCATGTGGTTGCGGGAATCGGCTTGATTTCGTCAGGCAGCACCCGCGTTATCCTTCTCCTATGGTGGAAACGGTCTTAATTACAGGTGCATCCAGCGGGATTGGCTTAGAATTAGCGCGGGTGTTTGCGTCTCAAAAATCGAACCTGATCCTTACTGCTCGCAGTCAGCCACAGCTAGAGCAGGTGGCTGCTGAATTACGAGTTGCTTCAAGAGTGCAGGTGACCGTACTCCCTTGCGACCTTTCAAAACCAGGTGAAGCCGAACTGCTATTTGCAAAAGTCGAACATCTGGGACTTCGAGTTGATGTGCTTGTGAACAATGCCGGTTTTGGTTTGTACGGACATTTCAAGGACACCTTCCTGGGCAGGGAACTGGAAATGATTCAACTGAATATTGTGGCGGTCACCACACTTACAAAGCTTGTCCTCCCAGGTATGGTTGCCCGTAATCATGGACGTATTCTTAATATCGCATCGACCGCTGCCTTTCAAGCTGGGCCACTGATGGCCGTCTACTATGCCACCAAGGCTTACGTGCTGCACTTCAGCGAAGCCATAGCCAATGAACTGCAAGGGACCGGTGTTGAAGTTACTGCGCTTTGTCCTGGACCTACGGAAAGTGCATTCGTCGGCAACGCTAAGCTGGAAACATCGAAGCTGTTCCATAACAAGAAAGTTCCCACTGCTGCCAAAGTTGCGCGCGAAGGTTACAATGCCATGATGGCTGGAAAGACACTGAAAATTGTCGGATTGCGCAACCGTTTTTATGCATTGATGGCGCGACTTCTGCCTCGTCAACTGATGATCAGTGCTGTGCGGCAGGCTCAGGATCCCATCCGCTGAAACGGTACCTTACGCCCAGCGCGGTACAATCGTGGTTTACCCATGAAAGTTCGCGTTCTTTCCGGTGTGCAACCCACCGGCAACCTTCACATCGGCAATTATTTAGGTGCTCTGAAAAACTGGGTGAAAATCCAGTATGACTATGAAAGCATCTTCTGCATTGTGGATCTGCACGCCATCACGGTCTATCAGAACCCGCAAGAGCTGCGCTCTAACATCCACCAATTGGCCGCGCTGTTTCTGGCCTGTGGCATTGATCCCAAGCATTCTTCGATCATCGCGCAATCCTCGGTGCCCGGCCATGCGGAACTTGCCTGGATGTTTACTTGCGTCACGCCGTTAGGCTGGCTGGAAAGAATGACCCAGTTCAAGGCTAAAAGTGAAGCGCAAGAAACCATTGGCGATGGCTTACTGCAATACCCTGTTCTGATGGCTGCCGATATTCTGTTGTATCAGGCGAAGATCGTACCTGTTGGCGATGATCAGCGACAGCACCTGGAACTTACCCGTGATATTGCGCAGCGCTTCAACTCGCAATATGGCGAAACATTTGTTCTGCCGGAAACCAAACTGCCCTTGGTTGGCGCACGGGTGATGGGTTTGGACGACCCCACTACCAAGATGAGCAAATCGGCCACAGGCGCAGGTCATGCCGTGGCACTGCTTGATCCGCCTGCTGTGATTCGTAAGAAAATCATGCGTGCTACTACCGATTCGCAACCCGGAGTCAACTTTGAATCCAAAGGTGCGGGGGTTGAAAATCTGCTGAACATTCACCAGGCGTTTACGGAATGGACGGACGATCAGATGCGGGCTCACTTTGAAGGCATGCGTTATGGGGATTTGAAAAAAACTGTTGCTGAAGCCGTAGTTGATGGACTCATGCCCATCCAACAGCGCTATCAGGAAATCACCGCCGATCCCAGCATCATCACCGCCGTTTTGAAAGAAGGGGCTCTGCGCGTTATCCCCATTGCTCAGGCAACGGTGGAACTAACCAAGCAGCGCATGGGGCTCTATTCGTTGGTGTAATGTTTTATGGCGTCTGAGGCGTTTTCCTTTCGCGACTACAAGCGCATTCTGCGTGAGAACCGCAATTTTCGTCTGTTGTGGTTCGCCCAAATTGTTAGCGAACTTGGTGACTGGTTTTACTCGCTGGCAGTCTACAGCATGCTGCTGCAGTTCACTGGCAAGGCCGAATCCATTGCACTTGCCTTCATTCTACAAGTACTGCCACAAGTGCTCACATCCCCTGCGGCAGGAGTTTTAAACGACCGCATCAGCCGTAAGAAAATCATGATCTTCGCCGATTGGGCACGGGCCGTGATTGTATTGCTGATGCTTGTGGTCCGCACGCCTGGCATGATCTGGTTCATTTACGTTTTGTTGTTTTTTGAAACGGTGATGTGGGCTCTATTTGAACCAGCCCACCACGCCGTCATTCCCAACATCACAAATGAGCGGGACATGACGCCCGCCAACACGCTGTCTTCACTGACTTGGTCGTTCAACTTCATGATCGGGTTTTCATTGGGCGGGCTATTCACCGCAGCCTTCGGACGCGAAGCTGTTTTCGTTATGAATGCAGTCTCATTCGTCGCATCAGCAATGCTTATTCGGCGCATGGATTTTGTGGAACCTCATATGGCAGCGCATCCCAATTGGACCTGGCGTTCGCTATTTGATTTCACTCCCATCGCCGAAGGGGTGCGCTACGTGCGGCAAGACGGAAGATTGTTTGTCACCATGCTTTGCAAAGCTGGCCTGGGAATTTTAGGATCCAACTGGGTGCTGCTGCCCATTTTTGGCGCGCGTGTGTACCCATTGATCACAACAACTTTCGGTGCGGAGAAAGCAGGCATATTGGGGCAAAGTGTTCTGATGGGTGCCCGCGGAATTGGCGCCATACTTGGTCCCATTGGGGTATCCAGATTCGCAGGGAATTCTGAAGCGCGAATGCGACAATGTGTGTTGATCGGCATGCTGCTGGGGTGTGCTGGCTATGTGGGCTTAGGGCTTAGCAACAGCATGTGGACTGCATGCCTGGGTGTGTTGGTGGCCCATGCCGGGCTGGCCATGATCTGGGTCTATTCCACCACGCTACTGCAACTGTGGACCGATGATCGCTTTCGTGGACGAGTGTTCTCCGCTGAATTCAGCTTTGGGGTGATGACCATGTCCGCATCCAGCGCCATTGCCGGATATCTTGTAGATCAAGGAGTTTCGGTGCAACGAATTGCGGTGGTCAATGGGTTGGCGATGTTGGCCCCGGCTCTACTATGGTGGGTGGCACAACGATTGTGGAAACCACAAACCCCTCGTCCATCGTAGGGGGCTGAAGCTTGGTAGCCATATGACGAATGACCTCTTCCGGCACTACTCGATTGCGCATTTGATTGCGCTCCACACAGACCTCAATCGGCGTATTGAAGAAGAGTGCTTCCGCCTGACAACCATATAGCTCCGCTATCTTGATATACGCTCGGCGATCTTTTCGAGTCAGGTTAGTAGCGTCAATATAAGTTTCTTGCGCCCCTAACTGAATGCGCATGGTGAGCAATTTTCTCAGCAAGCCGAACACTACACTGTGGATGGATTGGTCGGTTGCATCATCGCGTAGAAGTCGTCGCATTTCGTCTGAAGAAAGTGTCGGGTAATGATGTTCCTTCAGCCAAGTGGACTTACCTGATCCGGGCAATCCAATTACGACAATCACACGTTGCATCATAGCCGTTGGTTGCATGGATTCTTATTGCACCGTGTTGATATAAAGTTGCCACGGACCCCAATAATAGGGCTTGTGGTAGACCTTCGATTGGATCATATTGCACTTTGCCGCGCGGAGTGACTGGCTCGCCGTATGACCTTCAAGGCCAGCATAGAAATCGGCGAACAACTCCGCTGCCGCGCCGTCGTGCACATCCCAAAGCCCAGCTATCACTTGCTTGGCACCTGCTTGCAGAAACGCGCGTGATAAGCCCACCAAGCCTTCGCCGGGGAATGTTTTGGCACCTGCGCCGCTGCAAGCCGAAAGCGTTACCAGATCGGCATGGAGAGGCCTTCGCGCAAGATCCCTGGCAGTTACCCTGTATCCCCGAGGGTCTTCGCGAAGTATCAGCGCTGAATCCAATGGGCTGGCGGAATTGGCAATGGCGTGCATCGCAAAATGGAGGTGTGAAAAGTTTTCAACTGGCTGGGCGAGGTAGCGGGTGCGACTGGCTTCCTCTCCAGTCAATTTGGTCACCCGATCTTTTGGAAAAAAGCTGGCCACACTTTTAATTTCTGCGGCCGCGTTTGCTAAATCTTTGAAGCCTTCAGGGTAGTGATCTGGATCCCCGACCACCAACAAAGATCGTGGGGTTTTGCGCAATTGGCGTTTGCTCATTTGCATAGTGCGAAGGGAAGGGGAAACGGCCACCTCATGATCTTCAATCAAATAACGATGGTCTGCGAATGAGGGCAGGAGTTCAAAGTTGATGGAATGAAGGAAACTATCGGCGACCACTAATAAGGGCACTTGCTCCTTCAATTGTTTGCGTGCAGGCTCAAGCAATAGCTGAAAAAGTTTGGCTCTTGCACCTGATGAATTATCGTCCGGTTCGCGCATGGCGGTGACCACAAATTCGCGATATTCTTCCACCAGCTTACGAATCTGTTCTTCAGGAGGAAGCGAATAAACTTCCATGCCTGAAGGCTCAATCACCCAAAGGTGAGATGCAGCAGCGCCAAGAGAATAATACAGAATTGTGCGCTTTGTGGAACTGGCGATGTTCATGGCATTTGGTGCGACACTTGCCGTGGTTAAGCTGTCTCCCAGTGCTCTGGCGCGGCTTGAATCGGCCACGGTCAATGCTTCTTCTTTTTTACCTTGTGCTATGAGAAAGTCAATATACTTTTGAAACAAGGGCTTGAGTTTTGCAAAGTAGGAAATTCTGTACTCATCTCCCTGCATGGTAGTCCGTTGCCTTTCTGCTAATTCTTCGGCTTGTTTAAAGGCGATGGCAACTTTGCCGGGCTCGCCAGAATCAATGAATAAAGTAGCCAATCTAAAGGCGGTTTCCAGAATCAGTTCACTATCGTTGCCTGCCAGGCTAATCGCTTGCCGATAAAGTGTTTCGGCTTGGCCGAACTGCTTTCGACCTTGGGCAATGCGTGCAGCGTTGAAGCGATGGTAGCGAATGCGATCTGGGTTCCCCAATCCCTTTGCCTGATTGTTGAATAGTTCAGCCGTTCCATAATCCTTCAGATCAATATAGGCAAGCGAAATATTATTGAGCCATTGCGCTTTCCTGTCGCTTTCCGTTGTGAGTTCCAGAGCCTTTTTGAAATTTGCAATGGCACCTTTGTAATCGCCAACTTCTTCCCGAACAATCCCCAAGTTGCCTTGCCAATATTGTTGTTCGGCAATGTTGCCCAGCTTTTCAGCGCCCAGGGTGGCTTGTTGAAGTAGGTCTTTGGCTTTTTCAAAATCGCCAAGACTTTGGTAGCACACCCCCAAATTCCCAAGTGCCTTGACTCGATTGCCTGCCAGTTGCAACTGTTCAAATTTTGCCAATGCCTGTTGTAGCCAATAAATTGCTTCATTCAAATGATTGTTTCTTAGAAGCACAATGCCCATGTTGCCCAGACATTGTGCCAACAAATAATCATCCCCTAACGTCACCGCCGTAGCGATGGCATGACGAAGGGTCACCTCCGCTTCATCGGTCTGATTCAGCGTAATTTGCAGTGCGCTCTTGCGGATTTCAATGAGCGTTTCTAATTCTGAAGACTTTAACGCTTTGGCGTCGGTAAGGGCTTGATCCAGATATTTGGTGGCCGAAGGAATATCAAATTGTCTGAGGCGGGCTAATCCCAAATGCATCAATCGACGTGTTCTGATCAAGGCATTCTGTGGCTCTGGTGTGTGGTTCAAAACAACTTCGGCTTCAGTGGCCATTCTTTTGTTTAACAAGATGTCCGCTTTGAGTAACCGAAATTTCCATTCCTGGTCTGATCCTGAAACCAGGGAATGGCCGTTCAATTGTTGATCCACCAAACGCGATGCCTCTTCCAGTTTTTCCCGCTGAAAGAGGCTGTCGGCTTTTTCGTAAATCGCGGACGGATTGGACTGACAACTGGACAGATGACTGAAGACGAAAGCTATGGCCAGGGGTTGCCGCCACCCGCTGCTCCGCCAAAAGTGCCTTCCCCTTCCCCTGGACATCCCAGTGTCACCTCAAGCATGCTTACTCGTCGAACATTGTATGAGCAAAACAAGCGCGCCAATCGAACAGATCCGAATTGAGGAATTTCCAGGACATGGTCCTTGAACCCAAAATCTGCATCATTGCTAACCATGCTGTAGCTGGTGAGCTGGCCTTTGTTTTGCCCTAAGCTTAACGATGATAGCGCTTCCATTCCCCTATCCGTGATGAGGCTTGAAAAAGTCGGATATTGGTTAAATAAGCTGGTGGCCAACTGAACATGGATCGGCTTGCCGTCAATGCGCAGATTTTCAAAGGAACAGCCCAGTGGAGTTATCTGTACTTCAGAAGGATTTTCCTGATTCGGATACATGGCTGAAACGCGCGAAATAATTCGGTCGCACGTGATCATGTCCATTACATTGATCTTTTCAATGCAGACTGATGCCATTGAAAAATAGGCTTTGTCGGCTTCGCTGTAGTTTCCGATGGCCTGGCTGCGAGCCGATCCAAAAGAAAAGAAATTCTTGAAGCGATAGTTTTCCACATGCGCTTGTGAATATCCACCATGAATAGAAAGAGCGCAGGTGGCTTGCCCTTCCAGCACTTCATGAAATGGAAGGGTAATGTTTCCGCCGAAAGCAACGGCGTCTGCCTGGTAAAGAAAGGTCTTCTTATCAGCCATTCGAGTAGTCCTTAGTGATTTTATTTTAGTTGTAGTTGAAACGAATACTCAGCCAACGGTTTTCCATTGGGGCTGCCCGGTTCCTGCACGCTGAGTGAGTACTTACCGCTGTCAAGATCTCGGGTGGGCAGGTGGACATACATTGGTCGTCCAGGGAGTGGTCTTGGTACTTCAAACTTTACTTTCTCTCCAGTTTGTTTCCGCAAACTACAAATAAAAACTTCAGCGGGACTTTCTGGATTGAAGTCGAAATAGAGGGAGATAAATTTCTTGTTGCGGGAAAACGGGATTGTGTCTTCGTCCCCTCTGGTATCACCTTTAAGCGGAAAATATCCACCCGATTGATAGTTGCCCGGTGAATCTAATTCGCGCTGTAAGGCCGGGTTCACCACCAGCGCTTCATGTGTGTAAAGGCCAAGAAATACCAGAGAAGCAAGCACTGGGGCGGCAATGCGGAACGATTGTAGGAAACGTTGAAACCGTGTCCCGGCAGGTACCGGAAGCGCTATCGGTGCACCACCAAACTGATTCGCAACTGGGAGCTGCTCGCGTAGGACAACGCGCGCATTTGTCAGAAACATGGCAGTCTGATTGAGTTGCTTAGAACACTCGGAACATTCAAAACAATGGACTTCAAATAATTCCATTTGTTGGGGGGTGAGCAGCCCAAGGACGTAGCTTTCAATGGCTCCGGAACTTTCTACCTGCTGATGATCCATTTCAACGTTTCCAATATGTAAGTGTCTTTCGCAGTCCTAACGTTTCATATCAAAATGAAAGAAACGTAAAGAAATTAGTGGCCTTCATACTGGCACCATTCATTGCAGTGCGAAACTTTTGTTTGGCGCGGTGTAAAAGTACTCTAAGATACTCATGTTCAACGTGAAATGTTCGGCATACATCGGTCCTATCTGCTTCCTCAAGAAAAACCATAGTCAAAATCTGCCGGTCTTTGTCTGGCAATTGCGATAGCACCAGAGCCACAGCTTTTTTCCTTTCCTCGGTTACCATACCACTTTCAATGTCTAACCTTCTATCCATAATGTCGGAGTCTGCATCCTGCAGTAATGGATGCCGGGCATCCCCTCGTAAGAATTCCAAAGTGACATTGTTGCTCACTGAAAGTACATAAGCCCCTAAGCTTTCCGGTCTATCCAGTTGCCCGCCAGAACGGATAAAGCGGACCACCCGCAGAAACGTTTCCTGGCAAACATCGGCCATCAATTCCTTGGATCGCAACCGACGACGCAGACGGTACCAGATCACCGTGGAAAAGTGAGTCACAAAATGTTGCTCCGTATCAGGATCACGTTCCCGAAGACGGTTCAAATAGTTGGCGTCAAACACCACGGCTGCTCGGCTGCCCCCTTTGCAGATACGTTATAGTTTATTGCAAACCACAGTACCACATCCAAATTCATGCGTCGCAAGTCTCAAAAGATTAACTTGCGTCAATGAATTGATGATACATATTACCACCCGCACTTGAAGATCAGCGCGATTTGAGCTACATTGCAACGACATGGTAAATCTACTTCTTCGCTGGCTTATCAGCGCCATTAGCCTGTTGATTGTGGCGTATTTTGTTCCTGGCATTCATGTCAACGGCGGATTTCTTACAGCCTTGATTGCCGCTGTGGTCATTGGCTTGGTCAACGGCACGTTAGGCGTCGTGATCAAGTTTTTCACTTTCCCGTTTCGTCTGCTTACGTTGGGAATTCTATCTTTGGTGATTAACGCTTTCATGCTGATGCTTTCTGCCCAGTTCGTAGATGGTTTCAAAGTGGATTCGTTTGTAGCCGCTTTCCTTGGTTCCATTCTGCTGACTGTTACCAATGCGGTGCTGCGTATGATTGTGCCGGACGGGGATAATAAAGCCAACAAATAAGGTCTTTGACGCCTAACGTTAAGGCGTTTCATTGACTACAAATTGACCCGTACGGCCTATGGTGTAAACAGCGGTTCCGGTACAAAATGCTAACAGATGCATCAGGCAATCGCTATAGAGTTTCGAAGGGAACCTCGCCTTAACTGTGATGGGGACGTCACCCTGGCATTTGAGTCAGAAACTGTTCCATCGAATAACGCCGTCGCTCGGATGCTGGACGTCAGCGATACCGGCTTTCGTGCTGCTCACAATTGTGCCGATCTGCGGCCTGGGATTCAGGTCCGCTTCAACCACAAGTTTTTTGTTGGCTTAGCCAAAGTGGTTTGGACCCATCCCCGTGCAGGCCGTCTTGAAAGTGGCTTTCAAATCATCCATAACTGATTTATTTTAAGATCTTGAACTTTCTACCTCACGTTCCGTAGTAAATTAGGGCTTTAGTAAAGGTCACTAATGAGGGTGGGATGCTTCAAGTCAATTCACTGAAGAAAAACTACGGAGCATTGCAAGCTGTTGATGGTGTCACTTTTTGTGCCAGTGATGGCGAAACCATCGGATTATTGGGTCCTAACGGTGCTGGAAAAACCACCACAGTTTCCATCATTGCCGGTCTTCTAAGCCCAACTTCAGGGGAAGTCCTGATCAACGGGCGTCCTCTTTCTGGTGATACCGATCCAGTGAAGCGCAAGATAGGGTTGGTTCCTCAGGATTTGGCACTCTACGACGAAATGTCGGCTCTGGACAATCTATCGTTTTTTGGAGCTCTCTATGATTTGAGTGGTGCACCCCTGACCCGTGCCATTGCCGAAGCATTGGATTTGGTGGGGCTGGCTGATCGTGCAAAGGATAAAGTGGGCACCTTCAGCGGAGGTATGAAGCGCCGGTTGAACCTCGCCGCGGCTCTGCTTCATGATCCACAAATCCTGCTGTTGGACGAACCCACCGTAGGCGTTGATCCGCAAAGCCGGAACGCGATATTCGACAATCTGGAAGTTCTCAAGAGTCGTGGCAAGACACTGATTTACACCACTCACTACATGGAAGAAGCCGAACGGCTTTGTGACCGGTTAGTTATCATTGATCACGGCAAGGTGATTGCCGACGATACACTCCCCAATCTATACCAGTTGCTTCCTGTCACAAATGTGCTGGCAATTGAATTGGCAGACCCTCCAGACGCCCCGTTATTGCTGGGGTTGAAGGCACTTCCACAGGTAGAAGCCGCTGAATCGCAAGGTCGCGTTTTGAAAATCGGGATTCGCCATCTGTCGGAAGATACGCCTGCTATTTTGCAATGGTTGGTAATGGAAGGGCATCCCTACACGCATTTGGCGAATGAACGGGCAAGCTTGGAAACAGTATTTTTGAATCTCACAGGAAGGAGTTTGCGCGACTCATGATCACACCATTGGTGGCCCTTGTAAGACGTGACCTGCGACTCTTTTTTTCTGATCAACGCTCTGTGTTGATGAGTTTTTTGGCACCAATCGTCATCGCCTCTTTTTTTGGTTATGTGTTTGGAGGCAGCGGTGGGAAGACGGAAACAAGTAAGATTCCGGTGCTGATTGTGGATCAGGACGGAAGCGACATTTCCCGTCAGATTGCTTCCGGTTTGACTGCCGACAAAAACCTGGAAGTGAAAGTGGTTTCCTCTGAATCGGCCAAGGAATTGGTCCGTAAAGGCAAAGCTACGGTCGCGATTCTACTGCCCAAAGAATTTGGAGCCAATGCTGCAAAGGCTTTGTTCACTTCCGATGGCAAGCCAGAGATCGATTTTTTCTACGATCCTTCTCATCGTATGGAGATGGGTATGGCGCAAGGAATTCTTACTGGGCAGGTGATGCAGACTGTAAGTAAAGAAATGTTTGGTGGGGCTACCGGTCAAAAAATGGCATCTGATGCATTGGCACGTGTGGAACAAAGCCAAGGGTTGGATAAAGCAAGTAAGTCGACAATCAGTGATCTATTGCGCAGTGTAGAAAAGTTTAACAATGAAAACGCGAAGGCAAAGGTTGATGGCAAGCCGGTTTCGTCTGGCGGGTTCACCACTCCTTATCAAGTTCGCGAAGAAGCGGTCACTTCTGGAACATCGGTTGAGTACAATGGCTACGCTCATTCCTTCGGCGGTATGGGAATTCAGTTCATCCTCTTTATGGGGATCGATGTGGGCATTGGAGTCCTATTGCAACGGCAGCGCGGATTGTGGAAGCGTTTGCGTGCAGCCCCAATTTCAAAGACACTTCTTTTGTCAGCCAGAGTGATCAGCGCGGCAATCATCGCGCTGGTGATTTTAACCGTCATTTTCACCTTTGCGCGAATTGTGTTTGGAGTTCGCATTGAAGGTAGCATGTTGGGATTTGTGGGAATTTGCTTGGCCTTTTCATTGATGACCGCAACCTTTGGATTGCTGATTGCCGCGCTGGGCAAGACCCCTGAAGCAGCCAGAGGGCTGTCCGTATTCGTCACACTGCTGTTAGTGATGCTAGGCGGTGCCTGGGTGCCCGCGTTCATATTCCCGCAATGGTTACAGACGGTGACAAAGTTTGTACCCACCCGTTGGGCAATGGACGGACTGGACGCCATGACGTGGCGCGGGTTGGGAGTGGATGCAGCCCTCGGACCCATTGCTGTCCTGCTGGGCTTTGCGTTGCTATTTGGGGCCGTGGCTGTGCATCAATTCCGATGGGAAGCGGAAGGATAGCAATTCAAGGCAGGCTAACTGAGCATCTCTTTAATCAGCGTCCCTTCCACATCGGTAATCCGAATCTGACGTCCGTTATATGGCCACGTTAACTTCTCATGGTTCATTCCCATCAGATGCAGAATGGTCGCATGCACATCAGCCACGCTCTTCTTATTTTCTTCCGCTGCTAAGCCATACTCATCGGTGGTGCCGATCGCCTGACCACCCTTGATCCCGCCACCGGCCATCCAAATGGTGAACCCCTGCGGATTGTGGTCTCGCCCATTCATCCGTTGCGAAATCGGCATGCGACCAAACTCGCCGTGCCAAATCACCAGCGTTGAATCCAGTAATCCTCGAGCCTTTAAATCAGTCAACAATCCCGCCGTAGGCTGATCCGTTTCCTTGCAATGCAGCCCGTGGTTTTCTTCAATTTCCCAGTGCGCATCCCAGCTTTCCTGAAAATTTCCGCCACCTGAAAAAATCTGCACATAGCGCACGCCACGCTCCACTAATCGCCTGGCCATCAAACACTGCCGACCCACGTAATCCGTATGCTGCTCGCCAATGCCATACAGCTTGCGCGTGGCATCGGATTCCTGATTCATATCCACTGCTTCCACGGCGCTTGATTGCATGCGGAACGCCAGTTCGTAGCTTTCCATGCGGGCCTGCAATTCGGTATCTTCGGGATTCTTATTCAGGTGCTGTTCGTTCAACTGCTTCATGTAATCCAGCCAACGCCGCTGCCGTTCTGGCGTCATATCTTTAGGCGGCTTCAGGTCAACAATGGGATCGCCTGTAGATCGAAACGGTGTGCCTTGATACGCCGCTGGCATAAAGCCGTTGCCCCAGTTCGGCGCGCCGCCAATTGGGCCGCCTCTCCAATCGGTGAATACAACAAAGGCTGGCAAATTCTGATTCTCTGTGCCCAGTCCATAGGTCACCCAACTGCCCAGGCTGGGATAGCCGGTTTGCACAAAGCCTGTGTTCATTTGGAACAGTGCTGGGCCATGGTCATTGCTCTTTGAATACATAGACCGGATGAAACAAATGTCGTCCACTTTTTTCGCAACGTGCGGAAATAATGAGCTGACGTCCATACCACTTTGGCCGTACTTTTTAAATTCCCAGGGCGACGGCATCAGTCCCCCGGGCGTGCCTTGGCTAACCACTATACTCTTGCCCGGTATGGTTTCCCCGGCATGCTTTTTCAGCATCGGCTTCGGGTCAAACGTGTCCACATGACTCACGCCACCGTAACAAAAAATGGAGATTACGTTTTTGATCTTCGCCGGAAAATGGGGCTGTTTCGGTGACACTGCTGAAAGCCTTGCCCCTTGCAGCAAATCAGCAAATGCCAATCCGGCAATGCCTCCGCCGGTTCTCAACAAAAGGTCTCTACGGGAAAGGAATCGTTGGCTCATGGGATGTACACAAACTCGTTGATGTTAAATAGTGTCTGGCAAAAATCATTTAATCCAAACGTGCTGCCACGAATAAATTCACTGGCTTGATGGATTTCGCCAGCAGTGGGAGGTCGGCTCAATGCCAGTCGATACGCTGTCTTCACCTGCTCATCCGTGTTCGGGGTAATGGCCTGCAAGCGCTGCGCAAAGTATTTGGCATTCATTCCAATTGCCGCATTGTTCATCATGATCAAAGCCTGCGGGGCAATGGTGGAACGATTACGGCGGGAACAGGAAGTCATGCTGTCTGGCTTATCGAATACATCCAACATGGGCAGTGGTATTGTCCGCTTGCTGAACACGTAAATGCTGCGTCGCCAAGTGGACGGATCGTTATCCGGTTTGCCCGCCCATCCGCGTTTGGATGAAGATTGAAACAGTGCTGGATCAATGAACGGGTACACCCCTTGCCCACCCATTTTCAAATCCAAAGTACCAGCTACGGCCATAATCTGATCGCGAACCGCTTCGGCTTCCAGCCGCCGACGAGGCATCCGCCAAAGGCTGCGATTCTCCGGGTCAATCTTACGATTCTCCTCACTATCCATCGCCTCCATACGATAGGCTTCTGAGTTCATCATCAGCCGATGCATGGCTTTAATACTCCAACCTTGTCGAGTGAATTCGCCTGCTAACCAATCCAGAAGTTCAGGATGGCTGGGCTTTTCGCCAGTCTTGCCAAAGTTGCTGGGTGTGCGGACAATTCCTTCTCCGAAATGATTCGCCCAAATGCGATTCACCATCACCCGTGCCGTTAAAGGATTTTCAGTGGAAGCAACCCAATCCGCAAATCCACGACGTCGCCAACTGGACTTTGCATCTGCCGGAGGTTCAGGGAAATTCCATTCCCCCTGATACGCTGCGGAAAGGACTCCAGGCTTCATCACGCTGCCTTTTGATCCCGAGTTGCCGCGATACAGAAAGTGGGAATCCGGTGCCTTTGTGCCCGATTCTTTCACCGCCATCGCCGTCGCCAATTCTGCCGGACGCCTCTTGTCCATTTCAGCAATTTTCCCTTTCAATTCTTTCTGCTTATTTTGATCTTCAGGAGTCATCGCCGCCGTTAACTGTTCCGGCTCCACATTGAATGTTTTTTGCACTTGGATCGCGTTTAATTTTTGTCCCTCAGTGCGTTTCTCTTCCGGGGTATCCAAAGCAGACTTCACGTAATCTGGAAGCTTGGCCACTTGCTGCGCTTTCAACATGTCGCGATACGTTTTTTCCAACTTGCTGAGTTCTGACTTAATCGGCTTCTCTTCTTTGTCAATCGCTTCACTAGCCGCGTTCCATAAATCCATTTCCCGCTTGGAAACAATGGCTGGCTCCTCCGCCTTCATCGGCCAGAACACTGCCTGCACACGATAATAATCCTTCTGCGCAATAGGATCGAATTTGTGATTGTGGCAGCGAGCGCATTGAATGGTCATGCCCAAGAACGAATTCACGGTGGTGGCAATTACATCGTCCAGTTCGTCCAAACGGGTTTGCTCATCTTTCTTATTATTTTCAGTGCCCAGTCGTAGAAAGCCAGTGGCAATCAATGCATTGTTGTCCCCTGGATGAAATTCATCGCCGGCAATTTGCTGCTTGACGAATTCGTCGTAGGGCATGTCCTTATTCAGCGCGCTGATCACCCAGTCACGGTAGCGGAAAGAATTAGTTCGTTCGCGATCATATTCGTAGCCGCCAGAATCAGAATAACGGGCCAAATCCAGCCAATGGCGTGCCCAACGTTCGCCATACTGCGGCATCGCCAACAGCCTTTCTACCAGCGTCTCCCACGCTTTTTCTGATTTGTCGTTCACAAATTCTTCTACCTCAACAGGTGTGGGCGGCAGGCCGATCAAATCCAAGTAAGCACGACGAATCAAGATGCGACGGTTGGCCTGCGGCATCGGTTTCAATCCTTGCGATTCCATTTTTGCCAGCAGAAACGAATCCACAGGATTTTTCGCCCAGCCACCTGTAAGAGTCTGCGGCACCGGCGGATGAACTGGTTTCACAAAGGCCCACCAGTTGCGTTCCTCTGCCGTAATCGGACGCTCTTCCATTTTGGCCAGCGCCGCTTTCCCGTCATCGCCTTTAGTTAAGTCAGGAAGGTTCAACCCTTCATTGATCCACCGTTCCAAAACGGCAATTTCCGCTGACGACAATTTCTTTCCTGGCGGCATGGAAGGATTTTCTTTGCCACTGACAAGGTTCATCAAACGACTTTCACTTGCCTTGCCCAAAACGGCACCTGCACCGCGTTCGCCGCCTTTCAGAATACTTTCCTTGGTGCGCAGGTCGAGGCCAGACATCTTCATTACGGATCCATGACAAGCCAGACAGTTGCTCTTCAATACCGCCGCAGCTTGATCCTGAATTTCTTGCGAAAACGCTAAGACCTGTAAAAAGCACAATCCAATGAATCTCATTTTGCTTGCCGTCACCTTGCTGTGATTATATCGAATAGCGGATGGCTTAGAGGATTGTGTAAAGAGCTCAGCCATGCTACTTTGACCCTATATTCATAGCGTGTTCATAGTCGACTGCTACAATCAGGCTCTATTCGCTTTTACAAGGGGAGTTTCACATGTCTCAAGCTCAGTCGCTTTTCAAATCAACTTCACAACTATGCCTGGCCATAGTTCTTTCCATTAGTTTTGCCTACGCGCAGTTTGATACCGCTGCTGTTCTTGGCTCCGTGCGCGACGCTTCCGCCCTCGCTATCGCTGGAAGCTCAGTTATCCTCATCAATACAGAAACCGGCGTTAAACAATCGTCAGTGACCAATGAATCAGGCGATTTTCAATTCTTCAATGTCAAAATTGGTCGCTACACAGTGACCGCAGAAGCTAAGGGTTTCAAAAGCGTCAGCGTTTCAGCATTCACTGTTGCTGTGAATGCCCGTCAACGTGTGGACCTCACTTTGCCTGTCGGCGACGTGAAAGAAGTGATCACCGTCAATGAGGCGGCTTCTTTGCTTGAGACTGATTCCAGCTCCAAAGGGCAGGTTGTGGGCAATCAGGAAATCGTCAATTTGCCACTAAACGGGCGCAATTATGCCGATCTGGCTCTGCTTGTTCCCGGTGTCCGCAAATCGGACTTGGCCTATGGCATTCCGCCACGCGACGGTTCGTTCAACGTGAACGGCATGCGTAGCTCGCAAAACAATTTCATTGTAGATGGCGTTGATAACAACTCTTACGGCACTTCCAATCAAGGATTCTCTAACCAGGTGGTGCAGGTGTCGCCCGATGCTGTTCAGGAATTCAAAGTGGAAACCAGCAGTTATAGTGCCGAGTTCGGCCGCGCAGGAGGGGCCATTCTCAACGTCAGCATCCGCAGCGGTACCAATACAATTCACGGTGCGGCTTATGAGTTTTTACGCAACACAGAATTAAACGCCACGGGATATTTCAAACCATTGCTCAATCAGAAACCGGTCTTAATTCAGAACCAGTATGGTGGAGCATTTGGTGGCCCTATTAAGAAGGACAAAGCTTTTTTCTTCGCCGATTACGAAGGCTTTCGTCGTGTGGAAAAGGCTCCACAGTTTGCATCTATCCCGACTCTGGATCAACGCAACGGCATTTTCAAAGGTCCCATACAAAATCCATTCACCGGGGAAGTTTTCAATAACGGCATAGTCCCTGCGGGTCAAATCACCAAGTTCGGGAAAGATATTCTAGGCGATCTTCCAGCTCCCAACCTCCCTGGGGTCGGCAATAACTTACAAACTTTACCGAAGCAGCCAACCGATGTGGATAAGGGCGACGTTCGTTATGACCAATACTTTACTTCCAAGCTGACGGCCTTTGTCCGTTACTCGCATCGCTTGTCGAACATCATTGTTCCAGCTTCCATTCCGGGCCCTTCCGGCGGTAACAGCAATGGGAACATCCGCGTAATGAATTACCAGGTTGCTGGTGGAACTACTTACAACTTGACGCCCCGCTCCGTTATAGAATTCCGCATTGGTGTGGGCAAGTCTGAGGGTGGAAAGACCCCCTGGTTCGTAGGAACTACAAGTTTAGGCGAACGGTTTAGTCTCCCCAACGCGCCGCGCGACCCCCGCTTCACTGGCGGCGTCAATTCGCAGGGCATCAACGGATTTACCACGATGGGTGTGCAGACGTCCAATCCACAATTCCAAAATCCGTTGGTGATTAATCCCAAGGTGAATTATTCGTTGTTACTAGGAAAGCACAGCATCAAGGCTGGTTATGAATATCAGGCCATCAATACTCAGATCGACGATTTCAATCCGAAGTATGGTGCCGATACATACGCCGGTCGCTTCAGCAAGGTTGCCGGTACCGCCAATGACAACGAACAGTTTGTTGCTGATTTTCTGTTCGGTGCGCGGAGTAACTACACACTGAACAACGCCGTAATCGTGAACTACCGCCAGCGGATGCAATTCTTCTATCTGGCCGATGACTGGAAAGTGAGTCGCAAACTGACCATCAACGCCGGGCTCCGCTACGAATATGCCACCCCACAATACTTGGATAACAATCTAATTTCCAGCTTCGACCCTGGGACTAATACGCTGATCGCAGCCAAAGCGGGCAGTACTTATGAACGTTCCCTGATCCATCCCGATAAGAATAATTTTGCTCCGCGACTGGGCATTGCCTATACGGTTTCTCCGAAGACAGTTATCCGTTCGGCATACGGTGTGAGTTACATTCACTTCAATCGCATGGGTGGAGAGAACTTACTGGCTTACAATTTACCGAACATCGTCAACCCAACAATTGACCAGGCACCACTCACCGCGGGGTCCGCTGGCGTGCCACTGTGCACCAACAATACACAGGCTCCAGGTACTTGTTTCCGAACCACACTGCAAGGATATCCAGACAACTTTCTGAATGTCGCCAATGTGAAGCTGACTAATGTGCGCACTAACTACATCCCCGCCGATTACAAAACAAGTTACGTGCAGAACTGGCATTTCACCATTCAACGGGAGTTAGTCAAAGACTTGCTGTTAGATGTTGCTTACGTCGGTGCCCGTGGCAATGGGCTGATGATTCTTGCCGATTACAACCAGGCAGTCCCCAACACCAATACTACTAACTTGAGCCTTCAATCTCGCCGACCCAATCAGAGTTTCGGGCTGATCCAAATCGCTTTCGGCGGAGGCTTTCTTACCTATCATGGCGTTCAGGCCAAAGTGGAAAAGCGCTTCAATAAGGGCTTCTACCTGCTCAATTCCTTCACGTACTCAAAGTCGTTGGATAACGCCAGCGGTCATTTAGAAGCGAACAACGGCGATAATTCCCGCGCCAACTATCGCGACCTTCGTAATGATAAAGGTGTCACCGGTTATGATCAGCCGTTCAACAACACCACGACGTTCCTTTACGATCTGCCCTTTGGCAAAGGTAAAAGCTTCGGTGCTGGTTGGAATAAACCTACCGATCTGCTGCTTGGCGGCTGGCGTTTTTCCGGCATCAACACTATGAATTCAGGTAGCCCAGTGAACCTTACTTACAGCCCCTCCTCTGATTTCTCTGTAAGTGGTTCCCCAAACTATCGCCCCAATTTAATTGGTAATCCGGTACTGGATGCCAGTGCTCGCACCTCGCAACCAAGCTACGTTCAGTACTTGAATAAAGACACCGTTGTTATTCCCACAGACCGGTCCACGCCCTTTGGAAATGCCGGGCGCAACGTAGTTCGCGGTTTCGGCCTGTATCAGATTGATATGGGATTACACAAAGACTTCGCGCTTACTGAACGCTTTAAGATGTCTTTCCGTACCGAAGCGTTCAACGTTTTCAATCGTACGAACTTCGCCGCGCCCAACGGGAATCGATCTGCAGGAAGCTTTGGACAAATCAGCAGTACTTACCCGGCACGGCAATTGCAGTTTGGTCTGAAGTTATTGTTCTAATGATATAAGTGGTATAGGCCCTCCAACGCACCAAGAGCCCTGTCCCACTTACTGATAACTTACTAGCGCAACGCAGCTTCAATCGCTTCCAGTTCCTTACCAGCTTCAGCGTACTTGCCTTGCGATACCAAGTCGCGATATCGCTTCATATGGCTTCGCGCAGATTCCATTTTGTCAGAATAAATCGGCACCGCTGACATAACCGGAACAGTTCCATCTTTCGATGGTGTGAGCGGCACAGGGGCACGAGTTCCCGCAATTTCCGCCAGCCCTTCCTCGTAACTATTGGAATAGATCAAGCGATTGCCGACAGCCATCACCACTTTTTTCAATTGCGGCATTTTTGCTTGCGATGCCTGCAGGTAGAGCGGTTGAATGTAAAGGAAGGTGCCATCAATGGGAAGCACCTGCATGTTGCCATTCACCACCTGCGAACCTTGCTGATTCCACAACGTCAAATCTTTAGAGATTTGTTGATCTTGGTTCAACCGTGCCTCAATTTGCATTGGACCGTAGAAAAATTCCTGCTTAGGAAGTTCTATAAAAACCAACTCTCCCAGTTTCCCCTTGTCGCAACGGCCCACCATCATCCCCTGTAAATTGTCTTTGCCACGCGGTGTGAACAGCATGGTCAACAGGAACTCTGGTTCGGTTTCACCTGGCAGTGTGGCAATTTGATAGGACGGTGCCACGTGAACTGCCTTGCCTGCCGCCGTTCGCGTCTCACGAGCCGTGTCCCAAACATCTGCTTTGTTGTAGAACGAATCAGGGTCAGACATGTGAAAGGTTTGGAAAATTTGCGACTGCACTGCAAACATGGTTTCCGGGTAACGGGCATGGTCACGCAGGCCTGCAGGCATGGCCGATGCAGGCAGAAACAAACCTGGAAATAAATGTTGATAGGCCGTAATAATGGGATCAGCTTCATCAAAAATGTAGAGCCGCGTTTCCCCGGTGTAGGCGTCAACGGTAGCTTTTACAGAGTTGCGAATGTAGTTGAATCGACCAAGCTGATCACTATAAGACCTTTGCGAATACGGGTGCGTCTCCGCAGTGGTGTACCCATCAATCATCCAAATTAGTTTGCCGCTGTCTTCAATCACCAGATACGGATCTTCATCCCAGGCCAGGAAATCAGCAATATCGGAAACTCGTTCGCGGATGCGACGATGAATCATCATCCGGCTTCCATCCTGAAGGTATCCAGTTAGTAGAATGTTGAAATCGCCATAGTAAACCGCCGCAGTTAGTCGCAGCCACCAATTGTCGATGGCGAAGCCGCCCTTGCCTTCATACTGGCTATGCACATTTTCTGACCCCGACGGGTAATTGAATTCAGGCAGCTTGGTATGAACGAAAACTGGTTCCCGTGCAGTTTCTCCGAAATATATTTCAGGGCGTGTCAGCTTCAAATCGGGAATGGTTACCTTGGGCGGGGCATCCTGAATGAACAGGTTTGGCAGGCCATCGGAGGTCAGCCGGTTGGCGTCTGCCGCAACCAAACCATAGCCGTGCGTATAGATAAAGTGAGTGTTTGGCCAGCTTTTTTGCGCGTCGCCCAGTTGATCCATATCCAATTCCCTGGCACTCAACAAAATTTGGCGCATGTGACCTTGCAAGGAATAGCGGTCCACATCTGTATCCTGAAAGCCATAGGGTCGCAACGGTTGAATTTGCGAAACCGTATCGTGAAATGCCCGCCAATCCCAAATGCGAACCGTGGAAAGCAGTGTCTTGTTCTTGGTTAGATCAATGTTGGCTTCTGGCTTTGCGTCGTATTTTATAGTCTTGTGCCGTTCGCTTAAACCGTAAGCAGCGCGGGTCGCCTCTAAATGCTTGGCCACATATGGTTTTTGTAGCGAAATCTCGTTCGGCTTCACATACAAGGAATTGACGATGCGCGGAACAATTGCTTCCAGCGGCCATACCAAAACTAAAATTCCGGCCACTTTGTATTTGCCTAATGCGCACCCTACGGCGATGATTAAAAATGACGCAATGCTCACCCATATCAAAGGCAGTTGCACATTCTCCGCCACGTAATCCACGCCGGTTAAAAAGGAGTGGTCTTCATACAATAATGAAAAGCGGTCCAGGTAAGATTTTCCGGCTAGTCCAACAAAGAAAATGGCAGCGGTCACTCGCAGAAATTTAGAGTGCGACCAAGCCTCAAACAGGGCAGGGGAGATGGTAAATCCGTTCCCTTCGCCATTGCTGCCGAATTGTTGAGGCAGGGACCAGATGGTTTTTGACACAGCAAATACTAAAGCAGAAACGAATGCCAAAACCAGTAGGTAATTAAGGAGGGCAGCGTAGAAAGGGTATTCGAATAGGTAATAGCTTAAAGAGAATCCAAACGCCGGGTCATGCCACTTCGTTTGGGCTACGCCTTGTCCTGCTACAAAAAGCTGAACAAGCTTTGGCTGAATGGTGGCTCGGGCAATAAATCCACTAATAGCCAGCAACAATAAAGTGGTGAACTGCGCGTATTCTTTGTGTTGACCCAATCCAGTATTAACAGATTTCAAAGCGCGCGCATGAACTGTAAACAAGACTAAAAATGCAATCAGCGCAGCGATCACATAAGGAAGCGGATCGTAGTACCACATGCGCAACCACGTATCCAGTTGGCCAATTTCACCCCACCAGTGGTACTCAATAATCCAACCGGCAATCGTTCGGGAAAAGAAAAACAACAGGAACAATAACAACAGAACAATGGGGCCTCTGCGTGGCATGGATAAACTCCTGGAACCTAGTGTAGCGCCCGGACTCAAGCAACTTGCGAAAAAAATCTGTCAATTCCAACTGTTGCCATCATCTAGTCTTTACGTGGCTCTTATAAAATTTCTGATGCTTGCCAACGCTTTTGCGACCTTTTACATGACAGGGCTCATCTGGTTTGTCCAAATCGTCCACTATCCGTTATTTGAAAAAGTGGGTGCACCGGGCTGGGGAACCTATCATCAGATGCACACAGAACGAACTGGTCTGGCTGTTGGCCCGATGATGCTGATAGAAATGGCATCAGCCATTTGTCTGTTTTGGTACAGGCCCGCCGGAATCCCCTTGAGCGAATGGGTGGCAGGCTTTGCCGTCCTCATTGTTATTTGGCTATCCACGCTGTTGCTGCAGATCCCCGCCCATGAACTGTTGAGCAAAACGCATGCCGTGGATACGATAGATAGTCTGGTAACCACCAATTGGCTTCGCACAATAGGATGGACGTTTCGTTCGGGCTTGTTGCTCAAATGGTTTTGGCACAGTTGGCTTGACTGAAATATTTTGAGCCCGACCCACGCATTTCGGAATCCGATTTTCTAATGGGGTGAGATTGTTTTCCCAACCTGGAGTACTGGTCCTTTATGTTTAATGTTTTCAGGCGCAAAAAACGGCTATCTCCAGAAACTGATCCATCCACCGTGGCAAAGTTGTTGAGCGAAAAGCTCACCAAATCCGGTACTGATCTGGCTACTCTATCCAAAATCAAGCCCGTCCTGGTCGTATTCTTACGCCATGCTGGCTGCACTTTTTGTCATGAGGCAGTGGCCGACATTTCCAAAGTTCGCCAAGCCATTGAAGCGTCAGGCACCAGCATTGTGATTGTTCATTTTGGAAATGAAGTGGCGGCTACAAAATTGCTTGCACAGCATGGGCTTCAAAACATTGAAACCATCTACGATTCCAACCAACTGCTTTACGAAGCCTTTGGGTTAAAGCGTGGCACTCTGGGCCAAGTGGCCAGTCCCAAAGTCATTTGGAGAGGGCTCCGTGCCGGGTTATTTGACGGCCACGGGATTGGCCGTAAACAGGGCGATATTCTGCAACTCCCGGGAGTTTTTCTATTGGACGATTGCCAGGTTGTGAACAGCTTTCGTCACAAGACTGCCGCCGATAGACCAAACTACGTTGCGGTATCCTGCCGCCTGAATTGACCTTGCTTTTTCCTGCCATTCAACACGGTATACTAGGGGTATAAATCCCCAAAACATAGGAATTTCATGGCAACCAGGCGCATTGGTATTTTAACCGGAGGCGGTGACGTACCCGGCCTCAATTCTGTCATCAAGAGTGTAGTTTATAGAGGCAGTGAACTGGGAATGCAAGTGATTGGCATTCGTCGAGGATGGGAAGGTTTAACCCACGTCAATTTCGACGATGAAGCCAGCCGCACCCGCTATATTCTTCCACTGGATCGCACCAACACTCGAACAATTGACCGCACCGGTGGTACATATCTGCACTCCAGTCGAACGAATCCTTCCAAGATGAAGAAGGTTGCCGCTCATTTGAATGCAGCGGATTATCCTACCAGCGAAGTGACCAAAGGCGGCGTCACCAACACTGTGTATGACGTTTCTAAGACCGTGTTAAAGAATCTGGAAACACTGCAATTGGATTACCTAATTGCCATTGGCGGCGACGATACGCTTAGCTATGCAGCCACATTAGATAAGTTGGGTGTGAAAGTTATTTCCATTCCCAAGACCATGGATAACGATGTTCGCAACACCGAATATTGCATTGGTTTTTCAACGGCCATCAGCCGCGCTACCGACGCCATTCAACGACAGCGGACAACCGTTGGTTCGCACGAAAGGGTGGGTGTGTTCCGCATTTTTGGACGCGATGCCGGATACACTGCGCTCTATACGGCTTACGTTAATTCACTTCGTTGCGGCATCCCCGAATTCAAGTTCGATAAAGAAAAGATGATTGAACTGATCCTGAAAGACAAGCGCAATAATCCCAGCAATTACGCCCTTGTGGTACTCAGTGAAGGTGCCGAATGGGTGGGCTACGAAGCCACGGAGTACGGTGAGCCCGATGCTTACGGCCATCGTAAGAAAGCGAATGTCGGCGAAAGTTTTGCTGATCTGATTAAGAAGGTTTCCGGCGAAGAAACTATCGCCAGCGATCTGACCTACGACCTTCGTTCCGGCAGTCCTGATTTTGTGGATAAGCTGATTGCAGGCACATTCGGGAACATGGCGCTAGATGCCATTGTAGAAGGCAAAAGTGGCTTGATGACGGCGATCAATCATGGTTGTTATGCCATGGTTCCCATTCCAGATCCGAAGCTTGGGCCGCGCAAAGTGGAGCTGGACACTATGTACAATCGCGAACGTTTTCGTCCGAATTACTCAAACAAGTTGGGACTGCCCATCTTTTTAACTAAGGCATAAATGTCCTGGCTTGACCACTTCACTGGGAAAAAGCCGAAAACTCTGGAACTGACGGCGGATTTGCGAGAGCAGATCCGCCGGACTTTTAATGAGGCTGCCACGGATGAAGAACATTTTCCTTCCACCATTGACCCTCGTATCTATCACGTTAAATTGATTGCCGAATACCTTGGTGATTTGAACGGTAAGCGGGTTCTGGATGCAGGTTGTGGCAAGGGTCGGTTCGCCAGAATCGTAAAAGATCGTAACCTTCAAGCCGCCGTGCATTGCATGGATCTGGCGGAAGCTATGCTGCAATATGCGCCAACAGATTTGCAACGATGCGCCGGTTCCCTTACGGCATTGCCGTACCGAACGGAATGCTTCGACGCTGCCTACGCTACAGAGAGTTTGGAACATGCTGTGGAAATTGAAAAAGCAGTTGACGAACTTTGTAGAGTGGTGAAGCCACGTGGCCGCATCGTAGTGATCGATAAAAATGTGGAGCACTGGGGCAAGCTCAACACGCCACTTTGGGAGCGCTGGTTTAGTCGGGAAGAGATGGAGAAAATGCTTCGCAAGCACTGTCGCACAGTGAGCAGCATGCCCATTAGCTACTGGGAAGATGTGGCCCCAGATGGCATGTTTCTAGCCTGGCTGGCTGAGAAGTGAAAATCCGGGATCTGATTCGACTTTTGGAGTCTGATGGATGATTACCTATACAGTGATTTTTGAAAAAGGCCCTTCCTCTTGGGGTGCCTACGTCCCCGATCTTCCAGGCGTCATCGCTACTGGGATTTCGTGGGAGGAGGTGGAAGTATTGATCCGCGAAGCAATCGAATTTCATCTTGAAGGATTAAACGAAGAAGGCTATCCCATTCCAAAACCAACTAGCTTCGCAGGTGTGGCTGAGATTCACCCCGCACCTTGAAATAGAATGGACACTTCCCTTTCTAATTCTGGAGAACGCGTGCGAGACGTACACTTCAGCGACGATGCGCTGGCCGTAGACCTTTTAGACGGGCGTACAATTACTGTTCCACTTACCTGGTATCCCCGACTCATGAACGCTACGCCTGAGCAACGCTCTCGTTGGAAAGTAAGCGGAGCAGGATATGGGATTCACTGCCCGGACATTGACGAAGACTTGAGTACAGCAGGTCTTTTGCGTGGGGCACCAGCAGCCCCTTGTCGCGGCAAATCCTAAAGTCCGAACTGGCGCAGATGATGGTCCAAGTGAAGGTAGGCCCAGCGGTCCCACTCCCAATCCGTCATCGTCCCGAAAATGGGGTGGGGCGGCGGAGTGTACTGACGCGGTTGCTTGCAAAATCGGTCCAGGTAAACAAGTAATAACTGACGATCTTTTTGAAACTCTTGCGGTTTGGTTCCGCCCAATTGTTGATCCATTTCAGGGCGGGTTGGCACTCCTTTGGGCCAGGGGATCGGCAATCGAAGCGCCACGTGCTTGATCACGTTTCTTTGAAACCATACGCCCGTCTGGCTGCCCCCTTTTTCACCGGTGGTCAACCGGAACGAGTCCGTAAGATGACAAAGCATCTGACTAACAGACATGTTGCCCCACCGCCTTTGAGACTGAGGCGTTAAGGCGGTTAGACGACTGCGCACTTCCTGCAAGTTGGCATTGTTTTGGAGCGTTTTCATATTAGAAAGTGAATGAAAATCCCAAAGTGGTGCGCTGCTGCACAAGCCTGCCTCGGAACTTTGGCAAGGCAGCGGTTGGGGCGGCTATGTCTCTCTCTTCCAGAGGCACGATGTTAGGCAATGTAAGGGACTTCTTCAGGAAATCTGGACTGCCACTGATGGTGCTGCGGTAATCCAATTTCACTGTCCAGCGCGGACAAATCCGATATTTAAAGCCTGCGCCTACCTGTGATCCCATTTGGAAAATGCCTCCACCTTCAAGCGGTGCAGCGTTCCCAAAATTGTATGCGGCATTGATCATGCCCACGTTGTTCAATCCGAACCGGAAAAGCCCACGAGCTTTCTTGAAAGGTGAATCGGAAAGGTTAACCAACTGCAGCACCGGCCCAGCCGATAAATAAGGCCGCCAACGACTTTCCCGAGGTCGCAAATTCACCAGCGTCGCATAGGAAAATTGTCGAGTCACTAAACCCGTATCCTGCTCTTCCACTGTTGCTAAATCCGTTGCACCCACGCTGGTTACGCCTTGTAAACCCAAATGAAATTTCCCTCGCTGGTAATGCAGGCCCAGCTCATGGGAAATATATCGTTGCGAATTCATCGTCACGGAACCCCCGAAGCTGGTTCCTGATTTCACCAAGTTTTCCGCAATCACAGTAAAAGGATCTGTCGATTGGCCGGGCCGGGGAAAGGGATGGAAAATCCGCACACCTTCAGCCCCGGTACTGCTATTCGCGAATCGCTGAAAACCGATATCCAGGCTCAGTTCCACTCTTGGCGCTTCCCAAACATTGGGCAAAGCTTCGTCCGGCGGAGGCAGTGGCACAGGTCCTATGAATGAGGAACCCGATGCCAAGCCGTCAAAAGGGTGAAAGGCTTGGGTCATAATGCCGGTCTGCCGATCTGGACGTTGATCCTTTTCCTGATCTTTATTTTTAAGGTATTGAATGCCAGTGATTAATCCGCTGACACCTTGGTAAACCAGGTTCCCTCGCACCACATCGTTCCGAATGGTAAGGAAAGTTTGACGACTGGCGCGCATTGCTGCATTGCCCCGGAATGGGCCTGGCGGGGGCGCAATGGCTTCGTCAAACCTTCTGGCATTGTTGCAATCGTTCAACCGAATAATAGTGATGGCCCCATCGGTTGCCAGACTCTCCCCAGTTGCGTTCTTTGAGTCTTTGGGCACCCAGGGCCTTTCCATACTTTCGGCTTCTTCCACGCATCCAGTAAGAATCAGGTCGTTCATTACCTTGGCCCGCTCATTGTCAATCCGTTGGTCAATGCGATGGTAGAACTTTTGGCCAGCAGAAAAGCTGATGCCAATATCCTGCGTTGAAGATGCTGTCAAAAGCGTATGCCCTTGCCAGCTTTCCCCGCTATCAAAAATCCGAATATGATGACGCTTGTTAAACGTGTTCATCGCCTTTGATAGGGAAGCCACCGGACGCTTTCCAGCCAACATGAGCGTGGACATGGGAGCTTCGTGATAACTCTGATTTTCCGCAAATGCGCGCAACGCCCGATACTTGGAATTCGCCGTCGGCCGATCTGATTCCACCCAGCCCGCCGCGCTGAACGCCCGCTCAATCGCATCACGAGATCCCACAAAAAGTGTGTTCACGATGTCCGATTCCCGTTTGCCCACCAATGTCCGGGTCCGCACCGGCATTCTTCGGATGGCACTGCGTAATGCCAACCGATCATCTTCGGTAATGTGCAATCTGTGCGTCGGTTCGTCAAAAGCGTTGTTTACTTTAAGGGGTTCATTCAACCGCACGCGCAACTCTGTGCCTACGGGAAAGCGGATCTCTGGTTCAGAAAATCGAAGTAACGCCGCCGAAGCAGCACTGGCAAATACCAGCGCGATGGGGTCCACTGCCGCCAAAGAAGTAATCACTCCACTGCCACGATGCCCTGGCATCTCAGTCGAACGAATGCCGTGAATCTTGCCTTTTTGATCCACCCGTTCCCGCGCGTTTTCCACTTCAATCAACTGCGTGCGGATATTGAATTGTTCGCCATTGGGTAGGGCCAGTTGGTCAAATTCAAGAAACAGCACAGCCCGTTCCCGCAGTAACCCAATGCCAACTCGTTTCACTTCCCTGATCCTGCCGCGGGCCATGGTCTCCATGGGTAAATAAATCACCCCATCCACCACCACTGGCGAACATAAATAAGCTTGAATGGACGCCCCTTCTTGCGAAGAGAAAGAGTTTACTTCTTGCCGCAGACGAAGTTCCAGAATGCTTCCAACCGGAATAGTTGCGCCGTGAAGGGTGGCACCCATCACCGCACAAAAAACTAGCGCGCTGTAGTTTTTCCTAGCTTCTTCCGCCATGGATCTCCATTCTACAATGCCAACTTACGAATGCTGACCGGCATAAGTACTGGTACTTGCCAATAAGGTTATCGGCAGAATCGATTAATTGGAGCAGTTTTTCCTCTTGATTTCAAGAGCCTCCGGCATCCACTTCCCGAACTGCTGAATGCGAGTTTCGTGGCTGGGATGCGTCGACATAAACTGGTTGGGTTGCCCGTGACTCATAGCGGCCATGCGTTCCCAAACCTTGGGAGCCTCTTCCGGGTCAAAGCAAGCGCGGGTTGCGAAGACCAATCCCATATGATCTGCCTCCGATTCGTGTTCGCGGGAAAATGGCAGCAGAATCCCATATTGAGCTCCCAGACCCAAAGCCACCATAATGCCCTGTTGCTTAGTAGAGTCCATGCTGGACATGGCCACGCCAGCCGCAATTTCACCCATCTGAACTAACTTTTGCTGGGCCATCCGTTCCGCTCCGTGCCGGGCAATGGCATGGGCAATTTCATGACCCATCACAATGGCCAACCCATCATCGGTCTTAGCCACTGGAATAATACCTGTGTAAACGGCTACTTTGCCTCCCGGCAGACAAAATGCGTTCACTTGGTCAGACACCAGCACGTTGAAATCCCATTGATATCCTGGATCTTCAGAAACTTTCGCCAACCGTTCGCCAACGGAACGCACCGTTTGCACCAATTTGCTACTGGCTGGTGCCACCTGCGATTCATGCAGAACTTGTTGATAAGATTGCAGCCCCATCGCCGCTTCCTGCGTGGGATTGATATCTACTAAATGTTTACGTCCGGTAATGGGCACCGTTTGCCGATGATCAAAGAAATACCAGACAGCGTAGAGGCCGAAAAGTAATATTGGAAGAAGTTTTATTTTACCGTCCATAGATCCTTTTGACTTTCATTTTCATCAGATAGGGTACATCGACTGAAGGGGAAATTGCACGTCCGGAATCAGCTTCCGGCTGTAAATTGTGGGATAGCAATGCGTTAGACTAGGGATAAGAATATTTCGGCGTTGAAGGGAAAGCACTTATTGGCTGGCATTGTTGTCCACCCTCCAAAATAATTAATACGTGAACGCGGCGCTAATAGCGCGTGAACACACACCAAGGATACGTACCATGAAAATCAATCAAGTCTTGCTGTTGGCGTTTTCGCTGCTGGCAATCCCCATAGCTACCTTCGGACAGGCCTCGGCAATTAACGGTCAAATCACAGGTACAATCACCGACGTAACTGGTGCGGCCATTGCTGGTGCCAAAGTCACCGCCGAAAATATCAATACCGGATTCTCTCAATCTGCAGAAACCGAAGCAAGTGGTCTGTATCGTTTTAACGTGCTGCCCCTGGGCCGCTACAACGTCCGAGTGGAGTCTCCCGGCTTCGCACCGGTTAAGCAGACGGGCATTGAATTGAACGCCGGTGCCACCGTGACGCAAGATGTCCGCCTGGAACTGAAGGGTGTCACCACAGAAGTGGTGGTTTCCGCATCCTCAGCAGTTATTGACCCCAGCCGCACCGATACGGGTCGCAGCTTGTCCAGCTATGTCATCGCCAATCTGCCGCTGGTATCGCGCAACCCTTTCAACTTTATCCTGCAACAGCCCAATGTCACCGGGCGTGGCAATACCGAATTCGGTGTCCCGCGCAAGGTGAATGCCAATGGTTTCAACGGTCGCATCAATTATCAGTTGGATGGTTCAAACAATACCGAAAGTGATCGTGCGGGCATTCGCCTGTTGCCTATTTCCAACGAATGGATCGACGAAGTGCAAACCATCAGCAACGGCTTTGCCCCAGAGTTCGGCAACACGGTGGGCAGCGTGTTCAACACCATTACCAAGTCCGGTTCCAATGACATGCACGGGTCCGCCGCCTATATTTTCCGTCGCACTCCCTTCAGTGCCCGGCCCGCATTGCTGGCCCCGGAACGTCCTACCCCCGATGTGAATGTGAATGCTTTCAATGCCAGCGCCGGCGGCAGAATCATTCGCGACAAGCTATTCTATTTCGGATCTTATGAACACGTGGTTCGCGACCTTCCCCAGCCCGTTACCCCAACAGCAGCCGTAATCGCACAGTTGGGCCTGCCCTCTACCTATGCCGACGCCATTCCCTTCAAGCAAAAAGTGACCTTCTTTTTGGCCAAAGCAGATTGGCAGATCAATTCCAAAAACCGGCTTTCCATTCGCTATAACGGTCACCAAAACGATTCCCCATTCAACAATGGTGGTGGGCTTACGCTGGTTTCACAAACCTACAATTTCGTAGATCGGTCCCATGCCGGAGCAGTGCAGTTGATCTCTGTGATTTCGTCCAGAGCAGTGAACGAACTTCGAATTCAGATTCCTAACCGTGCCCAACAACAGAACACTTTTGAAGCCAATGTAGCCGGACCTTCCATTTCTGTTTCCGGCGTGGCCAACTTCGGCAATTCCCCCAATACCGGCTTTCTGTATCAGGAACGGACGCCAGAAATCAACGAAAACTTCAGCTACAACCATGACCGTCATTCGCTAAAGGTGGGCACCTCCATTCGCTGGATTCGTGATATTCAAACCCAGGCCGTCAGCGCCACCTACACCTTTCCGAACATCGCCGCCTACCTTGCTGCGGTCTCCGGTGCCACACCCAAAAGCTACTCGGCATTTGCTCAAAGCATTGGCAACCCGTCTATCAGCTACAATTCCCGCTTCGCCGGATTCTACGGGCAAGATACGTGGAAGCCGCTGAAGAACGTTACGCTGACTTACGGCCTTCGTTACGACGTGTTCAGCCCTCCGGCTGCCAATTCCGCATCTCCGCTGGCATCGTCCAAGAGTTTCCGCACTGACAAGAACAACGTTGCTCCACGCTTAGGCGCCGCTGTCGGGCTGGGCAAATGGGTGCTGCGCGCTAGTGGCGGCGTTTTCTTCGATCCTTTCCAGACCGATCAATATCGCAAATCAATCCTGCAGAATGGTTCGCCTATTTTCTTTTCGATCAACGTGCCCCCAACATCGGCCATCGCTCCGTCCTATCCCAATGTGTTCACCGGAATCCCCACCGGATTTGCGCTTTCGGCACAGGATGTAAACACGGTCTCGCCTGATTTTTCAAGTTTATATTCGGTGAACGGCAACGTGTCTATATCGCGGGAACTGGGCACCAGCGCCGGAGTCACCGCCACTTACCTCTATACCCGTGGCAACAAGCTGGCGGTCTGGAGCAATCGCAATCTGATTCCCAATGGCAGCTTCCTAGCCGATGGCCGCACCATTTTTGGCGCAGCCCGGGCCAACACTTCCTTCAACAACATCATCGTCGCAGAATCAGTGGGGCAGTCCACTTATAACGGTATGAACCTGACGTTCAACAAGCGCTTCGCCCGTGGTTTGGACGGCTTCGCCACCTGGACCTGGTCGCATTCCATTGACGATGCCCCGGAACAAAACAACATTGATTCCGGTGCCAATTTCTTATCCGACATCACCAACCGTCGTCGCGACAGAGGGAATTCGTTAACTGATCGTCGCCATGCTTTTAACGGCAACCTGGTTTGGAATACATCCACCATGGTTTCGTCAAAGCCAGTTCGATATATATTGAGCAACAACCGCATTGCGCTGCTATTTAATGCGCAAAGTGGTGAAAACTTCAACCTGGGCGGCAATCGAATTTTGAACGGAGATACATCAGCCGGTGCAGCATTCCAACGTCCGCTATATGTGGGTCGCAACACAGTGATGGCACCAGCCACGTATGAATTGAATGTACGCTATTCCAGAATTTTCCCAATCGGAGAACGCTGGAAGCCGGAGTTCTTTTTCGAGTCGACGAACATTCTGAATCATACGAATGTGACTGGGTTGAACGTGACCACAAGCGTGGATACGGCAGGTGCAGTACTAACTCCTGCAACCCGTGCGTGGACCACAGCGTTGGATCAACGATTGGTTCAGTTTGGATTGAAGCTGTCTTTCTAAGCTGAGTAGAAGCTCAACGCCTATATGGCAGAAGCTCGTTTGGGATGCCCCATCGACTCTGCCATATAGTTCACTATTCTTACCATTTCCTGCAATAAAACTGCGGAAAGTTGATTTGGTCCAAGCCTGGAAGCATCGTAAAAGGCTTGCACAGCGCGATAATAAATGCGGATCATGCAATGATCCACGCTATCTTCACCCTCCGACCGGAACTCATTGCCATTTCGCATCATGTAGGAAATTAAACGGTAATCGCGTTCCACCGCCACAGCTTCCACGGCCCCCGCAACATCCAGTCCTTCCAGCTTACGACCATGTCCACCAGTAATCAGGATCAGCCGACAGGCATAACAGAACCAGGCGATTAGCGGTAAAAATGAAACTATGGCAATGGTTCCCAACTCGAACGCCCTCTCTGGTATTTAGTATCTGCGTTGAGTATAAGAAAGACAGCCTTCAGGCTCAAGGGAAATCGGTAGTGATAGGTGCCGATTGCTATTGTCCTACTACGCAGGCGTGGGCCGTACTAGCGGGGGAATACCATGTGCGAAGGGTCGATACCCGTTTTGACGCACAAATCGCGATATAGTTTGCCATAACTAGACGTAATGTAGTGACCCGACGAGTAGCCAAGTACCACTGCCGTCTGGTCGATCCATTCTTCCTCACCTTCCAATTCCAGAAAATTGCCGATGGGCGTTTCATCCAGCACGACTATCCCTGGCTCATTTGGTTTAGCGAATTCAGTACGATACTTTTCATAGCGGAACAACGGTTGAAACCCCAGTCGCTTCAGTATCGCTGCTGTGGATACGCCATCTGAGGTAGTCACCTCAAGTTCTTCGCGAATTTTATGGGTTGAAGAAGCTTCACTTTTCCCCTTGTAAGTGAGGACATGACGCGTACCAGCAAGACGCAGTCGCAGCAGTTCCCCACGACCACGTATCGACTGATCGGGAGTGTCATAGACATCATTGATCTCCAGGTGGCGCGGAGTTATCTCTTGAAAGCCGTGGGCAAGGATGGATTGGCTGGCGGAGAATGCATCTTGAATCGCGATCTTTATTTCGCGTTCCTGGTTGGCGGATTTTTGGGACACGCAGATATCGTAGCAAGGTGGGTAGTAGCATACAGGTCTTCGGCAGGCGCAAGACTTTCCCTTAAGACCGTGATTGGATCGCGGCAATCGCTCTGATTCGTGCCAAAATAAAGCCCAGTCTTCCTTGGCTCACATCATCGGGCAGAAAATGGCCGGGCAGCGATTCAACAAATCTTCAACCTCCAATAGTTCAGTAAACTGAGTCGCCAAATACCGCTTTACTCCCGATTTTGCCTGTTCAATTTCCCCCATCAATTCCTCTCTTCCATCCACCACCGCAATAATATCTTCCAGGTCGTGACTGGCATAAAAATCGCGACGACCACGTGAATGAAATGCTTCAAACTTCGTCGCGAGGAAAAATGGTGGAGTCACCAGACGGATGCTCAACTTTGGTGTCAGTTTAAAGGGATGCGATTCCTTGACGGCTTCCGGATACCATTTATTACTAAATCCCAGCACCTTACCCGAAGCGGGCATCACATCCAACAACATGTCTCCAATCGCCCAACGGCAAATTGGAGCGCCCTCATGTGGATCCTCGTGAAAGCCCATTGTGCGGAGTCGATCACCAAGATTCGCCCATTGGCTGTACGTCACCAATTCGGCAATCACATCGACGTCGCTTGTCGGACGCACTGGCGCACTTGCTGGATCGGTAATGAACAGGCCAGTAGTGCAGCCTCCGACAAACACGAACTCAGGAAGCAATGGCCCAAGCCGCCTGGCTACTTCCTCTGTCAGTACAAAATTGGGATTGCCCGTCATCCTTGCGATCCACGAAGAGTCCGCTTAGAAATCCGAGCGGTGATTTCCTTCTCTGCAAACTGCCGTTCCCGTGCTCTTCCTTCGCGCAGGCCATCAATCAGCGCCAACAATTCATACATGTTTTTATCCAGTTTCGCCGCCTTCGGCGCGTTTTTTGTCAAAGGGGAGAAGGCAATCCCCCGCACCTTACCCTCAACGCTTGGCCACACCGGCGGTGGATCGGAAGTTGGTGCAAATTCACTATTCATAGGGGGTGCAGCATACGACGTGGGCATCCCCCGAGTCATGGATCCACGTTCCGCAGGGAACGCATATTTCAATCCATGAATTACAAATTCTAACAAAGCACGGCGATCTACGCTTAACTTCATTTCCAGTTCGGTCACCAAACGGGCTGCTTTTGCCCGCTTCACGGCATAGTAAACCTCAGACGCATTCATCCCCAGGCTTACCGCCAAGCTGGCATATGTAGGTCGCCCGCCACGCGGCAACAAAGCAATCTTCAAAGCAACCAACACATCCTGAGGCCTCAAATCCATATCCTTATTATATTCTATATTCTAAATTCTAGAATATAGAATGCCCTCAACCACACCCCCTTCATCAACCCACATCTCCCGTTGCTATACTTGCAATTACCGCATGGCCACCTTGGATATTGATCAGATTCGCGACATCCTGCCGCACCGTTACCCGTTTCTCTTCGTCGACAAGATCGTGGAAATGGAAGACAATCGCATTGTCGGCATCAAAAACGTCACTGCCACCGAACCTTATTTCCTCGGCCATTTTCCTGATTACCCAGTGATGCCCGGTGTCCTCATCACCGAAAGCATGGCCCAAGTGGCCGGGATCCTGGTGCTGAAGGACATGGAAAATCGTAAAGATAAGCTGGTTCTATTGGCTGCTGTGGATGATGCACGCTTCCGCAAACCAGTCCGCCCTGGCGATCAACTTCGCATTGAAATGGTCGTGATATCGCGCAAAGCCCGCGTCTGCAAAATGCGCGGCATCGCTTCTGTTGACGGTGTGATTGTCGCTGAAGCCACCGCAATGTGTGTCTTGCAGGATAAGAAGCCCTCCCTCTAAAGAGAACCTTGGTGCCCATTCATCCAACGGCTATCGTCCACCCGCAAGCTCAAGTCGACCCCACCGCTGTGGTCGGGCCTTACTGCGTCATTGGTGCTGACGTCCACATTGGCGCGCGTACTGAACTGAAAGCCAACCTGTTTATTGAAGGTCCCACCTGGATCGGCAAAGACAATGTTCTCTTCCCCTATTCGTCCATCGGCGTTGCCTCTCAAGACAAGAAATACGCTGGCGAATACGCTGAAACTCGCATTGGTGACAACAACACCATTCGCGAATTCGTCACTATCAATCGCGGCACCAAAGGCGGTGGCTCGCTAACTAAAATCGGCAATAGCAACTGGATCATGGCCTATGTCCACATCGCTCACGATGCCATTGTTGGCAATCATTGCATCCTGGGCAATGCCGTTACTTTCGCCGGGCACGTGACCATTGAAGATTACGCCAACGTCGGTGCATTCTCTGGACTACATCAGTTTTGCCGTGTCGGTCGCAGCGCCATCATCGGCGGATACAGTGGTGCCATCACCCAGGATGTTCTTCCTTACTCCATGACGGTCGCCAAACGTGAAGTGAAAACCTTTGGTGCAAATCGCATTGGTATGGAACGACGTGGTATTTCCAGCGAATCGATTGAAGCGTTGCAAACCGCGTTACGACTGCTGACTCGGGGAAAACTCAATACCACTCAAGCCATTGCCAAAATCCGCGAAGAGCTACCTGAATCCCCAGAACTGGAGCAATTGCTGGAATTTATCCGCACCGCCGAACGAGGATTCGTAAAATAAATCTATGCGCTACGGAATCATTGCCGGCAACGGCCGCTTTCCGATTCTCGCCCTCGAAGCTGCCCGCACTCAGGGTGACGAAGTGGTGGCCATTGGCATTGAGGGCGAAGCATCTAAGGACATTGAAGCACTAGCCAGCAAGACTTATTGGATCTCTATCGCTGCGCTTACAAAACTAATTAATATCCTTCATCAGGAACAAATCACAGAGATTTTGTTTTGTGGCCAAGTAAAGCATATCAGCCTCTTCAACGCCCTTCGGCCCGATTGGCGCTTAGCCAAATTACTGCTTTCCTTAAAGCGCAGGAACACCGATTCACTACTTGGCGGTGTGGTCAAACTTCTTGCAGAAGAAGGAATCCAAGTGGCCGATTCCACCCGTCTTCTAAAGCCCCTGCTGGCACCCATCGGCACGATGACAAAACGCCAGCCCACCGAAGAGGAAGCAGAAGACATTGCCTATGGCCGCCAGGTTGCCGATGCTTTATCTGCTTTCGACATTGGCCAATCCGTTGCCATCGCCGAAAAGGCTTGCGTGGCTGTTGAAGCCATGGAAGGAACTGACGAAATGCTTCGTCGTGCATCGGCACTCACTGCCGGACGCCGTGATCTGCGCCTCATCAAAGCCGCCCGTCGTCGCAAACATTTGCAGTTCGATGTACCCGTGGTGGGCCCTGAAACCATCGCTGTCATGCGGGAAACCAAGACTACCGCGCTGGCCATCACCGCCGGACGTACCCTGTTGCTTGATCGCGATTTGATGCTGCGCCAAGCCAATGATGCCAAAATTACGATTGTCGGATATGCTCCAGAGGATTGACGAAAGTTGAATAAACCAGTAAATATTGCAGTGGTCGGTACGGGACAGTTTGGGCGCAATCATCTGCGGGTTGTCGCTTCTTTACCCAAAGCCAAGCTAGTTGCGATTTGCGATGCTGATCCTGCCCGCGCCAAAGCCGCCGCCGAAGAGTTTGGTGTTCCAGCAGTCGAACTCAGTAATCTAGTTGGCCTGGCCGATGCAGCCATCGTCGCCGTCCCCACATCCGCTCATGCTGGAATTGGTTGTGCGCTGCTCAACGCAGGCCTCGACGTCCTGATGGAAAAGCCCATCGCCTCTACGCTGGAAGAGGCTCAGCAATTAATTGATGCTGCCGATCAGAACAGTCGCATTCTTCAAATTGGGCATTTGGAACGCTTCAACCCCGCCGTACAAGCCGTCACCAAACGCATCACCACGCCGCTATTTTTTGAGATCCACCGCATGAGCCTGTTCTCCCCTCGCAGTCTGGATGTGGATGTTGTTCTGGATCTGATGATTCACGACCTGGATATTGTCCTATCCATGGTGGGCTCGCTGCCTGAAGAAGTGCGTGCCGCTGGCATACGCATTCGTTCTGAAAAAGTAGACATTGCCAACGTGCGTCTGGCCTTCCCTGGCGGATGCGTTGCCAACATTACGGCCAGCCGTGTTTCCACTGAAAAAGTACGTAAAATGCGCCTTTTTCAACCGCATCAGTACATTTCGCTCGATTATCAGAAGAAGGAAGCCGTAGCGTTTTCTGTGTCTCCTGCTCAACAAATCGGCTTCGAGGCATTTGCCATTGAAAAGAACGAGCCGTTGAAAGAGGAAGTAGCCGCTTTTATCGATTCGGTAGTTATGCGTACCAAACCTTTGGTGGATGGTGCGCAAGGCGCAAAAGCTTTACTAGTGGCACTCGATATCCTTGCTAAAATTGAAGACCACGCGCGCGTTGTTGCTAAGACACTTGGCCACTAACCTCCACGCTTTGCCTAAGCAGTGAGCACACAGCAACCCAGTGACGATTTAGATTTTCTGCTTCACTTTGAAGACCCAGGCAGAGAAGGTGGCGCCGTTAAAGCCGTCATCGGCTCCATCATCTTTCACTTATTCCTGTTCGTTGTCGTTTATAATGTTCCGATTTTTGAGGCACGAGTTTTTCATGAACCGCCACCGTCAATTACTGTGGCCAAAAAGGTAATTCCGCTCATTGCACCCGTTCTGGAGCCTACCCAGACGGATCCCAACAAAGGTAAGATCAATCGTAATTTCGATGTCGATAGTCTGCAACCCAAAGAGACTGTTCAAATAAAAAAGTCCATGCCTGCAGTGAAGCAACAGGCATCCAAATCGCCACCGTCTGATTTTGTGCCGCCCACACCGGTACCACCAGCACTACAGCCCACTCCCAAAATCGCTGAACCACCAAAAATCGAAATCGCGCAAACCGAAAACACTTTGAAGACGCAGCCTGGCCCGGGCGTCCCCAATGTCCCACCACCACCGCCCGCTGCGACTCAGGAAAAGCCGAAGCTCGCCTTTGAATCGCCAGGGGCTGCGTCTATGGGATACGGCACTGGCGGTCAAATTCCCCGTCCATCCAGGTCAATACAGGAATCAGCGAGGGCCTCCGCTGGACGCAGTGGCGGTCTCACCGTCGGCGATGCTAGCGACGGCATCGGCGGTCTGGGCGATCTTTCCAAGCGCCCAACACCAGGACGTAATTCCAGCAATCTGGAACTTCTTAGCGATCCCCAAGGCGTTGACATGCGCCCCTACTTAGTCAAAGTGATGGCAGCCGTGCGACGCAATTGGCAATCCGTAATTCCTGAGAGTGTCAAGTTAGGTCGCAGAGGTCGTGTAGTAGTGGCGTTCTCTATTGATCGGGAAGGCGGCGTTCCAAAATTGGTGTTGGCAATTCCTTCCGGTGCGGACCCTCTGGACAGAGCAGCCGTCGCTGGCATCAGCGCCAGCACCCCTTTCCCACCGCTACCTGCTGAATTTAAAGGCGGTCAAATCAGACTTCAATTCACATTCAGTTACAACATGGCTGGCAATTAGTGGATTAAGGCGATCCAACAGACCGTGGATCGCCTTAACCATCTAAAACGCCCCGGCCAGAATCGTTTGACCGCCATTGCGCACAGTCACCATATCTCCTTTTTGAACAGCCGGAACCAACGCGCCATCCTGTGAACTGAGTTCCAGTTCTCCTTCCCCTAAAGCGGAAAGTTTAATGGTGCCCAACTTAGTTACTACGGTTCCCTGCTGCAAAGATACCGTCAACATAGTTGCAACAGGCAAATTCACGTGCTCAACTTCGACATTCAGCCGTGCGCGACCCCTTGCATCAGCTCTGAAATCGGCACTGCCTTCTGGTGTTGTTCCACCAATTACCGCTCCTGCAAGTTTGGTCTTGAGTCGAGTGTCCGTTGTTTGGCCACCTTTTCCGCCATGATCGTCAGCCATCAGGGCGGTGGTGCCACCAAGAAGTGTAAGAACCGCAAATGCGGCGTTAAGTATCGTTTTCATAAGTAATTTCCTCCATTCTTCAATTCGGCCATTGCCCAACACAACCGCACTGTAAAGCTTAGTGCAGTTGCAGGAAACGAAGGAAGCAATCCAATGCCTTCCTTTGATCCTGGTAAGTACGACAGGTCGAATCAGTCTGCGGAACACAAATAACGATTAAAAATGGTTAGCGTTGCTTGGGCGATGTTTTGGCACGTTAAATGCTTCTCTCTATTTGATGACTCATGTAATCTAAACATATGGGCGGTCATCCCCACCGCGTTACTCGTAACTGGGTGAGTTCACCCTTGTTGAGTTCCGACGGGCAGGAAAGGGAGGTTACTTTCAGTGTTCTTTGTCTTTGTCTTTATTTGGTCGTTCGCTTTATTCGCAGGCGTAACTATGGTTTGGCTTTTGGCATGGGCTATCCGGCGTGGTGAATTTCAGAATCCTCGCGAAGCCGCCAAAATGATCTTCGATGAAGAAGAGCCCATCGGCAGGATCACGGACCACTTTCCAGGGGAACGGTCATGATACAAAACCAAATCTTACAGAACCCAATCCCAGAAGCTCTGCGGCCTGAGTTGGAAGCACGAATTGAAGTGGATACGTACAGCCGCCCTGTCATCGTACTTTACTGGAGCACCAGCCTATTCTGGCTTACATTCGCCACACTCGCCGGGCTCATCAGTTCCATCAAACTGCATTCTCCGGGCTTCCTCGGGGGGATGGAATGGATAACATTCGGTCGCATTCGTCCAGTTCATTGGGACACGGCAATTTATGGATTTGGTGGCTTAGCCGCATCGGGAACCTTGCTGTGGCTACAAGCCCGGCTATGTCAGATTCGCCTGCCATTTCGCGAACTTTTGTTGGTAGGTTGCGTAATTTATAACCTTGGTATAGCTGTGGGAGTTGTTGGCATTCTGATGGGTCAATCCACTGGTGTTGAAACGTTAGAGTTTCCCTTGTATGCCATCCCCTTCCTGGTAATTCCTTACGTGTTCATCGTTATCGCCAACTTCAACATGTACTGGCGTAAAGCGACAAAGCACACTTACGTTTCGCAATGGTATCTAATGGCCGTCACCGTCTGGTTCCCCATACTGATCTTGTCTGCCGAAGCGTGTACTAACTTTGGTGCAGTAGACGGCGTGGCCCAGGCAATTGCTAACTGGTGGTACGGGCACAATGTTGTGGGACTTTTTGCGACACCAACAGGCATCGCCGCAGCCTACTATCTAATCCCCAAAGTCATTGGTAAGCCGATTCACAGCTACCATCTTTCGCTGCTGGGATTCTGGTCCAACGCCATTTTCTATAACTGGGCAGGCACTCATCACCTTACAGGCGGGCCTTTGCCAGCTTGGACCATTACTCTTGGCGTGGTCGGTAGTCTAATGATGTTCATCCCGGTGATCACCATCGGAATCAATCATCATATGACCATGCTGGGCAGCTTCCACTATTTGAAGACTAGCCCCACGCTGCGTTTCGCCGTCATGGGTTCCATGTGTTACACGCTCTCCAGCTTTCAAGGCTCACTGGAAGCTTTGCGCAGCCATCAGGAAGTTACTCACTTTACCCACTACACCATTGGACATGTCCACTTCGGCATGTATGGTTTCTTCGCACCACTGATGTTCGCCATGATGTACTACGCCATGCCTCGTCTAACCAATCAGGAATGGAGCAGTGCCCGGCTAATCCGCATCCACTTCTGGTGCACCCTGGTGGGCATGCTCCTTTATGTTCTAGCCATGTGCTTTGCTGGAATTCGTCAGGGTTTGATGATGAACGATCCGTCCATTCCGTTTCTTAACATTGTCAAATTCACGGTGCCGTTCCTAATGTTAAGAACGCTGGCCGGGTTGATACTCCTCACTGGAACCATCGCATTCCTGATTAACTTCAGCCGCATGCTTACCCGTCATACGTTCACTTACTCAACACCCACGCTGTTCACATCGAATCGGCGGTGGGAAGACATCCTTGAAAAAGAAAAGGAACTGACCAGCAAACAAATATTGGACGGAGGGCAAGGCGCATGAATCGCACACTACTGCTGATACTGGGCATCTTCCTTACGATCGCATCGTCGGTCACGGGACTGGTGATTATTCCCAACTGGCAATTTCAGGAATTGAAACCAGTAGTCAAAAACGAAGGCCAGCAGTTCCCGGCTCCATATGAAGGGGAAGCAGCCCAGGGACGTCGCGTTTACATAGATCAAGGCTGCATTTACTGCCACACCCAGCAGGTCCGCATGAAAGGGTACGGTGCGGATATTCGACGTGGCTGGGGAACTCGCCGCTCTGTTCCTCGCGATTATATTTACGACCGCCCTCACCAGTTAGGCACCATGCGCACTGGTCCTGATCTGGCCAACATCGGCGGACGTCAGCCTTCAAGCGAATGGCATGCGCTGCATCTTTATAACCCACAGATCACTTCCCCCGGATCGGTCATGCCTCGGTTCGATTACTTATTCACTGAAGTTACAGAACCCTCACAACTAACTAACCTAGCAGTTAAGGTTCCAGTGGGTTCCGGTAGGGTCACTCATATTATTCCCACCGAACGTGGGCAGTCGCTGATTAGTTATCTTACGCGGTTGAATCAATCCTACCCATTTCCAGAGGCAAATCAATGAGCGAAGCTACACCGACCGGAGGTGCACCAAACGAAGTCACGCCTCCCAACCCCGATGCAATCTTCGCATTGCACTCGGCAGCCATGCGCGAGGCTTCCGAACCGCGCGATGGCATTAAGCCCACGCCTGTCTCTTACCTGATTATGTGCTTCTTCTGGGTACTTTTCGGAGGATGGTACATGGGTTATTACAGTGGAGAGTTCAGAGCCAACGGTCTAAACGAACGTGCTGTTGGAGGACCGCTTGCTGCTGCACCTCCTCAAAATCCTATGGTGCTGGGCAAAGAAATATTTGGTCCCTGTATGCAATGCCACCAGGAGACCGGTCTGGGTGTACCAGGCAGTTATCCTCCATTAGTCGGCTCTGAGTATGTACTGGGAGACAAGCGCCGTTTAGTGGCCATTCTGCTGAACGGAATCACTGGTGATCTAGTAGTCAAAGGAAAAACTTACAATTCGCAGATGCCAAGTTGGAAGCTTCGCGAAGATGAAGAAATTGCCGCTGTGCTCACTTACATCCGCGCTAGTTGGGGGAATTCGGCAGATAGTGTACCTACCAATCTGGTTACAACTATCCGCAAAGAGCTGGGCGATAAAGGGGGCTGGGATGCTAAGTCGCTAGCCGAATTCGCCGAATCAAAGCCAGCGGCAGTAACTCCAGTGGAAGCCCAAGCAACTAAGTAGAGTCAATGCTTCTCGACACCAACCACTTACGAAGCGCAACATCCGACCGCCAACAGCAAGCCGCCCAAATTGCTTGTGCCTGTTTGGAAGAAGCACCTGCGTCGTTGTGGTGGCGCATCGGCGGCAGCGCATTCCTGGCGATGAATGGCATGGTTTTCAGTATCGCCTTGAATGGTTCCGACGTCACCCCGGCCGAACGGTACAACCTGGAACTTACGGTGTTCTTTGTAACTTTACCCGTTTTCTTTTTACTAAGTTGGGAGTTTCTGCAAGCCACTTGGAGGTCGTTACTACTCCGCCAGCTCTCCATTGAATTTCTGTTCTTACTCGGAATCGTAAGTAGTCTTACGGCTTCCGCTTTGTTCTTCATTCGTGGCACTGGGAATGGTTATGCAGACGTAGCAGCCATGTTACTAGTCATTTACGCGTTAGGTCGCCAAATCGGCGCCTATGGTAAGCAACGAGTCCTGGAATCTTGGGAAGAATGGTCCCCATCCAAAAGGCAGGCCCATCGGTTGAATGGGGAAACCGTATCAGCCGCCGACGTTCAACCTGGCGACAAGATTCGTGTCTTCCCAGGCGAAGTCGTTCCCGTGGATTGTCGCATCATCGCAGGGTCCGCCTTCCTGCATGAATCCTCCATCACCGGCGAAAGTCTGGCCAACGGAAAGTCCATAGGCGACCAAGTGATGGCCGGATCATTTCCCATTGATGCATCGTTCGATGCTGAAGTCACTGCCCCCGCCAGCGGCAATCAAATCGATCAGGTGCGTGCTCTTATTGAGTCCGGCTTGTCCCGTCCTGGTCAGGAACAGCGAACCGCCATGAAGGTGCTGCGTTGGTTTGTGCCGTTTGTTGTTCTGGCTAGCATCGCAACATTTCTGTGGCATTCCCAAAACATGGTGTGGGATCAAGCAGTATTCATCGCACTTTCTGTAACCGTCATCGCTTGCCCTTGCGCGTTAGGATTCGCCACACCCCTTGCCGTTTGGACCGCCATCGCCAAGCTGCGCGAACTGGGAATTGTGGCCCGCTCCGGTGAGGCCATTGAAAAGTTGGCTGAAATTGATACCGTTGTTTTTGATAAGACTGGCACCCTCACTCTTCCTGAAGAATACACAGCAACCTGGCAAGTCTCCCCTGCATGGCAGAATCAAGTTGCCGAACTCCGCTTCCTGCTGCGTGAAGCGGAAGTGTCCAGCCGCCACGCTTTGTCCCGAACGCTTGCCCCCTTATGGAATTCAACAGTGAACGCAACCACAACATTGACGCAGGTGCGCCTGTTGCCCGGCGTCGGCATTGAAGCAGACTTCCAGAATGGACGACACCTTTTTGCCGGAACGGTGGACGGTCACCAGTTAGTGGTTCGAGTGGATGAAGTGCTGGCAGCCACCATCGACTTAGTCGAAAAACAAGCGCCCTCAGTAAGTCCCGCTATCAAAGAACTGGAATCCCTTTTCATCAAAGTAATCCTTTCTACTGGCGATTCAGCCGACCGCGCTTCAGCCATCCCCATTAGCACCCAACTTTCTCGACAAAGTCCCGCACAGAAACATGCCCTGATGCTTCAGTTACACGATGAAGGCCGTAAAGTCCTGTTTGCCGGTGACGGATTAAATGATTCCGCAGCCATGGCCTGGAGTCACGTCGCCTGCGCCGCCCCGGACAGTGCCGCCTGGGTGCGCGACCTCAGCGGTCTGCTCTTCCTGCATCGCGATTGGAGCCAACTTGCCCGCGCCATTGTCATCGCCCGCAAGACGCGCAAAGTGGTGCGTTGGAACATCGGCTTTTCGCTGGCCTACAATGCATTCGGCATAATAGCCGCTTCAGCAGGCCTGCTCCACCCTGTCGCATCAGCTTTAATCATGATGGCCTCTAGCCTTACCGTAATCATTTATTCCATGCAACTTATGGATTGGGAGCCTGCGGAATGAATCCCCTATGGCTCATCGGATGCGGACTGTTGCAGCTTGCCATTCTGTACTATCAAGCCCCGTGGACTGCTGGACTCGGCGCTGGACTTGGGATACTACTGATCCTAGCGCTGTTCGCGGTATCACGCCTTCGTTGGGATTCGCACTTGGACATGATCCTAATCATGACCGGTCCCGGTGGGCTAGGTATGATGCTACCCATGCTCTCCGTTGCTGGCCCAGCCTGTCACATACAACCCTCTGTGACCGGGTTCTTACTGATGACTGTCGGCATGCTCCTATTCACTATCCCTCTAAGTTGGATGTCAGCCCGCTGTGTTAGAGAAGCTCGCAACCAAGGCATTGGTGCTCTGACTCTTGGCGTGGATATGGTCGGCATGCAAGTAGGAATGTTACTAGCTTATTTATCAAGTAGTAAGTGGCCCATAGACGACCCGCGCATTCTATGGATGCATCATAGTTCCATGCTAATTTGCATGAGCCTTGGAATGCTTGTGGCCATGATTTTCTTGCGTTGGGTAAATCCCGCGCCTTTGGGCGAATATACGGCGCGCTGATATTCCGCTAACAGTTGCAAAAAGTCAGGAACAAATCCTTAACTTGAATCGTCTACACTTTTTAGCATCTTCATCCATGTCAGGTAACGCCTCATTCAAAGAATCTTTCAACGTGGCCATTGGGTCACTACGTGGCAGTAAACTGCGCAGTTTCCTAACGTTATTAGGCATTATTCTGGCCACAGCTACGTTAATCGCCGTGATGAGCGTCATTCGCGGGATGGACGAATATATGGCGAAGAACATTACCGATTTGGGGGTGGAAGGCTTCCGCGTGCGGCGTGTGGTGATGATCGGAAGTTGGGAACCGAAAAAGTGGCTTGAGATGCAGAAGAAGAATCCGCAGTTGAATCGCGAGGAATTCGATTTTGTGAAGAGCAAGGTTCAACTGACCTCAGACTTGGGCATGGAGACTGGCAAACAGTGTTCCGTGACCGTAGCTGGTGACCGATTGCAGGAAGTGGAATTGCGCGGCGTTTCTTCTAACATCGCCGTGATGAACAACACGCAAACAGAGTTGGGACGCTTTATCAGCGACAACGACGATAGTCGGCACCTTATGGTGGCGTTTATTGGGAGTGAATTAAAGGATCGCTTTTTTGCCAATGTTGACCCCATTGGGAAGTTCATCCAAGTGGATGGGCGGCCATTTGAAGTAATCGGAGTAGCCAAACAACAAGGGTCCGCTTTTGGGCAATCACGGGACAAATTTCTGATGATACCCATTGAGACCTACTTCAAGATGAATAGCGCCCGGCAAGGATTAGGCTACACAGCCAAGGCCATGGACCGTCCACACTTGGAACAGGCGCAGGACGAAGTTCGATCTTTGTTGCGGGCGTATCGGCATCTTCGACCAGCGCAGGATGACACCTTCGGCATCTATTCTTCAGACTCATTTGTGGCATTGTGGGATCGCATGACTGGTGCCATAGCAGCCACCGCCATTGCCATTGTCAGCGTGTTCATGGTGGTTGGCGGCGTGGTGATTATGAATATCATGCTGGCGGTGGTCACCGAACGAACTATGGAAATTGGAATCCGCAAATCGCTCGGAGCCCGCCGACGGGACATCATGAATCAGTTTTTAGTAGAATCCGCAGTGTTAAGCGGAATGGGAGGACTGATTGGCGTTGTCCTTGCTTGGATCACGGCGGTCATTGTCCGAAACACCACCTCGGTGCCGATATCCGTTCCCCCTACGGCCATCTTCGTCGGGGTGGCTCTTTCCTGTGTGGTGGGATTATTCTTTGGAATCTATCCAGCTCATCAGGCGGCCAAGTTGGACCCCATTGAAGCGTTGCGGGCGGAACGATGAAAGCACCTGGCAGCAGTCCCTTCATGGCATTTTTGTTCGGAGCCAAATTGGCTTTTGACACAATTCGCGGCCACAAATTACGATCCTTACTGACCATTCTGGGTGTGATCATCGGCACCAGCACGGTGATCGGCGTGGGTTCAATTATCGCTGGCCTTGATGGAGCAATCAGCGGACAGTTGCAATCCTTCGGAGCGGAAAATCTGATCATCGCCAAATGGGATTCACCTCTATCGTTCGGCGGGCGGTCACTTGAAGAGAGAATGCGCAAACCGTTGACCTATGAAAACTCCCAGGCCATTGCTGAGCGCTGCCCTTCGGTGAAGCACGTCAGCCCTTATTTGTTCCCCAACTGGAACGTCATTCATAAGGCGAAGTACAAGGCCATTGATTTGTACCGTATGAATCTGGCAGGAACGGATGAAGGATTCTTGGGTTCAGGCGTGGAGATGCTGGCCGGTCGCTTCTTCACCGATGCTGAAGGCTACCGCAGAGCGCCAGTTGTGGTCATTGGTGAGGACATCCGCAAGGCCTGGTTTCAGAATGAAGATCCAATTGGCAAACCAGTGGAAATTGACGGGCACCAGTTTACTGTGGTGGGCGTGATGAAGCGTTCCGCACAGACTCTTCCAAGTGAAGAGGATTTGCGCTTGTTTCTACCTTACCTTTCCATGCGCAAACTGTTCCCCACTTCCAAAGAGCACATGCTGATTGTGGTTCCAGAAAAGGGGAAGCAGGCAGCCGCATCTGATGAAACTCGTGCAGTGCTGCGCATAGAACGACGTGTACCCTTCAGCAAACCGGATAATTTCAGCGTGTCTACATCAGCGCAATTGATTGAACAATTCCGCGGCGTGACGGCAATGATTGCCATTGTAATGGTGGTTCTGAGTTCGATTGGACTGCTGGTGGGCGGCATTGGGGTGATGAACATCATGCTGGTGTCGGTCACCGAACGGACAAGGGAGATCGGGATTCGCAAAGCACTGGGGGCGCGCAAAGTGGATATCATTTTGCAGTTCCTGACCGAAGCCGTTAGCCTGACGGCACTGGGCGGCGTGCTGGGGATCCTGTTGGGATGGATGGTGAGTTTAGCGGCAAGGTTAGTGTTCCCCACTTTACCCACAGTGGTTCCGTTGTGGGCGGTGGCCGCAGGATTCTTAGTGTCTGTCGGCGTCGGCATTTTCTTTGGAATCTGGCCGGCGAATAATGCAGCGCAGTTAGATCCGGTTGAGGCGCTTCGGTATGAGTAAGCGAATCCTTTAAGGATTCCAGGCAGGGAACGGGTCTACCCGGCCACGTTTCAGATCCGCCAACAGATCAGGCACACGATTGCGGCGCTTCAACAGCGTCTCCAGCAGCTTTTCAAGTGCTCCCTCATCTCCATGATCCAGCCAGGCTCTGGGGATCTGTTTAAGAGCATTGTCCAGCACCTCTTCCGGGAAATAGCGCACCCGATCCAGCCATGGCTCAAAGGCATCAAACCCTTTCACGTGATTGTAAATCACTGGTCGAAAATACAGACCGCTGAGCGGGGAATCCTGAAACGCCCAGCGCGGACCGTCGAACAAGTAGCCATGGTCAATCATATGCGCCAGAAATCCGACTGTGGCTTCAGAACCATCGGGAGTCGGGAGCCATTGCTGCAGCCGTGCTCGAAAGAAAATAGCTTGCCGTGCGTCGGAATTTCCGGCCCACTTATCAAACACCAAAGCCCCCAGAAATTGCGAAAGGTTGGCGACTTTTGCCAGCAGCACATCGGGAAGAAAATCGTAGACCGCCTGTTTATTCGGGTCACCAGGGAAAGCCGACCCAAAATGGCAACCCGGTTCAATCGGTTTCCGGCTGGAACCAAATTGAAAATAGACGTCCGGATTTTCGTCAAGAAACTGCTGTGAAATATCGATCAAGGCTACCTGGGGCTGGGCGATTTCCAAATAGCGAAGAATGGCCGATGCGATCCATTCATTGACTAAAATCCGTTTGGTCTGCGGATTATTCGTGAATTTGACGATATAGTAATTACCATCCGCTGCTGTAAGCAGATGGGCTTGGGCGCCACCGCGCATTTTTTTTATGAATTTGCGGGCAGTTACGGGCATGCGGAGGGCGTCCGAAGTTTTATCATAGCGTTAGAGGACGAATTTTTTAATGGCTGAGGAAACAAAACCATCCAATGCCGCTGACAGCGGCGAGGCAAAACCGAAGACTTCCGGGGACGAAGTCGCATTAGAGCTAATGAAGTTCATCGCGGTAACTACGGGTTATGGCAAAGGAGTTGGGGCCACTGGCTTTGGAAAGACTGGCCCACGCGGGGACGAAGGCTATGCCGAATCCCTGCTGGAGTTGTTCCAGCGCTGTCGCAAGGCAGTTGCTAAGCCCATTGAGTAATTCTCTGTATTACTAAAAAAAAGGCTGGCTCCGTTACCGGTTCACCAGCCATTTTTTATTTTCTCTCGAATCCGCTATTTCTTTTTTGCAGCAGCTTTCTTTACTGCTTTTTTGGCTGGTGCTTTGGCTGGAGCCTTTTTGGCAGGTGCTGGTTTAGCAGGTGCCTTTTTAGCCGGTGCTTTCTTTGCTGGAGCCTTTGGGGCGGGCGCCTTCACCGCAGCCTTTTTGGCCGCTGTCTTTACTGCTTTTTTTGTAGCTTCTTTCATTGCGTTTTTTAAGCTTATTTTCCTTTTGGTCTGATTCACCGCCGGTGGACCGGCATGTTTCGAAGTCACCTTCTTTGAGGAAGGCGACTTCTTGGCCTTCACCTTCCCTTTGGGCGATTTGGCTGATTCCTGTTTCGCTAAGGGAGGGGGAGAGGCCGATTTCGTGGGTGCGCTGGCAGGCGCTACAGCAAGTTTGATAGGAGCACGTTTGATGACTGGAGCTACCTCAACATGGGTTAGCAAAAGGTCCAAATCAGCATCGTCTTCATCCATACGATATTCACCGATTTCCGATTCCAGGTCTATCTGTTCGTCTTCAAATGAAAAATCGTCGAAGTCTTCGTCAGCAGCAAGAAAAGGTAAACGAGGGTCAAACATTCTTATCGCCTCCTGTGTCTTGTTGGACATGAGAAAGATCAATCACACGAGGCAATCGGCAACTGGGGTTTAAGCGCGTTTGGGTGCCGGCCTCTTACCGGTGGTAACAGCAGCCGCTTTTCGTATCGGAGCTTTTGCCTTAACGGCTGTTTTTGCCACTGCCGTGGGTGCCTTTCGAACCGGGGCGGACTTCGCCATGGTGGAAGGGACAGCCCGTTTGGCATAAGCATTCCCACGAACCACTGGGGCAACTGACTTGGTAGTCACCCAGCGTCCGCGATAGTAATACCCAGCAGGTCTGGCGGCCATAATAACCGCTGGAACCGCAGGCACTACCACAAAGTCACCAGGTTCCACACTGGATACAATCTGTGGATTGGCCATTTCAAGCGCCGTTGCGTTGGCGTTATATCGTTTTGCGATGCCCGTAAGCGTGTCCCCATCTTCGGCACGATGCAGCCGCCAAGTGGAGCGCTTGTCTTCCGGAACATTCTTGATGGCCATGGCAACTTGCGTCAATTTGCCTCTAGGGACCCGAATCGGATGACCTGAAGGAATATGATTGCCAATCAGAGAAGGGTTCAATTCCTTAATGTCACTCAGCGTAGCCCCGGCAGCGTCGGCCACCAGCGGTAAGTGAGTCAACGAATCGGCCAGTACCGTGTCATATTCAAGCGATGGGTCAAACTCCACGTCTTCAATGCCATAATCCTTAGGATTCTTGGCCATGATGGTCATCGCCAGAATAATAGGAACGTAGTTGGAAGTTTCCAGTGGCAACACACCACGCTTGCGCAGTTCCCAGACATCGGCATAGCCTGTGCGGACAATGGCCCTATCGACAGCGCCCGGACCACAATTATAGGCAGCAATGGCTAAGTACCAATCGCCGAACTGACCATAAAGATCGCGCAAATGGCGAGCAGCGGCTCGAGTGGCCATTTCTGGGTCCATTCGTTCATCGGTGTATGCTGTCTGCTTCAATCCATATTCGTTACCGCGAAACTTGACGAATTGCCACATTCCCACAGCGGCCATATTGCTCATCGCGCGGGGAAGAAATCCTGATTCGGCTTGTGCCAGATAAATGAGTTCCTGCGGAACACCCTCTTCATCCAAAATGCGGGAAATCATCGGTTTGTAGCGACCCATCCGCTTCAACCCGGCAATCAAAGTCCGCTTACCGCGATCTCCAGAAAAATAATTGATGAAGCCTAAAACCGCATCGGACATCTCGAGCGGCAACTGGCTGGAGGTGGCACCCAATTCAGCAGTGACCTTATTCTTAATGCGGGGATCCATGGGGAAAGTCAGGCTGCGGATATCGTCAATGGGAGCTTTGTCGAATTGCGGTTCCTGGTTGGCAGCATCTTCGGTAATTCCACCAACGTCGATGCGATAGATGGCTTGCACCAGATCTTCAAAACGCTTATCAAAGGTAGGTTGATTGGTGGGCTGGTCCGAAGCGTTCAAAATCATATCGAGCGCCTGGTCAAATAATTTCCTGGCGCCTTCCCGATCCCCAGCCAAATACAGCTTCTTCCCTTCTTTAAACCGATCTTCCGCGTGTCGCAGGCGAGTATCAGCTTGCGTAGGACGCGGCGGAAATTGGGGTACTGCCAAATTCGGAACAGAACCGGAATACATTACCGGAGCAATGATCGGGGGTGCTTCCATCGGCACAAATGCGGAACTTGCGGCCGCCGGTGAGGGTGGCAGAAAGGACGATCGAAAGCTCTTCGTACTTGGCGTTAGGGTGGAACAACCCGTACAACAAACAGCAACGGCAAGACTAAGGCAATTCAGAGCGGTCAGAGAAAAAGTTCTCATCCATTCTCCTGGTGCGGTATTTGAGTCAAACTACATTGCAACCACACGATGGTACTATAAGCGGGGCAAATATTTCAACCTGGCTACAATCTCATCTCTAAGGGAATCGGCAACTCCTGCGGATTCGTTTAGGGCTATCTACGCAGATGTTCCGTTCTCAGTGCCCTAGCCCAGGGTCGCCTCTCCCCGGAATGGATTCATTGGCCACTAACCATATATAGGCCTTCACGGTAGCATAGCCACTGCGAACCAATGGCATTCCCTTGGCCAGCGTGGTTGCTTCTGCCAACGGCATATCCTTTAAGATCAGCAGAGCAGCGTATTCAGCCGAGTCAAGAAAAGGCCCTGACGCACGAACTTTCCCCTGTAATTGAAGAGTTTTAATAGCCAAACTCTGTTCCGCCAACACATCCACTGGACCCGAGGATTCCCAACTTCTGGTCTTACTAAACAGCAGCAAAGGCAGCTGAACCATTTCGTATTTCGCACTGGGATCAGCTTTCAGATTGGATGCCAGCGGTTCGCCAAATGCGTTGGGACCCCGCCATAAGTGCACATCCAGTGTGAGACGTTTGTTAATCACAGCCGGATCATTCGCCGTCCATTGCTGTGCCTGCTCAATGGAGTTACATCGGTAAACAACCACTCCTCGCGGACCTTCTGCTGTCAGAAACGGGCCTGCCGCCAGCAGATGTCCCGCTTTAGCCATGTTTCCCATGTGAGCTAAATGCCCTTCCTGAATCTTTTCCCTCTCCGCATCGGGCATTTCTTTGCGGTTGGGGAAACTGTTCAGAAAACCAAAACAGAAGTCTTCGGCACTGGCCGATAGGCTGATCAGAAAAATAAACAGAAGCCTCATGACTTTATAATAACGATCTTTTTTAATAACGATAAGCGGCTGCCGGAATCTTGTACAATCAGGCGGATATGCAAACGAATCGAATTCTGTACGCCGCTGCTGCCATCTTCATGCAAGTTCTGCTGGGCGTGATCTACTCTTGGTCGGTCTTTCGAGCACCCTTAGCCCAACTGCACGGCTGGAACCGTTCCCAAACCATTGCACCCTACCGCTATTCCATCCTCGCCTTTGCTGCCAGCATGATCATCGCAGGCTTCTGGCAGGATCGGAAAGGTCCGCGCCTGGTGGCAACCGTGGGTGGATTTTTACTGGGCACCGGATGCCTGCTCGCCGGGCTATTTGGTGACACGCTCAACGGTTTAATTCTTGCTTACGGCGTAGTGGCTGGCGCGGGGGTCGGCTTTGCCTACGTAACACCCATCGCCATGTGCATTAAATGGTTTCCCGATAAGCGCGGTATGATAATCGGCCTGGCCGTGATGGGCTTCGGCATTGGACCCTTATTGTTCGGACCCTTACTGGAATCATTGATAGGCAAAGATCCTACCCAGTTAGCCCAAACCATTCCTCGGACGTTTTTTATCCTTGCCGCCATCTTTTATATAGGAGTGATTGGAGCGGCGCAATTTTACCGCGTCCCACCCGCAGGATGGCGACCCGCCGGTTGGACTCCGCCCCCCAGCCTCAAAACAGTTCCAGAGTTGCCACCCAGCCAGTTGATTCGCACCTGGCAATTCTACGCTCTGTGGCTGGTGTACTTTTTGGGGACCTCAGTGGGGCTCACCATCATCGGCGAAGCTTCTCCGCTGTTGCAGGAAATGGCCAAGAAGAATCCTGTAATGCAGGCTGGCGTGGCATTGGGCATTATGAGTATCTTCAACGGCGTTGGCCGTCTGGTGTGGGGCAGCATTTCAGATCGCTATGGCCGCAAAATCGCAGTGTACGGTATGTGCGCAGTTTCCATGTTGGCCTGTCTCGGGTTCTTGCGGACAGCCGCAGATTTCTGGACGCTGCTCATCGGCCTATGCTGCGGAGCCTTCGCCTACGGCGGCTATTTGGCGCTGATGCCATCGTTCACCGCCGATTACTTTGGACCCAAGAACGTCGGTGCCAACTACGGGCTCCTATTCTCTGCCTGGGGACTGTGCGGCTTTCTGGTCCCAGGCTATTTCGCATCCATTTTAGATACAGCACGCAAAGCCAATAATATGGCAGGCGGATATAGCGAAGTGTTCGGGACACTTTCCATTCTGGCCTTCCTGGGCCTGGGCATCAACGTTTTTTTGAGACCCCCAAATTCCGTGAGCGTCCCCTAGGTATCTCAACAAAGGTTGAGAGATTCTATGCGGGAAAACTAAATGGCAGGCAGTTTTGCCTGTCAAGTCCGCTAGCGGACTTTCTTCACCCCTTCGAGTGCCTGGAAAACTTCTGAAATTGGGAAAACTATATGACATTGGGAGATTCCGCCTGCCAGCTCGCCCACTAGCGAAGTTTTTTACAGAATCCCAACCGGTCCGCTGCTAGGTATCCATGGAATAACGCAAAAGGTTGTTATAACACTTCGATAAAAGCAGAAGCGATGCAGCGTCTTCCTCAGCTTCTGCCTTGGCTGTGGCCGTCCCCAAATCGTAGAGGATAGCTCGTATGCGCGGATCTCGAACGGCGCATTGAATCCATGTCACAATAGCGAAGCGAACGCCACGAGTTATGGGTTCCACGCGATGCAGCATGGTAGCTGGGTACACTACCGCTTCCCCCTGTGCCAGCTTGATCGCCTGTTCGCCCAGCGGTTGTTCAATCAGCAATTCTCCACCGTCGTAGGAATCGGGGTCACTCAAAAATAGCGTCATCGCCAAGTCTGTCCGCAGCGGATTTGCCCCACCCATAATCGCCCCATCAATGTGAGTGCCGTACTTCATTTCAATTTCGTATCGACTATAGATTGGCGGCAACACACGCCTGGGTTGCGCGAAGAGTTGGAATTCTTTGTTGCGACGCAATGCGGAAAATATAATGTCATCCAAAATCGGCCAGTCCGATCCGGAACGGTCCACTTGCAGATTCTGCTTCACATCCTTGGCTAGCCCCGATGCCGTGGCTCTGCCATCCACAAACTTAGCCGTCTGGAATTCCAGCAGGAACCGCTGAACTTCTGCCGCAGTCAGTACCTGGATAATCTGGAATTCCATAGGCTTTTTAACTATTTTTTCGATTTTGAGCGGAGCGCCAATGCCCCAGCCAGCGCCAATCCCACGCCAGCGAACGTGGCCGGTTCAGGGGTAGGAGAGTTCGTCTTCAGACTAAAATCGTAGTTAGTTCCTTCAAATGGGGTGACCCCAACCACAAGCATGCCATCGCCTGGAATAATTCCAGTTAGGGTAGCCGGGTTTGTGCTTTGAGCATTTAGAACACCTTGAGCGCTATTGTATGTGGTGACATTGACCATCCCAACATACCCTCCGGAGGTGAGCGTGTAGATGTCGCCAGCCAGTAAACCACTCCACTTAAAAAAGTCAGAATCAACGACTAGTGGGGAAAGCCCTCCAATCACTCGATCCGTTCCTGCGGGAAGCACATTGGCCCCGGGAAAATTATTGCTGAAATCCGTGATTGTAGATTCGTTGAAGGTGGTAGCCTGGGCCGCGCCAGTGGCAATGGCAGTCAAGCAGGTGGTGGTTAAAAGTTTGCGTGCCAATTTTTTAAGAGACGCGGAAGTCTTGTTTGGGGGAGTATTCATAATTTTTAAAGTTACCTCTGGGACATCGTTAAGTATACGACGGGAACAAGTCCAGCAAAGGAAAGCGCTTACAGAGATTGGTTACTTTTGAACTGGACCAACTCATCGACAACGTTCGAGCTCGCTTTTAGATTCATCCTGAAGCATTAAGATTTCGTATATTGGTAGTATGCAGGCAACGCGTTTGGCAAGCTTTTCGAAAATAATCCTGGTCACTGCCATGGCTACAATCTGCTCCTTGAGCTATGCCCAGCAACTGCCCGATGGTCCAGGCAAAATGGAAACCACAAAGCTCTGTAGCCAATGTCATGAACTGGCTCGTTCCATTTCTGTGCGTCAGGACAAGGCCGGTTGGCAGATCACCATGGCCAAGATGACGACCCTGGGCATGAAGGGTTCCGATGCCGATTTTCAAGTCGTTTTCGATTATTTGGCATCCCATTATCAGGCGGATGAAGTGGCCAAGTTGAATATCAACGTAGCTGAATCCATCGATATTGAAAGCGCCCTTGGCCTGCGTCGTTCCCAAGCTACCGCCATCATCAGCTATCGAGCCAAGCACGGTCCATTTCATTCAGTCGACGATCTGAAAAAAGTTCCGGGTCTGGACACTGCTAAAATTAAAGCGAAGAAAGATCGACTAACTTTTTAATACATCATGACTCCCACTAAACAGTTCCTGTGCTTTGGTATCGCAACGGCACTTCTGTTTTCCTGCGGACGATCAAATCAACCACTTGGCACCGTGCTGCGCATTGAAGCCCCACTGGGACTTCCCGCTGCTACTGCACCAACGGACAATCCGCCCACTGTGGAAACAGTTGCACTGGGTCGAAAACTTTTCTACGACAAAAAACTTTCCGCCGACGGCACGGTTGCCTGCGCCAGTTGTCATAGTCCTGAAGCAGGCTTTGCTGATCCACGTCGCGTTTCCGCAGGCATTGGCGGAAAGTTGGGAACTCGGAACTCACCCACCGTTCTGAACGCTGCGTATTCGCCTGTTCAATTTTTTGATGGCCGTGCCAAAACCCTTGAAGAACAAGCAGGCGGACCCATCGCCAACCCTGTTGAAATGAATCTTCCGCACGAAGCCTGCGTGACTAAGCTGAATGCCGATGCTGAATACACGAAGCTCTTTCAAGCTGCCTTCGGCCCCGGCGTTATCACCATGACAAAATTGGAACGAGCCATCGCCAGCTTTGAACGGACTCTGCTGAGTGGAAACTCCGCCTTTGATCGCTATTTTTTCGGCGGTGACCTCACAGCTATGAGCCCGGCAGCCATTCGGGGTCTGGAACTTTTCAACAATACAAAAAAAGGGAACTGCGCAGTCTGCCACCGCATCGGAGCGCAGAACGCTCCTTTCACCGATGGCAAGTTTCACAACATTGGAGTAGGCTTTGATTCCGATGGCGAATTGACTGACCTGGGTCGCTATGCTCAAACCAAAGACGAGCGCGATAAAGGAGCTTTCAAAACGCCAACACTGCGCAACATCGCCCAAACCGCCCCTTACATGCATGACGGTCGTCAAAAGACACTGAAAGATGTTGTGGATTTCTACGTCGGCGGAGGAACTTCCAATCCGCAACTTGACGCAGAGATCAAGGAATTGAAACTCACTGGTCAGGAGCGGGCAGATCTGGTGGCCTTTATGGAATCGCTGACTGGTGAAGCTCCACCAAATTCAGGTCCGCCTACTGCTGGACTACAAACCTCTGGACTACAGAAATGAGGCAACTGCTGGTTGCCGTATTCCTGCTATCGGCATGCACCAGCAATCCCGAAAAAAAGCTGGCCACGCCTTCCACCACAGAAATTGTTTATGCCGAAGTGGACCCCACAATATCGGGAATTATTTCCGGAACCGTTATGTTCAACGGCAAAACTCCACCTCGTAAAAAAGTGGATATGGATGAAGATCCGCAGTGCGCGAAGTTACACAAGCAAGCCGTCTATAACGATTCCATTGCAGCCAACGGCAAAGGTAATTTAGCTAACGTTTTTGTCTACGTGAAGCATGGCCTGGAGGGTAAAAACTTCCGCCTACCTGCCGATGCCGTAACCATGGTTCAAAAAGGATGCTGGTTTGAACCACGCATCCAAGGCATTCAAACCGGCCAAAAGTTTCAGGTGATCAATTCCGATCCCGTCACCCATAACGTTCATCCGCGTCCCAAAATCAATCGCGAATGGAATCAAAGTCAGGAGTCCGGTGCTGTGCCGCTGATTCGCCGTTTCAGCAAGCCGGAAGTGATGGTCCGGGTGAAGTGCAACATTCATGGCTGGATGAAAGCCTGGGTTGGTGTGGTTGAAAATCCTTACTATGCGGTGACCACTGCTGACGGCAATTTTGAGCTCAAGAATCTGCCTCCAGGAAAGTATACGATTGAAGCTTGGCAGGAAGAACTAGGTGTGCAGGAACAGGAAGTAGTGGTACCGCCATCGGGCAAGCAGACCCTGCAGTTCACATTCAAGGGAGAATAACTTTTATGAATTCTAACGTCCGTTATTGGCTTCTGCCTTGTCTTGCTCTGTGGCTGACAAGTTGCGGCGCACCTCCCGTTGTTTTGGAAAAGCCGACTGGGTACCGCATCTACGTGACCAACGAAAGTTCTGGCGATCTCAGCGTCATTGATTCCAACACGTTTGAAGTTACCTCCACCATTCCCCTGGGTAAACGACCGCGGGGAATCCACGCCAGTCCCGATGGCCGCACCATTTACGTGGCCCTCAGCGGAACGCCCCCAGCGCCCCCAGGCGTGGATGAAAGCACGCTACCGCCGCCCGATAAATCAGCCGACGGCATCGGCATTTTCGATGTGCAATCGAACAAGCTGGTGAAGATAATTCAAGGTGGTTCCGATCCCGAAAATTTTGATATCAGCGCCGATGGCAAAACATTGTTTGTCAGCAATGAAGATGCTTCCGGAGTCAGTTTCATTGATCTGGCATCGGCAAAAGTTACCCATACCATCAAGACCGGTGCCGAACCGGAAGGCGTTAAACTTACTCCCAATGGCAAACAGGTTTGGGTAACTTCCGAGGAAGAATCCAGCGTTGGTGTGGTGGATATCGCATCGGCCAAGTTAGTTAAGAAAATTAAAGTAGGCCGCCGCCCTCGCACCATCGCATTCCTTCCCGGAGGCGCCCAGGCTTACGTAAATGCTGAAAATGACGGCACGGTAGTGCTGGTGGATACGGTCAGTCAGGAAGTCATTACGACCATTAAGATAGGCGAGGCGGGTGTCAGTAAACCAATGGGCCTATTACTTTCACCGGATAGTTCTATGTTGTATGTCACCACTGGCAGAGGGCATCAGGTTTCCGCCATTGACACTAAGTCAAACGAGGTCAAGTCCTGGGTGGAGGTAGGCGGCAGGCCTTGGGGTCTGGCGCTGTCCCCGGATGGCAAAACCCTGATCACGGCCAACGGGCCAAATAATGAGATCGCCATTGTGGATTTAGGGACAATGACCCTCAGCCGGAAGATCAAGTGCAGCGGCAGCCCTTGGGGCGTCGTGGCCTTGGCTAAATAACTTCTACATTTTCCTCTAATACAATTGCTGGCAGCGCCGATATGGCTGACAATGGCCCGCTGCCCACAACATCCCCTGAGAAAAAATAACAGGAGTGGTGCCACTCTTATAGAAATGGCGATGATCTTGCTGCCATTGATCGCCTTTGTCGGCGCCACTTTTGATTTTGCGGTGGCCATCACCATGCAAAATACAATGCAATATGCCGTTCGCCAAGGGGTACGCTACGCCGTTACCAGTCAAACCATGACGGGTATGAATCACGATGCGTCCATCAAATCGACTGTTGTGCTGAACGCCATGGGCATGATGAACCTGCTCATCCCCGCCAATTCAGACATCAATATCTATATTTCAATCAACTACTATGACCCACTAACGTTAACTTTAATGACCGGTTCCGGTAGTAATCGCGGTGGTAATATCTGTCAAGTTTCGGTTACGAATCTTTCCTATAAGTGGATGGTTCCGCTGCTTCGCGGTGCCGGATCCCTACCCATTCTCGCTTCCTCTGCTGACATTATGGAGGCGTCGCCCAATGGCACTCCACCCACCCGGTAGCACGAGCCATAACCAGCGACGAAAGGGAACTGCCCTGATTGAATTCGCGATTGTCATGACTATGCTAATCCCCATGTTTTTCGGCATGGTGATTTTTGGAATCTCTGCTGGACGTGCAATTCAGGCGACGCAATTCACTAGAGATATGGGCCATATGTATGCCATGGGAGTCGATTTTTCCACTACACCAAGTCAATCGCTGATGACCAATTTGGCCCAAAATCTGGACGTCTCCTCCACTGGAAGCGGCGTGGTGGTTTTTTCGCAAATCAAAAAAGTGTATCAGTCCGATTGCGACGCCCAGACCATGAGCACTTGCCCAAATTTGAATGCGTTTGTCTTTGTGCAGCGGCTGGTGAAGGGGAACTCGTCAGCCCGTGCCAGCAACTACGGGACGCCCCCGTCCAATTACATTAATTCTCAGGGCAATATCGCTCCTCCAGATTATTTGGTGCAATCGTCGTTGGTCGCAACCGGCACCAGCGTCCTGCCCATTGTTCCGGCTGGCAATTCAGTTTGGGTAGTGGAATCCTACTTCGGAATTCCTGGACTTGCGTTTCTTTCGTCCGTCGGTATTCCTATGACTGGAGTCTATTCTGTCAGTTATTTCTAACCTTCTTTCACCGGACACTGGCAGTTGGCGCAAAAAGTCCCCCTGTCTACCCTACAAACCGCGTTTTGCTGCAAACCAACGCGGCGTCGCTATTTTTATCTTCTCTCTCTGTCTGGTGGCCCTTGTTCCAGTGCTGGGATTAGCGGTCGACGTCACCCTTATCTATCTGGCGCAATCGAAACTCTCGGCAGCAACGGATGCGGCGGTATTGGCAGCGGCTCGCGGATTAAGTCGTGGGGCCGATTCTTCCGCCCAGCAGTCCAGTGCCACTTCCACTGCTACCAATTACGTTGCAGCCAACTTCCCCTCAGGGTTTCTCGGAAGTAGTGGATTAACCTCTACCACCACCATCACCACCCAGTCTAACCAGCGCACCGTAGATACCAACACTGCAGTCACTTTACCGTTGATGTTCATGCGATGGGTAGGCCCTTCCACCACCACTGTAAAAGCATACGCCACGGCTACTCGAAAGGATGTCAACGTAATGCTGGTGCTGGATCGGTCTGGCTCGCTGACACTCAGCAGTTCCTGCACTCCAATGAAGGCAGCCGCCACGGCATTCATCGGTCAGTTTGCAGCCACTCGGGATAACGTAGGGCTGCTCACTTTTGCCACTGGGTATCGCATTGATTCTCCACTGTCAACCAACTTTCTCTCTGGATCGCCCACCCTTACTACGATCATCAGCAACATTACTTGCACCGGGGCAACCAATAGCGCAACTGCGCTTTCCAAAGCCTATGCAGCTCTGGCTACCTTAAATCAACCGGCTGCTCTCAACGTTATTCTCTTTTTCACGGACGGCCAGCCAACCCACATTACAGCCCAGAACTGGATTCCGCTCACCAGCTCCTGCTCCAATAAAAATGCTTGGATTCCCGGTGTCATCGGAGGAGGATTCAACATCAGCACTTGGCCCTATACACCCTCTGGGGTCAGCGGCTTGTACAACTGGAATTCCGGACCTCAACCTCTGGCTGCTGATAATACGGTGATCGTCAATAGCGGCTGTGCTTTCAATTCCAGTGTCTGGAATGTTGACAGCGATGTGGAAACCGTGAAGAGCACCGATAATTGGGGAAATGCCATCAATAACAATTACACGAGTGTGAGTTACGACGGTTTGGGCAACGTCAACTTTACATCGCAAAACATGATGAACATCGCCACTAACGCAACTTATTCCGCTGCAAAAACCATTCAGCAAGGGGGGAATAGCATCGCCGGGAATTCCTTGGCCAAGGTGTATATTTTCAGCATTGGATTGGGAAATGCCGGCTTCCCTCCCAATACCAATCTGCTCAAAGATGTTAGTAACGATCCTACCGCTCCAAATTTCAACGCCACCTACCCTGCCGGATATTACGTTGCTGCACCCACTGCCGCCGATCTCAACCCCGCCTTTCAACGGGTTGCTTCGGAAGTCTTACGCCTATCGCGCTAGGTCAACGCTTCACTTTTAACCGCAAAATAGTCAACGAACTCTTGGGGAACGTGTAGCTGGCACTGCCTTGCGCCATTGCCAAATTCACCATTTTGATGCGTGGTCGCACCTTGGTATCGTCACCAAAAGTGTGCGTCGCCTTTAAATCAGGGTGATTCATTTCCCACACCTGGACTTGCGATTCCAACTGGCCATTTTCAATGTTGGTAGCCATATCCATTTTCTCGCTACGATTCAAAACGTTTAAATACACGTAGCCCGATTTCGCATCGTAAGTGGCTGAAGTATCCAAGTAGTTCAGCTTCGGTTTATTGGCCACTTGATAAGTTGGCGAAGATACCCACAGGTCAATCGATTGATTGCCTTTTTGCTTGGCATATTCCGCAATCGGGAAATAAATTGGCTGCATGGAAAAGACCCTTTTCATTGGTGAAAATCGGCGCAATCACGTTCACAATCTGCGCTAAATTAGCCATCTTCACGCTGTTGGCATGGCGAAAAAAAGAATTGAAGCCATCCCCATGGCCAGGGCATCCTCATAGTTATAGATCTCTTTCAAGCCCGTCTTACCAGTGGCCAATTCGCTGTTTCCGCGAGCTCTGTACCAGACATTCCATTCGTCGTAGGCAATGGCAATTGGACGAGGATTCGCTTGGCCCGATTGTGCCGCCTTAATCAGCCCTTCCACCACTTCAATTCGATGATCCATGTCAGCCGACGCGGAAAGAAACTCCTCAAACTTATTCGTTCGATTGCCAATGTAAGTGTGCAACGAAATATAGTCGATCTCGTCCCGCATCCCATCCAGTATTTTGCGATTCCAGCCGATCCAATCCCAACCGGAGCGAAAGTTGCTCGATCTCGATGCAATCAATTTGATCGATGGGTCCACACGCCGCATGGCCTTTGCCGCTTCTAGCGCAAACTTCACATAATCTTCAGCGTTCTTGTGACCCAGTTGCCAGGGGCCGTCCAGTTCATTGCCCAAGCCCCAATATTTCACGTTATACGGCTTATCCCGACCATTTTTGCGACGTTGCTGCGCCCAATAGGCATCGCGGGATTCGTTGGTATATTCCACCCATTGCCGTGCTTCTTCCACAGTTCCCAACCCGGCGTTGATGCAGACATACGGTTCAATACCGAGTTTTTCGGCATATTGCAGGAAGTCGTCCGTGCCAAATGTGTTTGGCTCAAGCGCCCCCCATGCCCCTTCTGGCCGCACTGGACGTTGGTTGCGCGGACCAATGCCATCTTTCCAGTTGTAGCCCGAAACAAAGTTGACAGAGTCACATTCATACCCTTGATGGCTTCCATCACATCTTTGCGATACCCGTTCGCATCGGCCAGAGGACTCCCCGGTTCGTAGATGCCGCCATAAATACAACGGCCAAGGTGCTCAGCAAAATTGCCAAAAATGTGTGGGTGCAGTTCACCGATAGTTCGGTCGATGTCAATCTTAATGCGCGCCGGGGTTTGCGCCAAGCCGAGTGCGGCAAAGGCGAGTAAAACAGGAATTGTTTTGAACATCAGTCATATTGTATTTGCTTCCGTGCGCGTTGCGCACTTGCGGGCACGTTTGGCTTCCTGCCGCAAAAATAGCGGAATGATCTTTTCGTCAATCCAGGCAAAGGCTGCTTCCAAACCCCGGTCTTGATACACACGGCCCAATTCTGCTTCCACTTCACTCGGGTCCCCAAGCGCACTCAGGAAGTGATTGGATGTCATTCGGATGGATTTCTGTCCATCCACGCGGCCCGATTCGCGCAGGATTCGTGCTCGCACATACAGCGATAAGACAGCATCTCCAATCCAAGCTTCCTGTAAGATTCGTTCCCGCGCAGGGATTCTGTTAGGCATTTCTTGCAGGATAACCCAGCCCGAAGTTACCGTGGAAGCGTCAGTTTTTAACTGTGTGTTGGGGCTTCACAGTTGATCAACCATTTGACGCCAAACTTGTCGGTCAGAATCCCGAATGCTTCCGCCCAGTAGGTCTTTTCCAAGTGCATGATCACTGAACCGTCCTTGGCGAGGATCTCAAAGATTTGTTTAGCACGCGCCGGATCATCCAGTCCAATGGTCAAGCTGATGTTGCCACTGCCCCCGTGGTATCCAGCCTTGGGGCGTCGCACATCATGATCGTCGAATGTCCTATTTTGATGGTGCAGTGCATGATGTTTTCCGCCGGTCCCATATCGGACATAGGGGATTCACCGACGGTCTGAGTGAAAAGCACTTCGGCATCCAGCGCACTCTGGTAGAACTCGATTGCTTGCCGACAATTTCCTTGAAATTCGATGTACCGATGGACTTCCAGCATCATTTCTCTCCTATGAACGAAGTGCAGACTGCGGTCCTGCTGAGCGAGTTGAAAACGCAATTCTGGAACTCAGAACCAAGGACAGCCTGTGATTCACCACGCTGCCCTAAATTACTCACCCACTAAAATATGAACCGCAAACTCAACTGCAATCGCCGTGCATAATTGCTCATAGTCGATGCGCTGATTTGCCCGAAGCCAGTGTCCTTCACACTCTGTGCCGCCGTCACCGTCATATTCGGATTCGGAAAGAATGGATGGTTGGCAGCGTTCAGTGCCTCTGCCCGGAATTCAATATTCTTGCCTTCACTAATCCGGGTGCTTGATTAACGCCACGTCGATGTTGTTCTGTCTCGGTCCACGAAGTGTCGGGATGCGCAGTGGCCATGTCCGAACCTGATTCCCTAGCAACTGCTTCGCCGATGCGGTCTCGAAATTTGCCACGTTGAACCAATGTTCCGGAGTTCGTTGATCGGCAGGCAATTTGATGTCTGCCGGATTGCCGTTGTAAATCACGTTGCCCCAGGGAAGTGCGAATCCACTTTGGATACTATAAATACCGGAAACTTCCCATCCGCCAACAAGGCGTGAGACGAACCCATTGGCGTTGGGCAGAAACGCCCGACCCTTGCCGAAAGGTAGTGCCCAAACACTGCTCACGTTGATGCGGTGTGGCGCATCGGCATCGGAAATTTCGCGTACCGGTGCTAGATCTGCTGCATTCAGAAGATTCACCGCTTGCATCCACTTCTGCATCGTGTAGCTTCCTTGCACAGTGAATCCTTTTACGAAGCGCTTGGATGCGGTGAACTGAAAGCTGTGATACCAGCTATACCCAGTATTTTCGGATGAGTTAATGGCGCTAGCTCCAAATGCCGGAAAAGGTGAAAGCAGGGTCTGGCGCGAAGTGCTGGTGCCCGTATAAATACCCTGGCTATTGCCCGGAACTAAATTGTAAAGCGGGTTGGCGATGCTGGCCGTCAACAGGTTGTTGTTCACATCGTCACGAGTCTTCAACGTGCTCAAATACTGCAATGGCAAAGTGTTGATGTTGCGCGTGACTGCAATGTGGTTGGTCTTGTTTCCAATGTAATTTGCTTCCAGCAGGAAGCTGCGGAATTCGCGTTGCAGGCTGGCTTCCCAACGCATGGTCACCGGAAGTTTTGGATTCTGATTGAAGTAGGAAAAGCCTTGTCCCAAGAAAGTCTGCGGACCGGCGGCAGCACCCACGGCTTCAGCTACTCCATTGGGGAATGGATTGGCCAGGCTGCTGATGAAGTTCAATCCATTGTTGGTGGTCAACACCATGTTCGTGTTTTGCGTGAAACCATTCTGCAGGACGTCTCCACGACGCTCGCCTAAAAAGCCAGCAAATATGCCGAATCCAGAACGCAGCACGGTTTTTTCATTCAGTCGATAAGCAATGCCGAAGCGCGGCATGAAGACATTTTTTGGCGTATTGTACAGGTTGCCATTGTTGCCGTTGAGCCCGGCGAACGTCATGGCACCGTTGAGAGCAAGAGCAGTGGGAGGCAGTTGTGGGAATCCACCAGCAATGTTCGGATAAGTGCTCGCGTAGGCAGCCTGTGCCGCCGCTGAGATGGGTTGCTTGTAAGTGGGATCAAAACCAAGCGTGCTGCGATTGAAACGTTCGTGCAAAGGTGTTTCCACCTCATAGCGCATTCCTAAATTCAGCGTCAGTCTGGGCGTCACCTTCCAATCGTCTTGCGCAAAGAATCCCCACGAACCAGACTGTTCCACATAGTCGGACTGGCGAGTGATGCTGCCTGAGTCGGGCAAACCCAACAATAATGCTGCTACCGATTGGCCGATGCCACCAGACGATCCGGCTGCGTTATCCAGCGGGCCTTTGGTCCAGGTGGAACCGAATGTAAATTGCCCTGTCTGTTGATTGCTCTTGAACTGATCTGTTTCCTGATACACACGGTATTCAAAACCGGTCCGAAGAGAATGGACGCCAGCCGACTTGCTCAGCGTAGATGCCACTGTGTGATTCATCACCGGGCGGTTTTCATTCGTCGACCCGTTGCTGATATAGCCGGTCAGATTGATTCGCGGGAATCGCACCTGATCTTTCGGAACCTGGCCAATGTATTGCGCGGAGAGACCCAAAGATGCCAGGTCAAATCCGATTGCTGATGCCGGCTGGTCTGAGCCGCGGATAAATCGGTTATAGCTGTATCGCGAATTCAAAACCATGGTGGGCGATAACGTGGCCACATGATCAAAAGCCGATGTCTTTGAGATGAAATAGAATTGGGTGCCCACAAACGGATTGTCGAAATAGTTGTTATAGGTGCTATGGCGGTCGTAGGCGCTGTAGCGAACAAAGAAGCGCTGCTTCTGCCCCAGGTTTTGATCCACACGAGTGGTGTGGTTGTAATACTTGGCTATTTCCGCAGTGCTTGCGTCCTGATAGTTCGCCAGGCCAAGGGGATCGCCAGGCGTCTTTTCCGCAGTGGGGTAGAAGCCGAGGATCGCCGAACCAACCTTATCAAAGCGGCTGGGGGGAATCTTGTTACCCGGAAACGCAGTCTGCTGGAAACGTCCGCCCGCAACGGCTACGCGAGTTGCCGGATCGTAAATCATGTATTGAGCGCCACCGGCCAATAGCGATGAGAAATCACCGTTATGCATGGCCGGGGTGGGAACCGTGTTGCTGGTATCGTCATGACGCGGGCGGGAATCGCGAATGCCTTCATAGCCGAAAAGGAAGAAGGTTTTGTTCTTTCCGTTGTAGAGTTTCGGAATGGTCACCGGACCGCTGAAAGAGCCACCCCAGCGGTTAAACAAAAAGTCAGGACGAGGCGTGCCCGCCTTGTTCAGAAAGAAATCGTTGGCCCAAAAACCGGGTCGTTGAAAAGAATAGTTGATGCTGCCATGAAAACTATTGGTGCCACTCTTAATGCTGATATTAGTGACGCCGCCTTGAGTCTGTCCAAACTGTGCGTCAAAGGTGTTGGTTTGTACCTTGAACTCCTGCACAATATCGGTGGGAGGCACATACGACGCAGTTACTTCGTTAGCGTTCGCAGTTGCCGTGGTGGGCGCGCCGTCAATGGTAATATCGTTTAAATTACCGCGTGTTCCGCCCATGGAAAAGTTCACGATATGCGTCGGTTCAAATGGACGATCCAGCCGCACACTGCCGTTGAACGTTACCCCAGGCTGTCAACCCGATTAACAGGAAAGGATTGCCATAGGACAGCGGCAGATCGGCAACGCGCTTGGCGTCCACCACTGTGCCCAGGGAAGCGCTTTCTGTGTTCAAAAGTGAATTCTCACTCACCACTGTAATCTGCTGTTCCGCTCCACCAATTTCCATGGTGATGTTGATGTCCAACCGGTCCGCCACACGGACCTCAACGGCGTTGCGCAACGACTTCTTGAATCCCGGTGCTGAGGCTTCAATACGGTAAAGCCCAGGGGAAAGAAAAGTCGCGCGATACAGCCCTTCAGGACTGGTTGTTAAATTGGAAACGGTTCCCATTGCGGAGTTGGTTACCACCACCGCTGCTCCGGCAACCACTGCCCCACTCTGATCGGTGATGCGTCCGGTGATTGTGCCGCGCGTATCCTGAGACCAGGAAAACGATGCGGCTAATAAAAGGATTACACTAAGCGAGAAAATGCGAATTGACATATGCTAACTCCATAAATTAATTGCGACGGAATACCCTGACTTCCAAGCGTCGGCCTGCATAAGAATGCGGTAACGCCAGATTGTTTTAATTATCTCAAGCGTATCACAATTTAATCTAGTTTTGCCAAAGGTAAGGCCCGTGAAAGTTATCGACAATCCGTGCAAATTCGTATATGTTATTACCCTGGGGATGTATGCTCAAAATTGTCCTATCTTTCTTCTTCCTGCTCTTATTGCCCGTTTTTGCACAGGAATTTCGCGCCACTCTGGTGGGCCGCGTCACTGATCCGTCCGATGCTCCCATTGCCGGTGCCATCATTGCCGTCAAGAATGAAGGCACCAACAACTTGCATCCCGCAAAGACCGATTCCCATGGGAATTACACCGTCACATTTCTGCCGCCTGCATCTTACTCCGTAACCGTCGCCGCACCAGGATTTCGTACTGCCCGTCAATCTGGCCTGGGACTTACTGTGGCCCAAGCTACCACGCTTGATTTCAAGCTGGAGTTGGGCACCATCTCGCAGGAAATGACGGTCAGCAGTGAAGCACCAATCCTGGAACATTCCAGCGATCGCGGTGGTTTGGTCAACGCTGAAGCCATTACCGAATATCCACTGAATGGGCGCAATCCATTCATGTTGGCGATGTTGGTTCCCGGTGTGGATTACAACGGTGAACTGGTTTATCAAAGGCCTTTCGATAACGGTGCTATCGCCCGTTGGAACATCAACGGCAGTAATGCAAACAACGAATTTCTGCTGGATGGGGCACCGAATAACGCCCAGGGCGGTAACAATAACATTGCCTACGTGCCACCAGTGGATGCCGTGCAGGAGTTCAAGATTCAGACTAATACGTATGATGCACAATACGGAAAATCGGCCGGAGGGGTAATCAACGTTGCGTTGAAAAGCGGTACAAATCTCTTGCATGGTTCGTTGTATGAATTCATGCGACGCAATGTTCTGGATGCCAATTCGTTCCAAAACAATTCTCGCGGTGCCCCCAAAGATGGCCATTATCTGGATCAGTATGGGGTGCTGTTCGATGGTCCTCTGCGTATCCCCAAGGTTTATAATGGACGCAATAAAACGTTTTTTCTGTTCAACTATGAAGGGTACAGGGAAGCCACTCCGCAGCCATTGGTGTTGTCTGTACCAGAATCGGAAATGCGCAGCGGTAATTTTGCAAAGCTAGTGGACGGGTCGAACCGATTAGTGACCGTTTACGACCCCAGTTCCACACGTTTGCTCAACGGCAAGTACATTCGTGATCCTTTTCCCAACAACACACTGCCAACAGCGCGCATCAATCCCATTGCCCGCAAGATTGTAGAGTTTTATCCAGCATCCAACACAAAAACAGCAGGAGTCGCCTATGCCCAACAAAACTATTTTGCTTCTGGTGGTCAGAATCCTGCACAAGATACGTTCTACAACATGGTGTTCAAGTTCGATCAAAACTTCGGAAGCAGGAATCATGTTTTCTTTCGGCAAGGAAGTAACGACCGTACGGAATCTCGTTCCTCAAATGGAATTCGAGGCCAACCCGGTGGCGATGGGCCGCAACCGTTAAAGCGTGTGAACGATGCCTATGTGATGGACTGGGTAAGTACACTTACAGCTTCCATGTTACTCAATGCGCGAGTGTCATTTAGTCGTTACATTGAAAGTAATGACGGTTTGGCCAATAAAGCGTTTGACTTGGCCAGCTTGGGCTTTCCCTCTTCACTGGCTGCCGCACTCCCATATAGTCCAGGATTTGGAAGATATGTTCTGGATGACTACTTGGCGCTAGGGAAGGGAAGTCCCGGTCGCAATGTGACTAACTCCTGGGCCATTGCTGGATCCTTAACCAAAGTGAATGGCACCCACACAACCAAGGGTGGCATTGACATGCGTTCGATTCAATATGCCGTACAGAATCCTGGAACTGTATTTCAGCTCAATGAAAACAGGATCTTCACGCAGGCTGACTATACCCGCACAGATGCTCTTAGCGGCAACTCTATAGCTGGATTTCTTCTAGGAACTCCCAGTTCCGGCACAGTGAATTACCAATCGTTTTTCATCTACATGTCCCCTTACATAGCACCGTGGCTGCAACATGATTGGAAGGTTTCTTCACGCCTCACTATGAATTTAGGCTTGCGGTTTGATTTTAACTTTCCACCCAATGAACGCTTCAATCGTTTGAATCGCGGTTTTGATACACAAGTGATTAGTCCGCTGGATAAATTGATTGACCACGCTAAGTACCCTGACATTCCCAATCCACTGCGCGGCGGCCTGTTATTTGCCGGGGAAAATGGGGCCTCGCGCACGGCTTCCAACCTCTACAAAAATACCTTCCAACCGCGTATTGGATTAGCGTACGCACTAACCAAAAAGATTGTTTTGCGCGGGGGGTGGGGCCGTTTTTACAGCAACCCCAGCAATAACTATTTGCAATCAACAGGATTTAATGCGCAGACAACTATGTCTGTTTCTCCTGACGGGAACCGCAGCCCTTACCCTGACTTGATCAACAATCCGTTTCCGATCATTAACCAGCCAAGGGGTTCGGCAGATGGGCTCAACACTTTTGCCGGGCGCAGTTTCAACTTCGTCAACCCCAAGTTCCGCATTCCTCATACAGACCAGTACTCCTTCAGTATCCAGCGGGCCATTGGGCAGCGTGGACGTTTTGAAATCACTTACTCCGCCAATCGCGGTTACGATCAGGAAACATCGAAGACCTTTGATGAGCAAGGCGACGGTGCTTTTCGCGATCGCTGCAATTGGATACTAGGGGGCAATCCCAGCTATTGCGATGCAGGCATTGCCAACCCATTTAAGGGGCTGGATGCCTTTGTCGGTACAAACTCTTACACTGCTAACACCATTACTCGAAACCAGATTCTACGACCCTATCCACAATTCACCGGTCTAACTGAATTAATGCTCAACACAGGTAAAAGCTGGTATAACTCATTGCAATCGGCGTATAACATGTGGGTTCGCAACGGACTTACTCTCAACGTCAATTACACGTGGGCAAAGAATGAGCAAAGGACTGGTTATCTAGACCCGCAGAACGACGTCATGCAACAAGGCGTAACGCAATATGATCGTCCACATCGTTTTGTGACCAGCATGATTGCCCAACTGCCTATGGGCAAAAGCCACAGATTTCTTGGGGGCACGCGCGGGTGGACCAGCAAACTAGTCAGTGGTTGGGAAAGTACGTTGATATTTAATGTGATGAGTGGCATGCCCTGGGCTCTGCCCACTAACGTGCTCTATCTCAAAGATGCGCGGATTCCATTTGGCTGGGGCCAGGAAAAGATTCAGGCGGTGCAGCCATGCGTCAATCGAGTGAATTCCGATGGCAGCGTATCCACTTTAGGATTCAGTCAGGATTACGGCTGCAAGGAGCCAAACTTCCTGATAGTTCCCAACTATAACCCGCGTTACACGCCCTACTACAACTCCCGACTTCGTTTGCAGACCTCGCGCATGGCCGATGTTTCTTTGAACAAAATGACCCAGATCAATGAACGATTCCGAGCCCAGTTTCGCCTGGAAGTCTTCAATGTGGCCAACTCATTCTTTGTAACAACGGCAATGTTCAACAATACTGCGGACAGCGCAAACTTCGGCATCTTGTATAAGTCAACTGTAAGTGCTCCGCAATCGAATTATCCACGGCAGATGCAATTAGGATTCAAGTTACTGTGGTAATTTTCCTCATCTCCGCAATGCTTGCTTTGGATTGGGCGGTGATTCCACCATCCCAACAAACAGTGCGCGACCCCCAGACAGGCATTTCCGTTCACATCGCCATAGGTGGATTCAGGATTGCCAAAACCGAAACGTCGCAGCAAGTATATGAACAGGTGATGGGGCAAAATCCTTCGCTGCACAAGGGTCCAAATCTGCCCGTTGAAAACATCAGTTGGTTGAATGCGGTTAGCTTTGCAAATGCCCTCAGCGTGCGCAACAAGCTCAATCCTTGTTACGAGAAAGCCACTGCATCGCGCAAGACCAGTTGCAATGGCTATCGCTTGCCCACCGAAGCGGAATGGTCTGCCGCTGCGGGCACTAGCGACGGTAACCTGGGCATGGCTTCTACAAAGAATGCATCTGAGTTAGTTAAGCTTCCAGGCACGCGGCCCATTGGTTCATCAGGTATCAATGCATTCGGAGTTTACGATATGTCGGGCAATGTCTGGGAATGGTGTGAGGATTGGTTTAACGCCATCCAATCGAAATGGCTTGTTACCAATCCAAGAGGACCCAGGCGTGGACTTCAACGGGTCATACGGGGAGGTTCGTATGTAACTTCGCGCACCAGTTGGTCACGCGGATTACGCTCTTCTCAAGATCCGGCACACGCCAGCGGCGAAACAGGTTTCCGGCTAGTACAATCCACCGGAGTTCTCGCACCTGCTATCCCGTTTGACCAAGCCGCGTATCGCAAGCCGCCGCAGAAAACTGATTTCCCTACACTCGCACCAGTTACTAAAGTAGACAGTGCAAAGTGGATGCTATTGCTGGGTGCGCCTGCCATTGCCAAGCCCGCCCCACGCGCGCGCCTAGTGCGTGAAATCGACGATACCTGGTTACGAGCTCGTCTGATGGACCTTCAAACGGAACCCGATTCCTGGGAACGAATCCTGATTGTTTATCCGGACGAACACCTAACGACGCCGCGTCCTGTGCTGATTGTTCCTTACTATGATGTGGATACTCCAGCGGGTTTGAATTTGGGTGGTCGTAATTTTCAACCATTGGGCGTGCGCTCATTCGCCTGGCTGGCCGCCCAACAGGGTTACATTGCGGTAGCCATCCGCTGGTTTGGCGAAAGCTATGGCCAACGATACGATGAAGCTGTTGCCAACCTTGCTCGCAGGCATCCGGGGACCACAGGGTTGGGAAAATGGGTATGGGACGCCAGTCGTCTGCTGGATTACCTGGAGACCCTGCCCGAAGTGGATCGCACCAGGATCGCGATGATGGGTCACTCACTGGGCGGGAAAATGACCATGTACGCGGCGGCTATGGATCAACGGGTGCGCGCCGCAGTGGCGTCTGAGCCGGGTGTGAGTTTCGCCTTTACTAACTATGAGGATTACTGGTACTTCGGTGAGCGTCTGCCGAAAGGTGTGGATCAAAATGAGTTACTGGCCTTGTTAGCACCTCGACCCTTCTTGTTGATTGCTGGTGAAGATTCCGATGGCGATAAAAGCTTGCCCCTGCTTACATCGGCCAGCGCCATGCCCGGCGCTGTTTTCGATTGGATCAACCATCGTAGCGGACATACTCCGGCGCCCGATGCAATTACAGCAGCGTTTGATTGGTTAAGGCACTGGCTGCTTGACGGTGTTCCAAAACAGTAAACTAAGAACATGCCTATCCGCTGCTTTGCCATTGTTTTTGCGTTAGTCAACACTTGCGCAACAGCAGAAACCACTTGGCGTGACGTCCAGCCAGTGGTGGAACGGCGCTGTGTGCAGTGTCATCAGGCAGGTGAAGTGGCCCCCATGGCTTTCACCAGCTATCGTCAGGTAAGACCATTTGCAAAGGCCATTCGCCAAGCTGTATTGCAAAAAACCATGCCCCCATGGCATGCCACTCCTGGCTCACATCAGTGGCGCAATGACCGTTCTTTGACGCAGCAGGAAGTAACTACGCTGGTGGCCTGGGTGGATGCCGGGGCACTGGAAGGAGCCCCGCTGATTTCCCCCATTAGAATTTCCAAGCACCAGGATGGGTGGAAGTTGGGCAAGCCAGATCGGGTAGTGAAGGTTCCTGGTTTCGATGTTCCAAGGTCTGGTCAATTGCAGTATTCATTTCTCATCGTGCCCTTGCATCTTTCCAAAGATACATGGGTCCGTGCCGCCGAGTTTCGCATTGATCAACGCAGCCTTGTGCATCACATTAACGCCTTTGTGCGGCCCGCTGGGTCGAGTTACTTGGCTGGATTCCCAGTGGGCGAAATCTTCTCGCCAACGGTGGCGCAACGGGGCAAGCGTAGACCTGAGGAACGTGTGTTTGATCGGCGTCAACTCATTCTTGGATACGAACCTGGTTACGAGGCAATGCCCTGGTTAGAACAGGGGGCCAAGCTGATTCCTGCCGGGTCTGATCTGATTTTGGAGATGCACTACAATCCCAACGGCCAGCCTGCCATAGATCACTCTGAGTTCGGGTTGTACTTCGCCGATCGGGCCCCGCAGTTGCGAGTATTGGCAATTGATACGCTGCGCGATTTAGATTTTGTGATTCCACCCAAGAATGGCAGTTTTGATTCCCATGCCACCATGACGCTAGCGCGTCCGGCCCGCCTACTTTCGGTTCAACCTCATATGCACGTTCGTGGCAAAAGCATGCTGGTGGTGGCGGTTTATCCAGACGGTAAAAAGGAAACTCTAATTGATGTTCCCCGATACGATTTCAATTGGCAAACTACTTATGTTTTGACCAAGCCGTTGGATCTTCCAGTAGGCACGCGTTTGGAATCCACCGCAGCCTTTGATAATTCACCCAACAACCGCTTTAATCCAGACCCTGCGGCAGCGGTGAAATGGGGCGATCAAACTACCGATGAAATGCACATCGCGTTTCTGGAACTGGTCATTGAAGCCAGCGGAGATCCAGAACAGTTGTTTAAGTCAGTGCCGAAAATGGTGGGGGTTCAACCGCTAACGGCTTCCGTTGAAGATTCCAAAGCGGCCTTGGCCAAGCGCCCATAGTTGCCCTGTGGTTCAGCTCCGGCGCACTTTTCAAAGTGCAGCACACTTTGGTTCAGCTTCCCTAATTCCTGGTAAGCGCGGCCAAAGCTGTAGTGCACCATGGCCACCACCGGCTTGTTCATCCGGTCACACAGGGCCGATGCTTCTCTGTCCAGTTTGCCCACTTCCCATTCGTCTTTGGAGTTTGCCGCCGTGGCCCAGGCCAGCACCGCCACACTTTCACACAGATTCATATCGGTACTATCAGGGCAGGATACTTGAGCTCCGTTATCCAATCGAATAGCCATCTGCACTTTTGCCAAAGCTTCCGCACGCCGTAGCCCGCCCATTAACAATGTGGTGCACATACTTCGAAAATGGCACCCCTGATGGACATGATGCTTCGTTGCTTCTTCCAGGCATAGCACTGCCTCTTCCGTCATCTGTTTATCGCGTAGCGCCAGCCCCAAGGCATGGTATATTTTCGCCAGTTGCCGATCATTGTCACCACTCATCGTAGCGGCCTGGTCCAGCATCGTGATGGATTCTTCTAAGCTGCCCAATTTATAGAGCATAGTTCCGCGAAGGAAATGGTAATCCACGGTGTTGCGCGCCAGGCTGTCCGCTTTTTTTAACGCAAGTTGATAGTCCCCAGCCCGGTAGGCCTCCCAAACAGATTGCGGCGACCCGCCTCCGCTCATGGAACTGCTCATGCTCTCGGCAGAGAGATTCTTGAAAGATGCACTGACTCTTTTGAAAATTGACACAAGTTTGCCTATGTGAAAACTATCGGGCGATTTTCGCGTTTGTTGGATCGGGAGTTCGGCTTAGATACGATTGGTGGAATACACTAAACACCCACGATAGAAAGTTTTCGTTCCCCAAATCCAAACTCATTCTGGCAACGTATTACCACTTGAAAGATCGTAATATCTGATGCTAGTATTACGAATCAGCAGTTAGTGCTACGAATCATGCAAGCCATGCTAAAAATACCGTTCTTATTCCTTTTCGCCACCAGTTTCACTTTCGCCCAATCTGCCCTGGTTGGACGAGTCACTGATCCGCAAGGCAAGCCAGTTTCAGGTGCAAAGGTTCAAATTGAGCCTCTGCAGAAAAGCAGCCAAACTGTGGCAGGGGCATTCCAATTTAATAATGTGCCCTCCGGCGAAGTGACGATCACAGCCGTTTACCCCTCTTTTCAGCCAGTCAGCATCACCACCCAACTCCGCGAAGTAACGCTTCAGTTCACAGAACTCGCATCGCAGAAACAATCCATCGTCATCACTGCCCATACCGTTGAACCTACCGTCGATCTGCGCAATTCTGAGGTGTTTAATCGCACGTTGTTCACGCGGGATGACCAAATGCTGCAACAGATGAATGCGGGTATCAGCGCTGGTCAGCATGAAGGCGGTGGCAAGTCGCTGGAGATTCGCCGATTCGGCTTCAACCTGGATCATGGCGGCGTCAATGGCGGGTTGAAAGTGATGGTGGATAATGTACAGCAGAACCAGGGAACGCAGGGTCATGGGCAAGGCTATCTGGGTTCGCTGAAATCTTTGAGTCCGGAACTGATTCAGCAGGTGACCGTAATCAACGGACCGTTCAGCCCCGCTTATGGGGATTTCAGTGGTCTTGGCGTGGTGCACATTCAACAACGGGAATCGCTGCCAGAGCAGATTACACTGCGGCTGCAAGGCGGCAACTTTAACAGTGGTCGTGGCTTTTTTGGTTACAGTCCCAACGTCCAAAAGGTTGATAGTTATCTTGCCTATGAAGGCTCGTACACAGACGGTCCATTTCAGAATCCAGGGCGATATCGTCAAGACAAGGTGAACGGAAATTACACCCGGCAATTGAGCAATGATCAGAAGCTGGGCTTTCGATTTCTTTATGGGAGAAACAATTTCTATTCATCTGGCCAGCTTCCGCTTGACTTGGTGGACCAGGGGAAACTCCACCGTTTCGGAGCACTGGATCCTAGCGATGGAGGGCGTGTCAACTTGGGCACCGTATCCACTTATTACAGTCGCAGTTGGACCAATGGAGCGGCACTCAAAGCAGATGGCTTTGTCAGCCGTTCTTTGTTTGATCTGTACTCCAATTTCACTTACTATCTGACTGACCCGATTTTGGGTGACGCGTTCCAACAGCACGATTCACGCCTTCAAGACGGTGCGAATATCCAATACACCCAACCTCACAAACTGGGTGGAACCACTGCACTATTTTCCGCAGGAGCAAACTTCCACGACAATCAGATCAACGTCGGTTTGTATCCGCGCATCGGTCGTAATCCGTTCGATGTAGCAACGCGTGCCAATGCTCATGTCACTAACGAAGCGGCTTACGGGCAGGAAATTATCACGCTATTGCATGGTCGCTTGATTCTATCCGCCGGGTTGCGTTTCGACGAGTTCCGCTTCGGAGTGAACGACCGCGTCAATCCATTAAACGGCGGCGTGCAGTATGGTGGGCGCTGGCAGGGCAAGGGTGGTGCCGCATTTACGCCGACCCACAAGTTGCCGATAACCTTTCATGCTAACTATGGGCGGGGGATCAATTCGATTGATGCGCGCGGCGTGGTGCAGCGTCCCGATCAGCCACGGCTTGCCACGACTGATTTCTACCAGGTTGGCGCTTCATCGCATTTCCGCAGGTTTTCGTTCAGTGCCGATGCCTTCCTCATTGATCATTCCAATGAACAGGTCTACATACCCGATGATGGCAGCTTTGAATTAAAAGGCCCATCGCGAGCGTATGGCTTTGAGTCCAAGGCCTCTTACGAACTAACTCGTCACGTATCGTTGAATGCCGGAGTTACTAAGGTAAGCAACTCTTTCTTCAGAGGCGGTGACCATCGTGTTTATGTTGACAGTGCTCCACATTTTGTGGCGAACGCGGCTTTGACCGTGGCCCGTTGGAACGGCTGGAGTGGTTCTGCTCGTATGCGCGCCATCAACCACTATCGCTTGGATGGGGACGATCCATCCAATGTTGCCGCAGGTCATACCGTGTTTGACATGGGCGTGGCTAAAAAGATCCGTCACGGGATGGAGCTGAATTTCACTGTCGACAACTTTACGGATCGCAGATATTATGAGACACAGAATTACTTTGAGTCCAGGGTGACGCCGGTTTCTCCGGTGATTGCGCGCATCCATGCTACGCCTGGCTATCCATTGACAGTGGCGGCTGGGGTCACGTTCCGGTTGGCTGGCAAGTAACTGTTGTTATAGTAAAGTTACTGTGCAACTTACTATGCTGCTTCTGCTTGCGCTGCCCCTGTTTGCGCAGACCACTCATAAGATAACGGCGTCGGCGAGTACTGTCGTGGTGGGCTTCTATGACGGCGCGGCCAAGCCTGTGCTTCGTATTCAATCGGGCGAAGTCGTGGAACTGGAAACGCTTGCCGCCGTTTCCTTGCGCAGTTGGCAGGCGCTCAATGTACTGGAAAGCAAATATCTAAAAGCTTTGCGGGAAGTGGTTGCCGCCAATCCCAATTCCAGCGGTCACAATCTAACTGGACCTATTTTTATTGAAGGTGCTGAACCAGGAGATACGCTGGAGGTGCAGATTTTGAAAGTCCACCCGCCAGTGCCCTACGCCTATAACGGGCTGGGTCGTTCCGGCGTGTTGACCGATCTATTTCCGAAGCCGACTTCTAAATTGATTCCGCTGGACACTGCCCGGCACGTCGCAAAATTCGCCCCAGGGATTGAAATTCCATTGCGGCCGTTCTTTGGCAGCATGGGTGTTGCCCCGCCAGCTTCCATTGGGAAAGTGAGCAGTGTGCCTCCAGGGATTTATGCGGGTAATTTAGACAACAAAGAGTTAGTGGCTGGAACAAAACTATTTATCCCGGTTCATGTAAAAGGGGCTCTGTTTTTTGTCGGAGATGGACACGCCGCACAAGGAGATGGGGAAATTGATGTTACTGCTTTAGAAACACACATGGAAGGTCGCTTCGCTTTTGTGGTCCACAAAGGAATGACCTTGAACTGGCCGCGTGCGGAAACTCCCACCCATTGGATTGCCATGGGTTTGGATGAGGACCTGACCAAGGCCCTGCGTTTAGCCGCGGAGGAGGTGGTCAACTTCTTAGTGGAGACCAAAAAGATGTCGCGTGCCGATGCCTACATGTTAGCCAGCACTGCCGTCGATTTCCGAATTACCCAAGTTGTGGATCGTACAAAAGGTGTCCATGCCATGATCCCCAAGGCATTGTTCGTAAAGTAGCCTAATGTTCCAGCGGATAGCCGAAGGCATACACATTGCCATCGTAACTACTCACATACAATTGGCTGCCTGAGCCTGAAATGCCAATGCCTTTGACGTAGGATGTGATGGTATTACCGCTGGACCACAACTCCTTTCCCGTTGCCGAGTCCAGTGCATACAATACTGCCGGTGTCGTACGATTGCCGCCAGCTACCGCGAAAATGACGCCATTGAGAATAGTAGGAGTAAGTGGTGAAATCATTTCGCGGGAAGTCCAACCACTTACTAACGAACCATTTCCGTCCAACTTCCAAGCTGAAATACCTGAGGTTGTGGTGGTTAGAAACCAGCGTGTCCCAGAAGCATCTTGCCAACTGGAAATAGAGCCTGCCGCTTTAACTGGCGTTTTTGAAACTGCAGTGGTGAGCGACGCGGCATCAAGAATATGTAAGCTACCATCTTGGCTTGAGACGGCTATCATCGTCTTATTTTTATGTTGGAAAATCAGCGGAGAAGAAGTAAGTTCCTGTCCGCTGGCATACTTACTTTTCACGACCAGCGTTTTGGGTTTCAGCGCCACAAGATCACCCTTCTGCGTCGCTGCATAAACCGTTCCATCAGGGCCAAACGCAGGTCCCATTGCACCAACCACGCCACCGCTAGTAGGCTGCCAATTGGCAACTTTACCGGAAGCGATGTCCAAAGTCCACACGCCATCGGATGCACCGCCGCACCCTTCCGACGTTGACACATAGGCGAATTCGTCAATCACGATCAAGCCGCTAGCATTGGTTTTGGCGGGCAGAAATGGAACGGCAGGTTTGGGTTCTTCACCGTTTGAAACGTACATGGAGTGAAACAATCCATCACTGGAAATTGCGTAAACGTAGTTGGGCATGCGTCGCGGTGGACCGCCACCGGCAGGGCGGGGACGCGGTGGACCGGCTTGCTGTGGTTGATTGGGCAGCACAACAGGCAAAGTGACGGCACCTTCGTTCGGTTCACCAACTCCACTCTTCGCCGGACCTCCACGGCCACCTCCTCCACCCTGAATTCCGCCACTCACAGGGAAGGCTGTTGAGGATGTTCGAGCTAAGTTAGAAGTCATACCGCCGGGACAATTTGGCGAGTTGCCTACCATCGTTGAAGTGGCAATGCGCTTCTGCCATTCAATGCGGCCAAGGTCGGTATCAAAGGCCACTACTTGATCGGAACTGCCGCCCACATAGCCCATGGAACGGAAGCCACGATAGCCAATGTAACGGTCCATCAGCATCATGGTGGAGGGTGCATTGCTATTGATTTTAATTTTCCATAGAAACTCGAAGCCCCCTTTTTCAAGGCCCGCTTTGGAGATCTTCGGGTCTGTCCGAACCCAGGAAGAACGATGGGCATCGGCACCGCTGGTAACCCAATCATTGCCACCGCGACCGAATTGGGCGGAGGCAGGTTCCACGCCGAAGAAGGCGCAGGCGGCTACTATTGCTGAAAGATTTCGCATCACCGAAGAAACTCCTTTACTTGTTACCCACCGCTTCGGCAATCGCTTTTTCAGCGAGTGTCGCCATTACTTTGTAGCCAGCCGCGTTGGGGAGCAAGCCGTCATCTGTTAGAGTCTTGTTGAAATCACGGCCAGTGGCCAGTGCCGAATAATAGTCCAGATAAACGCAACCAGTGCTTTGGGCATAGTCCTTGATCCATCCATTTAGACCAATGATTTTGCCTTGCGGTGGAATGGCGCGTTTGCCTGCATAGTAAGTGGAGGCTGGAGTAACTGAAGCAATCACAATCTTGATGCCGTTGAACTTGGCTAACTGGACCATGGAAATATAGTTATCAGCAATAACGCCTTGGGTGGCGGATAGTAAGTCATTCAACCCGGCTTGAATCACCACTACCGCAGCCTTGATTGCGATCACGTCCTGTTGAAAGCGCACCAGCATTTGGCCTGAGCTCTGGCGTTCAATTCCACGATTCAAGTAAGCCTTGCCGGAAAAGAAATCTGAACCCCAGTTTTGTGTGATCTCATCACCCAGAAATACGACGCGCATTTCCCCTGGCTTAGGCTTGGGCAATTCGGAGTTTTCACTGCCGTAGTGATTCAACCCACCCCAATCCCACAGTAACTTGCGCTGCGCCTCAATCCGTTTCTCAAGGCCTTCCGTCGACTGCGTCCATGCGCAGCAACCGGTCCCGATAAGCATCGCCATGAACCGAGTAAGCAGCATGATAGTTATTGTTTTATGCCGTAACAATACAGAATGTTATCGAAAGTGGCAATATAAACGCGACCGTTGGCAACGGAAAGTCCGCTCCAATGATTCCAGGATTGAATGTCATTGCCGCTGGACCATAGTTCCTTTCCAGTTACTGCATCCAACGCATAGAGTACGGCTTTGGTGGAAGCAGGAATGCGTCGTTCAGCCACATCATCCAGGCCGACGTCGGGATAAGCCTGATCGGTATTTTCACCATTTCCATAAGCGAATATTACGCCATTAGCAATCACCGGCGGTTCAGCACGGTTCATGTCACGGGAAATCCAAGCAGGAGCAAGTTGTAACTTACCGTTCTTTTCTTCCATCTTGAATGCGACAATGGCACCATCTTTTACAGGGCCATTTTCAATGGGCGCTTTGAACTTGGAATGCTTGGCACCCCAGATAGGAGTAAGTACCCAACGCGTTCCTTTTGCATCTTCCCAACTTGCCAGCGATCCCCAAATTCCAGCCGAGGCGAAGTTTACGTCTTCATTACAAATCAGCGGACCACGGAAAAGCGGGGTGCGATGATCGTCACCACCAATGGAATCGGTATCCATCAGAAACAGGCGGCACTCTTTGCTGGCATCTACCATTAACTCTTTGCCTTTGTAATTGAAGATGACCGGTGTAACTTGCATGTCTAAGTCACGCTTCACCAACCATTCCGCGTTCGATGGGCCATAGTAATCCTTGAGCTTCATTGCTTTCGTTATTGGATCCTGTTTGACACCAATCATGCCATTGCCGTAGACGCCATTTTCGGGGTCCCAACGGCCATCGCCAGTCCCAGTATAGAGGGTGCCATCTTCGCCCATAGCCGGACCGGTGCGTCCCCACATACCACCACCAGCAGGGCCCCAGGTGCCTACTTTATTCGTCGCCAAGTCGTAAGCGTAAACAATGTTCGGGTTGCCTCCGCAGCCTTGGGCAGTGTGCGTGTAGATCACATTTTTATAAAGGTTCAGCGCATAGGGTTTACCGTTGGCGGGCATGAACTTGGCCGGAGTTTTTACATCTTCTCCGTCGACGACATTCAGTTGATGCAGCATGCCATCCCACGATGCGGTGTAGATAGTATATTTGCCAGGAGTTCCGCTTGGACCGATGACTGGCGTCGCCGTAATTCCGCCAGGGCATAGAATGCCAGCACCACGACCACCTGTTGGTGGCGTGTAGGAACTTTGAAAATGCTTCTTCCAGATAACCTTGCCGGTCTCTACGTCAATGCCGTAAATATTGTCAGAAACACCGGTTTCAATCAGGATCTGCTTCGGTCCAGCAGGGGTATCGACACGACTGACGATGAGTGGTGGAAACAGCGAGTGCATCTGGCGGGGTTCGTTATCCAGCTTGATCTTCCACAGCAGCTTCATGTTTTTGACGGTACTTGGGGAGAGGAGTTTTTCATCCTTTTGCCAGGCAGTACGTTTTGGGTCACCGCCATCTGTAAGCCAGTCTGCTGCAAAAACATTTGCGCAGCTAAACGTGATCGCCATCATGACGATAAATCGCCGCATGCCTCACCTCGTGTCGAATCGATATCTGAAGGTTACTTGAGAAAAAAGAGTAGCCCGGGACAAGCATATAACTCAAAGATAGGGCGAGTCAAGATGATGTTAACAGTGCTTATGGCTGAATGAGTTTGCGCACCAATCGAGTTGCTGGATAGGCTAAAAGCAGAAGGCAAGCGGCAATCAGACTGTTCGTTTGATCGTTCCATGCGACGCCAACCAGATATCCTCCGCTGGCCAAAATCACAGTTACGATTGTCCAGGGAACGCCCCGGGCTTTGAAGGGGCGGAACAAGTCTAAAGCTCTGCGACGCATGACCAGCAATGCAATGAAGGATGTGGCGTAGTTCACCACGAACATGAAGGACCCAATGGCCGATAGTTTTTCAAACGTGCCGGTGGCGGTAAAAAATACGATCAAAGAAGTGCTGAGGATCAACCCGTAGGTGGGCGTACCGGCATGGTTTACATAGGACAGTTTATGCCACAACAGCCCGGAGCGACCCATGGAAAATGCCAGCCGCGAATTCATTAATATCATGGGATGGATCACGGCAACGGCCATGATCATCGATAGCAAAGTGACAATGCGCGCGCCAGTTGGCCCAAGCAATTGTTGTGCGACATCGGCTGCGGCTAACTTTGACGATGCCAGTTGCTGTATGGAGAGCACATAGAGGAACGCGGCATTGAGTGTGATGTAAAAGACAATGATTACAAGGACTCCGTAGATCATGGACCGTTCCAGGGTGCCGTCTGATTTGCGATTTTCCTCAGAGAAGTAAATGGCGCTATACCATCCGTCGTAATCCATGATGATGTAGCGCATGGCCAGAAACGCACCACTGAGTGCAGACCAGGAAGGATCGTGATGGATGGCAACAGCGGCATTCGTCTTGGCTGATCCTCCCCAAATAAAACAACAGACGATTAGAAAGATTACAGCACCGGCTTGAAGGATGGAAGTCCATTCCTGCATCCTTCCGCTGGCCCGAATCCCTTGCCATTGAATGACAGCAAAAAACAGAATCACGCCAATGGAGAAAAACGTTTCTCTGCCGGAGAGGCCTGGCCATAGTGCAACTGCAAAGTCTGAACCAGTGACGGCAATGGAGGCAGCGGCGGCACAGGTTGCAACCAGATCGCTCCAACCGATGGTGACGCCTGCGGCTTCTCCGAATGCTTCTTTGGCATAGACGTAGAGTCCGCCAGCTTCAGGAAACAGCGCGGCAAGTTCAGCCACCGCCATGGTTCCGATGAGCGCGTAGAATCCACCGATGGCCCACAACGCCAGCATCATTGCGGGCGATGCCGCCTGTGCCGCGACGAAGCCAGGAGAACGAAGAATTCCGGGTCCGACAGTTCCGCCGATGGTGACAGCCACACCAAAGGCTGCGCCCAGGACACGTTGAAGGGTCGGCGTTTGACTGCGAAGATCCGGTTCAGGGAGCAAGATTTTCAGTATACGAGCTTGTGGCCCATTCTGAATTCACGCAGGCACGGAACCCTGCAATGGACGCCCCCTGACGCTGACGCCACAACCAGTAATCATTGCGTAAATCAACCCAGAAGTTCCCAATAACCAGGTGTCCTGTTTTGTATCCAGTGTGAAATGATGGGCGTATTCATGGGTCAACGTTGTTTCCAGCGCGTTGTCTAAACCAATGAACGTTTGGTAAAACGGACTCGGTGCGAATCCCGGACGGCGTGGGCCAGGTCCCATCGAACAGCCCCCTGTGCGATCACGGTCGATGTCGTAACCAAGCGCACCTGTCACAAACAGGTTGATCTTTCCTCGTGCAAGAAATTGATCGGGGGCCAACGAACGTCCTTGTTTGCGGAGGTAAGCTCCTTCGATAGAGGTCACATTAAAGACAATGCCACTGGTTAAAAATTCACGACGAGCTTTTTCCTGGTGAGCAAAAAACTTGGCACGCTCGCTTTCTGTCAAGCCCTTGCCAGAGTGCGCACCTTGGTCGAACATCAGGTGCACTTGAATTACAATAGGCGTCAATCGCTGCCGATTATTTAGCTGGGATGCACCCAGCGCAGCGGCGAAGAACGCCCTTCGACGAGAGACAGGAATTAGCTTGTCGGCTGGCATGGATCTTAAGACCCCATTCTATTACCAGTGTTGAGTCAAGTTGGAAGCTTTGGTGCGAAGCTTACTTTTCCGGCGGATTTCTATGTTAGAAAGTATTGGAAATCCTTCTCTGGCGGCGGTCTAGCCTATAATTAGCTCTATGAGGCTTTGAAATGAAAACGATCTCCACCAAACAACAAGTCCTTGATGAAGCAGGTTACACCTATAGCTTTGACCGCGAGATCTACTTTAATCGAAAGACGAAGAAGGTTTTCAGTGCAAATTTCGTTGACGACCATAGTGAAGACGAACTTGTAGATTCAATCCGTGAGGATTCTGATGAGAGGCGGTGGCGTTTTTATTTCAATGGTGAGCCGAGTACATCCATTCGAAGTCAATTAGAGAGATTGCTTGGTTAAGTTCAACCGTACGATTGAGGATCGACTAAGGGAAGAGTATTTCGACCTTCTGCCAGAAATAATTCGGGTAGCGGATCAACTGGAAACCGAGCTCAGATACCACTTACTACCCATTTCCAATCAACTCGATATGTTCGAAAGATTGATCGTCAAATCCAGGATCAAAGCATGTGAGAGTTCCGTTGCCGCTCTACAGCGACGGCAGGAAGGAAAATATTTCGATCTGGATCAACCGGAACTTTATAGGCTCACCAGCTTGAACGATCTGGCGGGAATTCGAGTGCTTGCGTTCCCCAGTAACAGGTTAGTGGAAGTGGATGAGGTATTGCGAGCCCTTTACCCAACATGGAAGTCTGACCATATTTTGCGCGATGGCGAGGTTCTCGCGCACAAGTATTTCGGCTATTGCACTGGAAGTGGCAAGATCAAAGGTGAATATCAGATTGTTTCCATGCTGACCGGTTTGTTCTGGGAGGTTGAGCATTCCGCTATATACAAGCCCGCTCCACGCTTAAGAGGCTTAGTTAAATTGGCCGGGATGCAAGCGCGCGAAGCAGCCGTGATCAAAGCATTGAATGACTTCAATCAGGAGTTCGAGGACGCTGTCCGACTTAGTCTGGAAGATCCCTTGTAAGGAATTGGACCCCATCAATTTATCAGAGACTTCTGATTTCACCCTCTACGCCTGGCGAACTTCCACTAGCCATGAACCGTCGGGTAACTGATCGATCCCAAAATCTACTGGTAGAAATGCGCGAATGGTTTCCATATTCGCTTTTGCATGGGCGGAGATCTTAGTAGTGGTGAAACGTCCGCTACCGGCTAGGGCCATGGGAACCAGTAGTTGATCGGCAAGGAATTCGCAGACGGCGGCTCTTGAAGTCATGTATCGTTTCGCTTGCCGGGCGGCATCGGCAGTTACTTCCTCTGAGGATAGCCCTTGCTTGGCGAAGCCGGTAAACACTTCCGTAATTCCTTCGTAATTCATTTCCAACAGAACGTTACCTGAACCATTTTTCATGGAAAGATTGGCTAGGCCCAAAGTTCGCTCCAAATCCTTTACCTCTTGGCTTGCTTGGTGCCCTGTTAGATTTGTAACTGACGTCATGGCTTTTCGCTGAATGGGAACGCCGCGATCTACCAGCGTTATTGGCCGGAAACGAACACCAGGGGCAATGGTCGTCTTGAAACGGCCTGTTCCGATGGGCAGCAGTCCTACAGAAGCTGCTTGCAAGGTGACGGTGGGGCTCATTTTGACAATCTGGGGCAGATATGTTTTAGTAAGAAATTCTATGGGCGGGGCATTGCGATTTCCAATACCCCCTTCAATTGTCACCTCGCTTACCCCTTTTGCAAGAGAAAGCACGGGCAGCATGGTTTGCAGAATCAAGCTGATGGGAATTGCAGCGCTAAAAGTGAAATCGTACTGGCCAGCGATTACGTCACCAGGGAAAAAAGTGAACTGGCTGGAACCAAGGGACACACCATCCACACCTGCCGAACAAAGTCGCATTGCAGATTCAATTACGGCTACATGTTGTTTGAGTAATCCTGGTTTGGCCCGGCTGGCGCGAATGTTCTTTACGCGAAACGGCTGGCCTGTAACCATGGATAAAGAAAGCGCTGTGCGAGGAATTTGCCCACCACCTTCGGCAGCGGAACCATCTAAAATCACCATCTGCATTTCAATCTGTTAATGATTACATTTCCTGGGACTTTTAGGGGATGTACGATGAAGATATGGACTTCATCCAACTCATCCAATGCTAACGAGACGTCTGTTTATTCGTTGTGCTTTGGGAACCGGTGTGCCGCTTTCTAAGGTACAAAAAGCGAATGCGGTTGAACGTGGGTTACGGTTCATCTACAAGACCTCACGCAATACAAAAGCCTTTGCTGAATTCGGGCAGGATTACCTGTGGTGTTTTTATACGATTTCCGCTTCGGCGTCCGATCCAAAGTTAAAGCAGTTGGCTTGGGAAATGGGACAGAAATGTGCACGGAGGTGGCGCAAACAGAATCCTCGCTTGCCTGCCATATTTACGCCTGGGTCAATTTCTTATTGGGTGTTCGCTGATTACAGTGCCAACCTTTTGGGCATTCGCTGGCAGGAAATTAAAGAGAGGCTGCAGCAGGCAGTGGCCCAGTTTCGGCCAGAGGATTTTCTGGCCTTCGATCCTAACAAAGAACCCGTGCCCCACAATCTTCCGAAATTGTGCCCCAGGGACAAATTCCGTAACCAGCGTGGAGCTACAGCTTGCGCCAAATGCGGCACCGCGTTGAGGTTCGAAGACCCTTACGACTTACTGTGCGATGCCATCATCACTACTTATTCTGGTGAGCGATATGGCGTCATCTTGGGGGCGAAACTGGCTGATGTGATGCAGCATATTCCAGAACTGCGCCCATATCGAAGTCCGCATAGGAAAGAGGACGATGGGTTTTCAAGCATCACGTATGCTGTGACTCACATTGTTTATGCATTGAACGATTACGGCATGTACCGACTACGACCAGAGTGGTTGCCGGATGAGTATGCCTTTTTGCGTAACCATCTGTTGGGAAATATCGCAGTGGGCGATGCCGAAACGTTGGGCGAGTTTATGGACACGTTGAAATCTTTCGGACTGAATGAATCGGATGAGTTGATTCGTAAAGGAGAAGAATTCCTGATGGCGCACCAGAATCCTGACGGCAGTTGGGGAGATCCGTCGGAAAAAGATGTCTATATCCGCTATCACTCGACGTGGACAGTGGTGGGTGGGTTGATGGATTTTGCACTGAAAACCGCTGGAGTCAGCATTCCAGAGGCGTTAAAGAGCGCCTATTTCCAAAGTCGTGGGTCAAAGTGAAATGGTTGTGGGTTGCCGGGGATAATCTTCTTGAAATCGGGATGGTCCGGATTTAAAAGCCAGTTCTGTTCTGATGGAATGACCACGGACGGCACTCCCAATACCGCACTTGATCCGCGCTTCTTCCACTCAAAGCCGATCGCTTGCAGCCGTTCGGGCGAGGGAGTTTCTCGCCAATTACGAAGCAAGGACGATTCGGCAATTTCTTCGTGAGGAATAGAATCTGGGATTTCAATCGGCGTGGCGATCAAATCTTCAGGCGCTTGTGAAACATCGGTGTGAACAAGAACCTCCAATGCTGCAAGAGACAGGGTTGATGCGGCATAGACAATGGCCATGCCACGCGGATTCCATCGGGCACCGCGTCGGCGTGCCCCTTCCCCATCCAGTTCAGAATGACGTGCTTTTGCTAATCGCCAAACGATCATGAGAGCTAAGCCGGCAGCCCGTATTCAATGTGATCCAGTACGGATTCCACTTGGCGAACACCGATATCGTTATCCATCATGGAAAGTGGTGTCTGATTGCCCAGGGCGCGGTTTGGTTGCTTCAACCAGTGGGATGCCTTTCCCGCGTTCCCCAAAGTTTCAATGGCCATGGATGCGACTCTTGCCAGCCGAAGCAGACGGTCTGATTCGTCGCTGCTCAATTTTCCTTCCGTCTTGCGCCGAATTAAAGTGCGACGAGAGATGGCAATGGCTGTGGATATGGCTTCGTCAGTTAGTTCTAATTTGTCACCAACTGATACAACCGATTGGTAGGGCAGCCCCGCACGAACAATTGCCATTAACTTCAATTGAGAATTGTCGGTGAGGCCTAAATGCTTTTTGCCGCCAAGCATTTCAAAGACTTCTTCTTCTCGTTCGAGAGTGGGAGCGAAAGCTAGTTGGGGCATCTGTCTATTATTGTGGGGCCAAGTGGCGGAGAAGTCAAGGAATGTTTTGAAGAGTGAGTTGAGTGTATGATTTGAACCATGAAGCTACTTGCCTCTTTCTTACTAGGAATTTCCGTCTTGACCGGCGGCGCGGTGCCAGAATTTCGAGATCTGTTTAATGGTGTAGACCTTACCGGTTGGATCAACGTGAACACCGCCAAGGACACTTGGAGCGTCCGCAATGGAGAACTGATCTGTTCAGGCCACCCCATTGGTGTTATGCGCAGTGCCAAGCAGTATGAAAACTTTGTGTTGCACGTGGAATGGATGCATACCGAACCCGGAGGCAATTCGGGTGTCTTTGTCTGGAGCAGTGCGCGACCTAACCCTACGTCGCGCTTGCCCGATGGTGTGGAAGTTCAAATGCTGGAATTGGAGTGGCCCAACTTACACAAGAAAGATGGCGTGACGCCTCCAATTGCCTATGTTCACGGCGAGCTGTTTGGGGTGAACGGAGTGAAGACGGTTCCGGATAATCCACGTGGGGAACGAAGCATGTCGGTGGAGAATCGCTGTAAGGGTCGGGGGGAATGGAATACTTACGATGTGGTTGCCGTCGATGGTGTGATTAAGCTTTCTGTGAATGGGAAGTTTGTAAATGGAATCAGCCGCACTTCGCAAAAAAAGGGCTATTTGTGTCTGGAATCGGAAGGGGCGAAGATTCACTTTCGGAATATCAAAATTATGGAATTGCCTGGTGGTGTGACCCTGCCGGAACAAGTGGCGGCGGAACTTCCTTGACGCCACCGAAACAAAAGAAGCTGGCTTTAACCCGCAATCGAATGGGATGGGCCTCAGCCGAACTGAATGAAGTGAGTGTGCTGTTTGTGGAATATTGCCGTACCGTTGATCTGCCTGTTTTAGATATTGGCGCCGCCTTTGGGACTGCCACTCTGGCGGCGCTGGGAACTGGCGCATTTGTGATTGCCAATGATTTGGATGCTAGCCACTTGGCGCAGTTGGAAGGCCGCGCACTGGAAGCGAGGCACACACAACTGCTGGTGAAGCCGGCAAGCTTTCCGCGTCAAATCCACTTTGAGCCAGCGACACTCGCTGCCGTGCATGCCTCCAATGTGTTTCATTTTCTGACGGGCAATCAATTGGCAGAAGGAGTCCGTTCCATTGCCCGATGGTTGCATCCGGGCGGCAAGCTATTCGTGAATGCAGCCACACCGTATCAGGCGGCCTTCGCCAATTTCATCAGCGAGTACGAAATCCGCGTTGCGAGTGGGGTGAAATGGCCGGGCTGGGTGGAAAAGATCAGCCAATATTCCAATCATAAAAAGCTAGGAGCAATGCCCGCATCCATTCATTTATTGGATGACCGTGTGCTGTCTGCACTGGTGGAATCGGTTGGTTTGGTAGTGGAACGGGCCTGGTTGTATCAGCGTGGTGACTTCCCTAAAGAGCTGCGGTTGGATGGGCGGGAATCGTTGGGCCTGATTGCGATGAAGCCTGTTACTGACCAACCAACCGAACTGCGGTAATGAAGTATTCCGTCTCCCCAAAGCATTGCGAAGGTACGCCCCGATGCTGATCGTAACTGAGGGCAACTCGCTTGCCGTCGGCACCCAGCAGACTCTTGGCAACCGTTTCATCACGCACGGAAAACGCAAAGATCTGGGCAGCGGTTCCTGGGATGTTGACCATGGCCAATTCGCCTTCCCAGGTTTTGCAGGCCCAACCTTTTTTGGAAATCTTCTGCACATAGCCCACTCGTTCCCCGCTTGAGTAACTAATGTTCAAGCTGGCCCAGGTCCACGCGGCAACTGCGAGGATTGGAACAACCAACAGCAGGAGCAGGACTCCAAATATCCAACGACGGGGTTTCGTAGAGGTGATTGCTTCAGCCATGTTGTAAGGCTAACCTGTCCGACCGGTCTTTGCCAACCAGTGCTGAAACATTTCTGAAAATCCAGCAACGTCTTTGTTGGTTGCCAACTGCTCAATGGTGTAACGCATTTTGCGACGCCAGTTGGGATATTCGCCAGTGCTGCCAGGCAAATTCTGTTGCTCCGTTTCCTTCGTGAGGTCCTCTTGGTTGAGCAGTAGCATGACCGACGGAGTGGATGCCAGAAATCCTACGGCGGCGTTGTGCAACTCACCAGTGAATTCAGGCAACAGTGCCGCGTCGCGTGGGTAATCTGAGGGCAACAAACCTAGCTGATGAAACGCATCCAGCATTTTCTGTTTTTCAAGAATACGCGAGGCCAGTTGTAGCTGATAGCCATGTTCATCAATCAGCCCGGCGGCACGGCGGGATTCAATATCGCGATTCGTCCAGAAGCCGGCGAGCGTTGGTAAATCGTGGGTGGTGGAAGATACCAGCGCCTGCACGGGATATTCGTGTGGATGTCGAAAATTGCCCTCGTTCTTTTCAAAATAGAGCAAGCGATAGCTGAGGATTCCATAGCGTTCTAAAGCTTCGCGGACATGCGGTTCCACGGTGCCAAGATCTTCACCCACCAGGATAAATTCGTTGCGAATACTTTCCAGTGCCAGAATGCGCAACAGGTCTTCAGCATTGTCGCGGACGTAGGTGCCTTCGGTGGCCGGGTTGCCGTCGGGAATCCAATAGATGCGGAAAAATCGCATGACATGATCCATGCGTAACGCTCCACCGTGGCGTGCGTTGTTGGCAATGGCCAGACGGAATAGTTGATAGCCATTACGACGATGGGTTTCAGCATTGGGCGGCGGAAAAGACCAGTCTTGACCTTTGGGAGAAAAATCATCTGGCGGAGAACCTACACGGCAACCGGAAATGTAGAATTCCGGAAACGCCCAAAGATCAGCACCATAACGGTCTGTAGCCAGGGCCAAGTCGTGATACAGGCCGATCTTCAAACCACGATCTTTTGTATGTTGCTGGGCTTCGGCTAGCTGTGCATCCACCTGCCACTGCACGTATTTGAAAAAAGTAACGGTACGCCAATGGCGCGCGGCGAAATCCTTGACGGCATCGGTGTTGGGAGATTGGTAAAGTTCCGGCCAGTCTGCGCAGATCCACACGTTGCGATCGCGCTTGTGAAAGTATTCGTCAAGGGCGCAGTAAGTGGCGTAGCGGTGCAGCATTTCTCCTTCACGAGCGGTGAAGGCTTCAAAGGATTGGGCTCTGGGGGTGTGGGCTTTCAACTCCTTCATAAATGTTCGAAACAGAAGTTTTAGAAAGCGTATCTTGGTACGGCTGACCGATTCGTAATTTACATATTCAGCGTCGCGCAGGGCCGCAAGATTTGTTTGAAACGTGGGACTGGTCAGCAGTTTTTGGGCAATGGGGGACGCCTGCAAATCGGCGATGCGTTCCACATCCAGATATAGAAAATTACGATAGAAGCTGCATTGCGGCAAGTAGGGACTGGTGTTGTAAGGAGTCCTGTTGGCGATGGCGTGCAGCGGGTTGAGTCCAATGAAAGCGGCGGAGGTGCGGGCCGCCATCCAGTCAGTAAACCCGATGAGGTCAGTAAAATCGCCGCAACCCCAATTTCGTTCTGAACGCAGGCCATAAAGGGAAATGGCGATTCCAGCATAACGATGATCGCCGGTAGGCCAGAAGGCTCGATTGGGAGCAAGGATCAAGTGCGCAGTGGCTGTGAGTCCAGCGGTTTCTAAATGTAAAGAGTGATAACCCAAAGGTAGATCCTTGGGCAATGAGAGTTGGTAGCGCTTGAACGAAGTAGATTGAAAGGTCCATTCAGCTTCAGGAGCAAGGTTGGCAAGACTGAAAGAGAGTGGAACAGTTTCCCCATTTTCCAATCGAAGACTGGCTTGTAATGTTGAGGATTCGTAGGAAGCAGGGACGGTCACCGGAAAGCTAGGATCTGAGGTCAGCAGCACCAAGGTTGCGGGCAGCAATGCTGTTGCTTCAATCAAACGGGATAGGATGGCGCGATCAATGGAATCGGCAGAAGCAATGTCAACGCCTAAAGATCGCAGGATGGATTGCGTTACCTGATTGGGGGTGACGTGATGCTTGCCCCAAATATCGTAGAAAGAAGATTGAATACCAAAGAGATCGGAGGCACGGTTAAGAGCTTCCGCGTAAGACGCTGAGGGACCTGTGGCCCCGTGGGGAAAGTGCATGGATTACTTAATAGTGTAGCGGTACAACGAAGGTCGGCGCAGGGCGTGGAAGGGCGCGACGCAAGAATGTTTAGCCGTGCGATAATTTAATAAATGGAACAGAAACTGCTGCCAACCGCTCCGGCGGACTTGTTTACGAGAATCGACGCAGAGAACAATAGTGAATTTCAAGACAGTGTATTGTTAACCACGCTGGATTCACTGATCAATTGGGGTAGAAAGAATTCTATCTGGCCAATGACGTTTGGGCTGGCCTGTTGCGCAATTGAAATGATGGCGATGAGCGCATCACGTTTCGATATTTCCCGTTTCGGGGCAGAAGTGTTTCGTGGTTCCCCAAGGCAGTCCGATTTGATGATTATTGCCGGTCGGGTGTCCAACAAAATGGCCCCAGTGATTCGCCAGTTGTACCAGCAGATGCCGGAACCGAAATGGGTAATTTCCATGGGCGCTTGTGCCACATCCACTGGCGTATTTAATAACTACGCACTGGTTCCCGTGAATCAGGTGATTCCGGTGGACGTGTATGTGCCAGGTTGTCCGCCACGGCCAGAACAATTGATCTACGCCATCACGTTACTGCAGCGCAAGATTGAAAGTGAAACCGGTACCGTGAAGCGCGTTCTGAACCTTGCATAGTTTCGTATAACTTTTCTTCAACAATTACATTGCCCTGCCGATAAGCCTTCTATCGAACCAGAAGTATTTGAAATGGAGGCTTATATGGGGATTACTGCCATAAGTCCGGTTGGCCAAGTTACGCCTACGGCGGACATACAACTAAATCCAAAAGAGCGCGGGGAACGGTCTGCATTGGTTCAGGCTGTCCAGACCTTGAATCAGGCGCAGTCTTTTGGGCCAAACAGCGAGGTGACATTTTCATTGGACCGCACTACGCACAAACCAGTTCTGCAAATTGTGGATAGGCAGACTAACGAAGTGATTTCGCAATTGCCGCCAGAACATGTATTGCGCATGGCGTTAAAACTTAGTAGAGCGGGATAAAAGAAACGTTGAAGCTACCGATAAGATCTTCAATGACGCAGGCGAATCCCTATCAAAACAACCAGGATCTGGAAGTCCTTTCAGCAAGCCCTTTGGAACTGGTGGTGCTACTTTACCGCGGTGCGATTGAGGCTTTGGATGCAGCCAAGCGCCACTTAGGTGCTGGAGAGATCAAAGAACGGTCTAAAAAGATTACTAAGATCTGTTCCATTCTTGAGGAGCTCAGCTCATCCCTTGATCCGGCGCAGGCTCCCCAATTGGCCAGGCAATTGGCGGAACTGTACGGGTACATGCACCGCCGACTTTGCCAGGCGAATATTGAGCAAACTGTGGAACCGCTGGATGAAGTCCGCGCATTATTGGCGAATCTTTTGGACGGCTGGCAGCAGGTTTGCAATGCCCAGGCAGATGGGTTCGCCCTAGTTGCCGGGCAATCGGAATGCGCCCAGTACGTGGCTTAAGTGTGACGCGAGCTTAAGCCAACTCCAATTGCTGAACCGGGGCATTAGTATTCGTTCTGCGGTCTAAATTCAAAGCCACCCGCAGCACTTCATAGGATTGCCGAGTATAGTCGTAAGCACCAGCCTGAGGTAATTTCACCGCTAGTGCAAAGCCAGTATCCCAAGCGTCCCATGCATCTAAAAGTTCCCCTCGCAACCAGAGGATTGAAGCTTGAGCCAAGTAAAACTCTTCATCCTTTTTTACTTTAGGGATAGCTTCCACTTTGGACCACCAACGTTCGGCAGTCTCCTGATCCTGACAGTAGACGGCACTGAAGAAAACAAACTCAGTGAGGAAACCATGTAGCTGCACTCCATTCCCTGCTTCAAACATAGCCTGGGCAGCTTGTGCTTGAATCGTGGCTTGTGGAATATCACCATTATCTAAATGATGCATTGCCGCAAACCAACGCAGAGTCACCGCCTGTTCCCCACTGGTAATGAAATCGGCTGCACTTTGAATAATGCTAATATCCCAATCGCGTGGTCGAAGCTTGGTTGCTACGGAAGAAGCCACCATGCCCATAGCCATGTTCACCTGCGCCCAGGGTCCCTTCCTGATCAATTGATAAAATCTGGCACCGTCAGAATAGTGACTGCCGGGCTTTTGGGGAATCATATTCACCACGAAAGCCAAAATAGAGATCACCGATAGCATGGCGCAGCCAATCCACAGGGACCTGAAGGAAGTTCGAGCCACCACCAAAGTGGCCAACCAGGCGGCCAGTCCAAGCACCAAAGAAGCCACCGGGCCCCCCAGAATCATGACCGCAGTTCGTTCCCGTAACTTTTCCAGGTTGGGTGAAACCATGGAGGCACTGCCCCCCAGCCAGTCTTTCACCCGAAAGAAGAAGGTCCACTTTCCGCCACTTAACTTTGCATGAAATGGGCCAATGTGCAGCCCGTATAACAGCATTCCCCCATGCCATCCACCCAGCACATGGCCTGCTTCATGACCGCCCACCACAATCAGTTCCGCCACCTGCAACTGAAGTAATTCCATCATCATCCCAACATCCGGCAAACCCTGTTGACTCCCCCACTGACGCCAAAAGTACATTCCGGCAAAGTAAGCCATCCAACCAAATGCCACGGCAACGTTTTCGGTGAGGGCGCTGGTCCCGTCGCCGGCAATCCGTTGGAATTTGGGTTGGGCTGCATCGGAGACAGTAGATTTGTGCCAAAAAGCCACAATCCCCAAGATTCCAACAATGAAGTCGAATCTAAGTATCCAGCTATGCCCCTCGCGATTCCACATCATGATTTCTGAACCAGCGCCAATGAAGAGGCTCAAGATACTGGCGGCAAGGGCCCAACGTCGGGCAGAGGGTTTCTCTTTGCGCAGGGCCCACCAAGCCCAACCTGGGACGCCGCAAACAACACAAGCTTGCAGCATTAACAGGACAAGGAGTACGGTAATTCCGAAGCTTTTGGCTGGAAGTGGCGGAAGGCTAGGATCGGATTCCAATTTGCTCGCAATCCCGAAAACCAAAGGCAGAAGTAGCAAAAGAGATAGTGCCTGCAAGCCGAAATAGAATCGGACAAACGATCGTAACCAGCTCATTCCTTCTGATCGGCAAAGTGAAGATAAACAAGGAGTACGGAAACAGGCTTACTTTCGCACCTTGAATCGTCCTACCTTATCGTCTTAGTACCTTCACGCCGTTCTTCGCTGCCCAACTAAGATACTCATCCACGGTGTGGAAAGTCCCCTGTTTGTGCAGGTGCCCGGCGTCTTCCACCAAATGATTCCAGTTTTTGGACCACGAATCGCCGGTAGATTTCATCCAATGCTGCAAACGCTTTTCCATTTGTTCACGAATGGATTTCGCCGCCGGATCATCGACAAGATTTTTCTGTTCGTAAGGATCGGCTTCAATATCGTAAAGCACCCAGGGCTTATCTTCAAACCGCGCATACATGTGTTTGGCAGTCCGCACGCCACGCCAACCTTGAGGAGTATTGTCACCCTGAAACGGTCCGAAAATTTGGAAGTAAACCGATTCCGGTGGGGCTCCTTTCCCTGTGGTGATCGCACTTGCCAAATTACGGCCTTGCATGGATGGCGGCACCGGAACGCCACACATGCCCAGCAAAGTCGGAGCAATATCCACATGACTGAAAAGCATTTCGCTTTGTTGGGCAGGCCTTATCTTTGCAGGCCAACGAATCATGCCGGGCACCCGGATGCTTTCTTCCCAAGGCTTGCGTTTCAATCGTTCTCCTTGCGAACCGAGCATGTCGCCATGGTCAGAACAGACCAGGAAAATGGTATTGTTGGCCAAACCCAGTTCTTCTAACTTGCCCATGATCCGGCCAAGCTGATGGTCTACTGCCGTGACCATTCCATAGTATTCGGCAATGGCTTGACGACCAGGAGCTCTGTCCGTTTGCTGGTAGTTCGGACGCATGGTCAACTTTTCTGGATCGTAGAGCTTGGCATATTCTGGCGGTGCTTTATAGGGATCGTGTGGAGGCCCCATTTGAATGGTTACGAAGAAGGGCCGCTGGTCACGTTCTTTTCCATCCAAAAATTCCAGCGCCAAATCAGCCCAGCCTTCGGCTTCAAACTTTTTCATTGGGATGGGTTCGGGCGTGTCTCTAAAATACTGCGTATTGAAATGTGCATGGCTGCATTCATTGGCAGCCCAAAATTCAAACCCTTGCCGACGCGCACCAGGCGGGACAAAGCCGGGCAAGCGCGGGCCCCCATCCAAATGCCACTTGCCTATGAAACCCGTGCGATACCCGGCCTTGCTTAAAATTTTGGCAATGGTCACTTCAGATTCGCGAAAGCGCAGATCGTTGGCAATCATCCCATTGGCGCTGGCGTATTTCCCCGTTAGAAGAATGGCCCGTGCAGGGCAACACACTGGAGTATTGGCGAAAGTGTTCTTCAAGAGGATGCCCGATGCAGCCAACCGGTCGAAATTCGGCGTCTTCACATCGGGATTCCCCATGCAGCCCAACGCTTGTGCACGAAGCTGATCGGGCAACAAGAATACAATGTTGGGTCGGGCATCAGCGGCTGCGGCGGGCAGTACCGCTGCGACGGTAGAGCCAAGGAATTGACGACGGTTCAGGGGAAAAGACATCGCCATCATTGTAACCCGCCGAAAAACACGCTGTGCATCTGTTGGCACAATGCGCTACACTTATAAAGTTATGTCTCGAGTATGTCCAGTTACCGAAAAACGCCCCATGTCGGGAAATCGCGTTTCTCATGCAAATAATAAGACCAAGCGCAGGTTTGAAGTAAACCTGCACGAACAGCGTTTCTGGGTTCCTGCCGAAAAGCGCTGGGTGCGCCTGCGGATTTCCGCAAAGGGCATCCGAAATATCGACAAGTTGGGCATTGAAGCCGTTTTGGCTGGAATGCGCAAGCGCGGCGTTAAAGTCTAAGGGAACACAGTCATGCGAACCATCATTAAACTCGTCTCAACCGCCGGTACGGGTCACTTCTATACAACCACCAAGAATGCCAAGAAGACTACGGAAAAATTGGTGATGAAGAAGTTTGATCCTACCATCCGCAAGCACGTTGAATACAAAGAAGCCAAGGTCTGACGCAAGTCAGACCTTACGTTTTTCCACCTCACTCTAGCCCACAATTGCTGCCTGTTCAGGCAAAATAATCGACTTCATTCCAGCCGAAATCACTTTTTGCGCCCTCAACCCATCGTTATGTGTCGCCGGGAACGCGCTTCCACTGTTGCAACATTCAATAAACATGGCTAATTCAGCCTTGTAGGCCGGGCCGAATCGATCAATGAATTCGGGCAATGGTTTGCCGTAATCACGCGTGTCGAAGTTGCGTTTGGCTAACGGCTGGGCGGTACCGCGGGGACCATATGCAGCTACCGTAATCTGAAAAGGCTTCTGATCGAAGTGCCCAATCTGAATCTGCCCATTTTCGCCAAACAGAATTGTTTCCACGCGATAGCCTGATACATGGTTGCGGCTCACCTGAACTTGCGCCATCATGCCGTCGGCAAACCACAACAGCAACATGGCATCGTCGAAATCCTCTTCACTAGTGGTCAGCTTGTGGCTATACAATCGCGACCCGATACTCATCGCCCTGGTCGGCATGTTCCCCGTTAGCCACAATATCTCGTCCACATTGTGAACCGACATATCGGGCAAGATCCCGCCACTGGCATAACCGTTGGGTGCCGGGTTGGAATCTTCTAGTGACGTATAAATCTTGAACACCCGTCCAATCGTTCCTGACATCATCAAGTCTTTTGCATAAGCCAAGGGACCGTCAAAGCGCCGTTGGAAAGCCAACATTAAAGCATTGGGATGATGGCGGTCTAATTCACCACAAAATTCGGCATCGCCTTCCAGCGTGCCAGTCAACGGTTTTTCCAGCAGCACTCGATGGCCAGCTTTGATCAGTGTAGTGGCATGATCGCGATGCCCATTCGTAGGAGTCACAATGACAGTTGCATCAGCCACCCCGGCTGCGCCAAACTCTTCGATAGATCCGAACACCGGAACATCTACCTGGTTTTCTGCAGCCCATTTCGTGGCTCGGGAAGTATCGGAATCGACCAGTGCGGTGAGTTGGCAGCAGCCAGTTTCCCGCTGATGTTCAACAACGTGAAGAGCGTGGATCACGCCCATGCGGCCAAGGCCGGCAACGGCAATGCGTAAAGGATTTTTCATTGTGAGAGTAACGTTTAGTTTACGACATCGGGGTTGGTCTACTGTTTGCCTATGGGAGCCATAGCTGCTTTAGTATGGTTCAATTACCCTGTTCAGCATAGCCTTGGCAGATGCAAAGAGTTTTACTTACGTTAGCAATCACCGGGGCGTTAAGCTTCGGCCAAAAGCCCACACTTACTACGAACGGCGGCGTCCCCGTCGGCGACAATCAAAATTCTAAGACAGCAGGCATTGATGGCCCTGTGCTGTTGGAAGATATTCATCTTATCGAAAAGCTTGCGAACTTCGACCGTGAGCGGACTCCGGAGCGCGTGGTACACGCCCGCGGTGCAGGAGCCTATGGCGAGTTTGTAAGTGATGGAGATTTTTCAGAATTCACTCGTGCCTCATTCTTAAGTGCTTCAGGCAAATCAACCCCCGTATTTGTGCGTTTTTCAACAGTGGTGCACAGCAGTGGATCACCTGAAATTGCTCGTGATCCGCGCGGCTTTGCCACCAAATTTTATACTGACGAAGGCAATTACGATCTTGTTGGAAACAACTTGCCGGTATTCTTTATCCGTGATGCCATCAAGTTCCCTGATATGGTTCACTCGTTGAAGCCTTCCCCTGTCACTAACAAACAGGACCCCAACCGTTTCTTCGATTTTTTCAGCCACATTCCAGAATCAACGCAGATGTTGACCTTCGTCTATTCCGACCTGGGAGTGCCCGCCAATTATCGACAGATGAATGGGTTTGGAGTGCATGCCTTTAAGTGGGTCAATAAATCTAACCAGGTTCGCTATGTGAAATACACATGGAAAACGCAGCAAGGCGTGAAGAGTCTTACCAATGCTGAAGCAGAAAAAGTTGTCGCCAAAGATTGGGGCAATGCCACAACCGACCTCTATGAAAACATCGGTAAAGGGAACAATCCCAAATGGGAATTGTTTGTGCAAATGTTGAACCCCGCCGACCTTGATAAGTTCGATTTTAATCCGTTGGATGCTACCAAAACCTGGCCAGAATCTATTGCGAAGCTTCAGAAAGTTGGGACCATGACGCTTAATAAGCTTCCACAGAGTTTCTTTGAAGAGACCGAACAGGCCGCCTTTTCGCCAGGAAACCTGGTTGCGGGGATTGAAGCCAGTGAAGATCGTTTACTGCAAGGCCGTTTGTTCAGCTACTTTGATACACAACGCCACCGCTTAGGCGGCAACTTCCAGCAAATAGTCATCAACAAGCCGCAGATCAAAGTGATGAGCACCAATCAAGGTGGCGCATTAAGCCAACGTGGCCAAAAGGGCGATGTAAACTATCAACCCAGCGAAGCGGATGAGATTACCTACCGCGACGATAATCAGTTTCGTTACTCGCAGACCCGACTGACAGGCACTACAGTGCAGCAGCCAATTGGAAAGTTCAATAACTTCAAACAAGCAGGCGAACTGTATCGCAGTTTCACTGTTGCGGAACGGGAACGGCTAGTGGCCAATCTTGCTGGGGATCTTTCAGCCGTCAAGAATCCGAAGATTGTCCGTGTTATGGTAGGCAACTTTTATAAAGCCGATGTAGAGTACGGCACCAAGCTGGCAAAGGCTTTGGGTATTGATCTGCAAGAAGTGATGAAGGCTGACGATTAGTATGATACTGTTGCTTGGATTGTTCTCAATCATTTGTGCTACAGCACAAGCGCCAGACGTCAACGTGAATGCCCCGGACTCCCGGGGCTACACGCCCTTAATTCTCGCCGCTTACCACGGGGAAACAGAAGTCGTGAGAAGCTTGCTGAAACAAGGGGCCGATGTTAAGTCCAAGGATAAGACAGGGTCTAGTGCGCTGATGGGTGCAGCTTTTAAAGGACACGTGGAAATTGCTAAATTACTGATCGCGAGCGGAGCAAAAGTGGATGACACCAATGGAATTGGCGCATCCCCTTTGATGTTTGCGGCACTCACGGGCCGTACTGAAATGGTAGATTTGCTATTAGCCCACGGAGCTGATGCAAAACGAAAGGATCAGCGTGGCATTGATGCATTGCACTTAGCTGAAGGCCAGGGGAACGAACCTATGGTTAACCGGCTGATTCGAGCTATTCGAGGGAAATAATGGAAATGCAGCAGCTCCGCTATTTTTTAGCGGTGGCTCGGACTGGTAGTTTTGTTAAGGCAGCTGAAGAAACTGGAGTGGCGCAACCCTCGCTTTCCCAACAAATCAAGAAGTTGGAAGGGGAGCTAGCCGTGCCGTTGTTTGATCGGCTGGGTCGCGCTGTGAAGCTAACGCGTTATGGGGAAACCCTATTACCCGCCGCTCAGGAAATTCTTCGCAAAACAACAGAAACAGAAAAACTATTAATAGGCATGCAACGTGCAGACCAAGGGAAATTAACCGTAGGAGTGATTCCTACGGTTTTGCCGTATGCACTGGCCCGACCAATGGCTAAATTTTTGGAACTGTACCAGGGTGTGGAAATTGAGGTGCGTGAATCCACTACAGAAAAGTTGATGGAAGGGCTGCGTGCCGGGCAACTGGATATTGCCATTGTGGCGCTGCCCATCAAGCAGCCGGAAATTGTTTGCAGTGAATTGTTTCGGGAACCATTGCTGGTGGTAGTGTCGGAAGGGCATCATTTGGCCGGTGGAAAAGCGTTAGAGGTGCCCCAACTCATTGGTGAACGAATGTTGTTGCTACGCGAAGGACACTGTCTGAGAGATGAAGTTCTAACCGTTTGCAGCCGGGCAAAAATACAGTTTCAACAAATTTTTGAGAGCGACCATCTGGCCAGCATTTTTGCTTTGGTGGCCAATGGATTTGGAGTCAGTATTGTGCCCGCCCTAGCTGGACCCGATGCCCGTGGTTGCAGACTTGTTCCGCTGGAACCAAAGAGCGTTCGTCGCATTGGCTACGCTCAGGTAAAAGGACATCACGCTTTGCCCGTTCAGAAAAAGTTTATTGAATTTTTACGCAAATGGAACTGGGAACAGATGAACTAGTTTGAACTGGATAACGAATACTTCACAGAAACAACAGTTTTGTTGTTTCCCTGGATCACTTTGATGGTTGCCGACTTCGCTCCAGAGTCAGCCTTGGTGATCACCACACCTTCTTCGCCATCAACAGCTGAATTGGTAGTCACAGTAAAGCCTTCTGCTTTAAATTCCGATTCGTAGAAGCTGGATACTTTGCTGGCATTGTCATTGGTCTGGTAAACCAAGTTGCCATTCTCGTTACCCTGTGATTCCACCTGCACCATGGGATCACCTTTCATACCCGGATATTTCGGCAGCCAATTCGGCGTCTTTCCCTTGCCTCCGACAACGACTCTGCCCTCTTTTGTCTTCACTTCAATCTTGCCACGCTGCAAATCACTGAGGTTTACTTCAGCCTCTTCACCAGTGCTTTTCACTCGAACCTTCACCGTTTCGCCATCCATGGAAATCACTTCCAGATCGGGATTCAAAGCGGTGATCACTTTGGCAATAGCCATTCCAGGATTGCCAGAACCAGCCACTTGCTTTACAAAATAGAATGCTCCACCGACCAAAACAATTCCACCAACAACGATAAACGCAGCAATGCCGAGCAGTACCCAAACAACAATGTTGGTCTTCTTTTTCTGATTTGGATCAGCAGTCGGCATGGGGCCATAGGGGCCCGGGATGGGTGGTGGCGTTGGGGATGACATGGCTTTCTTAGTTGTATCATACCGGGATTCCCCACCGGACAACATCGAATGGGATCTCATTGAAGATATAGAAAACCTGGGACCAATAAAAGATTTATCCGCAGATGACGCAGATGAAAGCAGATAAGACCAAGAATTTGAAGTGGTTTTATCAGCGTCATCTGCGGATAAATTCTTCGTTCGGCATTGTTTATTCTTTGCGTTTGGCGCGCATCTCCAGACGGATTCTACGTCGTTCGCCTGCTTCTTCGTAACGGCGAAGTTCTTCTTCGGACTCCGGAATAGCTGGCGGAATCAGAACTTTTCCACCCAGTTTATCTACTCCAACAAATGTGAGATAGGCGGAACAGGTGTGCTTGCGCTCCCCTGTTAATAAATTTTCCACTGTGACACGAACGCCCACTTCCATAGAAGTGCGGAAGACGCGATTTACGGAGGAGCGCAGAATCACCAACTGGCCAATGTGGACGGGGTGGATAAAGTTCATGTAATCGACGGAAGCGGTAACCACCGGGCAGCGCGCGTGTCGGATGGCGGCCAGGGCTCCAGCAAGATCCACCAAGCTCATCACCTTTCCTCCAAAGAGGTTCCCCAGTGCGTTGGCATCGTTGGGGAGGGCATGTTCGCTCATCTCCGAAATGGATTCCCGGACTGGACGGCCAGGGAGGGGATTAGTTGTTTCGTTCACGCTCAAACTCCAATTTCAAATTTTCCAGTCGATCCAGATAGGCTTCCATGTGTGCCGATAGCATTGGATCGCTGATCTGTGGGGACCATTGGCGGCTGGTCCAATGAAAGAGATGTTCGCCAATGGTAAAAGGTAGGTAGTTTCTTTCCAGAGAATAGCGGATGGTGATGGTTTCGCTAGTTTCGCAAGCGGCGGTAAGTTCAATTGCGTCGGGCGTGGATTCGTCAGATGGAAAATGAGGGCAAGTGCCGCGAGCATAGCCGTCCAGACAAAGGTTTCCCATGGCCGAAGGCTTTCCGCCGACGGAGCAAGTCGATTGTTTTCCGGGACGAAAGAGGGGGCAGGCCATATACTAAAAGAAGATGCCGATTGATCGAATGGAACTCCTCAAAAATATGGTGGCACAAAATCCCACCGATGCATTTGCGCGATATGGCTTGGCGATGGAATTGAAGAATGCCGGGGATTTGGAAGGGGCAGTGCAATCCTTTCAACTGCTGATTACACACAATCCCGACTATGCCGCAGCGTACTTTCACGGAGGGCAAACGTTGGAAAAACTTGGTCGCCTGCAAGATGCCCGGGAAATCTACACCAAGGGTATTGAGACTACTTTAAAAACAGGTGACGCGCACACCCGCAGTGAACTGCAGGCGGCGCTGGATGTCTTGCGTTAATTTATAAACGGAGTTAGTAGCGGTCCTTAGGTGGCTTTGGACGGGCTTCGTTCACATTTAGAGCGCGGCCCATAAAGTCCGAACCGTTCAAGCCTTCAATGGCCCTGTTCGCTTCATCCCCGTTAGGCATTTCGACAAAGCCGAATCCCCGGGATTTCCCTGTGTCGCGGTCCGATAAAATTGCTACCCGTTCCACCGCGCCAAACTGTTCAAATATATTCCGAAGTTGGTCTTCCGAAGTTGTAAACGCCAGATTCCCGACAAAAATGTTCTTCAAGTGCTACCTCCCAGCGTGTTTGAAAACCGGACGCAGGCAAGCAGTCTCGAACGAACGGACGGTCTGCGATCCACAAAACGCAAGACAAGTGTACCACAGTCTGTCAAGAGGAATACCCCTAAACTTCTGGTTCAAAGGATGTTTTGAGGGGATGAGCGAGTTAGGCTTTCCACTTATAGAAGTAAAACAGCAACGAAGTTTTCCCAGTATTGGTGATGCCATGCGATTTGTTGCCTGCGCAATACATCATGGAACCAGGCCCAACTCTGGTGGTTTTACCGTCCACCATCAGGTCACCAGTGCCTTCCGTGATGATCATAAACTCCTCTTCAGGGTGTTGATGAGGAGGGTGCGGACTCATGCCGGTCTTCAACCTTAAGCTACCTGCGGTCATGTTGGTTAACTGATCGGTTGAGCCTTCGAAATAAATTCTCAGATCCCCAAATGGTTCTTTCGTGAGTTTAGCCTTTGCTTCGTCAAGCGTGATGTTGGGAAATCCGGGGGCCTTGGCTGCCATCAAAGCGGCGGGTGCAAGGAGTATGGGCAGGGAAAGCAATTCTCGGCGTTTCGGCATGATTTGTGAATTAATGGTGCGAATGGGGAGGGTCGAACTCCCACGAGTTACCCCGCCAGATCCTAAGTCTGGTGCGTCTGCCAATTCCGCCACATTCGCACGTTTATCAATTGGCTACAGCTTTAGTTTATCACTTGGGGCCTCAAATTAAATACTCTAACCGCTACCAAGAGTAATGAAATTGACAGTGACCAGTTTCAGCGACATTAACCGCATCAGCACCACTTCCACAATCCTACCCCTTTGCAACCGCATCTACTATACTGAAGGGACGGAGGCAAAATATGAATACCTATGTTAAGTTTGGTGGCCTGGCTGCCATCGTTATAGGCACTCTTACCTGGATCGCAGTGGGCGAAATGCGTGACGGGGCATCGTATTTCAAGACCCTGGAAGAAATTGAAAGATTGGATGCAAAGATGAAAACAAAACGTCTGCGTATCGGCGGGTTCATCCAAGCGGGTTCCATTGAACGAACTGGTCCGGAAGTGAAGTTCACCATCACCCAGAATGAGCGTAAAATGAACGTTATCTACAACGGGACAGATGCGTTGCCAGACACTTTCAAAGATGGTGCCGAAGCAGTAGCTGAAGGTAAGTTGGAAAACGATGGCGTTCTGCACGCCAATAAATTGTCCGCCAAGTGCGCCTCGAAATATGAAGTGAAGCCAGGCGGTCAGTATCAGCGAGTGGATCCGAAAAAGCTTATAAACAAGACGTAAATCGTAAAGGATGAAAAGTTTATGGAGAATCTAGGCGCGCTATCCATACTGTTGGGATTGTGCTTGGCAATTTATGCTGTGGTTGGTTCTTTGATTGGCGCATGGAAGCAAAATGCGTTTCTGATCAAAAGTGCTGAGCGGGCTGTGATTGCTGTTTGGGGCTTGGTCACGTTGGCTTCCGGCATTCTGGTTCACGCCATGATCACCGGCGACTTCAGGCTGGTATATGTTGCCCAATATTCCAATTTGGCAATGCCAACCATTTATAAATTTGCTGCCTGGTGGGGCGGGCAAGCTGGATCTCTGTTGTTGTGGAACTTTTTGTTGTCCTGCTACGCGCTGGTTGTGGTCCTTCAAAACAGGAATAAACATCGCCAGATCATGCCGTATGTGACGGCTGTCCTGATGTGCACGCAAGTGCTGTTCCTGGTATTGATTTGCTTCGCGGCGAATCCGTTTGAAGTGCTGACTGTGGGCAAGGGCATCACCGCTGTCCCTGATGGCAAGGGTTTAAATCCGTTATTGCAATATTGGACCATGGTGATTCACCCACCTATCCTTTATCTTGGCTATGTCGGATTTGTGGTTCCATTTGCCTTTGCGCTAGGTTCTCTAATTACCAAACAGCCTGGCGATAACTGGATTCACACCACACGTCGCTGGGCCATTGTTACCTGGCTATTCCAGACTGCCGGTATCACGCTGGGCGCTGGCTGGTCTTACGCTGTGCTTGGATGGGGTGGATATTGGGTTTGGGATCCGGTGGAAAACGCCAGCTTCCTTCCCTGGTTGACTTCTACAGCCTTCCTCCATTCTGTGATGATGCAGGAAAAAAAGGGCATGATGAAAGTTTGGAACATGGTGCTGGTTAGTGCCACATTCTTCCTCTCTATTTTTGGAACATTTCTTACCCGTTCGGGAATTGTCAGTTCGGTTCACGCCTTTGCGCAGTCGCCAGTTGGTCCATACTTCCTGACCTTCCTTGCTCTGGGAATCGTCATTACTACATGGCTGATTTTGGACCGTTTGGAATTCCTTAAATCGGAAACGCCATTGGAAAGTGTGATCAGTCGCGAATCCAGCTTCCTGTTCAACAACCTGATCTTGCTGGCAAGCTGTTTTGCAATTCTTTGGGGAACCATGTTCCCGGTGATTTCTGAAGCAGTAACTGGTGAAAAAATCAGCGTCGGTGCTCCATTTTTCAATCGCGTCAATATCCCCATTGGACTGTTCCTGATGTTCCTTACAGGCGTGGGTCCGCTGATCGCCTGGCGGCGCAGCACTGCTGAAAGTTTGAAGCGTGCCTTCCTCAATTCGGCCATCGGCGGGTTGCTGACAATCGGCATGTTGATGGCTTTTGGGATGCGTCATCCTTACGCCCTAATGTCGTTCGGCTTGTGCATGTTCGTGACGTTAACCATCTCTTCAGAGTTCTATAAGGGCAGCCGTTCCATCTCTAATAAAGACGGCATTGGTATGTTCCCGGCCATGATTGAGCTGACGCATCGCAACACACGTCGCTACGGCGGCTACCTGATTCACATGGGTGTGGTGTTGTGCTTCATCGGATTTTCCGGCGCGGCATTCAACCTGGATTTGACGCAGGAAATTGGCGAAGGGCAGACCATGAAAATTGGTCGTTACACTCTGGCGATGAAAAATATCACCATGGGTGAAAATGATAATTACGTTTGGCGAAAGGCAATGATTGAAGCTACTGTGGACGGAAAACCATATGCCATTAAGGAGCCCGAAGGTCGTGTTTATAAGGCCCAAAATGAACCTTATCATTCAGTGGGAATCGTTCGTGCGTTGAATGAGGATCTTTACATCAACTTCGCCAACACATCCGTAGATGGCAAGAAAGCTGTGATTCAGGCCTATGTGTTCCCACTGGTCAGTTGGATCTGGATTGGCTTCTGGGTGATGTTTGCTGGCACTATCGTATGCTTGATTCCCAGTAAAGTTCGTCTGGAATATGCTCGGACTCAGGTGGTTGGCATGGTGGAGAAAAATGCGATTCCAGTGGAAAAGTAGTTTACTGCTAATTGTCGCGGCTCTGTGTATGGCGCAGGAATCCATGGTTCCACCCGCCGTGCGCAGGGTCGGGGAAAGGCTTTCCTGCCTCTGCGGCGTCTGCAAAAACACTGTAGGCACTTGTGACATGATGGGCTGCCATTACACGGCTCCCAAACGGGAACAGATCGCCAGTATGCAAGCCAAGGGCGAATCGGACGATGCTATTGTAGCGGCTATCGTGAAAGAACAAGGTAACCAGGCTTTGTCGGAACCACCCCAGCAAGGGTTCAACGCAATGGCGCTTTTAATGCCGTTTGTGATGATCGCCATTGGGCTGTCTGCCATATACTGGTTTATTCAGCGCAATCGCCGCCAGCCTGCTATTGTGGATGCTCTTCATCCAGAGGTTTTGGCTCGCTTCCACACTGCGGCAGAAAAGGAATTTGAAAAGCTCGACTGATGCTTATTGGTATCGCAGCCCTCATCGTCATTGGTGTTCTCTTGTACACCGTTTTTGTTCGCGAAGAAGATTTACCTACACCGGAACCGGTGAACCCATTCCAATATTTGAACGAAACCAAGGCTCGGGTTTACGGCAACCTACGCGACCTGCAATTTGAATTTCGTTTAGGGAAACTGTCTGAAGACGATTACGCCCGCACCAAGAAAGACCTGCAAGGCGAGTTGGCAAAAGTCCTTTCCGATACGGATCAGTTAAAACAGAAATTGGGTGTGCAGGTGGCCAATGTGTCCCCGGCAGCCAAGAATCCTTTGCGGGCAAAGAGTGCGGCGGCCTGCTCTCATTGTGGGGCCAAGTTTAAAGAGAATCTAAAGTTTTGCGGGCAGTGCGGCAAGCCCATGGAGGCCGCATGAAACGTTATTTAATACTCATGGCAATCCCCCTGATGACCCACGGTGTATTGGGCGCAGTGGATGGCGTGGTGATGAATCAGACCACAGGCAAGGCGCAGCCTGGCGCTACGGTGACGCTGTATAAGATTTCTAAAGACGGGCCGGAATCGTTGGAAAGTGTGAAGAGTTCGGCTGATGGAAAGTTCACGATTGACAAGCCGACCACCGGTGGTCCGCATCTTTTGCAGGCTGCTTTTGACGGTGTCACTTACAACAAAATGCTGCCTCCGGGGATGCCTGCCACGGACTTGATGTTGAACGTGTACACAAGTTCCACAGCGCGCGGTGCAGTGAAAGTGATGCAGCACATGATTCTGCTGGAACCTTCAGCAACTGAGCTTTCGGTGCGCGAATCGTTCTTCTATAAGAACGATGGCAAGACAACATGGAACGATGCGACTCGTGGAAATTTGCGATTTGAAATACCGGCTGGATCGCGCGGAAATGTGGAAGTAAACGCCACTGCTCCGCAGGGTATGCCCATTCGTCGTGTTCCCGAAAAGACCAATGAATCGGGGGTGTTGAAAGTAGATTTCCCGATTAAGCCCGGTGAGACTCGCATCGATTTAGCTTATAAAATAGACTTCAAATCACCCGGTAAGTTTTCCAGTAAAATTCTGGAAAAAGCGGAAAGCACCATGATGGCAATTCCGGCTGGTGTGGAAGTGAAGGGCGAAGGAATTGAGGCTCGTGGTAACGAACCAACCACGCAGGCCAGCATTTTTTCGATTCCTGGGGATAAGTTCACCGTGGAGATGAGTGGTTCTGGGGAGTTGGATAAAGGTACAGCCGCTTCTGCCCCGGATGACGGCCCAGAAATTTCTGTTTCGCCAGCACGCGTGATGGATCGCAAGTATTACATCTTCGCATTGACTGGCGCCATTCTACTACTCAGTATGTTGCGGCAGTTGCGAAAGAAAGCGTAAATCATGGTTCCGGTTTCGGTGGAAAACGTTTGGAAATACTTCGGTGATTATCCTGCGTTGCGCGAAGTCAACTTCACGCTGGAAAGTGCGTCCTGCTTGGCGTTGCTGGGTCGTAACGGTGCTGGAAAAACCACCATTCTGCGAATTCTTGCGGGACTTTCCACTGCCTCCAAAGGCGAAGTGAAACTTCCTGATCGCCGTCGCACTGCTTACCTGGGACATAACATTGGCATTTACGATGAGCTCTCGGCGCTGGAAAATCTAAAGCTATTTGGCCGCTTTTATGAAGTGGAAAATCCCGTTAGCAGCGCTTCAAAATGGCTGGAACGTGTGAGCTTGGCCCATGTGGCCGATGCCCCTGCGCGGGAGTTTTCACGAGGCATGCGGCAACGTCTGGCCTTGGCTCGTGTGTTTCTGCATGAGCCGGAAATGCTGCTTTTAGACGAGCCGTTTACTTCGTTGGACGATAGAGCTATCGCACTGCTACAAGATTTAATGCGCGAAGCAAAGCAGCGTGGCGCCTCCATTATTCTTTCCACTCATCAACTGCGCGAAGCGTTGGAACTGGCTACTAAAGTTGTCCTGCTGAATCGTGGACAAATTGCTTATTGCGGACCACGCACGCAGGCTATGGTGGATGATCCAGCGGCACTCTATCGGGATCATGGCGGTGAAGCTTGATCCGATTCCTGAAGCTGACCATGGCCGTTGCGGGCAAAGACATCCGTTCGGAATGGCGAACCAAGGAATCGTTAAACGCATCGATCGCGTTTTCTATCGTGGTGCTGTTGCTGTTCAGTTTTGCATTCGACCCAGCTTCAGAATCGACAAAAGAATTCGCAGGTGGATTGCTTTGGCTGGTCTTTATGTTTGCTGGGGCATTGATCGTCAATCGCAGTTTTGCCAGAGAATTGCCGAACGATTGTCTGGATGTCCTGATCGCATCCCCGTTACCTATGGCCGCCTTATTTCTGGGAAAAGCCATCGCCTGCTTTACGCTTTTGATGGTCATTGAGTTGATCAGTCTTCCAGTGTTTGGGATTTTTTATGACATCACCTGGTGGAATCAACCGGGTTGGCTGATGCTCATTTTGACCATGACCACATGGGCCATGAGCGTTGTTGGCACGCTGTTTAGTGCGCTTACAGTGAATTTGCGATTGCGGGAATTAATGCTGCCCATGTTGCTGTATCCCATGTTGATTCCGGCACTGATGGCCGCCATTCAGTTGACCACCGTGGTGCTGACAACGGATCCGGTGGGTGGCGATAACTATACGTGGGTAAAACTTTTGGTGGGTTTTGATATTATTTTTACCTCGCTTTCCTTAGCGCTGGTAGACTTTGTTTTAGTGAGATAAATCTATGCGTGACAAATTACTTGCTGGAGCCGGTGCGCTGGCCGCTGTTTTGTTTGTGCGGAACTTGTATGTGATGTTTATGCAGATTGGCGATGAAGTGGACCAGGGCGCCATTTATCGCATCATCTATTTTCACGTCCCGGCGTTTTTCACTGCGGGCATGTGCTACATAGCTTCCATGTTGGCCAGTGCCTACACGCTCTGGAAAAAAGACTTGCGAGCCGACGCCTTTGCCATGTCGGCAACGGAAGTGGGCTTAGCTTTCGCTGCTGTCAATCTGCTTACGGGCATGATTTGGGGCCGTATTATATGGGGTATCTGGTGGGCTTGGGATCCGCGGCTTACCTGGGCACTGATCAGTTGGCTGGTGTACTTCGGCTATCTGGGATTGCGCAAAGCGATTGACGATCCTAGCGAGCGCGCCAACATTTCTGCTGTAGTGAACATCTTTGCTTTTACCAGCGTCGCTATTACCTGGAAAGCCATTGTCTGGTGGCGAACGCAGCATCCTGCCCCGGTGCTGAGCATTCGTGGTGCGGATGGGAAAATTGATCCCGCTATGGAAGCGATGATTTACACCAATTGGATTCCGTTGCTACTCATGGCAACTATCTTCATTGCGATTCGTCTGCGGCAAGAGCGGGCATTGCGTGAATTGGACGCTATGCGTCGCTGGGCTCATTCGACCTAAGGAACTTGATATTATGGACCTCCGCAACTTTACATTTATGTTTTACGGATTTTCGGTGGCATGGACCATTCTGGCCATCTACGCCGTTTCGCTAATGCAGCGGCAATCGAAGATCAACAAGCAGGTGGAATCGTTGAAGAAAATGGTGGAGGGAAAACTACAATGAACAGAAGAGATTTATTCGCACTGGGTGCTGGCACTCTAGCGGCCAGGGAACTGGTTGCGCAAGAGCAGGTGGCCCGTGCAACGCGTGCGACACCTTCTCCCAAGATTAAAGACGTGCAGGTGATTTCAACTGCACCGGCAGGCTTGCGCTTGCCTATCGTGAAAGTGATTACTGATCAGGATGGCCTCTACGGATACGGTTGCGCAACGTTTACGCAGCGTGCCGATTTGGTTGTGCCTGCGGTTGAAAAATACTTAAAGCCTTTCTTAATCGGTAAGCCTGCGGATCGTATTGACGATATTTGGCAGTCCTGCTACAACTCTTCTTACTGGCGCAATGGTCCGGTGTTGAACAACGCAATCAGCGGTGTGGATCAGGCTTTGTGGGATATCAAAGGTCGCCAGGCGAACATGCCTGTGTATCAATTATTGGGCGGTAAAATGCGTGAGGCAGCGGATTGCTACGGTCATGCCTCGGGTGAGGAGATTCCGCAGATCATTGACAGTGTCCGCAAGTACATGGCACAAGGCTTTCGTCATGTGCGTGTGCAGATCGGCGTGCCAGGGCAAGCAGGGTACGGGGCGGGTCGCAACGATGTGAAGGTGATGTCTTTGCACAATGGCCCGGTGTTTGAACCTCGTGATTATATGCGACGGGCGTTGAAATTGTTTGAAGCGTGCCGCAAGGAACTGGGCGATGAAATAGAGTTGCTGCACGACGTTCATGAGCGGGTGAGCCCAACGCAAGCCGTGCAGTTCGCCAAAGACGTGGAACAGTTCAAGCTGTTTTTCTTCGAAGATCCGCTATCGCCGGAAGATATTCAGTGGTTCCGGTTGATGCGCAATCAGTGCACAACTCCCATTGCTATGGGCGAGTTGTTTAACAGCCCGCATGAATGGTCACCGCTGATTACGGAACGTTTGATTGATTATATTCGCGTGCATGTTTCCCAAGCGGGTGGTTTGACGCCTTCGCGCAAGATCGCAATTCTTGGTGAAATCCATGGAGTGAAGACGGCTTGGCACGGGCCTGGCGACGTTAGCCCCATCGGCCATGCCGCCAATGTAGCGCTTGATTTGGTGAGCTATAACTTTGGGATCCAGGAATATTCGCCGTTCAACGAACGAGTGCAGGAAGTGTTTTCAGGCTGCCCGGAAATGAAGAATGGATTCTTGTACGCCAATGAAAAGCCCGGTTGGGGCATTGAAGTGGATGAAAAGGCTGCTAAGAAATATCCGTTCGGTTATGGAGAACGTGGTGAGCGGAAGGATCTCAACGGTGGTTGGGGTGAAATTCGTCGTCGCGATGGCACGGTGATTAAGCAGTAAGTTCTGCCAGCATCCGGCGCGTTCCTTCTGCGAACGTGCCGGGTTCGGTAAGTAGGCTGAGCACCAGATAACGGTCCTGGTCGAAGTCGTAAAAATATCCGGGTTGAGTTAGCACGCCATGTTTAGTGAGCAGGTGCAGCGCCGACTCTTCTCCACTCAGTTTCTGCGGCACTTCGATTGTTGCGTACCAACCCCCTTCCACTCTAAGAGGTTTTGCATTGGCTTCCAAACAAGCCAAATTCATTGTGCACCGTTGCCTGATCTGGTCTTGAATATTTTCTTGAAGCGCAAGCAGTGTGGGCAGAGCATACTGCACCGGGGTTCCAACGCTGAGGTAGGTATCGGCAATCAACTCCAGTTTGGATAATGCTTCCTCATGGTGTGGACCGCTGGCGATCATCCACCCTAGCTTCATTTGCGGCAGACCGATTAACTTCGAAAGTCCATTCAGGCAGAAGGTTAGTGCGTCCGAATTACCTACCAATGTTGCGATGCGTGTCGAATCTTCACACAAGCTGTAGCCGGAAAATACTTCGTCGGAGATGATTGCTAAGTCGTGCTTGCTGCAAAGTACATTTAGTTGATGCAGTTCATTGCGCTTCAAATAAGACCCGGTGGGGTTGTTCGGATTCACTAGAACAAGGGCACGAGTGCGCGGCGTAATGGCACGTTCTAAATCTTCAAAATCAAGCCACCAGCCTTCGTGGTATCGCAGCGGGTACTGTTTCACAACTACCGATTCCAGAGCTGCCAAATAATCCAGCAGCGGGTAGGAAGGGCGGGGAACCAACACTTCGTCACCGGGGTCGCACAGCAGTTTAAACAACCAGGCATAGGCTTCGCTGGTGGATGCGGTGAGCATAATTTGGTCTACACGGCTCTCAACATGCCTGGCAACGCACTGCCGGGCGAACAGTAGACCACGCGGATCGGGATCGTAATGCAGGGCTCTTGCATCATTGAAAGCGTGTAGCAAGTTAGCTGGATAAAGAATGCCTGCCTGGGTTGGATTCGATTGGGTCAGGTCCAGAACTTGCTTTCCTGCGGTTCGACAAGCATCGAGTGCCGCCATCAATTTGTTTTGACCAGTCCCCCAGACCAGACGGGATGAGAACATGTTGCTATGATCGCATCTATGGCTCCAAATATCGCTCCAGTTCTATTTCTATTGGTATTGGCAACTTCTACCTTCGCCCAAACCAATGCCCAGGTTTATGCACCGGCGTCGGGTCCAGCAAAAGGTTCGTTGGTTGTGATTGGAGGAGGTTCGGTGGGGAAGGCGATTTTTGATCGCTTCGCGGACTTGGCTGGAGGGTACGATGCCCCCATCATCTTCATCCCAACCGCTGGTGATCCGGATAGCTACGACGAACATACGGTGGAAGTAAGTGTTTTGAAAAAAGCTGGCTTTAGCAACATCACGCTGCTGCATACACGGGATCACAAACTGGCCGATACCGAACAATTCGCTGCGCCGATTAAGAAGACTCGGGGTGTTTGGATTGGTGGAGGTCGGCAATGGCGACTGGTGGATTCTTACCTCAACACGCGCACGCATCGCGAACTGGAAGCGCTGCTGGATCGTGGTGGAGTGATTGCGGGATCGTCGGCGGGTGCCAGTATTCAGGCTTCCTATATGGTTCGCGGGGCCAGGGAAGGGAACACCGTGATGATGGCCAAAGGCTATGAAGAAGGGTTCGGATTTCTGCGTCCAGTGGCGGTGGATCAACATCTTCTGACACGGAAACGGGTGAACGATTTGGTGAGCGTGATTGCCGCGCATCCTGAACTGTTAGGCATTGGCATTGATGAAGCAACTGCCATTGAAGTTCATGGTGCAATGTTTCAAGTGGTGGGTGAAAGTAAGGTAGCCATTTACGATATCAACACCCCTGGGGCCGATGGCAAGCCCTACTACTTTCTTTCGGCTGGAGAAAAGTTCGATTTGAAAACTCGCCGCAAGTTGAACTGACTTACTGCAATTTAGTAAGTGGATCGCCAATGACAATGGTCATCCAACTAAGCCCAGGGATGCCTGAATAGTAACTATCTGCTAAGTTGCGCCCATTAAAATAAGAAACTAAAACGAATTGCGGCCAGGGGCAAAGTTTAAGATACGGTTCATCTACATTGCCATTGATTCCAGTTGCGCCTTCGTGAATGTAATCGGCAGACATGGTTTGCGGAGAGCCAAAGAACCAGGGGATTTTGCCTTTTTGGTCCCACCAGGAAATGTTCCAATTGTCTGGGGGCCTGGTGAAAGTCCGCGCGTTAGTGGAAACATATTCCGTGGCGATGGCCCCTGGTAACCATTCAAAATTCAGCCAGCGTTGCTTGCGATTGCGATCATTGGATCCCCAGGCAGCGTAGCCGATCACTTGCTTTTGATTGTAGAGAACATTGGGTGTTTCGTCGAAGATCACACGATCTTTCGGCAGCAGCAGAGCAGCATCGCGCAGCCAGTTATTCCCTTCACGATCTTCGGGGTCGGGCATGTCAATCACGAACTTGCCAACGTTGCGGGCTTTCAACCCGCGATCAATCATAGCCTTCACTTCGGCAACATTGTATGCGGCTAGCCGCGTCACCATATAAATTGGAAATCGTGGATGAGTGAACGGGGCATCCCTTTGGCGAAAAAAGGGATTGTTAATGGGCCCATTTAAGGCGTGGGGTGCAGCGCCTTTTAGTTCTGGATAGAGCATGGTCAATTCAGAATCGACACTGGCACCGTCGGAGGTTATGCCTGTGGTTGTGCTTTGGATTTTTAACGGAATGCCCAAGGTAGTGACAAGGTACAAAGCTTGTTCGATGAGCTTGCGTTGTTGAAGGCAGGTCTTCATGGGCTCGGCGATTTCTTTTCGGAATTTTGCGCGGTCAATCAATTCATCGGAAGTGGTGTTGATGCGGCAGATATTGGTGGGCGGAATTTTGCGCGCTTGAATGTAATACTCAGCGATTTGGCGAGAGTCAGCGGAAGTGCTGTTGACGATTACCACGACATTGGCAGGTCCTTGGGCGTAGAGGCGGGTCCATGCGAAGCAGAGCAGTGCGATTCTAAAGTTTTGCATACGTATAAGTTATTCACTTCGTAATGCAGCCAACAATGGCGAACGAATGGCCGCACGCATGGCTAACAGTGCGCTGCTCAGTCCGACAAACAAAACCAGACCCAGCAGCTTCACCATTGACAAAATGGATGCTCCGTTGCCCTTGATTACAGGTGCCACGGCGAGCATAGCTGCGGCCAACCCTATACCCAGCCCCATTAAAAGTAACAAACCATTTTCAGCAAAGACCACCCAACCCAATTGTAGCGGTGCGAATCCTACGGCTTTAAGCAATGCCAATTCGCGACGACGTTCCAGCACATTTCGCAGAAGCACAGCGGATAAGCCGATGGTGCCTAGCAGTAATCCCAACATGCCCAGCATTTGAAATGTGGAAAGGTAGGCATTCTCCACAGCGTGGAAGCGGGCTAACTTATCTTCCGTAGGCGACGCATCAAACCCCGAGTCAGCCAGCGATTCTTCCAATGCCGCAGTGATCTTTGGCGCTTGATCTTCAGGGCCATTGAGCAGGAAGAATCGGAACCCTTCGGATTCGGGAAACGCTTTCAAGAATGGCTTTTCGGCGATTACTAATTCACCTTGAAAAATACTATCGGACAGTGCGGCTACCAAGCGGAGCTTAGTTCCGTTGACGGTGATTTCATCGCCCAACTTTTTATGCAGCACATATTCCATGGAGTTGAAATCGATGGCCGCTGGAATGGCGCCGTTCACTGGATCGGCTGTCAACAGAAGCCAGGGATTGATTTTTTGTTCCTCATTTTGAGCCAACGATTCGCCGAAGCTGAAGCGCCCGGCGCGCAGGAACGGCTCTGGAGCTCCTAGCACTTTGGGATTGCCAGGACGGTAAAGGTTCAGGCAACTGGCTTCTTCGCCAGGTTTCAAGCGGAAGCTGGTGATGTGCCATTGAGAGAAAATTGCCGGGGGCAGATTCAATTCCGCACGAGCGTCAGGCAGATCCAGGTTGTGATAAATGGGAGTCTGCGATTCGGCCAGCAGAGCATAGCCACCATTGCCTGATGTAGTGTCTAACTTCTGAGAGTGGGGCGAGTGACGGAAGGAATCGACAGAAATCAGCAGGAAGGTGGCGGAGGAAATCAAGGCAACGGACAGCACGCTACGCACTGGACGTTCCGATGCATTACGCATCCCTAAGCGCACCAGCGCGAGGATGCCGGAACCTTTGACCGCTGCCTGTTTAGCGGACCCAAGCCACAGACGGAAGCAAATCAGTAATGAGATGAGGCTGCAAACGCCTCCACCAAAAAATCCCGCACTGTTCGGGATGCGACCGGCAGCGGAGGCTCCAAGTAGGGCCAGGGCAATTGCTCCGAAGGCAGCTGCCAAGGTGATGAGCAATGCCGGACGCGTAGGCACCGCAGAATCCACACGACCGCTGAGTAGCCCTTTGGGTGTGGCTGCTGGAATTTTGCGCAGGGAAAGCAGCAGTGCAATCAGACCGGCAATCAAGCCGCCGATTGCGCCTCCAGCAAGGGCTTCCGGGGTGATGTGCAATGCTAAGGCTTTGGTGCCAACCGCGCCTGTCCACCAGGTTCGCAGGCCAAATAATATGAACCAGGCGAAGCCAATGGCGAAGAGTGAACCTAACCCTGCCCCGATGAGTGACAAGATAAAACCTTCGCCTAAAAATAACCAACGGACTTTCGCCATAGAGAAGCCGATGCTACGGAGCAAGCCGATTTCCTTTAGCCGTTGGTCGACTCCTAACTTGAAGAAAAGCCCTGCCAGTATGAGCGCGGCGTACATCAGGAAGGAACTGAAGTAGGTAAAGTATTCGCCAAAATCGGTGGATCCTGTAGATGCAGCCAGCGTTTCTTTGCGGATATTCGATATTGTAATTCCAGCAGTTACAGGGTCAATGGCGCGGCGCAATGCTGCTTCAAACCTGGCATCTTGCGGATAGATTCGTATCCCGGAAACTTGGCCGTGTCGCGACCCCCACCATTGCTGGCCCGCAGCCAAAGGTACAAACATTTTTGGAGTAGTCTTGTACTTGTGCCAGAAGTCTTCGTCAACTGAGCGCACCTTATTTAGATCCATAGGGAAGGGTGGATTCCACTGGCTGAGATCGTCAGAATCGCTGATTCCAGGGTAATCTGGAGCCATGCCGCGATCTGCGGGGCCGCCATTGAGCGGCACAATTCCGGCAACTTCAGCCTGATGCCTCTCTGTCCCCAAGCGACCTTCCTGTTTCCAGACGAAAGATTCCAGGTTGATAATGTCCCCAAGCTTAGCGCCCAAATCACGCGCCGCCCAATCGGTTAAAACAATAGGAGTGTTTTTCGTTTTTGCCGCAGTAAAGGCTGGCAGGTCCATTGCGGTGATCAATGAGTAGGGAAACTGCCTGGTGCCTTTGGCTGTGAAATTTACTAGATAGGTAAGAATAGGTTGGGCGCGCAGACCCAACTTCTTCGCTTCGGCCAAAGCGATTTTCACTTGCTCATCCGTAAGCAAGCCTGCGCCGTTTTCAAGCTGAACGCACTGGCAGTTGTCGATTGGTCGAAGCCGCAATCCGACGTCCTCTAATGCAAACTGATTGCGCAGGGTAGCTTCGACATTGACTGTTTCAGCCAACAAAATAGCATTGATTTTGCTGGCGACATCCAACTCCTGTTGCAATCGTGATAAGGGAACGTATGCGGCTAAAATGGCTCCCTGTCGTGGTTCCAGTGAAAACTCCGGGGCAATACCTTTGAACGTGAAGCGCATGGAACGTGAGGCGTCCTCACGACGACCGTGCAACGTTTCTTGCGGAATCTCTGAAGGCTTTTCTACGCGTAGCAGAACGGAATCGCCGTCTGCTGCGGACAACTCTGTGGCGAGTGCGTCACTTAATAACACCTGACGCGCTGATGGTGCTTCCCCGGCCCAACCTTGAAATTTCCAGAACCGATCATCCACACCGAATACGAAGACCTTTGCAGCGCGTCTGCCGGAAGTTTGGTGCTGGGCGATGGCTTCCATCTGAATCATGGGAACGCCCTTCAATTCCCCCGCCAATGCTTCGCGAAACGGTTGACGTCCACTTACCGTAACCCCAGTATTTCCCAATCTTCCAACAGCCAGTTGCAACAGACTGCGACGGACGGATTCACCCGTCATCAACGCTCCGGCAAGCACCCCGGTAGCGACGGCCAACCCTAAGACTACGGCCAGATTCGTCCGCCAATAAAATTTCAAATTGCGGAAGATGAGTTCTATCATGACCTTGCCAAAATTCCATTGTGCATGCGGAACCCAATGGGGAAGCGCGCTCCAAGATCAGCAGAATGGGTGACGGTTAAAAGAATGGTTCGGTTTTCGTTGTGAAGTTCAAACAACAAGTTGGCGATGGATGATGCGGTGGCCTCATCCAGATTGCCTGTTGGTTCGTCCGCCAGCAACAATATCGGGTTGCGTATCAAGGCACGAGCAATGGCCACGCGCTGCTTTTCACCACCGGAAAGTTCGCCTGGTTTATGATTTGCGCGGGATGCCAATCCTACGCGGTCAATCAAAAACTTGGCTCGATCTTTTACGCCTGAATCTGATTTGGCAATCAGCGTCGGTGCCAGAATATTTTCCAAGACGCTGCACTGCGGCAGCAGGCAATGGTCTTGAAACACGAAGCCAATACGATCATTGCGGTACAGTGCTTGTGCTGCTTCCCCGAGTGCAAAGGGATTCTGTCCGTCTAACGTAACAGTTCCCGAAGTGGGCACGTCGAGAGCTCCCAGAATGTGCAGGAGCGTGCTCTTGCCGCATCCAGATGGTCCCATGATGGCGGCGGAGTCTCCACGATGCAATTCAAAAGATACTCCATCCAGCACCCGCACCGAACCTGCACCGGAAGAATATTCTTTAGACAACGATGACACTACCAACATGTACGCACACCCTTCAATTCTCTATTCGGCAAGCGATTCAAATGCTGCCACCGTTTGCTGTGCCATGCGACGCGCAGTGAAATGCTGTCGAACTCCGGCTGCACCTGCCTGGGCCACTGCGCTTGCTGCTTCACGATCTTTCAGAAACTCTAGTATGCCACTCGCCAGCGCTTGTGGATTGCCTGGTTCCACTAACAAGCCTCCACCAGTTTTGGCGAGCAATTCAGGAAATGCTCCGTGCCTTGGTTGCACCACTGGAACACTTGATGCCATTGCCTCTAACAGGAAAAGGCCTTTGGGTTCGTGGTAATCGGTAGGGACGCTGAAGACATCCAGCCCACGCAGGAACTCTGCTTTTTCGTTGCGATCCAGTGCGCCTCGGAAATGAAAGTGATCGGCCAAGCCCCATGCTTGCATCTTGCTTTGAATGCCTGCCAAGTAGCCTTGATGCTCTGTTAGTAAGTAGCCAGCCACTTCCAGCGACGTTGGTGGGACGCCGGGCATGGTTCGCAACACACGATATGCTTCGCACAGATTGTGCAATCCTTTTTCAGGCGCGATGCGTGCAAAAAATCCGATCTTGTAAGGTGGCACTGATCGAAGCTGTTGCGCTGCGGCAAAGTCCTGGGCGTGAATCCCAATGGGAACAGTTGCAATGCGGTCAGGTTCGATTCCCAAGTAACTCGCCATGAAGCCAGCGTAATATTCGCTGACGGAAACAAACAAGTCCACATCAGGAAGATACTGTCGAAGCAGTGCCATGGCGCGAGATCGATAGGGTTCAATCAGGCCGTCCAGAAAAAGATCTTCACCTTGTAGAACGCAGACTATTTTTGATTGCGGGGCGACCTTGCGCATGGCTGGCGCCAGAGAGATCAACAGCGTGTAGGGGATGCTGATGACGTCGTAATGCGGCTCTGTGCTTAGCCATTCTGTGAGTTTAGAGAATTCCTTAGAAAGGGGGCCTGCAGCGCCTTCCAGCACGCCCACAGTCATTTCGCCGAGGAACTTTGGATCAACGGCAAGGGATTGTCGGGAAGCGGCTTTGAGGGCGAAGTCAGAATCGAATAGCTTATCGAACAGTCTGGGAAGCTTGCGGAATAGTGGAATTGTTTGCTGCAGATAAACACTGATACCGCCGAAGAAAACTTTCCCACTGGACACATTCTGTTCGTCGGTGAGTGTTGGCGTATAAAAAGGCAACAAGACAACGTCGTGACCCAGAGCCATCAACTCTGTGGCCAAGGCGTTGTCTTTCAGACAACTGCCGCAGTACATGGCTGCGGCACCGGCCGTGATCTGCAGTATTCTCATGACGCCATTTGAAAGGCGCGACGGGCATACAAATGATCGAACAGGTTTCCTTCGTGCGGCTGATCCCAACTGATTTTCATGGTTGAGATTGGCCCAATATTCAAGCGACCAATGTGTGCCGAAGATAGCAGGCGCGTGGTTAGATTTTGATCTTCCGTAAGTACGGTGGCTACCAGAGTAGGACCGCAAACTTCTGGAAGTTCACTCTGCTTCACCTGCACCACACTCGCAAACGGGAACAGAAATTCCCGATTCGCCAATGCGTGTTGCGACGAATTCACATGGATGATGGTGGGTAACAAGTATGTGCAGTTTTGGAATTCTGCAACGCGCGAACCGTCGCGATATTGGGCAGTGACATCTACGGAATCACTATCCATATCGCCGTCAATTACGCTGCTCAAGCGTCGTGCCACATCGGCATTAGCGAAGGGTGCAATCTCTGCGCGCGGATCACTTTCATCCCGTGGCATCACCTTGGCAAGGCGCTCTGCGAGTGCTTCAGCGATTTTTCTGGAATGCTTGGTGACCCAAACGCTAGAGGCGTTAACGCAGGAACGACCTGAGTTTTGAACAATGGATTCCACCATCACGTCCAGGTACTTTTCCCAATTATCGGCCTGATCTTCACCAATAATAATCTTGCTATAGCCGGGGCCGTGAATTTCAATGCGAGGATCGCCTTGCCATGCTTTGGCAGCCCCTACGTCACCGAACAGCATGCCGCGTCCGCAACGTCGCAGAATTTCTCCACCACCGGCGTGGTCTGTTGGATAGTATCCGAAAACTTCTTTGGGCAAGCCTGCTTTGATGAACGCTTGGGCAATGCGATAGGGGGACCATGGTTCGGCGCTGCCTGGTTTCAAAATCAACGGCGTCTTCATGGAAAGGGCCGGAACCCATAACGCATGCACACCAGGGGAATTGCTGGGCAGAATGACGCCCAAGGAATCACCACGGGGGTAGAAGCTTACTGCCTGACCTTCAAAATTACCGAAGCCTTTGTCCAGTACACTGAGGTCGGGCAGACGCGTCAGGCCGCGCAATACTGTTTCAATTTCTTCCATCACACCGCGAATCTTGGTCAGGTTACGACGCACCATCACCCAGGGAAGGCCAGTGGTTGCGCAAACAGATTCCACGTATTGCTGTGGAGATTGCACGGAATCACCAAGCGGCAAGTCATCTTCCCCAAAGTGTTTGCCCGCCTTGATTGAGATGGCCATCAACTCGGCGATGGAGAAACCAGCAAGGATTTTCTGGGCTTGAGCCTGCGTGGAAAGATCACGACGCACTAAACCCACATTGGCGCGCGAATATTGAACATAAGGTTCGCGAGTGCGGTAGTGGACTGCCCTCTCAATTTCCACACTGCGGTAAGGTTCGCCTTTGCGCAAGATTGGAATGTGCAGCATTAGTAGACCCCCTCCACCACGTTTTTCTGAAAGCGAGAGAAGGGACGAACGTTACGAACACCATCCCACGGGTACTGATCACAAGGTGCTTCGCGTTCGCACTCATCGCGTTCCAGAAAGCGAGGGACGAAGAATTCTTTGGTGAGTGTGGTCAAGCGGACTCGACCGGTGGCACCATATTCAACAAGCTTCGAGGTGTTGTCAGGGTCCACAACTTCAAGCACTGCGCGCGGGGCTGGTGGATAGTAGATGATGGCCCAATTATCAGCTTTTGTTGGTGCTTTATGCGTTGCCAGGCCCATCAAGGTGTTGCCGTAGGTGGGCGCGAAATAAATGCCTTCCAGCAATTCTTCCACGGCGAAGCGATGGAACTGCGGAGTCATCTCCGTGCCACCGCAGAAGATACCTTTAATGCCAAGCTTCTTCAGGGAAACCTTTTCACAGATGGCTTCCAGCAGCTTGGGGGTGGTGAACATGCAGTTGATGTCGTGGGCTTTGAGCAGGGTCAGACCTTGATCCACCACGTGTTGCTTATAGAGTTCGGCTTCCTGAATCATGCCCCGACGCATCACTTTAATTACCCAGCGCGGATCAAGATCAACCATGAAGCAGATGCCGCCGCGATGCTGGCATAAATGCTCCACAGCCATCCGCAATCGGCGAGGTCCGGTGGGTCCTAGCGACAGCCAGTTGGCACCCTTTGGGAAAAATTTATCGGGAAGAGTTTCGGAAAAGTTTTCGTAATCTATGCGGAAGTCGTTGTAGTTGATCCGAGCTTTGGGCACGCCTGTGGACCCACCCGTTTCAAAAATGGAAATTGGGGAATTGGCATAGGCTTTGGGCACCCATTTGCGCACAGGGCCACCGCGCAGCCATTCATCCTGGAAATTTCCAAAACGATCCAGATCGTCATAACCTTTGACGTCTTTACGAGGATCCCATTTATTTTGCTTGGCCCAATTGAGCCAAAACGGACATCCTGTTTCTGGATCAAAGTGCCAGTTCACAATCTTGCGGACGTGAGCGTCAAGAGCCTTGCGGGCAGCGCTTTTTTTTGCGTTTAGGTCGGTCTGACTCATGGTTGAATTTACTTATCTTACCCTTAAAGAGATGTGGTGGTGGCGGTAAACTAGAAGTTACATGGAAACAAAGTGGTATAACTCCGGATGGGCGCGTTGGATCAGCTCAATGGTTTTGCCCCCTCTCGGTTTGGCTCTTCATTGGATGAATCCAAATTCGGGAATTGTCAAGAAGCTGTTGGTAAGCCTGTTGGTATTGGTGTTTGCCGCTGCTCACGCATTTTATTGGTTGGACCTGCATCTGGAACTGGATGGCAGCGGCATGAAACCAATGATCCGATCGGGCATGCCGGAATCGAACTATGCGCGGGTGGAAGAAAATCGAGCTAAGCAAGCAGAAACTCCTGTCCCTCAAATTGAAGCCACGCAAGCTGACGTTTTTGCACTGTCAGCTGCACAGAAAAACGCTTCAGATAAAACTGCACAAGTGGCCACGGAAACTTCAAGCAATTCAGCCTTACCGTCACTCATACCAATGGCCGCGCCAACTTCGGCGCCGTATTGGACAGACTACCGTGGTCCTAATCGGGATGGAATTTATTCGCAAGCTCCCATTTTGACGGCATGGCCTAAACAAGGCTTACAGCGTTTGTGGAAGCAGCCGATTGGTGGCGGTTGGGCTGGCTTTGTGGTTGCAGGCGGAGTGGCTTACACCATTGAACAGAGGCGAGCGAAAGAAGCGGTGACTGCTTATGACTTGAAGACTGGCCGTGAATTGTGGGTTCATGCTTACGATGCGGATTTTCAGGAATCGATGGGTGGCCCTGGTCCAAGAGCAACGCCGACTTATCATCAGGGCCTCATCTATTCAATGGGGGCTACTGGTGAACTTCGCGTGGTGGATGCAACTACCGGTAAGTTGAAATGGAACAAGAATATTCTTGCCGATAACGATGCGCAGAATTTAACCTGGGCCATGTCGTCATCCCCACTCATCGTTGACGATAAAGTGATTGTTCAGCCGGGTGGCAACAAAGGCAAATCCATTGTGGCTTACAACAAATTGACCGGAGCTCGTGTGTGGAGCGTGTTGAACGATCAACAGGCCTACACAACTCCGATGTTAGTGAAGCTTGGCGGCGTACGCCAAATCATCACCGTGACGGCATCGCGCGCAATCGGTTTGAAGCCTGAAGATGGGGAACTGTTGTGGGAATATCCATGGACCACGGAGTATGACGTAAACGCTGCGCAACCCATTATTGTGGACGACAAACATTTCTTTATTTCGGCAGGTTATGGCCATGGTGCGGCCTTGGTTGAGTTAACCAAGACGGAAGATAAACTGAGCGCCCACGGGGTTTGGAACAATACTAAGATGAAGAACAAGTTTTCCAGTTCTGTTTTATACCAGGGAAACATCTATGGTTTCGATGAAGCAATTCTGGCTTGCATGGACGCGCGCACTGGGGAGCTGAAGTGGAAGGGTGGTCGTTACGGTTATGGCCAACTGCTTTTGTCCGATGGGCATTTGGTGATACTCAGTGAAGGTGGCGATTTGGTGCTGGTAAAGGCCACGCCTGAGGGCCATCAGGAACTGGCGAAGTTCCCGGCTATTAGTGGAAAAACCTGGAACGTGCCCTCCATCGACAACGGTTTATTGCTGGTTCGCAACACTACTGAAATGGCCTGCTTCCGCATCGGTAAGTAAGTTTCCCTGCTGGCTGGTGTATGATGATCGGATCATGCGCACAGCTTTCCTGCTTGCATTTACTATTCTTCCGCTAAGCTTTGCCGCAAGCGAATGGAGACAATTTCGTGGTCCTAACGGGTCTGGCGTTTCCGATGCCAAAGGCGTACCGGTTGTATTTGGCGTTGACCAAAACGTTCTTTGGAAGACGCCGTTACCGCCTGGGCATTCGTCTCCAGTGTTTAGCCCGGATCGAATTTTCTTAACGGCACACGAAAACGAAAATCTGTTTGTGATCGGGCTGGATAGGAAGACAGGCACGGAGCTTTGGCGCAAGCAGGTGCCCCGTCCGCGTAAAGGGGAACTACACAAAGCCAACGGCCCCGCCAGTGCCAGTCCGGTGACGGATGGAGACAACGTTTATGTCTTCTTCACCGATTTTGGTCTCATCTCTTTCACCAAAGATGGCAAGGAACGTTGGCGGCTTCCCTTAGGTCCATTCAATACACCTATGGGAATGTCCAGTTCCCCGGTGCTAGCCAACGGTAAACTGCTTTTGAACTGCGATGCCGAAAGTGAATCCTTTTTTATTAGCGTGAGTTTGGAGACCGGAAAAATTATCTGGCGCCGGGACAGGGCGGAATTTTCTCGCGGATTTTCAACTCCTGTTTTGTATAAGCCTGCGAACTCGCCGCTGGAAGTGATTGTTGCCGGAAGCACCCGACTGGTTTCTTATTCGGTGGAAACAGGCGAGCCCATCTGGTGGATCGACGGACTGACCTGGCAACTGAAACCCACGCCTGTAATGGATAAAGACAATATTTATGTATTGGGATGGGCTGGCGATGCTGACCAAGGTAGCCAGGAAGACATTGCCGATTTCAAGGAGTACCTAGCCAAGTGGGATAAAAATGGCGACGGGAAACTTTCCAAAGAAGAGATCCCCGATAAGAAAATAGTGAACCAATGGGAATCTTTCGATTTGGATCGCAGCGGCTTTTTAGAAGAGCGCGATTGGAAGTTGTATCAAGGCCGTAAGAAAGCTGTAAATGCGGTGCATGCCTTCAAACTAGGCGGCAAAGGAGACATGACCAAGCCAAATACTTTGTGGAGCTATTACAAATCTTTGCCCAACGTTCCTTCTCCATTGCTCTACGAAGGCATTCTGTACATTGTGAAAGAAAGCGGCATTATGACGGCACTGGATGCAAAGACTGGCAAGGTGTTGAAGCAAGCGCGGCTGACTGATGCGCCGGGCGATTATTTTTCGTCGCCAGGTGCGGCCAATGGAAAAATTTTCACCATCAGCCATGAAGGTAAGGTAAGCGTCATCAAGCCCGGTGCGGCCTGGGAAGTGGAACGGACAATTGCGTTGAACGAAGACGTGAATGCATCGCCGGCGTTTGACGATGGCAAACTATACATCCGCACTCATCAAAATCTTTACTGTTTCGGCAAGAAGGAATAGCAAATGCGCATTGCCTTGATTGCGCTTTCCATGTTGGCCATGCAGGCTGCCGATTGGCCGCAGTATCGCGGTGTGAATGCCAAGGGGATTTCTGCTGACAAGAACCTTCCGGTGGAATTTGGACCGAACAAGAATGTGGTTTGGAAAACCGCTGTGCCACGTGGACACTCTTCGCCAGTGCTGGCAGGAACGCGGATTTACCTAACGGCGGAAGATGGTCAGAAGATTTACACGATCGGCTTGGATCGAAAAACCGGGAAAGAGTTATGGCGTCGTGAAGCTCCCCGACCTCGTATGGAGGAGATGAACAAGACTAACTCCGCCGTATCGGGCAGCCCGGCGAGCGATGGCAAGAATGTCTATGTCTTCTTTGGCGATTTCGGATTGATCTCCTACACCGCCGATGGTGTGGAGCGTTGGAAGCTGCCCCTGGGGCCGTTTAATAACATTAACGGACATGGATCTTCTCCAGTGATTGCTGACGGCATGTTGCTGTTGATTGTGGATCAGGATACTGATTCCTACATTCTGGCGTTGGACAAAGATACTGGAAAACAGCGCTGGCGCACCTCGCGACCGGAAAATTTAAGAGGCTATACAACGCCTAGTATCTGGCGTCCTAAAACAGGTCCGACAGAGGTGGTGGCATCAGGAGCCTTCGTCACATCGGCATATGAACTGACCACAGGGAAAAAGTTGTGGTGGATTCGAGGCATGGCCTGGCAGTTGAAAGGCGCACCGGTGATTGAGGGTGACATTGCTTACATCAATTCCTGGGAGTCTGGCGGCGATGTGGAAACTCCGCCGGAAGTTCCTGCTTGGAAAGAAACGCTGGCCCTCTACGATACGAACAAAGACGGTAAGATCACCGAAGATGAATCGCCCAAGCAATTGAAGAAACGTTCGTTTCTGGAGGCGGATCTGAATCGCGATCTATCGTTGGATGAGCACGAATGGCTTTTCATGACAGCTCGGCGGCAAGCACAGAACACAGTGTTTGCAGTACGTCTGGGTGGTCGTGGGGATGTGACTGATTCGCATGTGCTGTGGCGTTATCGGAAGTCGCTACCGAACACTGCGTCACCATTGCTTTATATGGGGGCATTGTTTCTGGTGAAGGATGGCGGAGTGGTGACATCGCTAAATCCGGAAGACGGAACTGTTTTCAAGCAGGCGCGATTGACAGGTGCATTGGAACAATATTGGGCGTCACCCGTTGGCGGTGATGGCAAGATTTACATGGCAAGTCAAGGCGGAAAGGTAACTGTTCTGCGGGCTGCACCAGAATGGGAGATCTTGAAAATCAACGAACTGGACGACGATATATTTGCATCGCCAGCTATTGTTGATGGCATGTTGTTCGTGCGCACCCGTTCCGCGTTGTATTGCTTCAAGAACCAATGATTTTAAAAATTAAATGGCAATTAGGCAATGCGATAGACGTATGCGTCTTGAATGAAGCGATCACCAATTAATTGACCACCCAACCGCATCCCTTCCGTATCTTTCGACTTACCAAACGTGCGGCGAAGCTCTTTGATGAATGGATCAGTGGTACGGAAAATCATAAGAGTGGGCGTTTGGCGCAATGTTAACCCTTCGGATTCAAGTACCTGATGGACCCGAAGATAAGCCTCGCCAATGCCGAGTTGATCCAACTTACGCGAAGCGAAGACTAGTCTCCAATCTTCATGCTCGTCAGTAGACGCCCAAAGAAGCACCTGAAGCTTCAGCCCCGCGCGGTCCAGCATTGCGAGGATCTCAGAACCTCTTTCGATTTCTGTGCTTACCAGTGAAGTTTTAACCATGAAATAACACCGTGCTGTCTGTCCCGGATGGCTTCGATTATCTGCCTAGTCGAATCTTTCGTGCTCCTGCGATATCTGCTTTGCTCAGACCAGGACTGAACAATTTCCCAATTTTTGAGGAAGTAAGTTTCCTCTTTAGCTCTCTTGAACTGCTCATCGGAAAGACCAGCTACCCTTAACAAATCCTTCAAATCATGTGAATAGCTTGAATCTACTCTTTTCTTCTCAGGGAACTCCCAACGCTTGGTCTTCTTTGCAATACAAGATTTGATGGCGCACTCTACCGAATAGCCAGCCAAGTAGTACGGGCCATCAAACAATTCTAAATCCAGCAAGGCGCTCGCTTCCTTATGCCTTATCCTTGAAAGATTCTGGAGTTCCTTTCTATCCACAGACCACTATTATTTGGCGTCAGCCACTCTCAGAAAACTACTTCATCGGTTCATCGGCGCTGCCGCCGTAGATGGCCGGAACCTTGCCGCCCATTGGTCGCAAATAGGACGACAATTGTCCGCGATGGTGAGCGCTGTGCAGCAGCATGAAGTTGAGATAGCTTACGGCAGGGGCGTCCATCATGCCGAAGAAACTAATGTTGGCCGCCAGTTGATCTGGGGTCATTGCTTTCACCTTGTCTAGCGCCGGTGCGAAATTTGTTTCGTACCAGGCAACAATCTGTTCCGGAGTGGATGGCTTATCGCCGGTATCACCACCAGCAACAAAAGCCCCACTGGCAATGGAATTCAGGAACCAAACATCGGCTGAAGCCAAGTGATAGGCCAGTTCGGAAGCGGTCATGCACTTGTCGGAAGGTTTATAGGCTTCCTGTCCCGCGGGCATGGCGGTGATCACTTTTTGCGTAATCTTCGACTCGCTAACCAGAGTGGGGCAAGAGTAGTCTAATAGAAATTTAGCTTGTTCAGGTGTCATATTTGGGGTTAACCTCGCCAATATTATGGCACGACGCAATTCAAAACCGCTGTATAATTTGCTTTGTCCCTTGCGCGCAGAGGAATGAGGACCGAATGACCAAAGCAATTCTAGAAAGCCATTTACGATATACGGCATGGGCCAGTGGTCGCATGTTGGAGGCTGCTGCTGCACTTTCCGAAGAAGAACTGCAACGTGACTTTATGACCGCCGATAAAAATGTGGTGGGAACGCTGGCCCACTGCTTTGCGGCGGACCGGGCCTGGTATCACCGCGTGGATGAATCGGTACGGGCATCGTTCCTTGATCCCGAAGAAAAGTCGCTTACCCTGCTGAGTAGCGAATGGCCCAAGTATGGGCAACGATGGCTGGAACTTCTGTCGAAAGAAACAGACGATTCGCTGGCTCGCGATGTGACCTTTATCGACCTGAAGGGTAAGCAACATCATCAACCGCTGTGGCAAATTATTCTACATATGGTGAACCACGCGACGCACCATCGTGGTCAAGCTGTAGGCTTTTTACGCACAATGGGCCATGTTCCTCCGCAACTTGACTTGATTTTTTACTACCGTCAGACGGCCTAGAAATCATGATTGAAACCAAACAGGAACGACTGGCAGCACTTGACGTTTATCGTGGAGCCACCATGCTGTTCATGGCGTCGGAAATCATGCGCATTTCACGTGTCACCGATTCGTTTCCCGGCAATCCTTTTTGGCAATTCATTTCCTTTCAAACGAGCCATGTGGCGTGGACGGGATGGTCTATGTGGGATTTGATTCAGCCATCCTTCATGTTCATGGTAGGAGTGGCCCTTCCGTGGTCAATTGCCAGCCGTAAAGCTAAAGGACAAACGCATCGGGATCTGTGGCTGCATACCTTGTGGCGAGCCTTCGCTCTGGTGGCCCTCGGTATCTTTTTGCGAAGCGTGGGGAAGCCGCAAACTAATTTCACATTTGAGGATGTGCTGACACAAATCGGACTGGGTTACCCGGTGCTGTTTTGGTTGGGATGGCAAAGTGCGCGCATACAAGGTATAGCCGCCGCAGTTATCCTGGTTGGCTATTGGATGCTCTTCGCCCTATTCGCTGCCCCAGGCGCTGGTTTCGATTGGTCTGCTGTAGGGGTGGACGAAGGGTGGCCCCATCATCTGAATGGCTTTGCGAATCATTGGGATAAAAATAGCAATTTTGCCGCCTGGTTTGACCAGTGGTTTCTCAATCTGTTCCCACGTTCTAAGCCTTTCGTCTTCAATGGTGGCGGTTATTTGACGCTCAATTTTATTCCGTCCCTAGCGACGATGATCTTCGGATTACTAGCCGGTGGACTGTTGCGGTCAGATAATTCTTCCGACGAAAAAATAAAGGTCCTGCTGAAGGCTGGTGCCGCTGGAATCATCGCTGGTTGGGCTTTGGATGTGCTGGGAATCTGCCCCATGGTGAAGCGTATCTGGACTCCATCCTGGGCTCTGTTCGCAGGTGGCTGCACGTGCTGGCTATTGCTATTGTTCTACTGGCTGATTGATGTGAAGCAATGGCGAAGCTGGACTTTTCCCTTCACTGTGGTTGGGGTGAACTCTATCGCAATGTACTGCCTGGTGCATCTGATAGATCGATTCGTTGGGGAATCGCTGAAGGTCCACTTTGGACGGGAAGTGTTTTCGATATTCGGAATTGCCTTCGTCAGCGTTCTGGAAGGTGGAGCGGTTTTGATTGTCCTGTGGTTGATTTGTTACTGGATGTATCAGCGTAAACTTTTTATCCGCATTTAGTTTTAGGTTACGGTTTCTTGGCCTTATAGACCGTTTTGTAAGCATAGCCCCAGGCGCCGATGCCAGCGCCGGCACCTGCTCCAACCAAACCACCTAGCGCGAGACGGGTGTTGAAGTCATCGGAAGACTGTTCGCCTTTGCAAGATGGACACGACGCAAAGGCAGCGACAACTCCCACTGCAAAACCGACCGCAGCTCCAATCGCGATATTGCGAACACGCCGAGACGGGTTCAACACTTCAATGCGCGCCAATTCCTGACGAAGCTTGCTGACCTGCTGGCCCTTCTGGGTAAATCGAATGGTGGTTTCATCAGCAGACAACAACGTCCCTTGCAATGTTTGCTGATCAAAAGTTTGCAATCGAAGCTGGGATTGGCGGGGGATATCCAGGACCTTCTGCCATTTTGCATCCGCAGCTTGGGCCAAGGAAAGTGGACAGGAAAGAGTGAGCAGCGCAGCCAATCGAATCAAAGTACTGGTATTCATTGGGATTCTATACAAACTAACACATCCAGCAACCGTTTGACATAGAAGCAGGCTTTTGGTTTAATGAAAGGGTCGATTCCGACGAATGCTCCTCAGTAGCTCAATGGTAGAGCACTCGGCTGTTAACCGAGTGGTTGTAGGTTCGAGTCCTACCTGGGGAGCCAAA